>JBBROO010000013.1:0-68914 GCA_038229295.1 Chthoniobacterales bacterium | reverse complement strand
GGGCGCCGGCAATTACTTTTTTAATCGCGAGATCGGCAAGGCGGAGCGGGCCAGGAGCCAATACGAATATCCGCAGGGCAGCGCGTGTTTCATCCAATCGGTCGACGACACGATGGAGGACATCATGCGATTGGCCATGAGCGAAGCGATGCTGTTCAAATACGGCAGCGGCACGGGCAGCGATCTTTCATCGCTAAGATCGACAAGAGAAAAGTTGAGCGGCGGCGGGAAACCGAGCGGGCCGTTGTCGTTCCTGAAAGTTTACGATCAGGTCGCGAACGTGGTGAAGAGCGGCGGCAAAACGCGGCGCGCGGCCAAGATGAACACGCTGAAAGATTGGCATCCCGACATTGAAGAATTCATCGATGCGAAACAGAAGGAAGAGAAAAAAGCGTGGGCGCTGATCGAGCAAGGATACGACGGCAGTTACAACGGCGACGCTTACGGCTCGGTCATGTATCAAAACGAAAATCTGAGTGTGCGCGTGAGCGACGAGTTCATGAACGCGGCGATCGAGGGCCGGGAATGGTGGACGAAACATGTGCGCGATGGCCGGTCTTGTGAATGCAAAGATGCGCGGACGTTATTGCGCAAAGTGGCGGAAGGCACGCACGTCTGCGGCGATCCCGGAATGCAATTTGATACTACGATCCACAAATGGCACACCTGCAAAGGAACTGATCGGCAGAACTCGACCAACCCGTGTTCGGAATATCTTTTTCTCGATAACACGGCGTGCAATCTCGCGTCGTTGAATTTGATGAAGTTCAAAACCGATGAGGGCGCGTTTGATGTCGAGAGTTTCAAATCGGCCGTGCGCGTTTTCATTACCGCGCAGGAAATTCTTGTCGATCATGCGAGTTATCCGACGCCGGAGATCGCGGAGAACTCGCACATTTTCCGCACGCTCGGACTTGGCTACAGCAATCTCGGATCGCTCATCATGAGCTACGGCTACGGCTACGACAGCCCGGAAGGTCGCGCGCTTTGCGGTGCGATCACATCGATCATGACCGGTGAAGCGTACGAACAAAGCGCAGTGCTCGCGCGCGACATCGGGCCGTTTGCCGGTTACCGCGATTCGCGCGCAGCGGGTGTCGCGAAACCGGCGGCGAAAGACAATGTGGCGTCGATGCTCGAAGTGATCGAACTGCATCGCTGCGCGGTCAACGAGATCCAGGATGTCGAAGAATTTGCGGAGTTGAAAAAAGAAGCGGCCAAGACTTGGGATTCCGCGGCGCGCCTCGGCAAACGTTTTGGTTATCGCAACGCGCAGGTCACGGTGCTCGCGCCGACTGGGACGATTAGTTTTCTGATGGACTGCGACACGACCGGGATCGAGCCCGATCTCGCGCTGGTGAAATACAAACTGCTGGCCGGTGGCGGCATGTTGAAGATCGTGAACCAGACGGTGAAACCGGCGTTGGGAAAACTCGGTTACAACTCGGAAGAAATTGAGCGCATTCTCGCGCACATCGATGCGTTCGACACGATCGAGGACGTGACCGACTCCGATGATGGATCGACAATCACTTCGGGATTAAAACCGGAGCATTTGTCGATCTTCGATTGCGCATTCAAAGCGCATCGCGGCACGCGCTCGCTCGGTTACATGGGACATCTGCGGATGATGGCGGCGGCGCAACCGTTTTTGAGCGGCGCGATTTCGAAAACGGTCAACCTGCCGGAAGCGGCGACGGTGGAAGACATCATGGAGAGCTACATCGAAGGATGGCGGCTCGGGTTGAAATCGGTCGCGATGTATCGCGATGGTTCGAAAAGATCGGCGCCGTTGAATACGCGCAAGACGAAACACATGGGCGGAAATGAAGATGTCGATTTTGCGCTGGTGGAGCCGGATGAATTACGAAATCGCATCATCGAGCTGGAAGAAGAACTGGCGATGGTGCGCAGTCGACTCGATCAACCAATTCGGCATCGCATGCCGGACACGCGGATGTCGTTAACGCATCGGTTCGAGATCGCCGGCCACGAAGGTTACATCACCATCGGTCTCTACGAAGACGGCCAGCCGGGCGAACTTTTCATCACCATGTCGAAGGAAGGAAGCACCATCGGCGGATTGATGGACACGGTCGGAACGCTCACGTCCATCGCGTTGCAATATGGCGTGCCGCTGGAGTCGTTAGTCAAAAAATTTGCCTATCAACGCTTCGAGCCGAGTGGGTTCACGAAAAATCCCGACATTCGCAACGCGACCAGCATCACCGATTACGTCTTTCGTTATCTCGCCTGCCAATTCATCAAAGGCTACAAGGAAGCGACGTCGCCGAGCCGCGGCCAAACCGAACTGGCGATGAAGGAAATTCCGGAGATGGAAAAGAAGGCGCTTAATAGGCCGGTGTCCGATCTCGCGCGCACGGGCGAAAAGGAATTGATCGATGTGATAACGAATCACGTCTCGAACGATGGCGGGCCGCAAATCGCGACCAACGGCTGCAGCCATGCGGATCGGGTGCAGGAAGCGCTCGGCAACATGTTCATGGACATCACCTGCTCGCATTGCGGCAGCGAAAAAGTGATCCGCGCGGGCGCCTGCGGCGTGTGTACGGAATGCGGCACGAGTCAGGGATGTAGTTGAAGCGGGTAGCCCCGCGAATGACACGAATATCCAGGGAGCACACGCGCCCTCGCGTGTCGGGTTGGGCGGCACGCCGAGCTCTTCAAACGTGAATGGTCATGCCGGATCGATCGAGCTCAATAAACGCGCAGGCCTCGAACGCCTCGGCAATTTTGGAGAAATGCCTCAGAAAACGTTTCGAGTTCGTTGTTCGCGATATTTCCCGTCGAGACAAGGAGCAGCCGTGAAGGTTGGCGCTTGAGAAGAAACGAATCTGCAAATTCCATGTCTTTGCTGATCAGGATGCGGTCTTCTCGTGCGCAGATTTCAAGGATCCTCGCCGTCCGGCGTTAAGTTGTGTCGCGGTAGATCAAGCGTGTGAATCGCGTCGTGATTCAGGGCCGTTAAGCTCCGGGACAGGCGACGCGGCAATTGCGCGTCCACGAGAAACTTCATCAGGCGAGCGCGACCCGCTTAGCGTCGCTCATTCTCGCCGCATATGCGAGCGCAGCCAGTAAGTCGTCGCGCTCCAAGTCTTCGTAATCAGCGAGAATTTGTTCCTGAGTCATCCCGCCGCTCATGAGCTCAAGCAACATCGGCACCGGATAGCGCAACCCGCGAATACAGGGTTTGCCGTGGCAAACGCGCGGATCGATCGTGATGCGCTTGAGCAGTTCTTCAGTGGACACAAATAGAGAGTAATTCAGCGACCCGCTGTTTGCCAATTCTTACCTTCATGGACATCCCTTGCTCGCATTGCGGCAGCGAAAAAGTGATTCGCGCGGGTGCGTGCGGCGTGTGCACCGAATGCGGCACGAGTCAGGGGTGTAGTTGACGGAAACGCGCGGCTCCGTTCAGTGGAACGATGACCGAGACTGAAGCGCTGCGTCAGAAAGAAATCCAGGAAGCGGAGGAGCTTCTTTTTGCCGGTCCGCAGGCGCTCGGCTTCGCCAAAGGTTTGTTTCTCGGAAGTTTCGTGGCCGATTGGGTGATGCCGTACCCGCGAATCGCGGCGGCGGAACAAACTGAGTTGGATAAAGCGCTCGGAGAAGTACGGCAATTTCTCGATGCCAGCCTCGATGCGACCGCGATAGATCGACAAGCAGACATTCCGCGAAGCGTGATCGATGGACTCGGGCGCGTCGGCGTTCTCGGAATGACGGCGCCGAAAGAATTTGGCGGTCACGGATTTTCGCAAATGGCGAACTGCCGGATTCTCGAAGAACTCGGCAGCCGTTGCGCGTCGACATCGGTTTTCGTGAATGCGCACCATTCCATCGGCATTCGCGCGCTGTTGTTGTTCGGCACGCCCGAGCAAAAACAAAAGTGGCTGCCGAAATTGGTAACGGGCGAACATCTCGGCGCCTTTGCGTTAACGGAAGAGCAAGCCGGTTCGGATGCGGCGAATGTGCAGATGCGCGCGACGCCGAGCGAAGATGGTTCGCATTATGTTTTGAATGGCGAGAAGCGTTACATCACCAACGCAGCGATCGCGCAGGTGCTGACGGTGATGGCGCGGACGCCGGTGCCGGGGTCAGATAAAACGGCGGTCACGGCATTCCTCGTCACGCCGGACATGCCGGGATTTACCATGCTCGATCCGCGCATGGAAAAGCTCGGGATTCGCGGGACGGCTACGGGAAGGTTTGCGTTGCGCGATGTGCGGGTGCCGAAAGAAAATGTTCTGGGTCCGTTAGGCAAGGGCCTACGCGTTGCGCTGACGGTGTTAGATTTCGGGCGCACGACTTTCGGCGCGTGTTGCACGGGCGCGGCCAAGACGTGTCTGCGCCTCGCCATTCAACACGCGAATACGCGCCGGCAATTTAACAAGACATTGGGCGATTTCGATTTGGTGAAAAAGAAAATCGCCGGCATCGCGGCGGACGCTTACGCGATGGACGCGATGACGACGGTGACAGCTTCGTTCATCGACCGCGGTCTTGAAGATTACATGCTTGAGACGGCCATGCTGAAAGTGTTCACCACCGATCGGCTTTGGAGCGCGATCAACGAGACGTTCCAGATTTATGGCGGCTCGGCTTACTTTGTCGATCTTCCACTCGAGCGCATGTTACGCGACGCGCGCATCAACCAAATCGGCGAAGGGTCTAACGAAGTGCTGACTTCGTTCGTCGCGCTCGTCGGCATGCGCGGGCCCGGCATGGAGTTTAAGGAAATTTACGACACGATGTTGAAACCATCACGCGGCCTCGGCAAGGCTTGGACTGCGGGAATGAGCCGTCTGGGCGCAACTGTGCGTGTAGCCGATGTGCCGGTTGAGAGTGATGCGCTCCGCGGCGAAGCGCGCGAGCTCGGCCGATTGATTCGTCGATTCAATTTCTCGGTCAACCGCGCCCTCGTCACTTACCGCGAGCCGATTCTCGACATGCAACTCATCCAGGAGCGGATTGCCGGCGCGGCCATGGATTTGTTTGCCTCGACCTGCGTGCTCAGTCGTTACGATTCGGAATTAAAATTGTCCCATCGCAATGGCAATTCGGACGCGAGCGATTTCGGCGCGCCCAAGCTTTTTCTGCGTCAATCGTTCCGGCGGATCCGAAATTTCCTCGACGGGTTGGGCGACAACGACGACAAGGCCCTCCTTTCGACCGCGAATTCCCTCCTCGGGAAATCGCGCTAAGATCGACATCGAGCGAGCCGGCCGCAGCGCGAGAAAGCGGGCGGGACGGCATGGAAAATGGTCTTTAGATCGCACGGATTATTCCGTTTGCGATGGCCTCACCCACACTGACCGTTCTTATTCCGTGCCTCAACGAGGAACTCGGCGTCGCCTCGGTCGTACGCGAATACGCCACCGCCTTTCCGCAAGCGGACATTCTCGTCGTCGATAACGGATCGGAAGACAACACCGCCGCGGCGGCCCGGTCGGCCGGCGCAACTGTCATTACCGAGAAGCGACGTGGAAAAGCGCGCGCGGTCGCGACCGCCCTTGCCGCCGTCGATACCGATTTGATTTTGATGGTAGACGGTGACGGAAGTTATCCCGCCGAAGGAGCAAAACTTTTGCTCGAAGAATATTCGCGCGAACCGGTCGACATGGTCACCGGAATTCGCAGCGCCCAGGACGATGTCTTTCGGCCAATGCATCAATGGGGTATGTCGATCTTCGCTTCGGTCTTGAATTTCGTTTTCCGTTTCAAGCCGCTCGATCTTTTTTCCGGGCTGCGACTTTTCTCGCGCCGCTTCTACCAACACGTCCCCGTTCTTTCACGCGGGTTCGAGCTCGAAATCGAACTGACCATTCAAGCGGTCGACAAAGATTTTTCCATGACGGAAATCCCGGTGCCATTTCGGAGCCGCGCGAACGGTTCGGAATCAAAACTCAAAACCGTCCGCGACGGATTACGCATTCTCCGATTGCTCGTCGTTCTCTTTCGCGACTATCGGCCATTCGCTTTCTTTGGAACGATGGGCGCGACCATCGCGACCTTCGGATTGATCGCCGGCTCCTTGCCCGTGATCGAATATTTTCACACCGGTCTGGTCAATCGTCTCCCGCTCGCTGTGCTCGCGGCGAGCTTGATGACGTTGTCGATCTTTGTTGGACTGGCCGGCGTTCTTCTGGAAGCGAACCTGCGTTACCATCGCGAGGCGTATCATATCCAGATCAGAAAATTTCGTGCGCCGATGCAAAAGCAGACATCGCGTTCGTATCCGCGCGTGCTCGCAAGCTGACGGCACGCGATGGCCACGGTCCACATCCTGACCCAGTATATCTGGCCGGACGCCGCGCCGACCGGACTCTACGCCGAACAACTGGCGACGCGTCTGCGCGAACAAGGTTCTGACGTTCGCTTAATCGGCGGCAGCGGAAACTATCGGTCGTTAGGCCGGGACAAACCGCCGGGGCAGGTTCTTCATCTCGATCATTATCGCGGCCGCCGCGGAAATCTTGCGCAGACGCTGGTCGAATACGCTTCGGTCAAACGCGCCTTCGCTCGTTACATCGACAATGTCGTTAAGGCTGGCGACGTCGTCGTAGTAACGAGCGCACCGCCGAACACCGTCCATCTTTCCAAATCGATCAAGCGACGCGGCGCGCATGCCGTCTATTGGTTGCAGGATTATTATCCGGAATTAATTCGCGGCATTCGCGAATATCCTGCGGCTGCGCGCTACGCTTTCAGTCGATACTGGGACCATCTCCTTTCGCAATGGGATCGGGTCGTAAAGATCGGCGCGAACCTGGGCGGTCCGGCGCGGAACTCAGTCATCATTCGCAACTGGCCGACGCTTCAATTTGAAGAACAGATGTCGTTCGAACCGAAGACCGCGTTGTATTCCGGCAACCTCGGCTACGGCCACGATGTCGATCTTCTGGTCGCGGCCTGCGCGAAACTGCGTGAGGAGGGATATAAAATTACGATGCGAGCGGACGGCCGCGGTGCGCGTCAACTTCCGAACTGGCTGCAAGTCCAGCCTCTACACAGCGATCCCGAAAAATTAAAACACGATCTACTTCGTCATGAAGTGCATTTGGTCGCGGCCAGTCCGCGAATTCAGCGTGCGATTTTTCCTTCGAAAATTTGGAACAGTCTTGCCGCTGGTCGTCGCTTGATTTGCACTGGATTCGCCGGCGAAATGGCGAGGGAGCTCGAAGAAACAAAGAACGCACCTTTCCAGTCTCATATCGACCAATGGACACAGTTGATTGTCGATCTTGCCGAAAGTCCCGCGCGTTCGCGGACTAACGAGCTGGATGGGTTGCGTCCCGCCATCGCATGAAGACTTCTTCGACCACGATCCTTTCGAACGGCGCCTGGTCGTTGCTGAATCAAGCGGTTCGCGTCGCCGCGCTCGCTTTTATCACGATCGCGTTGAGTCGCCATTTCGGTCCGCAACAATTCGGCTCCTTCGCCTTCGGGCTTGCGTTCGTTAGGATATTTAGCGTCATCGCGGCATTCGGTTTGGATCGCGTGATCGTGCGCCATCTCGTCGAAATGCCCGAGCTAAGATCGACAATTCTACGTCAGGCGTTCTTCCTCAAGCTGACGCTCGCGTCGTCGAGTTATGTTTTGATGCTGCTCGCGTGCGTCATCGGAATCAGCGACCGCGTCACGCTGGCCATCGCCGCTCTGGCCGGCGGGGGTTTGCTCTTTCAGGCCTTCGATGTGTTCGATTTCGCTTTTCAATCCGAACATCGTTTTCGCTCCATTTTTTTGGGTCGCGCCCTACCGATTCTGCTCGGCGCGGCGCTGAAAGTCGCTGCGCTTGCGGCCAACGCTCCGTTGTTAGTTTTCGCCGCGCTCGAAACAGTCGAAGCCGCGCTTGTCGGCGGAGCATTGTTCGTCGCGTATCGTCGCCGCAGAAATTCGTCGGCAACGGATGTGAGCTACGCGCCAATCAAGCAGCGCCGCCTCATGGCCGAGGGATTGCCGCTGTTGCTCGCGTCGCTCGCGGTCATGATCTACATGCGCTCAGATGTCATTCTCCTTGGAAAAATCGCCGGCTACAAAGCTGCCGGAATTTATTCCGCCGCCGCGCAAATCTCCGAAGGCTGTGCGCTTTTGCCGATGGCATTTTTGCCCGCGCTTTTTCCGTTGCTGGTGCGCTGGCGCCGGCGCGGGCCAGAATTTTATCATCGCCAATTCGAAAAACTTTTTCTCGGCACGATCGTCGTCGGTCTCGGTCTCTCGTTGGTTTTAACCATCACCGCGCCGTGGCTCATTCCATTATTGTTTGGTCAAGCCTACGCCTCAGCCGTGCCGGTTCTGCGCATTCTCGCCTGGGCGCCGACGTTTGTTTTCATCGGCATCATGCAAAGCGGCTACGACATCACCGAAGGGTTGACCTGGCTGGCCACGTTGCGAACAACGATCGGCGCGGTCATCAACGTCGCGCTCAATTTGCTCCTCATTCCGACTTACGGACCGAGCGGCGCGGCCGTCGCGACATTGATCTCGGTCGCGTGTTCGGCCTTCCTCTTGAATTTCGCGCAAGCGAAAACGCGCCCCGTTTTCGGTCTGCAGCTTCGGGCCATGTTAGTTTTGCCGGTGTTATTCCGTCCGCTGCGCTATGAATGACGCCGTGTTAACGCAAAGGTCGGGCGCATTGTTCGTGGAGAAAATTCTCTGGTTCGCGGGAAGATTTCTCCATCTCATTCCGGCGGACATGCCCATGCGTGTTCCGTTAGGCATCAATCGCGGCCAACTCTGGATTCGCGGCTCCGCGAACGCGCCCGAGTGGCTCGGCCTTTACGAGTATCGCAAGCAACGGCTTCTCCGCGGACTTGTGCCTAACGGCGCCACCGTCTGCGATATCGGCGCGAACGCCGGCTTTTACACTTTGGGAATGTCGCGCATGGTCGGTGAGCGCGGACGGGTGCTCGCCTTTGAACCTGTTCCGGAAAATTTGAGCAAGATCCGCCGTCATCTTGCCATCAATAAGATCGACAACGTAACGTTGAGCGATTGCGCGTTGTCCGATAAAAGCGGCCATGTCGCGTTTGCGCGCGGCGAAAACGATTTCACCGGCGGCATTGCAACCGAACCCGTGGATTCATTCCAAGTGCCGACGATCTCGCTCGATGAATTCCTCGCCGAGAATGCAATTGTCGATCCAACATTCCTGAAAATCGACGTCGAAGGCGCGGAAGCGAAAGTTCTGGCCGGCGCGAAAGCGCTCCTCGCGCGCGCACACCCGACAATGTTAATCGCGTTACACGGAGCAGAGCCGAGCGCAAAATGTTACGCCATTCTTTGTGAAGCCGCATATGTCATGACAACGCTTGGCGGCGTCGAAATAAAAAGCGCGCTAAACATGCCGGCGGAGATACTCGCTGTTTACGGCAGACCGGTGTAAAGCTGGTAACGCCGGCCAATGGACAATGCTCTCCGCACTCCAGTCGTTCTAATTCTTTTTAATCGGCCTGAACGCACTGAAAAAGTTTTTGCTGCCATCCGGGCGGCGCGACCACCACAGTTATTCGTCGTCGCAGATGGAGCGCGGGCAAGGGTCGAATCGGACAAAGCGCGATGCGCGGCCGCGCGCGCGATTATCGATGGCGTGGACTGGCCTTGTCAGGTTTTTCGCCGTTTCGCCGGACAGAATCTTGGCTTGCGAAGAAATATTTCGGAAGGTCTCGACTGGGTTTTCGAGCAAACCGAGCGCGCAATTATTCTGGAGGACGATTGTCTGCCAGAGGCAACGTTCTTTCCGTTCTGTCAGGAATTACTCGAACACTGCGCGCAAGATCGACATGTTGGCGCGATCAGCGGGACAAATCTCGATCCGGCCGCGACCGCCCCGCCTAACGAAGACAGTTATTACTTCTCGCGCGTCTGCCACATCTGGGGCTGGGCCACCTGGCGGCGCGCCTGGCAACTTTGCGATCACCAAATGAAAGAATGGCCCGGCTTGCGACGAACGAATTGGCTAACGGATAAGATCGACAATCGAATCGCGCAGAATTTCTGGCGACGCCACTTCGACGACAGCTACGCCGCCAAGCGAGACGGGCTGAGCACGTGGGATGTTCCCTGGTTATTCAGTTGTTGGCGCCACGATCTGCTATCGATCGTTCCGCGAAGTAATCTGGTCGCCAACATTGGCTTCGGAGCCGATGCCGCCCACACCAAATCGCAAACCCGCGCCGCGCAGTTACCGACCATGCCGGTGGAATTCCCGTTGCATCATCCGAGAGAAAGAATCGCAAACGCTATGGCCGATCGTCACATCCAGGAAAATTTCTTCGAGGGAATTACGCCGGGCCAACGCCTATATTGGAAACTGCGCTTGCCGCTACCGATCTGGGCTGTCCGCCGGGCGCAACGATGGCTTGGAAAAATCTTCGACCGGCGATGACGTGAACACGTTGCTTTACCAACTCGGAATCAGGCTTCTGCAATTTTGCAGCGCGATTCCATTTCTGGCGCATCCGCTCGACGTTCTTGCCCGAGTGTGGCAGCGGCACCGAAAGCTGCGTTCGCATTTACGGGCGCTGAACTTCGACGGCGTGATAGATGGCGGCGCCAACATTGGAGAATTTGCCGACATCGTTCGCGCCGCGTTGCCAAACGCCGAGCTGATTTGCGTTGAACCGCATCCGGCTTCCGCCGCCATCTTAAAAGGGAACGGCTATCGAGTGGTGGAGGCTGCTCTTTGGAAAGAACCAACGCGACTTCTTTTGCGTCAACCGACGGCAAGATCGACATCGTGCACTGTTACTGAAGAAATTGTCGCGCCTAACGACGCTGCGCCGGCGTGGGAGGTGGAGGCGGTGCGGCTCGACAGCCTCGACATTTCCGGTTCCCGTCTCCTCGTTAAACTCGATCTCCAAGGCGCCGAGCCGCAAGCGCTCGAAGGAATGGGCGCGCTGTGGGAACGTTGCGCTGCCATTCTACTGGAGGTGTCGATGGGGCCTCAAGGAACCTACGAACCGATGCGAGAAATGCTTTCGCGCCGCGGCTTTCGCGAATACGCCACGACTAACGAGCTGGAGGCAGATGGCTGCGTGATCGAAGCGGACAAACTTTGGCTTCGCGCCTAACGAAACGCCGCGAGCGCCGCCAGATAATTGATTACATCCAGCGCCGAAATCTTCCGCATGCACCATTCCGCCGGACGCGTGCACTGCCACTGGACGCACGGGTGCAGCGGACAACTGCTGTCGTGAAAAACTTTTAGACCATCCCGCGACGCAAACGCGCCCGGGCTCGCCGGACCGAAGAGAACTGCGCCCGGTTTGCTGAAAGCGTTAGCGATGTGCGCTGCGCCCGCATCGTTGGTGATGATAGCCGCGCCGCTCGCGACGAGGCGAATGAGATCGGAAACCGGAAGGCGATCGAGATAATCGACGACATTCGGGCGCGCTCGAATCGCGCGCAAGGTTTCCTGGTCCTCGGCGACCACTTCGTGCGCGAATCCGCTCAGAGCAAAGCGCACGTTAGGAAAGTGGTCGATCACCGCGAGAAAATTTTCGAGCGGCCAGTTTTTCCATGGACAGGCCGTGGTCAGAGAGAGAACGACTGTTCCGTTCGCTTCCGGCATCGGTTCACCGCGCAGCCGATGGTAGATCGTCCGGTCCAAATCGCACCCGAGATAATCGGCGACGCGCTCGAGGTTGTCGTACTCATTCTCCAGAAAGCGATGCGGCAACGGATGATCGATCATGCTGCGACCACCGCGTGTGGTGCGCGCGGCCAGCGCGCGTGCGGATGTGCATTTAATGGCGAGAGCGCTGAGCGCGTTGCCGGTCAGATCGATCCACAGTGCCGCCGGCTCGCGTCGCAGCGAGCGAATGCGATGAAGCAAGTCGGTCGGCCGATGTCTTTCGGGCGTCTTGAAAAGATCGACAAGTGAATCATCAAACGGGATCACGTCCCAACCGCACATCTCACCGATCACCGCCAACGGCGGACGCAGCGCCACGCGCACGGCGATGCCACGTCGGCGACATTCGTTCACCATCCCGGCGATCAACGGCAGGTGAATAAATAGATCGCCGAGTCCGGCGATGGATGAGACAACGCATGGTCCTATCCACTTGAATTCCTGCGCGCGCTTGAAGGGATTGACAAGATCGACAGCCCGCATCACGAGCGCGCTGCGCAACGAACGCGTATCGTAACCGAGAACGGTTTTTGGGTGCGGCGCCAATGCGATGGAGCTCATCGTGATTGCCTCCGCCAATACCACGTACTCGCCCCGTGAATGTCGCTCGATATTTGAATCCAGTTTCCGGCCACAATGTCCGTCGGTGCACCCGCATGATGCCATTCCAGCACGAGATGCTGAACGTTTTCAGGCAAACCAACTTCGAGCACTGCAAGCTCGCTCCCTTCAATATCCATCTTCACCAGCGCCGGACGATCGCAGAGCGATTCCAAACTGATTACTGGAATCGTTAGGCCATTCGCGCTGCCGGAAAAATCAACATGATGGGTGACTGAATTCTGTCCGGGGACGAGACGCGCAGTTCCGTTCGACCGACCGACCGCCGCTTCGTGAATTTCGAGTGCGTTGGCAAAAGGCTGTTCACGAAGAAAAGCGGCATTCGCTGCGTCGGGCTCGACCGCGACGATTTGCGGATCGCATCCGCTCTTTCGGCAAAGCGTCTGCATCAAAAACGAAAATGCGCCGACGTTGGCCCCAAGATCGACAATCAACTCTACTTCGGGTAACGCGCGCGCAAGATCGACAACTGGATAATCCGCGAAAACATTGGCGAAGGTATAGAGATCACCCTGGTCCAGGCGCGCACGGAAGCCATCGAAGCGTGCGATTTTCCCGGGCGAAAATCGGCTAACGAGTGGCGAAAAACAGTAGGTGATCCACGGCCACAACCAAACGCTGCCATAAACACGAAACCCTTCGAGCGCAGCGATGATGCGACGGACGTGGTCGAGCAAAACCCGACTGCTGGGTTCCGAGTTATTTGCCGCGGCCAAGTTGGAAAGGATCGCGTCCATAGTGTTCGGGGCGAGCGGTGAACATGCCGAGTCGAGTTAAGTCATCGCGCGTCATGAAACGGGCGCTGCCTTTTTTCTCCAAAGCGGCGACGGCCGCCGGGTTCAGGCCAAAAATCGAAACAACGGCGGGACGTTGTTCGAGGAAGGGATCGTTGCGAATAAGATCCGCGGAATACCACGCATCGCGGGCATCGAGCGCGACGATATCGCGGGGCATGGCGTGAATCAAAGCAGCGGTGCGCGCGTACGGCCTAACGAAGCGCTCGGCTTGGAAACAGCGCAACGGCAATTGAATTAGTAACGAAGCCGCGATGCCAAGGAGAACGAATGTTTGGGCGCGGCGCGGACCAACTAAGATCGACAATCGATTGAAGCCGGCCACGGCGACGATGATGAGACAGGCGAGAACGCCGTGAAAATAGCGATAACCCCAACCGTGGGCTTGATCGAGGTAGAAGAAAAAATAAAACCCGAAGGTCAAAGCACAGCTGAGCATCGCGTCCTGCACAATGGGTCGGACGCGGAAGAATTGTTTTGCTCCGAGCAGAAACAGAAGCGGTGCGGCTAAGGACGACCAGCCGATAAGCAAAAGGAGATTCATCGGTTGGATGATGGCCATGCGCGGGTTGAGTAAGCGGAAGATGGTTGAGGCGGCGGCGGTGGCGGGAGGTTGAAAGTGCATTTTCCAAGCGCACCATCCGATGCAACCGGCGAGATAGATCACGCCGAAGACAAGCGAACTGCGCCAACGCTGTTGCCGGACGAGGCGAATGAGAAACGGCAGCACGAAAAGCGCGTGCACAATTGGTTGATGCAACCCAATCGCGAGCACGCCCACAAACGGCGCCAGATAAAATGCGCGCCGGTCCGGTCGCGAATAAAGCCAGAGCCAAATGGCGTTGAGGGCAAGATGCGCCGGCATGGCATACGCCGTCATCGACATAAGCAGGAATTGCGAGGAGCTGACGAGCAGGCCGACCGCGACGAGCGAATTCGTTTTCGATTCTGGCCAGATGTTTCGCACCGTTCCGTAAAGCGCGAGTACGGTCAGCGCGGCCAGGAACGGATTAAGCATCGATTGCAGACCGACACTCTGAAAGACGGCACGCATGGCGGCGTAAATCGGGAGATAGTCCTGGCTCCAGGAATGCGTGGCCGGGAAATAATCGATATACGTCGGTTTGATCACGCGAATCGCGTCGAGCCATTCCGCTGAAACCGCAGCCTGGATTTTTCCGTGCAGGAAAATCCGCGCCTGGAAATCAGCCACGTATTCGTCGGCGGTCAGGGCGTAATTATGGAAGACGATATGAGTTCCAATGGCCGTGATCGCAAACGCCATCGCCACCGCGGCGGGAAGGAGCCAGCGCGCAAGATCGACATCTACATTTCGCGCTTGGGTTCGAAACAGAAAGAGAGCGGTCGTTAGGCTAAAGACGGCGACGACGAGCAATCCGCCGGGCTCGTGACGCGCGAACAACATATAGAAGACGTTGAAGGCCAGCCGGGGATCCGGATTCCCGGCGGGAACGGTGCGCAGCCAAAACGCGAATGCGATCCCGACCAAAGAAAAGAGCGCGGTGGCGCAGAGGATAATGACGGGAGCACGCGGGAATTTGGCGTGCGGCTCGCTCAGATTTGCGGGCGGCAAATCGGGCAGAGTTCGGATGTGGGGCGGCGGTGCGGAAACCATCGGCTCAAGGGTTGATTATCAATTGGGAAGCAGTCACCGGGCCACCGGGCCGTTGGCGCGGGATTGAAAGATCGACATGTTGCGCACGGGAAGTGCAGTGTCTTGCCGCGCGCACATGGAAAAAGAAGCTTCAGCCCGGCCCACGAAATGGTCGCTCGGTCTGCTCGTCATCATTCTGGGCGCGGGAATTTTCCTGCGGATTTATCCGAGCGCCGGTTTCCAGGGCGTCGGCATCGATGAACACAATTACGCCGTCTACGTAGAGAACGCGGTCAAATATGGACTCACTGATTACGGTCGCGTGGTCGACGAATTCATCGGGTCGCAGGTGAAGCAGCATGACGCGCTCGTGCCCGCCACGCGGATCGGATTTATCTGGCCGACGGCGATCCTGACGCGCGTTGTTAGGCTGGATCCGCTGCACGCGGTGCGGGTGGTCTCGTGTAGCGCCGCGATTCTGTTACTTATGGCGACGGCGATCATCGGCTACCGCTTTGGCGGTATCCCGCAGATGATCGTAGTCACGACTTTGATGGCAGTGGCGCCGCTGCAAATTTTCCTGGCCCAACGCGCCTTGGGCGACGAGTACTTCGCGCTCTGGGCTGTGCTGAGCGCGTGGTTTTTCTTCGAATGTCTGTGCGCGCCCGGCTCGCGGAGCTGGTTAATCGCGTTCGGACTGAGTTTTTTTATTCTCGTGCTGACGAAAGAAAACGGCGCATTTGTTTGCGCTGCTTTGGTCGCGACCTGGATTTGCTTTGCCGTGGGACGAATCGGACGGCCGAACTTTGTTTTACTGCTGGTGACTTTTGTCGCGGGCGCCGCGGCGGTGATCATTCTGGCGTCGTTGTTAGGCGGGTTGGGCGAATGGATCACGTTCTATCGGCTGTATACGATTAAATCCGCGAGCATTCCTTACGTGATGCAGTTTCAGGACGGGGCGTGGTACCGCTATCTGATCGACTTCACCATTCTTTCACCCGGCGTTGTGGCGCTGGTCTTTGGACGTGTCGGCAAGATCGACAAGGAGTCCCGGGCCGATCTTTTTTGGGCGCTGTTTCTCGGATTCAGTTTCGTCGCCATGTCGCTGGTGCGTTATGGAATGAATCTTCGTTTCGCCGCGTATTGGGACGAGCCATTGCGCTGGCTGGCGGCGTCGCAACTCGTGATTTTGGGTGGCCGATTTTTTCCACGCTGGCGCATTCCCGTACTGGCGGGGGCTCTAATTATTTTGGTGGCGATTGATCTGTCGCAATACCGCCGGTTTTTTGTTCGCGCGGAGATTTACGATCCGGTTACTTCGCATTTAATGCGCGCTTCGAAGCTCGTGAAATGACCTAACCGATCCGTCGCTGGCATATCGGGTGCTCACTCAAGGGCAATGGTCAGCGTGGAAACTTCGTCGCCGGCGTTCGACATGCACCATGTCGATCTTGGAACCATCGCGCCGGACGCGGTACCTCGCGCGATCACGCCGGCATTCAGTCTGGTTCTTCCGACTTACAACGAAAGCGAAAACCTGGCGCAGTTGTTCGCGCGCATTGGCAAAATTTTAGCGGGACACAGTTTCGAAGTCATCGTGGTCGATGATGATTCGCCGGATGGGACTTGGGCGGAAGCGCAACGTTTCCAACATCATTACAAATGGCTTCGCGTTATTCGCCGGCGCGGCGAGCGCGGTTTGAGTTCGGCCGTAATCTGCGGATTTCGCCATGCTCGCGGCGAAATTCTCGGAGTGATGGATGCCGATCTTCAGCACGACCACACCCGGTTACCGGAACTGCTGAAGAAAATGAAGTATGCTGATTTTGCCGTGGCTACGAGGCGCGCCGTGGGAGGCAGCGATGGCAGCTGGGGATGGATGCGGCGAGCGGTCAGCTGGACGGCCACTGCCCTAACGAGGATTATCGCGCGCGTGCCGTTGTCGGATCCGATGTCGGGATTTTTCACTATCCGCCGCGAACTTTTTTTGAAGATTGACGACTGGACCTTGCGTCCGCGCGGTTACAAGCTGCTGCTCTATCTTTATTCGCTCGCGGTTGCGCGAGTGGGGCGGGACCAAGTTCGCCTGCGTGAGGTGGGTTACGAGTTTGGCGAACGCCAGCACGGGCGGAGCAAATTTTCCGCGAAAGTCATCTTTGAATTTATCGTGATGCTGTTCGATCTGCGATTGCATGCGCGGCCGTTAGCGACAGCGCGTTCCTGACGCCTAACTAATCCGGCGGGGACTTCTGTCGGATCAGCTCGCTCTTAAGCGCGATGAATTCTGGCTGCGTCGGAGTAATGGCGAGCGCTTGATCGAGTTCGCTTTCGGCGTGAGCGATATCCCCGGCGGCGGCAGCGGTTTTGGCGAGGAGAAAATGGGTCTTGGCGTTATGTCGATCTTGCGCCAGCGCGTTGGCGAAATAGAAGCGGGCCGCGGCGAGATCATGGTCTTCCAGCGCCATCACCCCAAGATTATTGAGGGCGCCCTTGTGTGTTCGATCGATTTGCAAAGCTTCACGATAGAAGATTGCCGCCGAAGAGCGGTCGCCTTGCGCGAGGCGAAGATTTCCAAAGGCGAAATTAGTCTCGGAGTTGTTAGGCACGTAGGCGCGCGCCAGGGCCAGTTTTTTCTCCGCCAGCGGAAGGTCGCCGGACTCGAGTGCCTGCCAGCCGGAATTATAGGCATCGAGCGCCCAGAGCGATGGGTTACGTTGCGGCCAGGAAACAAAGATGGCCGACGCAACGAGCAAAGCCAGGTAGAGCGCCACCATTCCGAATTCAGCAGCCACGCAACTGCGCCACAAGATCGACAATCCCAATGCGGCAAAGATGAGCAAACCCGGCACGATAGGTAATCGGTAACGCTCGGTCACGAAGACGGGCAACAGAGCCGCGAGGTGGAGGAGAATGGCGAAGACAATCCACCGCGATGGCGGCGCGAGGCGCCAGCTTAAGATCATTCCGGGCCATGCCAGCGCGGCCACGAGCCCAAAATAAAGTCCGGGGAATACCACGCGATGCTCGCGCAAGCTCGTGATGATGCTGAGATCGTCGTATTGAAAGGCGCTCCAAAAATTTCGGAACTTGGTTGTTATCAGCCCGAGCCATTGACCGAAATGATGCGCGATGTAGTCACGCGCTTTGCCCGACCAATAGGCCGAAACTTGGGCGCGTTTCAGGTGATGACCCGCGGCGGATTCGGCCGAGGTGATCGAATCTTCCAACATCGCGGCTTGGCCCGCCCGCAAACCGGGCGGGAAGCGAGGATAGCCATTCGCATCGGGATTGTTGCCGATCCAAAAATTGATTCCGCTGTGGGCGGAGAGAAAGACCGGGTCACGCGCGATGAAGTAATTGTGGATCCAGCAGGGCGAACTGCCGGCGACGACCCCGAGCAATAGGACAGCGGCCGCGAGAACGGCGGGCGGGTTGTGATTGTCGATCTTGCGCCTAACAAAGATGGCGCAGAGAACAAGCGGAAGCAAAAATAGGACTGTGGCCACGCCCATGGCGGTGACGCCGACGAGTACACCGAGAAGCAGACATTCTTTCGCGGCGGGCGCGGCATCGTTTTTGACGATTCGCCAGACGACGAACCAGAAAACAAAAATCAGCCACGTGGTGGGCATCAGGATGACCGCGTAGGCCTGAGCGGGGACGAAGAAAATCCACGCGCACCCGGCGAGGATGGCGGCGGTCTGGCGGAGATACGTTGCGCTAAGGGGCGAGGCGTTGGTTGTCGATCTTGCGGTGAAGTCGGGGGCAACACGGAGAGTGATCCGATAAATCAGCACGGCTGTCCCGGCATCGAGCAGAGCTTGCAACATGGCTGGAACGAATGGTCCGTAGCCAAAGAGTTTGTAGAAGAAGGCGAGCAGGTAGGCGTAGAGCGGCAAGCCATAGAAAGCGAGGTGGTCGGTCCATTCCCCCCGCAGAATTCGCTGCGCCCAATCGTCGTAAAAATGCATGTCGCCACGCGAGGGGAGCAGAAAAGGGGAGCGAGTGAGTTGCACGAGAGTGAGAAAGCGAACGAGCGCGGCGAAGGCGAAGAGGTAATCGCCTGGCCCGAATGAGTACCGCCTAACTGCGGAGAAGCTTTTCACGTTAGCGACCTAACGATACGCAGTCCTCCAGTAATTATAAAATCCGAGGTGATTGGCATTAACACTGCTTTATAAGCGCCGAATCCGCGAGCTAATCGCGGACTGCAATCAAAAACGAAACCAAGAAAGCAATAACATGTTAAACAAAATGAACAAACGCCGCGCGGGTTTTACCCTCGTGGAAATTATGATCGTGGTCGCGATCATCGCTTTGCTCGCGGCGATTGCCGTGCCCGGATTCCTCCGTGCTCGGAAACGCTCGCAAGCCAGCCGAATTCTGAACGACCTGCGCTTGATCGACGCGGCTGTTGATCAATACGCAATCGAGACGAACAAGGCGAGCGGTGCGGTTGTAAACGTCGCCGACTGGACCAACTACCTGAAGAAAAACTCCTCCCTGTATAACACGGCTGCGGATATCTTCGGTAATGCGTACAACGCCCAGACGGTCGACACGTTGCCCAAAGCGCCAGCCGGCGCCTGGAACGCGCTGTCGGACGTTGCGGATACGAACTTCTGGTCACCATACGGCCACTTCTAAGAATCTGACGATTCATTCGCCTGTCATTTCCGTTACGCGGGAGTGACAGGGAATGAGTTGTGAGAACGTGGGAATCCCGTTTATCGCATCTCAAAACGAATTAAAACCTAACCGAAAGAATACGCAGTCATGCTTAAGCATTCAAAAACTAAAAGAGCCGGCTTCACGCTGGTTGAAATCATGATCGTCGTTGCAATCATCGCATTGCTGGCGGCCATCGCTGTGCCCGGGTTTTTGCGCGCCCGGAAACGCTCGCAAGCTTCCAAGATCTTAAACGATCTTCGGTTGATCGATGCCGCGGTCGATCAATATGCGATCGAAACGGGAAAGAAAACCGGCGACATCGTCCCCGTGTCTGACTGGACAAATTACGTGAAGAAAAACAGCGCTCTTTATAATACTGGCGCCGATCTATTCGGCAACGACTACGGCAGCCAAACGGTCGACTCGCTGCCCAAAGCGACGGCCAATGCCTGGAACGCATTGTCGGACGTCGCGGACACCGCGTTTTTCTCACCTTACGGTCACTTTTAAATCAGCGCGTTCACGTCCGGCGTGAGCGCAAAAAAATGTGCTAGCAGAAAGCGGAAGGGGGCGTTGTCCTTCTTCCGCTTTTAAGCATTCAACCCTACGAGAGTGAATACAGTCGAGATCGAGCGGTCCGAGACGCCAGCACGGCGCGCATCGTCGCTTCGCTTTTATCTAAGCAAAGATTGGATTCGGTGCGTCATTCTCGCTCTCGTCGGGTTTGTTGTCCGAACTCCCGCCCTGCAAGGGCAGCTTATTTGGGACGACCAATATCTGGCGCGGGACAATCCATTCATTAAGAGCCCGCTTCTCGCGCTGGAAGCTTTCCGCCATCACCTCTTCCTCGATTCGTTTTCGGCTCATTATCGACCAATGCAAAACATCTCCTTCATGGTCGATTACTTGTTTTGGAATACGAACACGTTCGGATTTCACCTAACGAACGTGTTGCTGCATGTCGCTAGTGGGGTGCTGCTTTATTTTTTACTCACCCGCTTGTTCGGTTCGTTAAGGCGCAGGGTCTCGGAAGATTCGGACAAGGGCGGCAAGATCGACAATTCCATCATCGCGTTTCTGGTCGCGGCACTCTGGATCGTTCATCCGGTTCATAGCGCGGCCATCGATTACATCTCCGGCCGCGCCGACAGCCTCGCCTTTGGTTTTGCCTGTGGTGCCTGGTTTCTTTTTCTCAAGGCTCGCGCGGTGCGTCGGCCTATCCTGCGCGCGCTCCTTTTCCTTTGCAGCGCTGCCGTTGCGCTATCGGCCCTGTGTTCGCGGGAGAGCGCAGTCATTTGGTTTGCGCTCTTCCTTCTCCACCTGTTCTTGTTTGAAAAGAATCTTCTCCGTCGCGCAAAATGGGCGGCGCTCATCGGGTGCGTGGCTGTCCTCGCGATCTATGCCGGCTTGCGCGAGTTGCCGGGAAAACGAAGCACGACCAGTCCGTCGATGGACTGGAGCAAACCGGTGCGGGCGGTCTTGATGCTGCGTGCGCTCGGAGATTATGGGCGACTGATGATTTTCCCGTCGAACCTGCACATGGAGCGAAGCGTTTTTAATCCGGCTGCTTTCCAAAATGAAACGGCGCGCGAGCGCTCGCTCGAATTGGAATATTTGTCGCTGGGAGGTCTGGCGCTGATAAGCGTGTTCACTGTCCTGGCCTTTCGGCGGGGACACGCGCAACGCGTCCGCATTTTCGGAGCAGCATGGTTTGCCATCGCCTTTCGTCCCATTTCGAACATTGTCGATCTTAACGCGACGGTTGCTGAACATTGGCTTTATCTTCCCAGCGTCGGTTTCCTAATATTTTTGGCCGGATGTGCGCTTGATTTTCCGACGCGTGTTCGCCAAACCGCGTTCGCCTTCGCTGGCCTGGCCGTTATCGCTTTAGGGATTCGCAGCTTCAATCGGAGTAGCGACTGGGTGGATCCAGGAACGTTTTATCAACGCACGGCCGAAGCCGGCGGCACGAGCGGACGCGTCGGAACCAATCTCGGACAGATCTACACCAATCGCGGCGAGTACGAGAAGGCGGAAAAACTTTTCCGCAATTTGCTCAAGGTTCAACCCGACTACACCATCGCGCGGAGCAATCTCGCCGACGTTTTATTCCGGCAGGGAAAAAAGAAAGAAGCCGAACAAGTTTTAGCCGAAGCCACGCAAGGAGCGCACGAAAGCAGAAAAGATTATCCGCGCACCTGGATCGCTGCGCTGAATCTGGCGCACTCACTTTATGAGCGGCACGATCAGACGGCCGCGCTTGCTGTTCTCAAAAAGGCGCGCGCGGATTATCCCGACACCTGGGAATTAATCAGCTGCGAAAGTGAACTGCTGCGCCAGGCCGACAAGGCGGACCAGGCCCTCGCTCTCATTCAACCATTCGCCGACAAAACCTGGTGGCACTATGGCGCATGGATGGCGATGGGTCGTTTGCTTGCCGAAAAAGGAGATGTCGATCTTGCGGTGTCCGCGCTGCGTCACGCCAGTTGGCTCGACATACGTTCGACCGACCCGCTAAATCTCATCGCGCTCATGCGTCTCCGGCAGAATCGTTTTGAGGAGGCGCGCCAAATTCAAAGTCGCGCGGTGCGGCGGCAACCGGACGAGCCGCGGCAATACGTGCTGCTTTCAAACATTCTCGACAAGATGGGTCGCGGCGATGAATCGCGTACGGCTCTGGCCGAAGTGGCGCGACTGCGCATCATCGGCGATTCGCAAAAACTGGCGAGATACTGAGCGCGGTCGTTTGACTTCGCGTTTCGATCCATTAGCATCGGCGGCACTTTGGCCGTCCGCATCTACAGAGATAAAGATGTCGATCTTCGCTGGTTGAAGGGACGGAAATGCGCCGTCATCGGATTCGGCGCGCAAGGCCGCGCGCATGCGCTCAATTTGCGCGATAGCGGCTTGGCCGTCGTGGTCGGCCTTTATCCGAAAAGTAAATCGCGCGCAGTCGTACGAAGAAATCGACTCAAGGTTTATGACACGGCGGTAGCGGTGAAACAGGCGGACGTAATTTTTGTGGCTTTGCCCGACACGCAAATGCCGGAGATTTTTGCGCGCGATATCGGGCCACATTTACGGGCTGGGCAGACATTACTTTTCGCGCACGGCTTCGCGATTCATTACCGCACCATCCGTCCACGTAAAGATGTCGATCTTGTGATGGTCGCGCCCAAAGGGCTGGGGCCGATGGTCCGCCGCGAGTTCGTTAGGGGACGCGGCATCCCCGCTCTCGTTGCGGTCCAACAAAACCCGAGTGGCAAGGCGAAACGAACGGCGCTGGCTTGGGCCAAAGCAATCGGATGCACGCGCGCCGGCGTGATCGAAACGACCTTTCGCGAAGAGACCGAGACCGACATGTTCGGCGAGCAAGCGGTGTTGTGCGGCGGAGTGACGTCGCTGATTCGCCACGGATTCGAAACCTTGGTGAGCGCGGGTTATCCGGCGGAGCTGGCTTACTTCGAGTGTCTGCACGAGCTCAAGTTCATTGTCGATCTTATCCACGAGGAAGGGATCGCTGGGATGCGCGCTTTGATTTCGGATACGGCGAAATGGGGCGACCTGACTGTCGGCCCGGCGATTGTCGATCTTGCCGTCCGAAAAAAAATGAATGCGGCCTTGCGCGACATTCGTTCGGGAAAGTTTGCGCGGGATTTTATTCGTGAAATGAAAACCGGCCGAAAAAATTACGCCGCGCTTTTGCGACAAGGCGAAAAACATCCGATTGAGCAGGTAGGGCGAAAACTTCGCGGATTGATGAGTTGGAAAAAGAAAATAAAAAGCCGCTGAACGCCGCCGCCGGCAACACCCCTAACTTTCAGCGAACTTTATCGCTGTCTATCTTCCACCATCGAGCTCCGAATACCTTCCGATGATGTCCATCGGAATGGCGGTGGTCGGGATTTTTCCGAGCCGTTCACATGGCTGCGGAATCGCCGAGCCCGAGATGTAGATGTAGCACACTTTGCGCGCACTCTTCTTTTGCGTCTCGTGCTTCACTGGCACGACGCCATCTTTGCTCGAATCAGCGAACGCCGAGGCGCAAATCACAAGTGCAAATGCCGCACTCGCGCATCGGACCGACCAACCGCTCAGGCGGAGGAGCCTGCTTACAGTTGTCATATGACTAGTTTGCGTCCCGCCGCGCAATTATCAATAAAAAACGCCACCGCAGTCCCTATTCCTGCCAGAGAAAATGCTCTAGACGGAGTCTGGTAAGACGCGCGCCCGCCTCATCGCTCCGCGGTCCCGCCGCGGCCACGAGTTTCTGGTAGATGGCTGCCGCGGAAGTCCATTTCGATTCCTCTTCCAACAACTGGGCCGCGTTGAAGCCTGCTTTGTAGAACCAGAAGAACTCTGGCGGGCGATCAGGTCGCGCGGGCGTTTCTAGAACATCGTAGAAAACGGTCAACGCGGCACTGCGATCGGTTTTCTTTTCCAGGCACATGCCTTTCTTAAAGAGAGCTTGGTTGCGCCAATGCCCCGGATCGTGCGCGTCGCTGGCCAGTTGCTCATACGCTTCGATCGCGCGGTCATAATTTTTCGTGTCTTCAGCGCCGAGCTCGAAATAAATATCGCCCTTGCCGCATAACGCTTCCCGCTTTTCACTCGCCTTGGCGTCGTTCTGCAAAACTTCATCGTAAAGCAACAGCGCGTCCTGCGCCTTTCCCTGTTTCCGCTCGATCAACGCCTGCTCGTTGCGCGCGGCCCAACGCATTTCCCCTTTTGTGGACACCACCTGATCGAATAGGGCCACGGCATGCTCAAGCGAATTTTGACCCATGCTCGACATGGCCGACTCGGCTGCGAAAAAAAGCGCTTTTTCGACCAGTGGCGATTTTGGATTTTGCTGCGCCAGAATTTCAAAGTGCGTTTGCGCGTTCGCGAAATCCTGAAGTCGGTAAAAGGTCTCTGCTAATTTCATTCGAGTTTCCGGCGCGAAAGGCGAGTTCGGCCGATCGTTTAGAAATCGATCCGCCCGCTCAATCACCTTCGCGTCGTTCCCGCCACGCGCGTCTTCGATCCAGATCGATAAATATTCCGCGCGCTCGGCGGCCGCCGCCGTCGGCTTCGATTGTTCGGCGCGCGCCAGGTATTTCTGCGCCTCCTCCAGTGCCGGAGGCGTGCGATGAAACGCCATTTCCGCCAGCGCGACCAATGCTTCCGATCCACGCGCATCATTCGGGAAATCGCGAATGAAACTCTGGAGCGATTGCGTTGCCTGCGCGTCCCCGCGCGCGGCTTGCGCCAGGCCTTCCTCTAATTGCAATTGTGCGCGCGCTTCGACGTCGCCGCCCTGTTGTTTGAATTTATCGTAGTTAGCGGCGAAACGGACATGATCGCCCAGGGCCAATCGTCCGAGTGCGGCATTGAACATCGACATCTTCGCATAAGGCGAATTTGAGTAAGCGATTCGTTCAAACCCGGCCGCGGCCGCTTCGTAGCGCTTCGAACCATATTGCCCTCTGGCGGCCAGAAGATCGATCCGTTCGAGGATCGTTCGGTCCGGTTGCAGCGTCCGCGCTTCATCCAAGATCGACAACGCATTGTCGACTTGTTCGTCCTCCAATTCCATTTGCGCGAAATCCAGAAACGCCGGGGCGATCATGGCTGTGGGCGGATGCACGGCGCGCAAATCGCCTAACAAACGCCGCGCCCGGTCGCGATGTCCCGCGCGCAATTCGATTCGAGCGAGATACCATTGCGCAAAAGCGCGCCGCGGCTGTTCCGGCCCACGCGTCCAACGTTCGAGCTCGTTCCGTGCCGGTCTATGCTCGGAGCGATAAAGTTCGTCGAGTTTGCCGAAGAGCGCAGCAAGATCGACATCGTCCGGATGGTGCTCGATAAAATCTTCCAGGAAATCATCGCCCGTGTCCGGCGTTTTCATTTGCAGGTGCGCGTTCGCCACTTGGAAAAGCGTCGCGATGATCAGCGCGTGGCTCGCGCCCGCCGGTCTTTTCACCAGCCCTTCAAAAATCGCGAGCGCGCGTTCCGGATGTTGCTCCGCCATCTCGAGACGGCCGAGAAGAAACCGGCGCGCTTTACGTTCCGTTGTCGATCCTGGCTGCAACGAAGCCAAAATGCGGCGCGCGTTCGGCGGGTCCGATTTATCGAGATACAACTCCGCCATTCGTAACTGCGCGCGCACACCCCACTCTTTATCGCGAGCCAGCATCATCAATTTCGGCAACGCATCATCGGCTCTGCCTAACGAGCGTAACATTTCCGCGGCACCGAAAGTGGCCGCGGCGCGCTGGGGCGAATGTTCATCGCGCGCAATCGCATCGTAGAGTGGCAGCGCCTCATCCCAGCGATGTAACGCCGCCAGCGCCTGCGCTCGCCAAAAGTTTGCCGCGGCAATGTCGCGCCAGCGCGGGTCCTCGAGCAATGACAGCGCATCGGCGGGCTCACCGGCCGCCACTTGGGCTTCGGCCAATTTCTCTGCCGCCGCGCGCCAATCTTCCGTCGAAAGATTTTTGCCTAGCAACTCATGCAGACGCGCGATGGCCACTTCGGGAACATTCTCGTCCAAAGGCTTCGCTGCCGCCGAAATTGCGGCCGAAATCTCGCCCTGCGCCGACGGGGAATGAAAGATCGACAATGCGGCCACGAAAATAATTGCGGCCGATCTCATTTGCTTTCGAGCAACTGCTTCAAAAATCGCGCAGTGTGACTCGCCTTTACATTCACAATCTTCTCCGGCGGTCCCGTCGCCACAATTTCCCCACCGCGGTCGCCGCCTTCCGGGCCAAGATCGACAATCCAATCCGCCGACTTAATCATTTCCAAATTGTGCTCGATCACCACCATCGTGTTTCCGGCATCGCGCAATTTCATCAGCACTTGCAGCAGCTTCTCGATATCGGCGAAATGCAAACCCGTCGTCGGTTCATCGAGAATATAAATCGTGCGACCAGTCGCGCGTTTCGCCAATTCCGTCGCGAGTTTGACTCGTTGCGCTTCACCGCCGGAAAGCGTCGTGCCCGCCTGACCGAGACGCAAATAACCGAGACCGACATCGAGCAGCGCCGTCAATTTATCAGAGATGCCGGGGACGTTGCGAAAAAATCGCGCCGCTTCATCGACCGTTAAATTCAAAACGTCCGCGATGTTTTTCCCTTTGTAAGTAATCTCGAGTGTTTCGCGATTGTAGCGTTGCCCGCGACAGACTTCGCATTCGACATAAACATCCGGCAGAAAGTGCATCTCGATCTTGATCAAGCCGCCGCCTTCGCAATTTTCGCAGCGGCCGCCTTTGACATTGAAACTGAAACGGCCGGCGTCGTAACCGCGCACGCGCGCCATCGGCAATTGCGAAAACAATTCTCGGATGGGCGCGAACGCGCCGGTGTATGTCACCGGATTCGAGCGCGGCGTGCGGCCGATCGCGCTTTGGTCGATCACGATCGCTTTGTCGAGTTGGTCGATGCCTAACAACTGCGAATGCTTTCCCGGTTTGTCTTTCGAATTGTAAAACTGCCGGAAGAGCGCGCGTCGCAAAATGTCGTCGACCAAAGTTGATTTGCCGCTGCCGGAAACGCCGGTCACGCAAGTCAAACATCCGAGCGGGAATGAAACATCGACATCCTTCAAATTATTCTCGGCTGCGCCGCGAATCGTTAGCCAGCCGTCCGGGCGCGGTTTCATTCGTTGTTTCGGAATTGGAATGCGCGCGCGACCCGATAGATAATCAGCCGTCAGCGAGTTTTTCGCGGCCAGGACTTCGTCGAGCGTCCCCTGTGCCACGATCTCACCGCCGCGCGGGCCCGCGCCCGGGCCAAGATCGACAATGTGATCTGCGGCGCGAATCGTCTCCTCATCATGCTCCACCACGATAACGGAATTGCCGAGATCGCGCAGTCGCCGCAGCGTGCCTAACAAACGCGCGTTGTCGCGTTGATGCAGCCCGATGCTCGGTTCGTCGAGTACATATAAGACACCGGCCAGACCCGAGCCGATCTGCGTAGCCAGTCGAATGCGTTGCGCCTCGCCGCCACTGAGCGTGCCGCTTTCGCGGTTGAGACTGAGATAACCAAGCCCGACTTCGAGCAGAAACTTCAGGCGCGATTGAATTTCGCGCACCACTTCGACGACAATAGTTTTCTGCTGGGCCGTTAAATGAAGATCGTCGATGTACGCTGCCGCCGCTTCGATCGTCAGCTCACTGAACCGGTGAATGTTAAACTCCCGTCCATGTCGATCTTGCACCGTCACCGCCAAAATCTCCGGGCGCAGGCGCGCGCCCTGGCAAGTTTCGCACGGCACTTTGCGCATGAACGCGCGGATGCGATTGCGCGTAAACTCGCTTTGCGTCTCATCGTAAAGCCGCCGCATTTGCGGCACCAGTCCTTCGAATGGACGCGCCGATTTCTTCTCACGTCCGTTGCCGCCGAAATTCATTTCGATCGCGCGATCGCCCGTGCCGAAATAAAGCGCGGTTTTAAACTCCTCCGGCAATTCCTCGAACGGCATATTGTCCGCGACGCGAAAATGTTTCACCAGCGCGCCTTGCAAGTGGCGATAGTATGCCTGCATCGGCTTCGTTCCGCGGCGCCACGGCGCGATCGCGCCTTCGGCCAACGTTTTCGTTTGGTCGGAGATCATCAACTCAGGATCGACCACCAACTGGGTGCCGAGTCCATGACACGCCGGACATGCCCCGAGGTGGCTGTTAAACGAAAAGTGTTTCGGAGTGAGTTCGCCTAACGAGAAGCTGCTGCCGCTCGCGCCGTAGTCGGTCGAGTAACGATCCTCTTCCCATTTCTCCGCCGCGTCCGCGCTGGCCCGCAAGATCGACATCTTATTTCCGCCCCACTTCAGCGCAGTCTCGACCGAGTCCGTTAGGCGAACGCGAATGCCATCGCGCACCACCAATCGATCCACCACCGCTTCAATGGTGTGACGCTGACTCTTCTTCAATCGAATCGGCTCGGGCCGTCCGAGCTCAACAATCTCGCCATCCACGCGCACGCGAACAAATCCTTCGCGTTTCGCTTTCTCGATGACATCGCGAAATTCGCCGACTTGATTTTGCACCAGCGGCGCGAGCACCATGATTTTCGTCTCCGGTTCGTAGGCCAGGATTTGATCGACAATCTGTTGCGGCGTCTGGCGCTTGAGTTCTTCTCCTGTTTTGGGATCGTGCGGCTGGCCGACCGCCGAAAAAAGAACGCGCAGGTAATCGTAGATTTCGGTCGTAGTCGCGATTGTCGATCTTGGATTCGCGCCGGCGGAGCGTTGTTCGATCGCGATGGCGGGCGACAAACCTTCGATGAAATCCACGTCGGGCTTTTCCATCTGGTCGAGGAATTGCCGGGCATAGGCGGAGAGGCTTTCGACATACCGGCGTTGCCCTTCGGCATAGAGCGTATCGAAGGCGAGCGAGGATTTGCCGGACCCGCTGAGACCGGTAATAACGACCAGTTTCTCCCGCGGAATCTCGACGTTGAGATTCTTGAGATTGTGCTGGCGGGCACCACTGATGCGGATAACTTGCGCAGGCATTTTAACAAAAAATGTCGAACCTTTTAGTCAAGCACACGCACCTGTTTTCTCCAGAAAAAATCCCGATTTTATGAGTGACGACCACAGCATCTCGCAGGAAGAATTGTCCCAGTTGCAGAAAAAATTCAGCGAGATCAAACATTCGATCAATAACGCGTTGGCCGTCATGATGGCGCTCTCGGAAATGTCGCAACGCCGCCCCGATTATTCCGAAAAACTCGCGACCACGGTGCTGACCAAAGCGCCGCAGATCGTCTCCGGCCTGCAGGAATTCACGCAAGCCTTGAACGAGAAAGCCGGGACGGTTAAGCCCGAAGGCATTCCCGAGTCGAAGTAGTTCGTCGCGCGAAGCTCTTCGACGAACGGCGTCGAATGTGCTAACAGTTAGGTAATGCTGACGAAAGCGCTCATGTCGATCTTGCTGGCCGTGGGACTCACGGTCTCGACCGTTCAATTGCCAGCGGCGTCGTGCATTCTCTCGAGCAGCGCGAGCACGAAGGCGTGCAAACCCGCTTGCTGCGCGAACAAAGCTTGTTGCGCTACTTCGCAGAAAAATACTGCCGCGCCCGCGCAGCCGCTCGCGAAGCACAGTGCTGGTCACGATTTCACTTTCACGATTGCGCTATCGGCCTCGACGAAGATGCCGGCGCCAAGTTTGGCGGCTCAATCAACCGCCTGTTCCCGCAAGACTTTTCGCGTGGCGTCATCGCCGCCGCGTCTTGCGCTTCTCTGCACGTTTCTCATCTGATCCGAGGACGCTGACGCCCGAAGTGTGCCCATTTAACGGGGCGCCTGGACTTCAACCGTTCTTTTGGATCAATGAAAACAACTACTCTTTTACTAACTAACTTACTTTTAATTTTAACTTTTCGGACAGCGCAAGCTGGCGACAGCGACCGCGCGGTTCGACAGGGTCGCCTCTCGCTTAATGAAGTGACCAGCGCCGTGCTGGCGAATAATCCAGCAGTCAAAGCCGCGCAGGAAAAATGGCAGGCGATGAAGGCGCGCGTGCCGCAAGCCGCGGCATGGGAAGATTTGAGAGCGCAGGGGAGTTCACGCGCCGCGCGCTACGTCTCGATCCCGCCCAACTCGTTCATGGATCAGAGCTTCACGCTTCAGCAGGAAGTTCCAATCTCCGGAAAGAATCTGAGCCGCGCGCGGGCAGCCACGGCGGAAGCCGGGGCAACCTTCGAGGATTTTCGGCGCACGCAGCTCGATGTGCTCTCGCGCGCCCGCGCGTCTTTTCATCGGCTGACGAACGAATATGCGCAGCTCGAGGTGAACCACACAAATGTAGATCTTCTCAATCAATTCGCGGAAATCAGCCGGCAGCGTTACGAAGTGGGTAACGCCAGCCAGGCCGATGTGCTTACTGCACAAACGGACGCGGCCAAGTTGATCGAAGCGCAATTCGATATTCTCCGCCGGATTTCAGAAGCGCAATCGCAGCTCAACGTGCTCATGAATCGTCCAGCACAGTCACCGCTCGGCCAACCAGCGGCGATTCCGTTTCAGCCGGCGCACTTTTCGTTACAAAATTTACAGGCTGTCGCCCTGAGCGCGCGACCGGAAGTGCAACGCGCGCAAAATCGGGTCGAAGCAGAGAAGTTCCGAGTCGAGCTCGCGAACCGCCAATGGTTCCCGGATCCGACGCTCAACGTGCAGGCACAGCGATACAACGACGCCGGACAGACAGTGAGCGAACTCGATGTCGGCGCGTCCATTGGTCTGCCCTTCGCAAATCCGAAAAAATATTCCGCTGTCATCGCCGAGGCGCGGCGCAACCTCGAAAGCGCGCAGCACGAGCTGGAGGGGACGCGCAGTGAAACGCTTGGCCTGGTGCGCGATCAACTCAAGAAAATCGAAACCGCGGCTCATCACTACGAGCTTTATCGTGACAAGATTCTCCCGCTGGCGCGACAAACGGTGCAGTCAAATCGCACCGCCTACGAGACAAGCAGCGCAAACTTTTTGGCGCTGATCACTGCGCAGCGTGTGCTGCAAGACGTCGAATCGATGTCGATCAATCATCTGGCCGATTACCAAGTCGCGCTCGCTGAGTTCGACGCGATCATCGGCGTGGGCGACGGCGAAGCCGGGAAGGCTCGGCCGTCAAGAAAAGGAAGCAAACGACCATGAAGAAACTATTTCATAACACAGTCTTGCGGTTGGCGATCGCCGCGTTGCTGCTGGTCAGCGTTCCGGCTTGCTCGAAACGCGCCGGCAGCGCTGGCAAAGACAGCAACATCGATTACTGGACGTGCACGATGCACCCGTCGGTGCATTCGAAGGATCCCGGGAAATGTCCCATCTGCTCGATGGACCTCGTGCCGGTGATGAAGAAGAAGAACGAACCGGCGAAAGGGGGAACCGGCGACACGGCGACTTCACCGGCTCGCCCAATCGCCGTTTCTCCGAGTCGCCCAGTCGCAACAGCTTCATCAAGCGCGTCATCGATGGGCGATATGCCAGGCATGCCGGGGATGAAAGGCGGCGACATGAAAGGAGCGGAAGAAAAGCCTGGCGAATTCATTGTGCCCGTTGAACGCCAGCAGCAGATCGGTGTCACCTACGCGACGGTGGAAACGAAACCGCTCAATCACAGCATTCGCGCGGTCGGGCGGGTCGTGCCGGAAACACAAAGGGTTTGGCGCGTGGTTTCGCGAACGTCCGCCTACGTGCAGGAACTCGGTGTCAACGCTCCAGGCGAGCTGGTTAAAAAAGATCAGGTGCTGATGAAACTCTACAGCCCTGAGTTGCTCGCGACGCAGCGCGAATTGATCGATCTGCTCAAGATGCGCGATCGCACGCCGAAGAACACACACTCCGCACGTGAAGATTTCCAGCGGCTGATCGAATCGGCGGAACGCCGGCTCCGGCTCTGGAACATCACCGACGAACAGATTGCGAAGATTGAACAAACACGGCAGGCGGAGGAGTCGCTTCCGATCCTTTCGAAAGTCGATGGCATTGTTCAAAGCCTTCCTGTTACGCAGGGGGCGAATGTCCCGATGGGCAGTCCGCTCGTGGAAGTGGCTGATCTTTCGGTCGTATGGGTTTGGGGCGAGTTCTATCAGGATGAGCTGCCGATGCTGCGGATCGGGCAGGAGATTACCGTGACATCGTCGTCTTATCCGGGCGAACAATTCAAAGGCCAGCTCACGCTTGTCGATCCATTCATTGATGACACGAAACGAACTGGCCGCGTTCGGCTCGATATTCAGAACCCGGAATTAAAACTCAAGCCGGACATGTATGTCGATCTTGTGCTCGACATGGATATGGGAAGATCGCTCGTCGTGCCGGTGAGCGCGGTCATGCCGACCGGCAAACGGAACATTGCGTTTGTGGATAAAGGCCAAGGCAAACTCGAACCACGCTTTCTCGAGCTGGGTGGAAAGTACGGCGACGTTTACGCCGTCAACAGTGGTTTGAAAGAAGGCGAACGCGTCGTGGCAAGCGCGAATTTTCTAATCGACGCCGAATCGAAAATCCAAGGCGCCCTGAAATCATGGTGAACGTGGAGCGACAGGAAGAGATGAAAGCGCGAACGGGCGAGACGGCGAATGGGCGAAACAGACAAACCGGGAGGAAGACATGAATTTCGATGAGACGGAGAAGCGGCGAAGTGGCGAAATGGCGAAATCGATCAGGCATTTTCGGGATTTGGATGTTTACCAGAATGCGCTTCAGACCGGATTGAGCGTCTTTGAACTCACGAAAACATTTCCGCGGGAAGAGAGATTCTCGCTCACGGACCAAATTCGCCGCTCATCGCGATCGGTTTGCGCGAACATCGCCGAAGCATGGCGAAAGCGTCGTTATGCGGCAGCATTCGTAGCGAAACTCAGCGATGCCGAAACCGAGGCGGCCGAGACTCAAGTGCACGCGGAATTCGCGTTGCAGCACGGCTATCTCTCTCGCGATAAGTTTCTGAAGCTGGATGATTCGTATGAAAAGATAATCGGCCAACTCGTGAAGATGATCGATCAGCCGGAGAAGTGGCTGATCCGCTCGCGCAGAAAGGGAAACGCGCCGTGAATCAGCGAGCAGGAGAGCGGGAGAATGGGGAAAGCGGAAGCAGCGGGTCGCCCACTCGCCCGCTCGCCGATTCGCCCATTCGTTCCCCCTTCATCGAGCGCGTTATCGAGGCGAGTGCGCGGAACAAGTTTCTCGTTTTTATTTTCGTCATCTTCGGCGTCGCGGCTGGAATTTGGGCGCTGCAGCGGACGTCGCTCGATGCCATTCCCGATTTGAGCGATGTGCAGGTGATCGTTTACACCGATTGGGAAGGACGGTCGCCTGATCTGATCGAAGACCAAATCACTTACCCAGTTTCCTCCAAGTTCATCGCCGCGCCGAAAGTGAAGTTCGTCCGCGGCGAATCGATGTTCGGCAAATCGTTCGTTTACGTCATTTTTCAAGACGGCACCGACATTTATTGGGCGCGTTCGCGCGTGATCGAATATTTGAATTCGGTGCGGGGTTCTCTGCCAGAAGGGGTGAACCCCGTGATCGGTCCCGACGCCACGGGCGTGGGTTGGGTTTACGAATACGCGCTGGTCGATGAAACCGGCAAACATAATCTGGCGGAGCTGCGGAGCATTCAGGATTGGAACCTGCGTTACGCACTTTCCTCGGTAAAAGGGGTTGCGGAAATCGCGCCAATCGGCGGCTTGGTCAAGCAGTACCAGGTCGATCTCGATCCGAACAAGCTGCTCGGTTATGGCATTCCGCTGTCCGATGTCGTTGCGAAAATAAAAATGAGCAACGCCGACGTGGGGGGAAAGACCTTCGAAGTCGCCACCGCCGAGTATTTCGTGCGCGGCCGTGGCTACATCAAAAGCGTTGAGGACATCGAGAACATCCCGCTGAAAGTGGAGAAGGGCACACCTATCTACGTGAAAAACGTGGGCACCGTGCATCTGGGCGGCGATCTCCGGCGGGGCGTGGCGGAACTTGATGGAAAAGGCGAAACCGTGGGCGGCATTGTCGTCATGCGCTACGGCGAAAACGCGCTCACCGTTATCGACGGAATCAAAAAGAAGTTGGAAGAAATCAAAGGCTCGCTGCCCGAGGGCGTGAAGATCATGCCGACCTATGACCGCAGCGAGCTGATCAAGAATTCGATTTCGACGCTGCGCCGGAAGCTGATCGAAGAAAGCATCATTGTGGCGCTCGTTTGCATCGTCTTTCTCTGGCACGTCCGCTCAGCGTTCGTCGCGATCATTACTCTTCCGATTGCGATCCTGCTCTCGTTTATACCGATGTTGAAACTTGGGCTGACGAGTAACATCATGTCGCTCGGCGGCATCGCGATCGCCATCGGCGCAATGGTCGATTCGGCGATCATCATGGTCGAGAACGCGCACAAGTTTCTCGAACATTTCCGGGAGGAAAACGGACGCGAACCAAACGGGCGGGAGCGCGTCGCCACGATTATCGCCGCGGCGAAAAGCGTGGGCCGTCCGCTGTTTTTTTCGCTCCTCGTCATCACCGTCAGTTTCATTCCTGTCTTTTCGCTCGAAGCGCAGGAAGGGCGGCTCTTCAAACCACTCGCCTTCACGAAAACATTCTCGATGTTTTTCGCCGCGCTTCTGGGCGTCACGCTCGTGCCGGTGTTGATGACGCTCATGATCCGCGGCCGCATTACTCCGGAGGCGAAAAATCCGCTCAACCGCTTTTTGATCTGGGCCTACCAGCCGCTCGTGAATTTCGTGCTGCGATACCGTCGCTTCACCCTCATCGCGGCGGCTGTCGTCCTTGCCATCACCATTATCCCTTTCAAGAGACTCGGCTCCGAATTTATGCCGCCGCTGAACGAAGGCACGATGCTTTACATGCCGACCGCGGTGCCCGGGATGTCGATCACCGAGGCGACGAAGATTCTTCAGATTCAAGATCGACAACTAAAAAAAATCCCAGAGGTGCTGACTGTTTTCGGCAAAGCCGGACAGGCCGAGTCACCGACTGATCCAGCGCCGCTCTCGATGTTCGAAACGGTGGTGACGATGAAACCGCCCGATCAATGGCGGCGCGGCATGACGTGGGACAAAATTACCGCGGAGATGAACGCGAACATTAAGACGCCCGGCATGGCGAACATTTTCTGGATGCCGATTCAAACACGCACTGAAATGCTCACGACAGGTTTTCGCAGCAAAGTCGGTATAAAAATTTTCGGACCCGATCTCGGAAAAATCCAGGAGTTGGGAGTGCAGATTGAAAAACTGCTCAGCGATTTTCCCGACACGCGCAGCGCTTACGCGGAGCGGACGACTGGTGGTTACTTTCTCGATTTCGACATTAACCGCGAGATCGCTGCCCGCTACGGCCTCACCGTTGGCGACGTAAATGACGTCATCGAAAGCGCGATCGGCGGCAAGACCGTCACGACCACGGTCGAAGGGCGCGAACGTTATCCAGTGAGCGTGCGTTACGCCCGCGATTTTCGCGAAGACCTCGACGCGCTCAAACGCGTGCTCGTCCCCACGCCGACCGGCGCGCAGGTCCCGATCTCAATGCTGGCCAACATCAATTACAAAACCGGACCGCCATCGATTCGAAACGAGAATGGGCAGCTGGTCGGTTTCGTATTCGTCGACATCACGACGAGCGATATCGACGGCTACGTGCGACGCGCCTCACAGAAACTGGGTCAGAGCATCCAATTCCCGCCGGGGTATTACATTCAGTGGGCCGGGCAATTCGAATACCTGCAAGCCGCGCTGAAAAAACTGAAGGTCGTGATCCCATTCACGCTGCTCATTATTTTCGTGCTGCTTTATATGAACACGAAATCGGTGGTGAAGACGTGCATCGTTTTGCTGGCGGTGCCGTTCTCACTCGTCGGCGCATTCTGGCTGATCTGGCTGCTCGGCTACAACATGAGCGTCGCCGTCTGGGTCGGGCTGATCGCCCTCGCCGGCCTCGATGCCGAGACCGGCGTCGTCATGCTTTTGTATCTGGATCACGCCTGGGAAAAATTCAAAGCCGAAGGTCGGATGAACACGATGCACGACTTGCATGACGCAGTCATAGAAGGCGCCGTGCAGCGCATTCGCCCGAAAATCATGACCGTCTGCGCAATTCTCTTCGGTCTTCTTCCGATCATGTGGTCATCGACTACGCAGACCGGCGCCGACGTCATGAAACGCATTGCCGCGCCGATGATCGGCGGTGTTGTGACTTCGGCCATCATGGAACTCTTAATGTATCCAGTGATCTATATGCTGTGGCGTCGACGCGAGCTGGCGCGGTCGCAATCGCAGTAACAAAGGAGGTGACGAATATGATGATGGGACACATGTGGGTTTGGACGGTCGTCGGCATTCTGCTGATCGTCTTGCTCGTCGTTGTAATCGCGAAATTGCTCAAGAAATAAGCTGGCCTTTCGCGCAAACGCGGGATGGGCCGCGCTGGAGCGTCATCCATTGAGATGCGATACGGAATTCTCCTTATTCTCGCGACGTGCGGCTTTGTCACGTCATTCGGCGCGCACATTGTTGCGACGAATTTACCGCCGTATGCGGAAGCGATCGGCGCCGGTGCGTTTGTCATTGGATTGCTAATCGCGGTCTACGATTTCGCGGAGCTGTTCGCGAAGCCACTGGCCGGCTTCATCGCAGATCGCCGCGGCATGAAGCTGACGCTGCTCGCGGGATTGTCGATCTTCGTCGCCGGATCGCTCCTTTTCCTGGTGATCAGTCCGAAACTTTTGCTGCTCGTGCGCTTCGTTCAGGGACTTGGTGCGGCGGCGCTTTCGACGGTCTCAATCACGCTCGTGGCGAAATATTTTGAAACCGGGCGCGGAAAGGCCTTTGGAATTTACAATGCGATCAAAGGCGCGGGCTATGTGATTGCTCCCGCGCTCGGCGGATTTCTGATCAACGGCTATGGCTTCGCGATGATCTTCATCGTCTCGGCGGGAGTCGGTGTCCTGGCTTTGCTGCTAAGCCTGCTGCTGCCGCGCGACCCGAACAAAGGCGACAGCTTGGATGATGATGACGACATCACGCTCCAGCAGTTCTTCCTCATCTTCAAAGAACCGCGCTTGCTGTCGACTTACGCCGTGATCGTGGTCAACATGTTCATGGTCGGAATCCTCTTTGGGTTTCTGCCCGTCTATCTGCATGGGATCGGTTATACGCCGCTGCAATCGGGCAGTGCGGTCAGCGCCGCGACTCTCAGTTATCTACTCGTGCAGCCACTGGCTGGTTATCTCGCGGACAGGATTTCTATCAACGTGACCGTCATCGTCGGTCTGATGGTTGCAGCGCTGGCGATAATCCTAACGACGTTTACCACAGGCGCATTGCTCATCGCAGTAATCATCGCAGCCGGTATCGGAGTGGGAACTGTTTGGACAAATTGTGATGCACTTGTGGGCGCGCTTGCGGAAAAGAACAAGCTCGGTGCAAGCATGGGTGCAGCACAATCGTTCAAGGAATTCGGGGACATGGTTGGCCCTCTCTTGATCGGACTCGTCACTCAGTTCTACGGTGTGCGCGTCGGCTTCGTTAGCTGCGGCGCCCTCGCCTTGATCGCGCTGGTGTTGCTGCGTCGGCTTCCCTCAACGCAAGCGAGTCGTAGCTGATGATGACGTTCCGTCAGCGCTTCGCGCCGCAGATCAAGTTCCTGCAGGATCGTCTTTCGCCTCATGCCTACCTTGGCCTTCATCTCACACTTGGGATGTTGGCAATTATTCTCGGTTGCTGGTGGTTTGGCGGGATCGTCGAGGACTTGCTGACGAATGATCCGCTGGTGAAAATCGACCACGATCTTGCACTTTGGTTTCACGAGCACGGAACGCCGGCGATCACGCTCGTCGCACGCATTCTTACTTTCTTCGGCTCCGTCGCGTTTATCACTTCCGCGTCCATCGTCGCGGCACTTGCATTTCTTTGGCGGAAGTCACGAGACAGGTTGCTTGTGTTGGTGTTCACGATGGGCGGCGGCAGCTTGCTAAACATTTTTCTCAAACACATCTTTCATCGCCAGCGACCGGTGCTGGAAAACCCGCTCGTGACGCTTTCTAGCTACGGCTTTCCAAGCGGCCACACGATGGGGGCAACGCTCTTCTACGGACTGATCGCGTTGTTCGCTACCGGGTGGTGGGTTTCGCGGCAGAGCCGAGTGCTCGCATGGAGCGGAGCCGGCGTATTGATACTGTTTGTTGGCCTCAGTCGGATTTACCTGGGCGCACATTATCTGAGCGATGTGATGGGCGCGATGGCGGCGGCGATCGTGTGGCTGGCTGTGTGCTGGACCGCGGTCGAAACGCTCCGACGAAGAAGATGAGTGCAATTCTAGCCGGCGATGGAAAAGTTTAACCACCTCCCATGACCTCATGCGGCTGTGACATTACTGCGGAGACGAGCGAGCAAAGGCGCATCCTGATTCTCGCGCTCGTTCTGAACGCGACCATGTTTGTCGTTGGCATCATTGCCGGAATAATCGGCGAGTCCACCGGGCTGATCGCCGACTCTCTCGATATGCTGACCGACGCATTCGCCTACGCCATCGGTTTGGTTGCGATTGGCCGAACCGCAATGTTCAAGGCGCGCGCCGCGACCTTGACCGGAAACGTTTTGGTCGTGCTCGGTCTCGTCGTGCTACTCGATGTCGCGCGCCGAGGAATTTTCGGCGCATCGCCCCAGAGCAGCATGATGCTCACCATCGCCGCGATGTCGTTAGTCGTGAATTCCTGGGTGCTGCATCTGCTGAGCCGTTATCAGGAAAAAGAAGTTCACCTTCGTGCCACCTGGATTTGCACGCGGGCTGACGTTATCGCGAACATCAGCGTCATCGTTTCCGCGCTCTTAATATATCTCACCGGCTGGCGCTACATCGACCTGATTATTGGCGGCGCGATCGGCCTTTACGTTGTCAGATCGGCGCGGGAAATCCTACGTGCCGCTGAGAGCGCGGCATCGGCTTAACCGCGTTATTGCAGCGAAACGGATCGCAGTCGATTGTCGATCTTACAAGAAATGCCGCAAACCGAAGCTAACATTGTCGAAGCAGAAATCGTAAGCGCGGCAGCTTCGCCCGAGACGCATTTGGTCGTCGCTCCATTAGTCGACCCGAAAAATTTCATTAATCGCGAGCTGAGCTGGCTCGAATTTAATCGTCGTGTCCTCGAAGAAGCGCAGGACCCGACTCAGCCGTTGATCGAGCGAGTGAAGTTTCTCATGATTTTCAGTTCGAACCTCGATGAGTTTTTTGAGATTCGCGTCGCCGGCATCAAACAGCAGATCGAGAGCGAGACGAGCGATGTTGGGCCCGACGGATTGAGTCCGACGGAGACGTTCAACAAGATCCAGCAAAAGGTGCGCGAGATGGTGGCGACGGAGTACGCGCTTTGGAAAAACGAATTGCTGCCGGAGCTGGCCAGGAACGGCATCCGCGTGCGTGAAGTTGTCGATCTTTCAGCAAAGCGCGCGGCCTGGGCGCGAAAATATTTTCAGGAGGAAGTTTTTCCGATGCTCACGCCGTTGGCCGTCGATGCGAGTCATCCGTTTCCGCAACTGCTAAACAAGAGTCACAATCTGCTCGTTAGGGCAAAGGCGCGTCGCGGTGGCGAACAATTGCACGCGATTGTGCAAGTGCCGCGCGTTGTGCCGCGATTGATCGCGATGCCGCGCGACGCGGGCAAGGACCAACCGTGGGAATACATTTATCTCGCGTCGCTCATCAAACAGCACATCGGCGAATTATTTCCCGGGCTGATTCTCGAAGGCGTGCACGCATTTCGGATCACGCGGAACAGCGATCTCTACATCGACGACGAGGAAGCGGAGAATCTTTTGCGCACGATCGAGCAGGAGCTCCGGCGATCCAGTCAGGGCGACGCCGTGCGCTTGGAGGTCGAGCCGGATATTCCGAAAGATATTCTCGGACTGCTCCTCGAATTTTTTGATTTAGCGGAGGAGGACGCTTACAAGCTCGACGGGCCGCTTTCGATGACGCATCTGGCTCCGCTCATGGCCAACGATGCCTTCGCGAAATTAAAAGATCGTCCGTTTCAACCGGCGCGCGATCCGGCATTGCCACCGAAGATCGACATGTTCGCAGTGCTGCGAAAGCAGGATGTGCTGCTGCATCATCCCTACGATTCGTTCGACCAGATCGTCGAGTTGATCGAGGAAGCGGCGCAGGACCCGCAAGTGCTCGCCATCAAGATCACGCTTTATCGCACAAGCGGCGACTCGCCCATTGTCGAAGCGCTCATCACCGCGGCCAACGCCGGCAAACAAGTCACGGCCATCGTCGAACTGCGCGCGCGCTTTGATGAAGCGGCCAATATTCAATGGGCGCGCCGCCTCGAAGAATCCGGCGCGCACGTCATCTACGGCGTGGTCGGTTTGAAGACGCATTGCAAAGCGTTGCTCATCGTTAGGCGCGACAGCGATCGGCTGCGCCATTATGTGCATCTCGGCACCGGCAACTATCACCAACGGACGGCGCGCATTTACACTGACTTCAGTTTGCTCACGAGCGCAGCACAGTTGACCGAAGAGGTCGCGATTGTTTTCAACACGTTGACCGGGTTGGCCGGTTATCCCGGTTTGAAAAAGTTGCTGGTGGCCCCGTTCGATTTGAAGAATCGGTTGATCGCGGCGATCGAGCGCGAGCGCGACAACGCCCGCGCGGGCAAACCGGCGCGGATCATCGCCAAGCTAAATTCACTTGTCGATCAAGAGGTCATCGAAAAACTTTACGAAGCTTCCTGCGCGGAAGTGACGATTGATCTGGTCGTGCGCGGCATTTGTTGTTTGCGGCCGAAAATGCCGGGACTGAGCGAAAACATCCGTGTCATCAGCATCGTCGGTCGTTTTCTCGAACACAGCCGGATTTATTATTTCGAGAACGCGGGCGACCCGGTGCTTTATCTTTCGAGCGCCGATTGGATGCCGCGAAATTTTCTCCGGCGCGTGGAAGTCGCTTTCCCGATTGAGAGTCCGGCGTTGCGGGCGCAGATCGTGAATGAAGTTTTGCCGCGATTTTTGAACGACCGCGTGAAAGCGCGCGAGTTGCAGCCGGACGGAACTTACCGGCGCTTGAAACCGGAAGGGACCGAACCGCGAGTGCAGGCGCAATGGCATTTTCGCGAGCAATCGCGCGAGCGCTCGAAGAAGGCGGGCGGGACGAAGAAAAAACTTCGCGCCGACAAATTGATTCCGATCACGACTGCTAATCCGAAGCAGCCATGAAGAAGACAATTCTCGTTGTCGATGTTGGCGGCACGCACGTGAAGTTGATGATTTCGCGCGCGCAGAAACGAAAATTCAAATCCGGTCCGAAGTTGAAGCCGAGTGAAATGATTGCGCAGATCAAAAAGGAAGTGGGCGATTGGAAATTCGACACCGTCTCGATTGGGTTTCCGGCGCCGGTGATTAACGGCCGCATCGCGAGCGAGCCGAAGCATCTCGGCGCGGGTTGGCCGCGATTTAATTTCGAGAAGGCGTTGCGCAAACCCGTCCGCGTTATCAACGACGCCGCCATGCAAGCACTCGGAAGTTTTCGCGGAAAACGAATGCTTTTTCTCGGACTCGGCACCGGTCTTGGCTCGACCTTGATCTGGGAAAACAACGTGCTTCCGCTCGAACTGGGCGACCTACCCTACGAAGATCACGAAATCATCGAAGATTATCTGGGAAAATCGGGCATGGAAGCGCTCGGCCAAAAAAAATGGAAGCGCGAAGTCATCGACGCGGTTTTGCAATTAAAGAAAGCGCTCATGGCCGATTACGTTGTGCTCGGTGGCGGCAACGTGAAAAAGTTCGACGCACTTCCGCCGGGGATTGAAGTCGGAAGTAATCGCAACGCTTTTCTGGGTGGGACGCGCCTTTGGCAAATCGATCCACGGACGCGCCGGCCGAAGTGGAACATCATGTAACGCGTGCCGCAAGATCGACATGCAACTTTTTTTCTTCGGCACGGTGAAGCCGATTGGGCGAACTGGAAAAAGCGGGATGACGAGCGGCCGTTGACCGGGCCCGGCAAAAAAGAAATGCGGGAAGTGGCGCGCTTTCTCGATCGGCTCAAAGTGCGTCCGGATTTGATCGTGACCAGTCCGTTGCCGCGCGCGGCGCAGACGGCGGAGATCGCCGCCGAATATCTCAAGGCGAAAGTGCGGCAGGATGAATCGTTGTCGCCTGGATTCGGGATGGCCGAGCTGCGAACCGTTTTGAAACGGCACGACGCAAATAGTTTGATGTTGGTCGGGCATGAACCGGATTTCACGGAAGTCATTTCGAAATTGACGGGCGCGTCGCTCAAGCTTTCGAAAGGCGGCGTGGCGTTGCTCGATGTCGATCTTGCGAGCGAAGAAGGCCGATTGCTCTGGCTTTTTCCGCCGAAGTTTTCGCGCAAAGCGAAGTGAGCGCTACGCGCGGGCCAGTCTCACGTTGCTGTAACGCGATTCGCCGGTGACCTCGCGGCCAAACCACTCCGGCGGTTTGAATCTGCGGCAACTGGCCTCGTTAGGGAATTCCACTTCGGCTACGATCAATCCGCGATTGCGGCCGCGATAGATGTCGATCTCGATGGTGAGATTTTTCCATGGCATTTCGTAGCGAACTTTGCGCAGACGCCGGCCCCGGGTCGCCGGCCAGAGCGCGGCGAATTGTTTTTCGCTGATGGTAATCTCGCGTTCTTCTCGCGCCCTTCCGCGGCCGGCTTTGAAAGTAAGCGACGCGGTGTTCGCTTTCTTGCGCAAACGAACATGTCGATCCTGGCGTTCGTTAGCCAGATAACCCTGGTCGATTTTGAAATGGGGCGCACGCCGAATGTCGGGCGGTAATTGTTTGATCAAAAATTTCCGCTCGATCTCGCGGGACAATGCTCGATGCCGCCGGGCCATTTCCCCGACTGAAACCTTTCCCGCGAAAATGCCAAGACTTATCCGCGTCGAACGCTCAGCGTACGCGCCAGCTCGTGTCTTCGACCGTCATCACGACTTCACCGTCGTCGAAGCGCACGCGGGTCGAGGCCCCGAACTGGAAAGCGACCCGGCCGGTGCGCAGCTCTTTGATTGAGAAATGGACGGTGCGATCATTCAGCCGGAAGGCCAGCGTCAGCGCCACTTTGCGAAATTTTGTGTCCGTCTCTTTAATCCACTCCTTAAATTGCTGGGGCGTGAACGTCGCCATATCGCGAATCAAAACCAGGTGCACCAGCTGGCGCACGGCTTCGCGTTGCTCCTTGGAATAGGAATGCATCTGCGGCATCCCTCTGGTAAAGCAAGAGCGATACCGAAACCGCGGGCGAACCGTGGGAAGATCGACAATCGAACGTCGCGCGAGTTACGGTTTGCGGTCGCCCTGCGGCAGCACCGCTTTTTTGTCGCGCACGTTCCGCATTTCCACCGGCGTGCCGCGATTACAGACATCGCACCAGTGGCGATTGGAGCTTTTCAGCCGTTTGCGATTTCCGCATTCATCGCACACGAAAATGTCTGTCTTTATCGATGGCCGTAACATGTCGATCTTATGCTGTTCTAGATTCGTAATTGACGGCCACTTTGACCGCCACCGCGAATCAAATTCTTCAGAATTTTACGGTCAGGTCGGTTTGCAGGATCTGGTATTGATCGAGCGGATTGAGTCCAATGTCGTTCGCGCCGCCCGTGCCGAGAGCGTCATTAATGCGCCAGCCGTAGACCCAGGTGAGATTGAAAAATACGGCGTCGCTCAATGCGTACCCGGCGCGAAGTCCGACTCCTTCCATGTTTAGACGCGCGTCGAAGACGTCGTTATCGATCAGGTTTGGATCGAGCGAATACTGTTCGTTATGTTGCCAAAACAAATCGATTTGCCAGTCGTGTTTTGCTTTCAACTTCCCCACGCCCATCCCGACTTGGTAGGCGTAACGTTGATCGCCTTTTCCCGGATGGCCGGCGGCCAGTGCGCGCTCGCCCCCATCAAGATTCACGGCGAAGTCAGCGAACAAACGCATCGGCAATTCGCCGAGTTTCCAGCCGATTTCCACCGGCATATCGAAAACGAGGAGGCTGTTGATGCCGGTTTGATTTTGCGAGGTTGAGGCCGTGTTCGAGACATTCGGGTCGCCCCCTTGGAAATGAATATTAAAGGTGTCGCCGTTACCGGTGTAGTTGTAGAACGTCGGCGCGATCTGCGCATAAAGATTGTTCGGGAAAGTGAAACGCGCGCCCACTTGCCACGCGAGCAGCCACGCGTCTGTGTTCGGAGTCAATTGCCTGGTCGTTCGATTCGGCGTGCGGCGGCCTAACGGATTCTCGGGATTGGCGTCGTCGTAAACGAACTGACTGAAATTGGCGAAGATGTCGATCTTGATGGCGGATTCTTTGGATTTCGGAACCACGACCGTTTTGGCGCCATCCTTATTATAGGACGGCGCCTCGCTCGCTTCGCCTCCGCCAGTCGCGATGGTGAATGTGTGCTTCCATTGTTCGGCCAGGCCTTCGGGATTCAGGTCCGGGTCCCACGTCATCCAAGTGCTGACGAGAGGATTCGGCATTCGACCTCCGGTCAATGTGATGTCGGGAAATCCTTTGTAGCCGAGATACGCCTGTCCGACGTTGACGCCATCATCGCTTTTGGCGAATGGCCCATTGCTGGAGTCGCCACCGAAAGTGACGTTCGTCGAACGCGGGTTTTGACTCGTTTCCAAACGCACGCCGAAGAACCAATCGTCCGCCAGCGTCCCACGTAGTCCGATGCGCAAACGATAACGCTCGCGTTGCCGCTCCTGCCAATCGTCGCGCAGAGCGGCGAAATTATCGGTCGATTGCCCGCCGCGGTATTCGTAGCGCAGACGCACATGCCATAAAGTTCGAGCTCGGTGATCGGCGCGGATAGTTTCCATTTGCCGGCCGATGTTTCGGGAATGTCGGACGTGAATTTCGCGCTGGCGCTTGAACTGGACGCAGGCTTTTTCTTTAATTCGGAGCGCAATTCATCCGCTTCCTGTTGCGTGACGATCTTCTTCTTAACTAAAAGATCGAGCAGCGCACCGGCATCCTGCGCCTGCAAGATCGACATCGTATTCAAGGCAGATGCGACCGCGATTCCCCAGATGAAGTTTTTTGTGCGCATGCGTAGAGGTGGGCTGGCTACGATTGTTATGAAAGACGCGCGGGAAATGCAACACGGGCTTCAATGAGCCGCCGGCCAGAGAAGAATCACCAGTCTCATTCCCAGCCAGACCGCCAGGAATCCGCCGACTACGCTCAAAAAAGCGTAGGCGACGGCGAGATTGACGGCGCCACGGCGGAACAAAAAAACTCCTTCGTAAGCGAAAGCCGAGAACGTGGTGAAGCCGCCTAACAAACCGGTGAAAAGAAGCAACCGCGCCGGTGGCGAGAACAAATCATGCCGTTCGACCAACGCCGCCAGTGTGCCGATGACGAGACAACCGAGCAGATTGATCGACAATGTGCTCAGCGGAAAATTCCACGCCGGCCAGCGCTGCAGAATAAATCCGCCAAGTTTGAAGCGTGCGATCGATCCGACGGCGCCGCCGATTCCCACCATTAAGATCTGTTTCAATTCGAGCATATGGAACTCCTTTCTGGCAGGAGTCATCAGCTCGAACGATGGCGGTTTTCTCTACGGAGAGATGGCAAACTCCATTGCCGCCGCGAACGGTAGCGACAAAACGAAATCGTGCAAGATCGACATGGTGGAACGCGATCTCCGAGCGCGTTGCTAAAAAGTAAAATCGGCGAAGCCGCCCGATCGACATCGCGCCCGGAGGTCGCGATCCACCTAACCTTACTGCGGTTTCTTTTGCGGCGGAGGAGATGCGCTCGGCGCAACCGGAACACTGGCCGGCGGAACAATTCCCACCGCCGCGTCCGACGGCTTTAACGATGGTGCGGGCGAAGCATTCGGAACAGCCGGCGCCGGACTAACAACTGGCGCCGCGACGGGGGTGTTTTTTAACTGGCGGCTCAACGCGCTCTCACCAGTCGCCTTGTGCGCATAACAAACAGACAACGCAAATGTCAGCACAAAGAAAATCCCGGCGAGCCAGCCCGTAATCGTGGTCAGCACGGTCGTCGTCTGCGCGCCGAAAATATTTTCCGTTACGCCGCCGCCAAACGCTGCGCCGAGGCCTTCGCTCTTCGGGCGTTGCATCAGAATCACGAGGATCATGAGCAGGGCCACGATCATCCAAATGGCTAAAAGTAGATTGATGAGAATGTTCATTTTCGGGGCCGCCAATATGTCGAAAGGCGCGGATGAAGCAAACGTTCAACGCTTAACATTCAACTTTCAACGTCCAATTCGGAACTTGAACGTTGAATGTTGGGCGTTGGACGTTGAACGTTTTCTTTAATCGCGTTCCAGATGGCATCCATCTCCGCAAGATCGACATCTCCAAGTCGTTTGCCTTGCGCGGTGAGTTCGTCCTCAAGCCGATTAAAGCGCGCGCGAAATTTGTCGGTCGCTTTTTGTAACGCGCTCTCGGCATCGATCGAGCATTTGCGCGCCAAATTGACGACCGCGAAAAGCAGATCGCCGATCTCTTCCTCGATCGATTGTCGATCTTGCGATGCCAGCGCCGCTTTCGTTTCGCCAAGCTCTTCATCCGCTTTGGCGATGACGTCTTCGATTTTGTCCCAGTCGAAATTCACGCGCGCGACTTTCTTCTGCGCTTTTTGCGCGCGCATCAACGCCGGCAACGTCGCGGGCAAGCTGGCGAGATAATGGGAGTCGCCTTTTTTTTCTTCGCGCTTAATCGCTTCCCATTGCCGCACGACCGCGTCGCTGTCGGCGGCGTCGCTTTTCGCGAAAACATGTGGATGCCGACGAATCAATTTCTCAGTTACCTCGGAGATGACGTTGTCGATCTTGAAACGATTGGCCTCGGCTGCGATCTCGGCGTGCATGACGATGACCAATAATAAGTCGCCAAGTTCTTCGCGAAAATTCGCGTCGTCTTTCGCGCGCAATGCGCCGCGCAATGCGCCCGCAACTTCGTAGGCCTCCTCGATCACGGCCGGGAGCAGCGATTCGTTAGTCTGCTCGCGGTCCCATGGGCAACCGCCGGGCGCGCGCAATCGCGCGACGATGTCGCACAATTTCTCGAATTCGGTCATCAAATCCGCCAGAGCGAGCGATGCGTGCCGAATTCGGCGATCTCGCCGGAGGTTTTTTTGCCGACGTAAATGGTGATGCCAATGACGCTGGCCAGGGTGGCCACGAAAATCGATGCCACCAGCCAGGCGGGAATGTGTCCGACGCGCAGCGCACGATAAAACGATGGCACGCTGTCCATCGCCGTCGGCGCATGCAGAAAGATTTTCGTGATCCAGGCGACCATGATGAGGATAAAGATAAAAATGTAATTGCGTTTCAAGCGGCGACCGACGGCTTCGAGTTTGCTGATCTTGAAACAAGGCAGGATCAAATCTTCGCAAACCAGTTTTTTCCATTCGCCCTGGAGCATGTCGCGATTTTCCATCACCATCGGGACGAGGAAATGCGCTTCGAGCATGCGGACGCGCGCGCGGAAGGCGTCGTAAAATCGATAGCGCCGCGCTTCGATCCAGAGCATTCCCCAGACGATGGCGAGATTGAAAAAGAAAATGATGTGCGGCACTTCGCGATTGGCAAAGGCGATGGTGATGATGGCGGTGCTGCTGGTGATGGCCCAGTTGGTCGTGATGTCGAGACGCTGGCGCCAGACCATGATGCGCCCGAGTTCGCCGCGATAAAAATGCGACATGGCGTTGACGTAGCCGGGATCGTACAGGCTTTTCTGGAGCGAAATGGTCGCTTCGTCGGTGGGTGCGCCCGGAATGTTTTCAGTTGCCACGGCTGCTTGGTTAACTGGATAACTTGCTTTGCCGATTAATCCAACAAATCTCGTGGCCATCGCACTTGTCGATCTTTTGGAGCCGACACAAATCGCGCTCGATCTGCGCGCGCGAACGCAACAGGAAGCGATGGAAGAAATCGTGCGATTGCTCTCGGCCGCGCGGAAGATCGACAAGCGGCAGGAATTTCTGGCCGAGGTGGCCGCACGCGAGAAAACAAATTCCACCTACGCCGGTGACGGCGTTGCATTTCCGCACGCGCGCACGGAACTTGTCGATGAATTCGTTTTAGGAATCGGCCGCAGCGTCGAGGGAATTCCGTGGACGGGCAAAGGCGAACACGCCCATCTGATTTTTCTCTTGGCCGTTCCGCAAAAGCTCATCAATGATTATCTCGTCGTCATCGGCACGATTGCGCGCACGACGAAAGATGACGCGCTGCGGACGCTGCTGCTCCACGCTGAGAACGTCGACGATTTTCTCGCGACCATGCAGGCCGCGCCCTCAATCTAGCGAAGGTGGATCGCGACCTCCGGGCGCGATGTTAAATCAGGCGGCGAGCCGCAATTGTTTATCAACGCGCTCGGAGATCGCGTTCCACCTAATCGGAATCTTTTTTGAGGAGGCGCGCGCGGGCGCGATCGAGCGCGCGGCGTTCGCTGGTCGTTAGGCTGCCGATGCCCGACTTGGCGATTTTGTCGAGGATGGGATCGACCGAAACGTAAACATCTTCCGGTTCGACCACGCGACGAGTGGCCGATCTTTGCACGACGTGCAACCGCGGTTTCTTGCGCCCGAAATTTTTCACGTTATTTAGCCAAGCCAGTTCCGGACCAACGCCGCGAAGCTCGATGAAAAGGAACGCCATCCCGATGCTGAGCCAGAGCACGACTAACGTCTGCCAGTCGCGCGCGGCCATGGCGCTCAGCGTGCCGATGCCAGCGAGAATAATGGCCATCCACCTGGCCGGGATGCGCAGAAAGAATTGCACGTTTGGAAAGATCGTGGCGAAGGCAACAAAAACCGCGAAGTGCAGCGGGCCCGAACCAGCCAGGCCGGTGCGTTCCACCAAACCCCAGAGCATCAATACGAGCGTGGGGACGATGAGCAAAAGCGCATAGAGCCAGATGTAGGCATTCCGTCCGATGAATCTTTCGACCTCGCGGCCAAACGCGAAAAGCATGTACATTTCGATGGCGAACCAAAAAAGCGCGGACCCACTCGGCGAATGGATGAAAGCATACGAAATCTCGCGCCAAATCTGAAAACCAGACCAAACGCGCGCGCTATCGAACATGGCGTAGCTCAGAACGGCGCCGTGTCCGGCCGCAAAGAGCAGCGCCGTCAGGATGGCGCAAGCGACGTGAAGTCCAACGAGAATCGTCGTGACGTCGACCGGATACCGCCCGAGCCACGTGACCGGCCGATAATCATCGGAGGTAGTGACTCCGAACATATGATGGAATAGACAACCGGCGTTCGGAGCGCGCAACCGCTCTTCGCGATTCGACGTGAAAAAAATCTTGGAGAACGGCGCGAAGCAGGGGAAATTCGTCTCTCGCTCCGATCGTAAGATCGACATCTTCATTTCATGAAAGACATTGCACCCGCCATTTCGCCGCCCGCTGGAATCGGGGACAGCAAACCGGCGAACCAGGCGGTGCTCGATTGGGTGCACGAAGTCGAGCTGCTGACCGAACCGGAAAATATTTTTTGGTGCGACGGCTCCGAGCGCGAGAACGATTTCCTGCTCGCGGAAGCGATGCGGCAGAACGTCGTCATCAAATTAAACGACAAGAAAGTTCCGCGCTCGTATTTGCATCGCTCGAATCCAAACGATGTCGCGCGCGTCGAGCAATTCACTTTCATTTGCACGCCGACGAAAGAGGAAGCCGGCCCGACGAACAACTGGGGCGCGCCAGCCGAGATGTATTCGAAGCTCCAAGAGATGCTCAAAGGCGCCATGCGCGGCCGCACCATGTTCGTCATTCCCTACATCATGGGTCCGCCCGATTCGCCCCTAACGAAAGTCGGATTCGAAATTACCGATTCAATTTACGTCGTGCTCAGTATGCGAATCATGACGCGCATGGGCGAAGTCGCGGTCAAGCGCCTTGGCGGCGACGCGGCCGGGGAATGGAATCGTGGCGTCCACTCACTATTAGATGTCGATCCTGCGCGGCGCTTCATTTGCCACTTTCCGCAGGACAACACCATCATCTCGGTCGGCTCCGGTTACGGCGGCAATGTTTTGCTCAGCAAAAAATGTCTTGCCCTGCGCATCGGTTCATATCTGGCGAAGAAACAAGGCTGGCTCGCCGAGCACATGCTCATCCTCGGTGTCGAATCGCCCGAAGGGAAAAAACATTATGTCGCGGCGGCGTTTCCGAGTGCATGCGGCAAAACCAATTTCGCGATGTTGATTCCGCCGAAACATTTCGCCGGTTGGAAAGTGACGACCGTCGGCGACGACATCGCCTGGATGCAGATTCGCGATGGCCGTTTGTTCGCGGTCAATCCGGAGAACGGCTATTTCGGCGTCGTGCCGGGGACGAGTTACAAATCGAATGCGAACGCGATGAAGTCGATCGAGCACGACACGCTTTACACGAATGTCGCCCTAACGGATGACGGCGATGTTTGGTGGGAAGGCAAGGACGGCGCGCCGCCGCAACACGCCATCGATTGGAAAGGGAACGACTGGACGCCGGAATCGAAAGACAAAGCGGCCCATCCAAATAGCCGCTTCGCTACGCCAATGCGGAATAATCCGGCGCTCGACCGTGAGGTCGAACGCGGCGAAGGCGTCCCAATCAGCGCGATTATCTTCGGCGGGCGCCGCAGCGACACCATGCCGCTCGTGCTGCAGGCGCTCGATTGGAACCACGGCGTTTATCTCGGCGCGACCATGGCTTCCGAAACAACGGCGGCCGCGACCGGTGCCGTCGGCAATGTCCGGCGTGACCCGATGGCCATGCTACCGTTCTGCGGCTACAACATCGGCGCGTATTTCAAGCATTGGATCGACATCGGCCAACGCCTAACGAACGCGCCGCTCATCTTTAATGTGAATTGGTTCCGCAAAGGAGTTGACGGAAAATTTCTCTGGCCCGGTTTCGGCGACAACATGCGGGTGCTGAAATGGATCATCGATCGCTGTGAGAAAACGGGCGGCGCCGTCAAATCGCCCGTCGGCTGGTTGCCGGGAATCCACGATGTCGATCTTGCCGAATTGGAGATCGATCACAAATGCGTGGCCGAACTTCTCGGCGTTGACCACGAGGAATGGCAAAAAGATTTGGCCGAGCACAAAAAGTTTTTCGAGTCGCTCGGCGGCGTCGTTCCCGAGGAGCTGTTGCAGCAGCGCGAAGCGCTCGTAAAACGTTTCCAAGCGTAGTCGGAATTTGCGAACCACAGCCCCATCTGGGATTGTCTCCGGTGGGATCAAAGGTTGCCGAAAAAAAATGTGTCACTGCTCCAGCTGAGCGTGGTTGCGTCGAGATTCGCGGGGCGCGGCAGAACAATCTCAAAGGCATCGATGTCGATCTTCCACTCGGAGAATTGACCGTCATCACCGGCCCGAGCGGGAGCGGCAAATCCAGTCTCGCCTTCGAAACGATTTACGCCGAAGGCCAGCGGCGCTACGTCGAAACTTTCAGTCCCTACATGCGGCAATTTCTCGATCGCATGGACAAACCGCGCGTCGACGAGATCCGCGGAATTCCGCCCGCCATCGCGATCGAGCAATCGAATCCGGTGAAATCCTCGCGCTCGACCGTCGGCACGATGACAGAGATCAACGATTATTTGAAACTGCTTTGGCCGCGGATGGCGCGCGCATTTTGTCCGAGCTGCGGACGCGAGATTCGACCGGAGACGGCGAAGTCGATCGCCGATCATGTGCTGACCGATCTGAAGAAACAAACTGTGCTCATTACTTTCTGGGTTTCGGTTCCGGCAAAAACCGAAACGCGCACGTTCTTCGAATTTTTGCAGCAACAAGGTTATCTGCGCGTTTGGATCGACAACGAGATCGTGCGCGTCGATGTCGATCCAAAAAAGCGGAAACTTGGCGCGCGCGTCCAAGTCATCCAGGACCGCGTCGCCATCACGGACGAAAATCGCGCGCGATTAACCGAAGCCCTCGAGATCGCGCTGCGTTTCGGCAAAGGAAAAATAAACGTCATCCCGGTCGCCCCCGACCTTCAACCTTCATCCCTCAACTCTCATCCTTTCTCCACCGGCTGGCATTGCGCGCATTGCGATATCGACATTCGCCCGCCGACTCCTGGTCTGTTCAGTTTCAATAATCCGTTAGGCGCATGCCCGGAATGCCGGGGCTTCGGTCGCACCATCGCGATCGATCTCGACAAAGCGATCCCCGACCGCGCGCTCAGTATCGCACAAGGCGCGGTGCGTGTTTTTCGCGGTCAGGAGTTTGGTGAATCGCAGAAAGATTTGCTGCGCGCGTGCGCGCGGGAGGAGATCGATGTTCGCATTCCGTTCGAGGAATTGCCGAAGGCGGATCAAACCTTTGTCATTGAAGGCGAGAAACGCAGCGACGGCGGCGACGATGATTACGAAGACGATAGTCGCTGGTACGGCGTGCGCGGATTTTTTCGCTGGCTCGAAAGCAACACTTACAAAATGCACGTGCGCGTGCTGCTCAGTCGTTATCGCGCCTACACCACGTGTCCGAAGTGTCATGGCGGACGATTCCAGACGGAGACGCTGAATTACAGAATCTGCGCCGCGAAGAAAACCCTGACGCTTCCCGAATTCACCGCGCTTTCTATTTCAGTCGCGCGCGACGTTCTCGGCAAGATCGACATCTCAATTGCCGATTCCACCGCGCAGATGTTGCAGAAGGAAGTTTGCGCGCGGCTGACATATTTGTGCGAAGTCGGCGTCGGCTATCTCGCGCTCGACCGCTCCACGCGCACGCTCAGCGGCGGCGAAGTGCAACGCGTCAACCTAACGACCTGTCTCGGTGCGTCACTCGTGAACACGCTCTTCATCATGGACGAGCCGAGCATCGGACTGCATCCGCGCGACATCGGCCGGCTCGTGCGCGTGATGCATAATCTTCGCGACAAAGGCAACACGCTTCTCGTGGTCGAACACGAAGAGCAAATCATTCGCGCGTCCGATAACTTGATCGACATCGGTCCGGGCCGCGGTGAGCGCGGCGGCGAATTGGTTTTCAACGGCCCGCTCGATCGACTTTTGTTTCACGATAAATCGCTGACGGCTGCATATCTCAGCGGCCAGAAGAAAATTCCCGTTCCGAAAAAGCGTCGAAGATCGACATCGTCGATCAAGATCACCGGCGCGCGGGAACACAACCTGAAAAATGTAGATGTCGATCTTCCGTTAGGCGTTTTCACGTGCGTCACCGGTGTTTCCGGTTCGGGCAAATCGACGCTGATCCACGACGTGCTCTACCGGCATTTGCTTCAAGCGAAAGGCGAATCATCCGATCAATCACCGGGCGCATGCAAAAGCGTGACCGGCGCGCATCGCGTCGGCCAGGTTGTCATGGTCGATCAAGCGTTGCTCGCGCGCACTCCGCGCTCGACGCCGATTTTGTATCTCGGCCTTTACGATCGCGTGCGCGAACTTTTCGCCGCGCAACCCGAAGCGATGTCGCAAGGCCTAACGGCGAGCGCGTTCTCCTTCAATTCCGGGAGCGGACGTTGCGAGCGTTGTTCGGGCACCGGTTTCGAAAAGATCGAGATGCAATTCCTGAGCGATCTTTATGTACGTTGCGCCGAGTGCGAAGGAAAACGTTTTCAAGCGCACGTGCTCAAAGTGCAGCTGCAGGGGAAATCGATTCACGACGTGCTCATGCTGACAGTAAGCGAAGCGATTCAATTCTTCGCGCAGATCGGCGAAGAGAAAACATTATCGAAGCGGCTCGAAGTTCTCGATGAAGTCGGTCTCGGCTATCTGCGGCTCGGTCAACCGCTGAACACGCTGAGTGGCGGCGAATCGCAGCGGCTTAAGTTGGTCAAACATCTGACCGAAGCGCCGGATTCGAACGGGAACGGCAAGCGCGATCTTTTTATTTTCGACGAGCCGACAACGGGATTGCACTTCGATGACGTCGCGATGTTGCTGCAACTGTTTCAGCGATTGGTGGATCGCGGCCACTCGTTAGTCGTGATCGAGCACAATCTCGAAGTGATCAAGTCGGCAGATTGGATTGTCGATCTTGGACCGGAGGGGGGCGATGAAGGCGGTGAGATCGTGGCCATTGGAACGCCGGAACAAGTCGCGAAGATCGACAAGTCACACACGGGAAGATTTCTGCGAAAACTTCTGGGTAGCGCGCGCGTCTCGCGCGCGGTTCGCGGTGTCCCGCCGCGAGCATTCAGTTACACGAACGGCGAGGATGAGGAAATTTCACTGCGCGCTGCCGAAGAAGCGTTCGGCGAGACGCCGAACGCCGCGCGCGAGTCGCGCGCGCTACCCGGGCGAGACGGCGCGATCGGCATTTACGGTGCGCGCGAACACAATCTCAAAAACATCACGGTCGAAATTCCGCGCGATCAGATAATCGTGATCACCGGATTAAGTGGTTCGGGGAAATCGACGCTCGCCTTCGATATTCTTTTCGCGGAGGGGCAGCGCAGATTTCTCGACAGCATGTCGCCGTATGCGCGGCAGTTCGTCGAGCAGCTCGAGAAACCCGATGTCGATCTTGTCACTGGCTTGCCGCCGAGCGTAGCGATCGAGCAACGCGTGACGCGCGGCGGCGGCAAATCAACCGTCGCGACGGTGACGGAAGTTTATCATTTTTTGCGATTGCTCTTCGCCAAAACCGGAACGCAATTTTGTCCCGAGTGCGATCTGCCAGTGGAAAAGCAAAGTCTCGCCGCGATCGTTAGGCAAGTGGAGAGCGCGGCGAAGCGCGGTCATCTCAAGGTGCTCGCGCCGCTGGTCAAAGCGCGCAAAGGTTTTCACACCGATGTCGCGCGTTGGGCCGAGCGTCAGGGTTTCGACACACTTTATGTCGATCAAACGCTGATTCCGGTTGCGCAATTTCGAAAGCTCGAGCGGTTCAAGGAACACACCATCGATGTCGTCGTCGGCGTGATCGACGCGAAACGAATCCTGAAAGCGCGCAATCTCACGCAACGCGCGCTCGAGATCGGCCGCGGAACGGCGCATCTGCTCGACATGAAAAATCGGCTGACGGTCATGAGCACGGAGATGAGTTGTCCAGGTTGCGGCCGCGCGTTTGAGGAGCTCGATCCGCGATTGTTCTCATTCAATTCGCCGCACGGCGCGTGCGACGAGTGCGGCGGGTTCGGCGAAATTTGGAATCAGAAATTGCAGACGGGCGAAAGTGACGACGGCGATTCGGTTTTGGAAAACGAACTTGCGGCTGAGCGCGAATCGGAATGGATCGACAAGGAGGAAGCGCACGATTGCCCGAGTTGTCATGGCTCGCGCTTAAATGCGGTGGCGCGTCACGTCCGCGTGCAAGGTTCGACCATCGATCAATTCACAAAACTCTCCGCGGCCGAAGCTGCGCGCAAGATCGACAAGTTGAAGTTCCGCGGCACGCAACAAATCATCGCGGCCGATCTCGTCCCGGAAATTCAGCAGCGCTTGCACTTCATGGAGAACGTCGGGCTCGGTTATCTCGCGCTCGGGCGATCGGCGAAAACTTTGAGCGGTGGCGAGTCGCAACGCATTCGATTGGCTGCGCAACTCGGTTCAAATCTTCGCGGAGTGCTTTACGTTCTGGACGAGCCGACGATCGGACTTCACTCGCGCGACAATTTGCGTTTGCTCGATACGCTGACGGCGCTGCGCGAAAAAGGGAACTCGTTAGTCATCGTCGAGCACGATGAAGAAACGATGCGGCGCGCAGATCACATTGTCGATCTTGGCCCGCGCGCTGGAATTCACGGCGGCGAAGTGGTGGCGACGGGAACCTTGGCCGAGATCAAGCGCGCGAAAAATTCGGAGACCGGTCGCTGTTTGCAGACGCCGTTGTGTCATCCAATTCGCAAATCGCGCCGAAGTTTGGACGAGGTCGAAAGTTGGATCGACATCCACGGCGCGCGCGCGAACAACTTGAAGAATATCGATGTGCGTTTTCCGATCGGCCGACTTTCGGTCATCACCGGAATTTCCGGTTCGGGCAAATCGACATTGATGCACGAAGTCCTTTGGCCGGCAGTGCGCGATGCATTGGAAGAAAAGAAGCGCGCGGGCAACTTATTTAAACTCGTTAGCGGTGGCGAAAAGATCGAGGCGGTTTACGAAGTCGATCAATCGCCCATTGGCAAAACGTCGCGCTCGACGCCCGGCACATACATCAAAGTCTTCGACGAGATTCGCAATCTCTACGCGCAACTGCCGGTCTCGCGCATGCGCGGTTATTCCGCGAGCCGGTTTTCCTTTAATGCCGAAGGCGGGCGCTGCGAATCCTGCAAAGGGCAGGGCGTGATCAAGCTCGAGATGAATTTTCTGCCGAGCAGTTATGTGCCGTGCGAAGATTGCGGCGAGAAACGATACAACGCTCAGACGCTCGAAGTTCTCTACAACGAAAAATCGATCGGCGATGTAATGGAGATGACGATCGAAGAGGCGGCGGAATTTTTCTCGGCGTATCAAAAAATCGCGCGACCGCTTTCGTTGCTCGTCGACACCGGACTCGGTTATCTCAAACTTGGACAGCCGAGTCCGACATTGAGCGGCGGTGAAGCGCAACGGTTGAAGCTGGTCACGCAATTAAAACGCGGCGTCGGTCGCGCGCAGAACGAACGCATTCGGAAAATGCGCAAGCCAGGATCGACATTGTATTTGCTCGAAGAACCGACCATCGGATTGCACATGGCCGATGTGGAGTTGCTGCTCAATGTGCTGCATCGCCTCGTCGATGAAGGCAACACCGTCATCGTGATTGAGCACAATCTCAGCGTCATTGCCGAGGCAGATTACGTTGTCGATCTTGGGCCGGAAGCGGGCGCGGAAGGCGGCGAGATCGTCGCCGTCGGAACGCCGGAAGAAGTTGCCGAGAATCGACTCAGTCGCACCGCACCGTTTCTGCGTGACGTGCTCGGCAAAAGCGCGATTGGCAACCGCAACTGATCCCGCTATTGCCTGACTGATGCTCGCGTACTACGTCCACGATCTCGACCCATTCATTTTCCACATCACGGAAAACATCGGACCGCGCTGGTACGGGTTCGCTTATGTGCTCGCGTTTCTTTTCGGCTATCTCATTTACTTATGGCAAGCGCGGCGCGGTTTCGTTGATCTTCATCCAGCGCGCGTCGGCGATTTCATCACCGGGCTCGCGCTTTTCGGCGTCATCATCGGCGGCCGGCTCGGGTATGTGATTTTTTACAAACCGCACATGCTCCTCGAGCCATTGTCGATCTTGCGCGTGTGGGAAGGCGGCATGTCCAGCCACGGCGGCATCATCGCGATTCTCGCGTTCACGATTTATTATGCGCACCGACAAAAACTTCCGTGGATGAATCTCGGCGACGGTTTGGTCGTGGCTGCGCCGCTCGGATTGTTCTTCGGGCGCTGCGCGAATTTCGTTAACGGCGAACTTTACGGTCGCGCTACGAATGTTTCATGGGCGATGCAGTTTCCGAAAGAGTTGATCGACCATCCGGCTGAAACCGAACGTGCGGTTGCTGCTTGTGCAAAAATTGATCCGTCGCTCGTCACGCCAGAAACAATCGCCGCCGCCGTACATCGACAACCGCAAGTGAAAGAAGTTCTGCGCACGATCCTGACTCCGCGACATCCCTCGCAGCTCTACGAAGCTTTTTGCGAAGGACTCATTCTGTTTTTGATTCTCTGGTTCGTGCGCACGCGCTTGCGCCAACCGAACGGCGTCCCGACCGGATTGTTTTTCATTTGTTATGCCCTCCTTCGCATCGTGGTCGAATATTTCCGCGAACCGGACGCGACATTGATCGCCGGGTTTACGCGCGGCCAATTCTTTTCCTTTTTTCTGCTCGCGATCGGCCTCGCATTTTTCGTCATGGCCAAGATGCGAGCGACCTATCCGAAGAAAATGTCGATCTAACTTTTTCCGCGTACGGCCTTTCGTTTCCCCGAAAGCGCGTTAATACTTAGCTCGGTGATGCAGCGATGCTCAATTTGCTAGCGGCGGGCGGTCTCCTTTTCGCATTCGAACACGCCACCATTGCCGGCAAGCTCGTTCTGGCTCTTCTCGCCGTCGGCTCCATTTTCAGCTGGTCGGTCATGATCACGAAAATGCGCGTGATCCAATTCGCGCGAAAACAGAACGCGCGGTTTCTCGCCGCCTTCCGGCAAGATCGACAACCACTGCGGCTCTTCGAAAAAAACGCGCGCTTCAGCGGCTCGCCCAACTTTAATGTTTATCGCGCGGGCTGCCGCGAGATGACGTTCCACTTGTTAGGCTCGGCCGAAGTGGACGAAACATTTCGCGCGCGCATGGAAACGGCCGACAAAATTTCTCCCGCACAAATGGGCGCGGTCAACGCCGCCATGGAACGCGCCGTCGGTGAAACTGCGCTCGAACTCGAATCGCAAATGATTTTACTCGCGACGGCCGTGAGCGGTTCGCCGTTTCTCGGTTTGTTAGGCACTGTCTGGGGCGTAATGGACGCATTCACCGGCGTGGCCGAGGCCGGCACCGCGAGTCTCGGCGCGATGGCACCGGGCGTTTCCGGCGCGCTTATCACGACCGTCACTGCGCTCTGCGTCGCCATTCCCGCTATGTTCGGCTACAATTTTTTGGTCACGAGCATTCGCGCGATGATCGTCGAAATGGACAACTTCGCCGCCGAGCTCGCGTCCGATTTCGAACATAAGTTTGTCGATCATAACGCGCGCGAGGGCGCGTTTAGAAAATGAGATGAGACGTTACTCGCAACGCAACAGTCTCTCGTCGCTCAGCGAAATTAACATCACGCCGTTGCTCGATCTCGCGTTCGTCTTGCTCATCATTTTTATGATCACGACGCCGCTGATGGAGAACAGCATGAATCTCGTTATTCCATCGAGCGGCGAAAAAAATCAGCCAGTGAATGCGGCGCAAGTGCAAATGATTGCCATCGATCGCGACGAAACGATCAAGCTCAATAATCAACTTGTCGATCTTGACGCGCTTGCGGCGCAGTTAGGCGAATTGAAGGCGGCGAACCCGGATGTCGCGGTCGTGATCCGTCCCGACCGCGAATTGCCCGTGCAAAAACTGGTCACGCTGATGGACGCATTGCAGCGCGCACAAATTACGAAAGTGGGAATCGCCACCAAAGCGGAAGCGAATCAGTGATGTCGCGGAACCTGCGTTTCTGGCTCAACTTCGCTCTCATCGGTCTCGCGCACGTCGTCGTCATCGGCGGTCTGGTTCGCTGGAGTCGCGAAACGAAAGTTGCGAAAGCGCAAAGTATTGTGTGGATGAGCGGCGGAGATGCGAACGCGGCACCGCCAAAGCCAGTCCGAATTTCAACGCCCGCGCCAGAGGAAACGCCGGAACCGAAAGATGAACCCGACAACGATCAGCCGGATGTGATCGCTGCGAAAAGCGAAATTCAATTACCAGTCGCCACTCCGACGCCTTCTCCAAGATCGACATCTACTCCTCGGCCGAGTCCATCGCCGAAAGTAAAAGTTTCACCACCGAAGGCGACGCCAAAACCAAAACCGACCGCGAAGCCAACGCCGAAGCCGTCGCCGAAGAAATTGGTTATCGCGAAAGCTTCGCCAAAACCAAAACCGACGCCGGAAGAAACAAAACCAAAGGACGATGTCGATCTTGCCAAAGAACCGGAAAAGCAAACCGAAGAGACACCGAAGCCCGTCGCCAGTTCCTCGGGCGGCAACAAGGGAACATCCGGAAGCGGCGGAAGGATCGGCGGTCCCGGCGGTCAATCTCAATTCGGTTGGTACGGCAGCATGTTGCACGATCGTTTTTACAGCGAATGGGTCCAGCCGACCACAATCGCATCGTCCGGCGCGAAGAATTCGGTGCTCGTGAAATTGCGAATCGAGAAAGACGGTCGCGTCTCGACTTTTGAAATCGTTAGGCCATCCGGCAATGACGCGGTCGATGCCTCCGTCGCGGCCGCGGCGAAACGCGTTACCAAAGTCGATCCGTTGCCCGAGGGCCTTGGCAATGGCGAGCACTACGACGTCAAAATTAATTTCGAGCTGAACTCGGAATAATTTCTGTAGCGGCGGTCTATGACCGCCGCATTTATTTGTCCGACGGTCACAGACCGCCGCTACAGCAGGAGCAAAGATTTCCCTTCGCGGTGTGCGACCTGGTCAAGAGTGCATTGCTTGGGCGCTTTGTCTTTGCGCCAACGCAAAATTTTCGTGCCGTGGCGAAACCGATCGCCCGTAAAATGGTCGTAGGTAACTTCGAGCACGATCTTCGGATTGACCGGTTCCCATTCGCCCGTGCGCTCGGTGCTCCAACGGCTCGGGCCGCCGGGCGCGTTGCCGGTAAATCCGGGAGGCTTGCGCAGGGCTTCGAATTGTTTCGTTAGGCCTGGGCGCTCGCTCGCCTTAAAAGCGGAGGTGAAGCCGACGTGATGAAGCAAACCGGCGTCGTCGTAAAGCCCGAGCAAGAGCGAGCCGAGAACTTTGGCGCCGCTGGCATAACGAAATCCGCCGACGACACAATCGGCGCTGCGGATCTGTTTGATCTTCACCATGGCAGTGCGCTCGCCTGGGGCGTAGGGAAGATCGAGCCGCTTGGCCATGATGCCGTCGAGATTGCCGCCGACTTTTTCGAACCATTTTTTGGCGACGCGCAGATCGGTCGTCGCGGGCGACAAACGGACTGCCCCTTTCATTTTGAATTTCTCGAGAAGCGCGCGCCGTTGGCGGAGCGGTCGCTGCAAATACGATTGTCGATCTTGCGCGAGAAGGTCGAAGGCTATGAAAAGCGCGGGGTGAGCTGCGGCCAGCTTCGCAACGCGGCTGGCGGCGGGATGAAGACGCAATTGCAATTCATCGAACGAAAGCGCGCGGCCGACCGGAATGGCGAGTTCGCCATCGATGACAAATTTTCTAGCCGGCAATTTACCGATCGCGTCCGCGACATCCGGAAAATATCGCGCCAGCGGCTGGCCCGCTTTCGATTGCAAATAAACTTCATCGCCGTCGCGAAATGCGAGGCAACGGAAACCGTCCCACTTCGGTTCGTATTGCCATTCGTCGCCGGCGGGAATTTCGTCGATGGACTTCGCTTCCATCGGTGGCAGCGGCGGTTTGATTATGAAGGCCATAATTCAAGCGCTGTCATCCTGAGCGGAGAGAAGGATCTCACAATAGATGATTGAGCATGTACGGCACATCGCGTGACGCCGCGGGATAGGTGAGGTCCCTCACCGTCTTCGCGGTTCGGGATGACAATCATATCGGTGTTGTCGATCTTGCGCGGCATCGATTTCAATTTGTGAATCGCCGAGCGTCGCGCAACTGGTGTATGCGACCATGAACGTTGTCGGTCCAGATTTTTTGTGCGTCGGTGCGCAACGCGCCGGGACCGGCTGGTTGTACGAACAACTGCGTTCGCATCCCGATTTCTGGATGCCGCCGTTGAAGGAGCTGCATTATTTTGATCGCGTCGCGACCGGCGTGCGTGATCCGCGGCCGCCGATGGGCGGAAAATATGACGGCCGCGTTTCGGCCGCGGGCCGGCGCGGACGCGACGAACGCGACGCGCGCTTTGTGCACGCACTGCGAGAATTAAGCGCGAGACCCGGTGTCGATCTTGAAAATTATTGTCGCCTTTTCGAGCCGAAGGGCGCGCTTCTGTCCGGCGACATCACGCCTGGTTATTCCACGCTCGATAGCGAATTGATTTCGCAAATCGTCGCGCGTTTGCCCGATCTCAAAGTTATTTTCATTGCGCGCGATCCGGTCGAGCGAGCGTGGTCACAATTAACGCTCGCCGTCCATCACGGTCTCGTTCCGCCATTCAAAGTAAGTGATCTGGACGCGATCACGCGCAGTTTGCAAACGCCGAAAGTTTCTGAGCGCTCGTACGCGAGCCGCATTGTGGCGCGTTGGCGGCAGCATGTGCGCCTTAATTATTTCCAGATTTTTTTCTACGACGATCTACGAAGCAATCCGAGCGGGCTCCGACATGACGTAATCCAATTTCTTGGTGGCGATCCGCAGAAGGCGAGCGGGGAATTTGCGCCCGAGCACAATAGCAAAGCGAATCGGCAACGGTTACGACTGACGGACAAAGCGCGCGCGCATGTGGCGCGTTTCTTCGAAGAGGAATTAAGGATTTGCGCGGCGGAATTTGGCGGACCGGCCGCGGAATGGCCGAAGCGCTACGGCTTTTAGTTGTCGATCTTGCGGTGTTGCAAGATCGACAATCAACGCATCGCGACCCTTGCGATTGCCCGCGCGCGATTTGCTTCCAGCTCCGGCAAATGTTTTTCCGACCAACGGCAAATCGCGCGCAAAGGCTCGATCAATGTCCGGCCAAGGCGCGTCAACGCGTACTCGACTTTCGGCGGAACCACCGGATGAACTTTGCGTTGCACGAGGCCATCGCGTTCCAAACTGCGCAGCGTTTGCGTCAGCATTTTCTGCGAGATGCCTCCGATCTCCCGGTGCAGGGCGGCATAACGCATCGTGCCCCGCGCCAGGATTTGGATGACGAGAGCGGTCCATTTGTCGGCGATGCGTTCCAGCACAATGCGCGAAGGACATTGCGCATCGAGAACGGTGTATTGGGTTTTGGCCACGAACCTTAATAGCGCAGCAGGACGTAACAGTCGAAAAGGAATGTATGATACATTTCGGCTGTGATGAGCGCTGCCAGGGGAAATTGCCATTTCAGTTTGTGGACAGCGCCGCGCGCCTTCCCTACCTTGCCGCTTCGTTGTGAAAATTCTTGTCGTCGGCAGCGGCGGGCGCGAACACGCGCTCGTTTGGAAACTGAAGCAATCGCCTGATGTCGATCTGATTTTCTGCGCATCGGGCAATGCCGGTACGGCGCAGCTGGCGGAGAACGTGGCCATCGGCGCGAGCGATCTCACCGGACTAGCGCGCTTCGCGAAACAGAACCATGTCGATCTTACGGTGGTCGGTCCGGATGATCCGCTTGCGCTCGGGATGGTCGATCTTTTCGAAGGGCAAGGATTGCGCGTATTTGGGCCTAACAAGTCGGCGGCGCGACTGGAGTCATCCAAGATTTTCGCGAAGGAATTGATGCGCGCGCAAGAAATCCCGACCGCGAAAGCGCAAACTTTTTCCGACGCGGAAGCAGCCCGCTGGTATTGCGACGAGATTCAATTCCCGATCGTGATAAAAGCGGACGGTCTCGCGCTCGGCAAGGGCGTCATCATCGCACCGGACCGCGACACGGCAAGATCGACAATCGAGATCATGATGAAACAACAACGCTTTGGCGATGCCGGGCGGCGCATCGTGATGGAAGAATTTTTGAGCGGCAGTGAATGTTCGCTGCACGCTTTGGTTGACGGAGACAATTACCGATTGCTGGCGACGGCGCAGGACCACAAGCGCGCATTCGATGGCGACGAAGGGCCGAACACGGGCGGAATGGGCGCGTTCAGTCCGGCGAACAATTGGAATGGCGAAATGGCCGCGCGATTTGAAAAGGAAGTGATGCGGCCGCTGCTCGATGGCTTGCAGGCGAACGGCATTGTATTCCGCGGACTACTTTTCCCCGGACTCATGATCACAGAAACCGGAGTTCGCGTCCTCGAATTCAATTGCCGCTTTGGCGATCCCGAGACGCAGGCGATTTTGCCGCGCATGAAATCGGATTTGCTGCCGCTGTTGCAAGCAACCATCGACGGCAAGATCGACAAGCAAACAATCGAATGGGACGAACGACCATCGGTCACGGTCGTGATGGCGTCGGGTGGTTATCCCGACAAATACGAGGTGGGGAAAACGATTTCGGGTTTGGACGACGCGGCGAAGCTCGACGGCGTGCAAATTTTTCATGCTGGCACGAAGCGGACGAACAACAGTGTCGTCACCGCCGGTGGACGCGTTCTGGCCGTGACTGCGCTTGGATCGACCATCGAATCCGCGCGCGATCGCGCCTACGAAGCGGTGAAGCGAATTCACTTCGAGGGCTGCCATTTCCGGAGCGATATTGCGATGAGCGCGATTGCTCGGTAAGATCGACATCTCAATTCGCACACATGTCTGGGTACTACTGGCCGGCGTTGATCGCCGTTTTCGTGATGTCGAGCGCGCTGGCACAATCGCCTGCGCCAAAACCGTCGGCCACGCCGACGACGAAGGAATTGATCGATTCGTTAACGGCGGCCGATCTTCAGGAAACCGTTTCGCTATTGAAAAAGAATTTCACCAATCCCGAAGCGATCAGCGAAACGCAATTGAGTCGAGCGACCGTGGAAGGTTTGATGACGCGACTTGGGCCCGGTTTGATGTTGTTGCCAGACAAGGCGAGTGCCGCGGCTGAATTTTCGGCGCCGTTTTACAGCGACATCATCAGCGGACATATCGGTTATCTGCGGCTCGGGCCTTTGCATCCTGAGAGTCTCGCGGCGATGGACAAAAAGCTGGCGGAATTCGCGACCAAAAAGGTCGACGCCGTGATTGTCGATCTTCGCGCGAGTGCGGGAAGTAACTTCGAAAGCGCAGCGGAGTTTGCCAAACGCTTTTGTGCAAAGGGCAAAAGTTTGTTCACCTTGCGCAAACAGGGAAAACAAGATCGCGCGTTCACGGTGGATCGCGATCCGACGTATCAGGGATTGATCGTTCTGCTCGCGGACGGCGACACCAGCGGCGCGGCGGAGGCGTTCGCGGCGGCGCTACGTCTCTACGACAAAACGCTGGTCATCGGCAAAGCGAGCGCGGGTCGCGCGGTGGAATATTCCGATCTGCCATTGCCGAGCGGAAAAATTCTACGCGTGGCGGTCTCGGAAGTGATCGCGCCCGACGGACACTCGTTGTATCCGCAAGGGGTGAAGCCGGACTTGCCGGTGGAGATGTCGGCCGCGGACAAGCGGCAGATCTTTCAGGCGAGCGCGGAAAAAGGAATGAGTAGTTTTGTTTTTGAAGAAGCGCGTCCGCATTTGAACGAGGCCGCATTGATGGCGGGAACGAATCCCGAACTGGAGTCGGCCGAGCAACGCCGCGGGCGGGCGCAGCAAAATGCCTGGCCGCGCGACGCGATGTTGCAACGCGCTCTCGATCTTGTCGTTTCGCTCGAGATTTATGAAAAGCGATAAGGTGACGGCGCTCGAGGAGCGCATCGGTTATAAATTTCGCAATTCGGAATTGCTGGTGGAAGCGCTGACTCATCCGAGCGTCGGGCACGAGACGAAGCGCAAACATTTCGATAATCAGCGTCTCGAGTTTTTGGGCGACGCCGTTCTGCAACTCGCCATCACGGAGCGTTTGTATCGGCATTTTGGCGAGCAGGACGAAGGCTGCCTGACGCAATTGCGGTCGCGTCTGGTCTCGCGCGAAATATTGAAAACGTATGCGATGGCGATCGATCTCGGACGTCATCTCGTCATGGGTCGCGGCGAAGAAGCCAGTGGCGGACGGGCGCGCGCATCGACATTAGCGGACGCATTCGAGTCGCTCATCGGCGCGATTTATCTCGATAGCGATCTGGAGACGGCGAGGAAATTTGTGCTGGCGCAATCGCAGGAGGAGTTCGACCGGATCGCGGCCGAACCGGTGGACATCAATCCAAAGGGCGATCTCCAGGAGTTACTGCAAAGCATTTCGCCCGTCAGTCCGGTTTACCAAACGATTTCGGAAAGTGGCCCGGAGCATGAGAAAACGTTTTTAGTAAAAGCGATCTGGGAAGGAATGGTGCTCGGACAGGGGCGCGGTCACAGTAAGAAGCAGGCGGAGACCGCCGCCGCGGAGGAAGCTTTAAGTCTGAAACGCTGGGAAAATCAGGAGCGGCTGGCGAAAGATTCGAAAAAGAAAAACCCGAAGGGCGCCTCGCGTTCGCGGCCGGCGGAAAGCGTTTAGTTAGGCGATGTTTTCAATTCCAGGAGTCGCGAGGGCGTGGATGGCGCCCCATTTCAGATGATTTCGAATCGCTGCGGTGACGAAATTCTTGGCGCGTTGGATCGACATCTCCAATGAAATACCACCCGCCAATCCAGCGGTGATGGCGGCAGAATAGGTGCAACCGGTCCCGTGCGTCGCGACATCGCGGACAAACGGCGTGGAAAACTCGGTCAGCTTTCCATCTACGCATAAAAGATCGACCGCGTGGTCGCCGGTGAGATGGCCGCCTTTCAACAAGACCGCCGCGCCGTATTTTTCGGAAAGCGCACGCGCGGCGCGCTCCATCGCTTGTCGATCTTCTATTTTTTCGCCGAGCAAACTCGACGCTTCATCGAGATTTGGCGTGATCAATTTCGCGCGCGGGAACAATTCCTTTTCGTAGAGTGCAACCGCGTCGGTTTTGAGAAGGCGATCACCACTGGTCGCGACCATCACTGGGTCGACCACGAGCGGAATGTGCGCAAGATCGACAATCGCTTTCGCGACGGCGGCGACGATCTCGGCCGAGCAAAGCAATCCGGTTTTCATCGCCGCGATGGGAAAACTTTTGGCGAGCACGCGAATTTGTTCGCACACGGTCTCCGCATTCATCGGCTCGATGAGCGAAACTTTGCCGGGCGTTTCCGCGACCACACAGGTCACGGCGGTCAGGCCGTAAACGCCGAGCGCGGTGAATGTCTTGAGATCGGCCTGAATCCCGGCGCCGGCGCTGCTGTCCGAGCCGGCGATAGTGAGCGCGACGGGAATTGCGGAATTCACCGTCACCATGGCGGGAAGATGATGTCGATCTTAACCGCCGTTGTCGCCGATCGCTTCGACCGGACAGCCTTCCATGGCCTCTTTGCAGAGCGCGTCTTCTTCGGGAGACTCGGCTTGCTTGTAAACGTAGGAATGGCCGCCGTCATCATTGCGTTTGAAATTCGCCGGTGCGGTTTCGCGGCACAAATCGCAGTCGATGCATTGGTCGTCGACGTAGAATTTTCCCTCTACGTTCTCGGCATATTTGTTTGCAACGTCGGCCATAGTTTTCCCGTTTTAAAGTGGAGGGGAATGTTAGGAAGAAAGCGCGGCAACGCAACGGAATTTGCGGATTGACGCAATCTGTCCCAACCGGCAGACAAAGGAAGCGCGAAGAATTTGTGACCGCGAAAGCCAGGGGATGAAGAAGGAAGCCGTTGCCACGTTAAAAGCTTTTCTGATTGAGCTCGCTCTCTACGGCGTGCTCGTGGTCGCTTACTTTTTTCTGGTGCTGCATTTTCTCGGCGATTGGCTTTTCCAACTGGAGAGTCATCACCGCTACACTTACGCCGGTGTTGCCATTCTGCTCATCATCGGGCAGGCGGTCGCGCTCGAAAGTGTGACCACGTTTCTTTTGCGAATGCTGCGCGGCGGTCGCTCCGAATAAAAGATCGACATGTTCTTTCCGATCTCGAATTCGCACATCAGCCCGATTTATCTGGCGGTCATCGGATTTCTTATCGGCATCATGGGTGGATTTTTCGGCGTGGGGGGAAGTTTCATCGCCGGGCCGGCGTTACGCGCGATGGGGGTGGATTGGAATTTTGCGGTCGGGACCGATCTCGCCCATATCGTTGGCAAGTCAGTCGTGGCGGCGAAGCGTCACCGCGCACTTGGCAATGTCGATCTTAAGTTAGGTTTGCTCATGGCCTTCGGCACAATCGGCGGAGCGGAGTGCGGCGCGCAAATGATCCAGGCCTTGAAACGCGCCGGAACGTGAACCTCGTCGTCAGTGTTGTTTCCATCGTCGTCTACGTCAGCATTTCGACGTTCATGATTTGGGAAAGCCGCAAGACGCTGGCCCAAAATCGCGCGCGCAAAACGCCGGTGAAGCGGAGTAAGTCGAAAGAAGATCCCTCGTCATTTCGGCACGTCACGCGCGCGATTCAACGACTCAATCTTCCGCCCATGATCCATCTGCCGGTTTCAGGCGTAAGGATTTCGCTCTGGATAATTCTGCTGGTGTCTTTTGTCGGCGGACTCTTCAGCGGATTTCTCGGCGGCGGCGCGGGCTACATTCGCATGCCCTCGATGGTTTACGTTCTCGGCATCCCGACCCATCTCGCCGTCGGCACCGATCTTTTCGAGATCATCATTTCGGCCAGCTACGGAACTTTCAGTCACGCCATCAAAGGCAACGTCGATATCTTGATCGCCCTCGTCATGAACACGGGCGCGGCCATCGGTGCGCAGATCGGCGCGATCTCGACGCAATACTTTACCGGCCCGAAAATCCGGCTGGCCTTCGTGCCACTGCCGTTGATCGGCGCCGCCATTGTCATTTATACTTTGATGACAGGTCACAAATTGTAAGACGCGATGAAGATTTTGATTTGCAGCGATGGAATGCCCTCGGCGGATAATGCGTTGCGTATCGGCAGTCTTCTTGCCCGCGCCTCGAAGGCCGAGACCACGCTCCTCGGCATCGCGGAAAAACCGGCGGACGATCAACCATTGCGCCAGGCGCTCGATGCGCAGGCCGAATTGCTTCGCGCAGATGCGGTCACTCCGCGGATCGTCGTCGGCGCGGGCGAACCGGTCTCCGAAATTCTCAAGCAAACATCGACAACGACATTTGACCTGGTCGTCATCGGTTCGCGTCGCATCAATACGAGCGGACTTTATTGGCGCACGGAAAAAACTTACGAAGTCATCAAAGCGATTCCGCCGCCGGTGCTCGTGGCCATCGGCGATTGTTCCGAGCTGAAACGCTTTCTTGTTTGCACCGGCGGCAAAGCATTTATCGACGACGCGGTGAAGTTGACCGGTAAAGTCGCCGCGGCCGTCGGCGCCTCGGTCACGCTTCTGCACGTTATGGCCGAGCCGCCCGCGATCTATGCCGACCTGGTCAATCTCGAGGAAGACCTCGATCGCTTACTCGAATCCGGCTCCGAGCTCGGACGCAATTTGATTCGACAGAAAAAAGAACTCGAAGCACTCGGCGTCACCACTGAAGTGCGCGTCCGTCATGGCAGCGTGCTCGACCAAATTTTCGAAGAAGCGCGGATCGGCGAGCACGACATGATCGTGAGCGGTTCGTCACCATCGCGCGGCGCGTTGCGTCATTACATCATGGGCAATCTCACCCGGACGATTTTGAATCGCGCCACTTGTCCTGTGCTGGTCGCGCGCTCGCAGGGGCCGGCGCCGACGCGCACGGTTTGGGGAGCGCTCAAGGAAATGTTCGGCGG
>JBBROO010000012.1:0-69281 GCA_038229295.1 Chthoniobacterales bacterium | reverse complement strand
GCAAATTCAAATGGCAAACGTCCGCGCCGTAATCGCCCGGCCGGCAAAGCCCCACCTGCGCATTCATGTTCGCGCCATCGAGATAAATCTGTCCGCCATGCGCGTGCACGATTTCGCAAATCTCGCGGATGGTCGTTTCGAAAACGCCGTGCGTGCTCGGATAAGTGATCATGAGCGCGGCCAAATCGCTCGCATGCGCGTTAGCCTTCGCGCGCAAGTCCGTTAGATCGACATCTCCATCTTTCAACGTCGCCACCGGCACGACTTTGAATCCGGCCATGACTGCGCTCGCCGGATTTGTTCCGTGCGCCGATTGCGGAATGATGCAGACATTGCGATGCGCTTCATTGCGCGACGCGTGATATTCACGGATCGCGAGCAATCCGGAGTACTCTCCCTGCGATCCGGCGTTCGGTTGCAAAGAGACCGCCGCGAAACCGGTGATCTCCGCGAGCCATTCCTCCAACTGCATGCACATGTCGATGTACCCGGTCGTTTGATCGGCGGGCGCGAAGGGATGCAGCTTCGCAAACTCCGGCCACGAAATCGGAAACATTTCCGCGGTCGCGTTCAACTTCATCGTGCACGAGCCGAGCGGAATCATGGAATGACAGAGCGACAAGTCGCGCGATTCCAATTTCTTCAGATAACGCAGCATCTCCGTCTCGGTGTGATGCGTGTTGAAAACGGGATGAGATAGAAATGACGAATGATCCCGCTGAGCGGGAACGAATGACGAATTCGAAGACGATTGATTGTCGATCTTACCGCCGAAGATTTCGCAAAGATCGGTGAGATCCTTTTCGGTCGTCGTTTCATCGAGCGAAACGCCGACCGCATTTTCGCCGAGCTTGCGCAGATTGATTCCGGCGTTGGCGGCGCGCAAGAGAAGTTCGTCGGCACTCTTCTCGCCAAGATCGACATGCAGGGTGTCGAAGAAATTTTGGTGCACGATTTTCAAACCGGAAGTGGCGAGGCGATTCGTTAGGCCGTGAACGCGTTGGGCGATCGCGCGCAGACCGCGCGGGCCGTGATAGACCGCATACATCGACGCGATGACGGCGAGAAGAACCTGGGCCGTGCAAATGTTGCTGGTGGCTTTGTCGCGGCGGATGTGTTGCTCGCGCGTTTGCAGCGCGAGTCGATAGGCCGGGCGATCTTCGGCGTCGTGCGAAACGCCGACGAGACGACCCGGCATATGCCGCTTGTATTGATTGCGCGTGGCGAAATAAGCGGCGTGCGGTCCGCCGAAGCCTAACGGAACCCCGAAACGTTGCGTGCTGCCCACGGCAACATCGACATCGAATTCTCCGGGCGGTTTTAACAACGTGAGCGCGAGAATGTCCGCAGCGACCACGACAAGCGCGCCGGCCTCGTGCGCTTGGCTAACGAACTCGGCGTAATCGTAAATCGCGCCGTCGGTCGCCGGATATTGCAGGAGCGCGCCGAAAATCGTGTCGTTGAATTTGAAGTTGGCGTGATTGTCGATCTTGACCTCGATGCCTAACGGCTTCGCGCGCGTGCGCACGACTTCGATCGTTTGCGGGTGACAATCGCTCGCCACAAAAAATGTTTTACGATCAGGCACGGCCGCGTGACACAACGCCATCGCTTCGGCCGCAGCGGTGGCTTCATCGAGCAGCGACGCATTCGCGATCTCCATCGCCGTGAGATCGGTGATCATCGTTTGAAAATTAATCAACGCTTCGAGACGGCCTTGTGCGAGCTCCGCTTGATACGGCGTGTAAGCGGTATACCAACCGGGATTCTCGAGAATGTTTCGCTGAATCACCGGCGGCGTGATGCAATCGGAATAACCAGCGCCGATGAACGAGCGCGCCACTTTATTTTTCTTCGAGATCGCGCGCAATTCCGCCAGTGCTTCGGCTTCCGACTTGGCTTCCGGCAAATGTAGTTGTCGATCTAACCGAATATTTTTCGGAACGGCCGCGTCGATCAGCGCATCGAGATGGTCGAATCCGAGATGGCGCAGCATCTCCGCGGCTTCCTGTTCGTTAGGCCCGATGTGACGGCGCGCAAAGGAATCAATGTCGATCTTCTTGTCAGCGCGCGCGTGCATCGGAAGAGACTACGAAACGCGCGGGCGCGTTCAACTGTTTGGAATCGTACTTTCGACGCCGAAGTCATTTTGCCGATGCGATGGCGACCGAATTGCAGTTTAGACACGATTCAGTCCGAAGGGGACTATCGGCCTGATTGCTTCGGGCGGGCGGCTTGCCAGTCACAAATCCCCATGAAAAAGAATCTCGTCATGATCATCCTCTCAGTCCTTCCGACAGTCCATCGCCTGACCAATCCTCGCTTTAGTGTTTTCTGCTCTGCTCGGGATTCGAGCGGCCTTGCGATAAAAAGTATGAAATTGTTTGCCGGCTTTTTCTTCGGGACGATCGCGCTCTCTGGGGCCCCGGCACTAGGCCCACAATATCAGATGCTCCATGAGTTCTTCTCCGCAGCTGTGAATCCCTACGGCGCGTTGATCCAGGGAAGCGACGGGAATTTCTACGGGACGACGCAATATGGCGGCGCGGCTAACAAAGGCACGGTGTTCAAGATCGATTCCTTGGGCGCCGTAACGACGCTTCACTCCTTTGCGGGAAGCGATGGGGCGAGACCCAGCGCCGGCCTGATCCAAGGGAGCGACGGAAACTTCTACGGCACGACGCCGTTCGGCGGCGGGGGCGATAAGGGCACGATTTTCAAGGTGGACGCCTCCGGCGCCATGACAACGCTCCATATTTTCGCGGGGAGTGATGGTGCCCAACCGATCGCCGGGCTGATGCAGGGAAGCGACGGAAACTTCTATGGGACCACGTATCAAGGTGGCACGGCCAATCAAGGTACGGTTTTCAAGATGGATTCCTCGGGCGTCGTGACGAAGCTCCATTCCTTTGCCGGAAGCGACGGCGCGTATCCCTTCGCCGGACTGATCCAGGGGAGCGATGGAAACTTCTATGGGACCACTCAGTTCGGCGGCGATACCGGCAACGGCACCGTATTCAAGATGGACAGCTCGGGTTCCGTCACGACGCTCCACTCTTTTGCGGGCCAACCGTTGGACGGTGCGCTTCCCTCCGCCGCGTTGATCCAGGGGAGCGATGGAAACTTCTACGGAACCACGTATCAAGGCGGCACGGCTAGCCAAGGCACTGTTTTCAAGATGGATTCCTCGGGCGCTGTGACGACGCTCCATTCCTTTACCGGGGAGCCATTGACGGGCCAACCGTTGGATGGGGCGTATCCCAAAAGCAGGGTGATCGAGGACAGCGATGGAAACTTCTACGGGACCACGCAGCTCGGCGGCATGGCCGATAAGGGCACGGTTTTCAAGATGGATTCGTTAGGGGTTGTAACGATGCTGCATTCCTTTACCGGGCAACCGTTGGACGGGGCGACTCCCTATGCCGGGCTATTCCAGGGAAGCGACGAAAACTTTTACGGAACCACGAATGAAGGCGGAACGGCCGACCAGGGTACGGTTTTCAAGATGGATGCCTCCGGTACCGTGACGACTCTCTACTCCTTTGCGGCGGGCGATGGAACGGGTTCCGTCGCTGGGCTGATCCAGGGAAGCGACGAAAACTTCTACGGAACCACGTTAAACGGCGGGACGACCAACGCGGGTACCGTTTTCAAGATGGATTCTTCGGGCAACGTGACAACGCTCCACTCCTTTACCAGGAACGATGGGGCGGCTCCCTACGCCGGGTTGATTCAGGGGACCGACGGAAACTTCTACGGGACGACCTACCTCGGCGGCACGGCCGATCAGGGTACGGTTTTCAAGATGGACTCTTCTGGCGCGCTAACGACGCTCCATTTGTTTGCAGGGAAACCGCTGGATGGGGCGAATCCGGTCGGCGCGTTGATTCAGGGGAGCGACGGGAACTTTTACGGAACGACGTATTACGGCGGCACGGCTGACAGCGGCACAGTTTTCAAGATGGATTCCTCGGGGACGGTGACAACGCTTCATTCTTTTGCCGGGCAACCATTGGATGGGGCGCTTCCCTACGCCGGGCTATTCCAGGCGAGCGACGGAACCTTCTACGGGACGACGCTATTTGGCGGCGCGAGCGACTTTGGCACTGTGTTCAAGATGGATTCTTCGGGTGCCCTAACGACGCTTCACTCCTTTGCCGGCCAACCGTTGGATGGGACTTATCCGTACGCAGCGCCGATCCAAGGGAGCGACGGAAACTTTTATGCGACCACGGTGGGAGGTGGCGCGAACGACTCTGGCACGGTGTTCAAGATCGATTCCTCCGGTGCCGTGGAAACGCTCCACTCCTTTACGTATAGCGAAGGGGTGTATCCCAACGCCGGGCTAATCCAGGGGAGCGACGGAAACTTCTACGGAACCGTATATCAAAGCGGTCCGTCCAACAGGGGCGCGGTTTTCAAGATGGATCCCTCCGGCGCGGTGACGACGCTCAAACCCTTTGCGGGGCAACCGTTCGATGGGGCGTATCCCCGAGCCGGGCTGATCCAAGGGAGCGACCGAAACTTCTACGGAACCACGTTCCGAGGAGGAAGGAGCGATCTTGGCGTCGTTTTCCGTTTAATAATTCCGCCGGTCCAACTAGTCAGCGTCGTTTCACGCAAGACGCACGGCGACGCCGGCACCTACGATGTCGCTCTTCCCCTAACGGGTAATCCCGGAATTGAATGTCGGAGCGGCGGCGCGAGCAACGATTACAGGTTGGTCTTTACTTTCGTCAATAACACCACCGTCGCCAGTGCCAGCGTCACCGGTGGAATGGGCAGTGTTTCCAGCAGCTCTCTTGGCCCGAACCCAAATCAATACACCGTCAATCTCACCGGTGTCACCAATGCGCAGTATCTCACCGTTACTTTAAACGGTGCGCTCGACTCAACGGGAAACAGCGGCAACGTCGTTGGTCCGAGAATGGGCGTACTCATCGGCGATACGACCAGCGACGGGTTCGTGAATTCGGCCGACATCGCGCAGGCCAAATCGCAATCGGGACAGTTGGTGACCGGTTCCAATTTCCGCGAGGATGTTACGATCGACGGCAATCTCAACAGCGGCGACATCGCGCTGGTGAAATCCAAATCGGGCACGGCGCTGCCATAGCCGGTTCGTCGCGACTTCTAAAAAGAATCGGCGGTCACAGACCGCCGCAGAAGTTTTACCTTGAGTCGTAGGTTTCGACGCCGTGACTTTTTAATTGGGCGCGGAGCTCGGCGAGATGTTCGTGATTCCGCGTTTCAACCGTGCAACGCACATGCACATTCGAAACGTCGGCGCTGCCAAATGCGCGATCGTGCACGACCTGTTTTACGCTTGCGCCGGTGCCCGCGATTTGCGTGGCGAGATCAGCCAGACCACCCGGACGATCGCTAATGACGGCGGTGAATCGGCAAAGACGGCCGTCGGCGACAAGGCCGCGTTCGATGACGCGACTCAAAACATTTGGGTCGATGTTGCCGCCGCATAAAAGCAGGACGCATTTTTTCCCAGCGAACTGTTTCAGTTTTCCGGAGAGGCACGCGGCCAGCGGTGTGGCGGCCGCGCCTTCGACGACGCCTTTTTCAAGTTCGACAATGCGCAAGATCGAGATGGCGATTTGTTCTTCGGTGACGGTGATCGTTAGATCGACATTCGATTTCGCGACTTCGAATGAGTTCGCGCCGACTTGCGGAATGGCGAGGCCGTCCGCCAGCGTCGGATGCATCGCGATGCGTGTCGGTTTGCCTGCATCGAGCGCGGCGGAGAAACTGGCGACGTGTTCGGCTTCGACCGCCACGACTTTTGTTTGCGGCCGCAAAGTTTTGACGGCTAACGAAACGCCGGCGAGCAATCCGGCGCCGCCGACTGGAATGACGACAAGATCGACATCGGGAACTTGCTCGATGATCTCCAATCCCATCGTGCCCTGGCCAGCGATGATGGCGGGGTCATCGTAGCCGTCGATGTAAGCGAGCGATTTCTCTTTCGCGATCTCGTGCGCGCGCTCTTTGGCTTCGCCGAAATCTTTTCCGAACAACACGACGTTCGCGCCGAGCTTCTGACAATTGTTCACTTTGATGAGGGGCGCGAACTTCGGCATGACCACCGTGGCCGGAATGCCTAACAACTTCCCCTGATAGGCGAGGGCCTGGGCGTGATTTCCGGCCGACGCGGCGATGACACCGCGCTTTTGTTGGTCGGCGGAAAGTTGCGCGAGGGCGTTACGGGCGCCGCGTTCCTTGAAACTTCCGGTGCGCTGCAAGTTGTCGAGCTTGCAGAAAATTTCCATGCCGGTGATTTCGCTCAGCGGAATGGAATGCGGACAGGGCGAATGATAGATGGCGCCGCCGATCCGTTCCCGCGCCGCCTCGATGTCTTTAAAGGTAACCACGCGCCGTCAATCTTGGCGCAAGATCGACAATCGACAAGATCGACAACTACGATTCGAGGGCGTGACGGATAGTTTGGGCGAGCTGCTCGGGATCGAAAGGTTTCGGAAGAAAGAACATTCCGTCGGCGCTTTTATCGATGCGATGAAGTGATTCGTCGAGATAACCGGAAACGAAAACAATCTTCGTCTTCGGACTTACCTTGCGCAGCCAATCGGCAAAATAGCGGCCGCTCATTTGCGGCATGACCACATCGGTAAGCAAAAGGTGAATTTGTTGACCCGAGCTTTCACTAATGAGGCGTTGCGCGTCGTCGCCGCTGCCGGCTTCGATGACTTTGTAACCGAGCTTGCGCAGAACCCGCACCGAAATGTGACGCACACTAATGTCATCTTCGAGGACGAGGATGGTCTCGGTCCCGGTCGGAAGTTTTTTGCTGCTCGGTTTTTTATACGACGGCGGCGGAGGAGCGGGGACTTTCGGTAAATAAATTTCGATGCGCGTTCCTTTTTCGAGAACGCTGCGGACGCGGATGCTGCCACCGCTTTGGCGCACGATTCCGTAACAAGTGGCCAGGCCGAGTCCGCTGCCGGAGCCTTCGGCCTTGGTGGTGAAGAAGGGCTCGAAGAGATGCGCTTTCACTTCGTCGCTCATGCCGACGCCGTTATCGATGACACGGATGACGACGTAATCGCCGGGACGCAAATCTTCCAAGCCGATGAATTGTCGATCTTCTGCATGTCGATCTTCGTCCAGCGTAATGGCGCCGGTTTCCAATGTAAGCTCGCCACCGTTCGGCATGGCATCGCGCGCATTGACGGCGAGATTCAAAATAATTTGCGCGAGCTGGTCGGGGTCGACTTTGATGTGCGCTTCCTCTTTCCCGTGCGGCAAGTGACAAACGACCGTGATGTTGTCGCCGAGAAGACGAAGGATGGAGCGCTCCATATTATGAATGAGCGAGTTCACTTCGATGACGCGGGGCTCGAGTGCTTGCTTGCGACTGAAAGCGAGGAGTTGCGCGGTGAGATTCGAAGCGCGGCCAGCGGCTTTGCGAATTTCGGCGACGTGGTTCGCGACCATGCCTTTGGCGCCGGTTTCGGCGATGACGAGATCGCTGTAGCCGAGAATGGTGGTAAGAAAATTATTGAAGTCATGCGCCGCGCCGCCGGCGAGTTGACCGAAGGCTTCCATTTTTTGGGAGCGGCAAAGCTGGTCCTGCAATTGTTTACGCGCCGTCACGTCCATGAGCGAACCGACCCAACGTTCGGCGCTGCCATTTTTTCCGCGGACAATGAGCGCGCGCTCGAGCAGATGAAGGTAAGAACCGTCGGCGTGCCGAAAACGATATTCGCCGCTCCAGCGCTCTTCATTATTCGCGATCGCGTCGCGAATGCTGGCGACGACGCGCGCGCGATCATCGGAATGGACGCACTCATTCCAGAAAGCGAGTTGGTGCGTTGTCGATGTTAGCTCGTAACCGAGCAATTCAGGCAGTCCGTTAGGCCAACTAAGTTCGTTAGTCCTTAGATCCAGATCCCGAACTGCATCGTTCGTAGCCCGGGCAACGATCTGAAAATAATCTTCGCTTTGCGGCGAAGCGTTTTGAAGTAGGGAGCGACTTTTACTTTCATAGTGGAGGTGGTCATCTGGAAGGACTTTTGATTTCTCATGCCCGAGCGGTGGAGGTACAGCGCCTAAAGTTTCATTACTGGTAGCCAATCCCATGCGTCACGAGCCCAATCGAAGCGGACATTGCAAGAGCTATTTCCGTGCCTTGGAAAGGATCGCGGGCGAGTTGAATTCGGCGCACTTTTTCCTGCGCAATAGCCTTGCGCGAACGCAAGATCGACAACTTATTTTGGTGCTGAAGCCGAGGTGGAAAGCTTCCAGCCACGCCGACCGATTACGGACTAACTTCGCCCAGCACTGGTGGATCGGCGATCGTTCCGAGGGTATTACTGAAATCGGGCCCGCCCTCTCCGGGCATCGGTTTCGAAGCGACATTATTCACCGCGAAAAGTGTCGGCGCCGTATTCACATCGATGAGAGCGAGAGGGACGTTACCGAAAGCATCGATCTCTGCGACTTTGAAGCCATGGTCATCAGTCTGCAGCCGGTTAGGAGTCCAGCGTAAGGCGACATAGCGCGCGCCGCGCGGATTAAAATCGACCGAAGCTTTCCCTTCGCCGGCGGAGTCAGTGGTGGATGCGATCTGCGCGAAGCTGTCGAGATTTTCCAAATCGCCGCGCAAAGAATCAGCGGCGAAAACTTCCATTTTTCCGGCCTGCATGTCGTAAAGAGCGCTGACGCGATGCAGACGCTGAACTTCGGAAAGCTCAACCACAACGGTCGGGTGCGGATCGTTCGCAGCGAACTTGAAAGAAGTAATCGGGTCGTCGTCGATCATTTTTTTAGCGGCATCGAATGAACCCGAGCTGACATGCACGATCTGCGCGCGGGCGTACAAATTAGCGAAATTAAAATTCACACGGTCGGCGGCGCGGTTTGATTGCAAAGTGTTTGACGCGCGAACGACATGGTCTTGGCGTGAGGCGAATTCATGAAGGGACTGGTCGCCATAGAGACCGACTGCGGCGATGCGGCCCTTTTTCTCGACGACGAAGGAAAGCTTAACGAACTTCGCTTCGACGCCGAGCAGTGAGAGATCAAACATGCGTTTGTGCGAAAACGGAATCGTGCCTTCGACCTGGGTCCATTTGGAACTGTTGGCGGCAAGTCGGTAATTTGACACGGCGATTTTTAGCTCACCCCGAGCGGCAGCGTTCTCATTAAGAAAAGTGAAGCGATCAAGCAGAGCCGCATTCGGAAGAGCGATCACAAAGCTGGTTTCACCTTCCGGCAACGAGCAGCTCACGGTGTCGTCGTCCATGATGAGCGCTGCGGCTTCACTATTTTCCGGTGAGACTGGCGTTACACGCGTAACGCGTCCATCGGGGGTAATAACTTCGATCTGAGCGCCGCAATTCATCCGGGCGAGGTTTTTCGCTTTGTTGACGGGTTGCTCTGCGTTTGGGGCAGAAGCAGCAAAGATCGACAAGGTGGACAGCGGAAGGAGAACTCCAAGCGCCAGGGAAAGGGATTGGATGCGAGTTTTCGACTGGAACCGAATCATAGTGATCTTGTTAAAAGCTTAGATCGCGCCACGTACGCAGATTTAACATTCACCCGTTGGGATCAGCGTCGCGATGACCCGGCGCGCTCCGGAGTTGTCTATCCTCCGTAGAAGGCGCCGTGTTAGATCGATTTAGCTTGCCGGGCCGAGCGATCTCTCTGTAAAAAGGACGGCCAAACCAAGAGAGAAATTATCAATCACTAGTATCGTTAAATGGAGACGACTGCTTTCGAGGCGCACGTCCCCCAACGGGGTCCGTCTGCAGTCGCGTCTTTGGTACTACAACTGCTAACCTTCAAATCGCCTGACCGTCTATGACTCGTGACTTTTTCCACCGCCCACCCGATTTCTTCCTGAAACGTCTCGGGCTTGTTCTTCTTCTCTCGCTGGTCTGCGCCCCGGCGGTGGTGTGGTCTCAAGATGCCGTTAGGCCGTCACTCGCGGGTGAAGCTTCCTCCGAAGCGCGCCGGCAGGATGTCGATCGTCTGCCTTACAATTTACTTCTCGGCCCCGTCCGTTTTCGCGTCAGCGCCACGGTCGGCGCGGAGTATAACAGCAACATCAACCTCTCCGAATTTGACGAACAGGAAGATGTGATCATTCGTCCGCAAATTAATTTCGACGCTATCTGGCCGATCACTCAGCTTAACACCTTGCGATTCGATTTGGGCATCGGCTACGCGTTTTATCTCGATCACTCAAACGCAAATACGAACGGCATTCTTATTTCGCCCGGGTCGCAAATCGCCTTCGACATCTTTGTGGGTGATTTCCGCATTAACATTCACGATCGGCCCTCCGTGCAACAGGACCCGATCGCCGAGCTGGCGCTCAGCAACGTGATTGACTATGGCCGGTTCGAGAACACGGCGGGAATTTCCGTGCTGTGGGACTTGAATAAGGCGGTCTTAACTCTGGGTTACGATCACTACACCTACATCTCGACGACGTCGGATTTCGATTACTTGAATCGCAACGCCGAAGAATTTTCCGGCACTCTTCAGGTTGCGGCAACATCGACAACGGGCATCGGGGTCGAAGGCTATTCGGTTTTCAATTATTACGACCAGAATGTTTTGAACGACTCCACCGACTACTCCGTCGGATTATTCGTCGAAACGCAGTTAACGAATTTTCTGAAGGTGCGCGTCGCGGGCGGTTATCAGTGGATCGATTTTGACCATAACGGATTGGTCATGGATACGAATGATCTCCGTGATTATTACGCCAACGTCCTCATCTCGCATCGGCTGAACGGAGCGATCAAACAATCCCTGAGCGCCGGTCACGAGAGTCAGCTTGGCGTAAATTCGAACTACATTGTTTTGAATTACATTCGTCACACCATTTCATGGAACATTCTGCGCGATACCTTGCTTTCGACCGAGGTCTTCTATGAAGACGCTGATGACTCCGGCGGATTTATCACCGAACATCTGCACCGCTATGGCGGCGCACTTACGGTTGGCTATCAGTTGACGCCCCACGTCACCATCGGTGGGCGTTACCAATACACCCAGAAGGATTCAGACGTGGCCTTCCGTGATTATCAACAACACCGGGTCTCAATCGACGGAACGTATAGTTTCTAAAGGCATGAAGCGGGAATGAGATTCAGGGTTTATGCACTCACTTTCGCTGTCAGCGTTTGGGTTTCAGTAACGGGGCAGGCACAAAGATATAACCCCGGTTATAAACAGGACGCGGCGACACCGGTCCCGACGATTGCTGATAAGGCGCCACCGGTCGATCTGCCCCCGACCTCGAGTACGGTCTTGCGGACCAATTCAATGGGCGCGCTGGACGAGAAAAAGAAACTCGGTTCGAATGACTATGTCAGTTTCCGCGTGGTGGAAGATCGAGATAATGATTCGCAACGGCTCCGCGTTAACGATAACGGCGAGCTGGAAGTGCCCTACATCGGGCCCGTGCCGGCCCAGGGGAAAAGCTGCAAGCAACTAGCCTACGATATCAAGAATGCCCTCGAACGGGATTATTATTATCACGCCACGGTCATCCTCGCATTGGATAGGGTGAGCGAGAAATCGCGCGGACGAATTTACGTTTACGGTTCGGTCCGAGGGCAGGGGCCTCAGGAAATTCCAGCGGATGAAAGTTACACCGCGAGCAAAGCAGTTATTCGCGCCGGGGGATTTGGCGATTTCGCTAACAAACGCAAAGTGAAAGTGACTCGCAAAACCGGCCAGGATTTCACTGTCGATCTTAAGCGCGTCATTGAAGAGGGTCACTCGGATGAAGATGTCGTATTGCAACCGGACGATCAGATCTATGTCCCGCAGCGCTTGCTCAACATGTAAGTATGCAACCGCCCGTCTCCGATAAAACGACAACCACGCCGTGGTCGACATCGTTCATCACGCGGCTGCACCGCTATAAAGCGCTGCTTCTTCGCCGCTGGTGGATTCCGGTGCTGACGATTTGTCTCGGGCTTTTTGTCGAAGCTTTTCTTATTTACCAGACGCCGCCTTCGTTTCTGTCCACGAGCAAAATGATGGTGCCCGGGAAACTCAATCTTCCTCAGGGCGCAATTTACAGCGAAGAAAGTCAGAATTTTTATGGCACTCAAGTTCAGCTGATGCAAAGCACTGAGGTAAAACGAGGCGCCGAGGCGCAGGTTCGCGCGACTCATCCGGAGATACAGCCCGTGCTGGTCGAGGTCACCGTTAATCAGAGGCCGCGCACATCCATTTTCGAAACGCAAGCGGTCGGCAGCTCGCCGGAATACACGCAGGCATACCTCAATGCACTCATGCAGAAGTATCTTGATTTCAAAAAGGGCATGCGCTCCGAGCAAGGTCACACGGTCATCACCGGCATTACTGAGCAGCTTATCCAAACAGAAAAAGATTTGCGCACCGCTGAAGATGAAATGCTCGATTTCCAGAAACAGAACAATATTGGTTTCATCCAGGAAGAAGGAAACAGCGCGGCCGCTTTCCTGGTGAAACTGAATCGCGATTACGCCGGCCTGAAAACCGAATACGATCTTCTTAACCTTCTCGATCTTGACCAAAACCTGGATCGCGCCCAGGCCAACAAACCGGAGACTTCATCGCCTACCGGCGAAGCGGCATCGGATGATAAGGGGCTGCCTTTTTCCGACGTTGGACCGGAAGCCGATTATTTGAAAGCGAAGCAGCAGGTTCAGCTTTTGAAAGCGCAACGCGATACCCTCGCCAAGGATCTGCGGCCGAAACATCCAAAAATCCTGAAGCTGAATGACGAGGTCACGCAGCAGGAGAAACTGATCCAATTATTCCGGCAGGACACGGTCGAGAAACTTGAGACACGTCGCAAATCCATCGGTAAACAGATGGAAAATCTGCAGTCGAACATCAAGGAATGGGAGGCCAAGGCGCTCGATCTCAGCCAGCGCCTCGCCCAATTCAACCGCATTAAAGGCAAAGTCGATAGAATGAAGACGCTCTACGATCGCCTAACGAACAATCTGAAAGAAATCGACGTTAGTCAGGTCGTAGACAGTGGCGATCAGGTGTCGATCATGGAAATGGCCACCACGCCCACGTCCGTCCGCCCCGGATTGGTTAAGAGCCTCCTCCTCGGTCTGGGGTGTGGCGCTTTGGCCGGCTTGCTCATTCTCATTCTGCTCGATCGCATCGACGACCGCATGGCGTCGTTTGGCGAATTCCAACATCACTTCGCCGAGAATGTCCTTGGCCAGATCCCGAAGGAAAAAACCAAAGGCAAAGTCACTTTGCTGCAGCCAGACGATGCCCGCCATGTCTTTGCCGAATCCTATCGCAACGTTCGCTCGTCCCTCTTCTTCATGCCTTGCGAAGGGCCGCGGCCAAAAACATTTCTTATCACCAGCGCGGTGCCTAACGAAGGCAAGTCTACCATCTCCGCGAACCTCGCCATCACCATGGCCCTTTCCGGCGCCCGCACGTTGCTGATTGATTGCGATCTGCGACGCGGCGCTTTGCGCGAAGCGTTCGGTATCTCATCGCGGATCGGTTTTTCCGAAGTGCTCAAGCAGGAAGTGAATTGGCAGGAAGTTGTCGTTCCGACCACCTATCCAAATTTGTTTATCCTGCCGCGCGGAAAAACCATCTCGCAACCGAGCGAACATCTCCTCCGCGAATCAACCGATTTGATTCTGAAAGAAATCTACAGCCACTACGATTACATCTTGATCGACAGCTCGCCGGTTTTGGCCGCGGACGACACCACCAGCCTTGCGCCCAAGATCGATGCCACCATTTTTGTCGTTCGCCTCGGTTACACTTCCGCGCGCCTCACCCGCAAAGCGCTCGAGCTGCTTTACAACCGGCAGGTCAACGTCCCCGGCGTGATTCTGAATTTCGTCGATACCTCGCTGCCCGAGTACTATTACTACCAATACTCCGAGTACTACAACACTCCGAATCCGGAAACCGATCCCGAGCCATTGGTGGTCGCGGACTCCCCGCAAAACACCTAACGATTCCGGCTGAATCGTTCGCTGCCCGGCCGAGCTCACTCGTCGCCGGGCGCACGTTCGCTAAGATCGACATCGTGGCTCGCGCCGCATCGCCCGCCATTGCTCTTGGCACTCCGGCGGCTCATTGTCTCGCCATTAACCCCTCTCCATGAATTCGCTCGGCCCAGTTCCATTGCCTGTCGTCGGCGAAACCGGCACGCCGCTGCTGCAACGCGCATTGCAGCGCGCCCGCGTCATCGGCAACTTCGCCCTCGTCCAGGCCGTCGTTCAAGTCATCAGCTTTCTCAGCGGCATCCTTCTCGTGCGCTGGTTGTCGCAACAGGAGTACGCCTATTTCACCATCGCCAACACCATGCAGGGGACCATCAATCTCCTGGCCGACATCGGCATTAGCGTCGGACTTGTATCGATCGGTGGCCGCGTCTGGTTAGATCGACATCGTTTCGGTCAGCTCATCAACACCGCCCTCTCCGTCCGCAAAAAGCTCGGGGCCGTTTCCATCCTCCTCGTTACGCCGGTCATGTATTTCATGCTCGTCAAAAACGGCGCATCCAATTTTTACACCGCCGTGTTGATCGTCATCGTTCTAGTGGGACTCCTTCTGCAACTTTCCCTCGGAGTCCTCGGCGTCGTCCCGCGACTCCGCTCCGACATCGGCCGAATTCAGTTAATCGACTTCACCGGCGCCATCGCACGCCTGCTCTTGCTCATCGCGCTGGCCTTTTTCTTTCTCAACGCCGGCGCCGCTGTCGCCGTCGCCACCGTCACGTTCGCTCTTCAATATCTGATGCTTCGTTACTACGTCGCCCAGGTTGTCGACACTCACGCGCCCGAAAACACCGAAGATCGACATGAAATCGTTAGGCTAATCAAACATCTCGCCGCCAATTCCGTCTTCTATTGTTTCCAGGGCCAAATCACAATTTTTCTCATCAGCTTTTTCGGTCACCGCGTTAGTTCCGTCGCCGAAGTCGGCGCGCTTGGTCGACTGGCCATGATCTTCGCCATCCTCGCAAACCTAATGACCAACATTTTCGTGCCGGCGTTCGCGCGTTGCCAAAATCCGCGAAAGTTGCGCTGGCTCTACGCCGGCATTATCGGCAGCGTCCTCGCGTTCAGTTTTATCATTCTGGCCGGCGCCGCCCTTTTCCCCGACCAATTCCTCTTCGTTCTCGGCCACAAATATTCGCACCTGCATCGCGAGTTGCTTCTCATGGTCGGCGGGGCCGTTCTCTCCGTGCTCACCGGCGCATTCTGGTCGCTCAACGCCTCCAAAGCATGGGTCGCCGGCGCCTGGCTCTACATTCCGTTAACCATCGCCACGCAACTCGCTCTCATCCCCGTGACCGATTTCTCCACCGTCACCGGCGTCTTGATGTTCAATCTTTGGTCCGCGATTCCAAATCTTCTTCTGAATCTGGTTTTGAGTTACCGCGGGCTGCACGGATTTAAAATAGCCACCGCCTAACGATGCCGAACTTCGGTTACCATCTCGCGCGCTTCCACGGGAATTCGATCCGAAAACTGTACGGCGCTTTTCTGCCCTGGATTGTTCGCCGGCATCGCATCAATCCTGCGCGCAAGATCGACATCGACGTCTTTTCCTATTCGAGCGAGGAGATGTTGCCCGAACAAATCGCATCCATTCGCTCCTTTCTAAAATATGTCGGGCGTCCGAAAAGTTTCACCGTTGTTTCGGACGGCTCGCACTCGCCCGAGAGCATTCGGTTGCTTCAAGATGTCGATCTTGCTATTCGCGTTCGCAGGAATCTTGAAGTCGCAGTGGACCTGCCGGCGAAGCAGAAAGATTACCTGACAAATCATCCCACCGGCAAACAGCTTGCCCTCATCATGTCTTTGCCCATCGATGAATCGGCTTTGTACATCGATGCCGATGTCCGTTTTTTTCCAGGAGCAAACGCTCTCATTCCACAAATCGCGAAACACGATGTGCCCGCCTATTATTTACTCGATTGCCAATTCTCCGGCGACGAACGCCTGCTGCGCGATCCATCCGAGCAACACGACCCGGTCAACACCGGCGTTCTTTTTTTGTTTCAGAAACTCGATTGGACTCTTGGTCTCGAACGCCTGGCGGAAGCGAACGTTGCGCCTAACTTCTTCACCAACCAAACCATCACCCATCTGACCATGCACCAAAACGGCGCGCGGTCGCTCGACCCGGCCAGGTACGTGCTTCAACTGGACGATCAATTTGTTTTGCAAGATCGACATGCAAACGTCGATCTGGTCTTGCGTCATTACGTTAATCCCGTTCGCCACAAATTTTGGACAAGCCTGAGATATTGAGCGCGCCCCATCCGCTGCGCATTCTGCTTATCGTAAATCTGCATTGGGATGCGCGACTCGGCGCGGTGCGCGTTTACATGGAACTGGCCGAGCGGTGGCGCGCCGCCGGACACATCGTCGAGCATTTCAGTTTGTCCGATGCCTTTCCAAATTCTCGCGGCGCGCGTGCCAGTTTCGCGGTCCATCAGGTCCGCTTTGCCTATAAGGCCGCTGCGTTCGTGAGGAAAAACGCGCACCGCTTCGATATCGTCGACGCGATCATCGGCTCGCTCCACGGCTCCAAACAAAACCTCCGTTTCGACGGATTGCTCGTTGCGCGTTCCGTCGGTTTGTATCGACTCTACGAGCGTTTCGAGCGCAACGCTGAAAGTCGCTGGCCGCGCCGACCGCGTGGCAAATTCTTCGGCCGCATCCTCTACACACTATTCCGATATTGGCTGAATCGCGCTTCCGACGAAGCGGTCAAGAATGCCGACCTGGTCAATGTGCCTAACGAAGACGAGGCCGATTGTCTGCGGAAAGAATTTGGCGTCAGCACAAAAATCGTCGTCCAGCCGTATGGTCTCACCGCGGAGCGACGTGATGCTATTTTCGCCGCCGCGGTGCCACCGGCCGCGCGTCTCCATCGCAGAAAAATTAGCTTCATCGGAATGTGGGGCCCGCGCAAAGGATCGTTTGATTGGCCGAATATCGTCCGCGCCGTCTGGCGACGAATTCCGGAAGCACGTTTTTCATTTCTCGGCACTATGGTCGAATCGGAAACAGTGTTGTCCGATCTCGGCCTCAAAGGGTCCGAGCGGATCGAATCGGTCTCGCAATATTCTCCGGATGAACTTCCGCGCTTGCTGGCCGATTGCGCCGTCGGCGCGTTTCCGAGCTACGTCGAAGGATTTGGTTTGGGCGTGATCGAACAACTTGCCGCGGGCCTTCCCACCGTCGCCTTCGACGTGCCTGGTCCGCGGAATATTTTGCGGTCGCAATTGCCCGAGCTGCTCGTCGCCAGCGGCGATGTGGAAAAATTTGCCGAGGCGATTTGCCGCATCCTCGAACTCGATGCGCCGCTCTATGAGACGCTCGCGAAACGCAGCGCCGATACGGCCGCGATGTTTGATTGGTCGACGATTGCCAGGGACACCCTCGAAATATATCGCGAGCGGCTGACCGATCGCGCCCGCAAGATTCTGTTCATTCAACCCTTCAGCTTGGGGTCGAGTGGCGGCGGAGGCGCGCGCATTCTTCGCGCATTGCTCGAACACGCACCGATGGCCTGGCAAAGCGTTTGTTGTTCGCCCCGGAAACCGAAACAATGGCCTAACGAGATTCATCTTCCCAGTCGGCCATCGTGGGGCAAAATCGAAACCAGCCGCCTGGCGCGTTATCCCAAGATGACGATGTCGATCTTCGCTTCCGGTTTTCGGCGTCGACTCAAAGCGTTTTGCCAACGAGCAAACGTCGTCGCCATCCACACGGTGCCGCATTCCGGTCTCGATTTTGTTCAGGCCCAATCCGTCGCGCGCGACCTCGCACTTCCATTCTTCATCAGTCTGCACGACGATCTCGCTTACACGACCGCGCGGGAATTGCGTCCATCCGTGCGCGAGCCCGCCATGCGCGCAGCCTGGCTCGAAGCGGATGCGCGTTTCGTTATCTCCGATGCGCTCGGTCAGGAATATTCGCGGCGTTACGGCGAGAGAGAATATCAAATCGTCACCGATGGCTTAAATGAGTTGCCGTCGCCACGTCCGGCTTCACCGGCGAAAATTCGGCGCATTTATTTCATGGGTCTATTTCATCTGACCTACGAACCGAACTTGCGCGCGCTGCTCGAAGCGATCGCCATTCTGGAGCGGGAGAATCCGGAGACGAAATTCGAGGTGACCTGTCGCTGCGAGTACATCCGCCCGCACGTGTGGAAAGATTTAAAACGGGTGCAAGTGTTGCCTTTCGCCGATGAGGCCCAGATCGCGCGCGACATGCAAGATGTCGATCTTGTCTACATGCCGATGCCGTTCGGGCAGGAACACGAAAATTTCACGCGCTATAGCGTTTCGACAAAAATGGTGACGTATGTCGGCAGCGGCATACCGATCGTTTATCACGGCCCCGCAACCTCGGCCGCGTTTGAGTTGTTGCATCGAAACAACGCGGCGATTTTCCTAACGACTTTGGACGCTCCCGAGATTGCGAAATCACTCACTCAGATTACCGGCAACGTTTCCGAAACAATCGTGGCCAATGCGCTCGCTCTGGCCCGCCGCGAATTCATGATCGCAGATCAAACGCGCAAATTCTGGAACACGATTTGCGCCTGCATACGTGCGCGATGAATTCACGCCCGCTCGTCATCATCACGACGCGACTGCCGCCCCATGTTTGTGGGATCGGGACTTACAGTTGGTTATTGCAACAGCATGGGGTTGGTGGCCATTCGTCCGTCGAGTTTCTTGCGATCGAGGGCGCGGCGGAATCCGATCACTCATCGGTATCGCACTTCGAAGGCAAGCCCGCATTATTGTCGGCTGCGCTCGATCGAATCGGGGCGGCGGATGTTTTTATTCATTACGCCGGGCGCGCTTACCATCGCTACGGAATTCCCACTTGGTTTCCGTCCGTGTTAGCCAGGTGGAAACAGAAATTTCCGGCTGGCCGCCTGCTGGTTCTTTTTCACGAGTTGCCCGGCGATTTACCGATTACGAGCCGTCATTATTGGATCGACATGTTGAATCGGCGCATCATCGCGAAACTTGGGCGACTGGCCGATGTGGTGCTGACCAATACGGCCGAGCACGCAACGAAGCTCGAGAAAATTTCTGGCCGCAAGGATGTGCATCTCGTTCCCGTCCCTTCGAACATTGACGCCCCGGACAATGTTTCGGGACCGCGCGCGCGAACCGAAATCGTTGTTTTCGGTTTACCATTCGGTCGCGGGCAAACCTTGCAAATGTTCGACCGCGAACTGCGTTCGTGGCAGGAAACCGGCCGTCTGACGAAGTTGCATATCATTGGCCCGCGCGACGCGAAATTTCCCATGAGCGCGTCCCCCGGCGTCGTAATCGAACATGGCATGCTGCCGCCGAATGAAGTCTCCGCGATTCTCTTGCGCGCGCAGTTTGGTTTAAGCAATGCGACCTTATCGAACTGGAGTAAGTCGGCGGTGTTTATGGCTTACGCTTCGCATGGCTGCGCCGTCGTTGGGAAAATGAAGGCGGAAATCGAGCCGCTTTGTTTCACCGTCGCGCCGGAAGAAGTGGCGCAGATATCCGATGTCGATCTTAGCGAACGAACCGCCGCCCTGAAAGATTGGTACGATCGCAACGCGAGTTGGAAAGTAGTCGGGCAACAGATTTCCAAGCTGTTTTCCGGCAACGTTCACGAGGAGGTGCCGCGGTGAGTGACGAAGTCGTTATCATCACGCCGGAACTTCCGGGCGCCGGCGGCCTTGGCGATTACACGCAGCGTTTGATTGAAGCCTGGCCGGTGGAATCAAAACCGCGGCTGCTGGTAGCAAATGAAACCATCGCCCATCAATTGCCTGCACACGGCGGGAAAATCCTGGTGCAATACAGCGCTTACGGGTTCGATCGCCACGGTTATCCGCGGCAACTCATCCGTGCGCTGATTGATTGGAAAAAGAAAACACGCGGTCTTCTCGTGGTCATGTTTCACGAGATTTGGACATTCTGGCCGGCCTGGAATCGAAATCGGCTCGTCCAATTTTTTCACCGGCGCGCGATGCAAAAGCTCATCGGCTACGCTGACGCAGTCGTCACTACGACCTCGAGTCAGGCTGAACATCTCGGAAAACTTCTGCCGGCGAAACCAGTGCGCGTTCTCCCGGTCGGCTCAAATATCCCGCGAAATGAAGATGTCGATCTTGCGCGGCAGCGCGGATGGGCTGTCTTGTTCGGATTGGAAGCGGGACGAGTTCGCGCATTGAAACAAATGCATTCTGCGCTGCACTCCCTGGCCGCTCGCGGCTTGGTCACGAAAATCATCACGGTCGGAGCGGGAGACGGACGATGGTCACAAGAAGAAGCCAGCTTGCTTTCGAGTTTGAAACTTAAGGAAGGTTTCGAGCAGCGCGCTCGCGTCGACGAGAACGAAATTTCAAAACTCTTATCGACTGCTTGCTACGGCATCTCCGCGCAAGACGAATTGAGCCTCGGCAAATCCGGCAGCTTTATGGCTTATGCGGCACATGGATTGAATATCCTGAGCAGCGCGGCCGACTCGACGAAGTCCGAGCCAATCTCGTTACTGATCTCGCCTAACGAGCTGCTTGCCGGCGTGTCTGACGCCGAGTTGAAAAACCGCGCGGAACGTCTTCTTGCCTGGCAGCGCCAAACCTCTTCATGGGATTTGATCGCGGCCGCATTTGCTGACGTTTTGAAAATAGGGCGATGAAACAGTCGAAGCTGCTTCTGGTCAGCCCGTGTTTCGGCAGCTATGGCGGGATCGAGGCCTTTGTTCTCGTCGTAGCCGAGGCGGTCCGGCGCGAACCAGATTTCGCGGTCCGCGTTTGTTTCAAAAAAGTAAAAGGTTTTGCGTTGCATCCAAGCCTGGCCGCGATGTTGCAACACGAGTCGGTGTTGTTCGTCGATCGTGCTGGCCGCGAACTTGTCGATCTAATCAAGTGGGCCGACATCGTTCATTTGCAAAACGCGTCGCCCGACGTTGTTCTTCTCGCGAAAATTTTCCGCAAGCCCATCGTTCTCACGATTCATAACTACATGCGCAGCGGTTGGGACTTGCACCGATTTCTTTGGCGCATGGCCGCGCGCATCGCGGATGCGCGCTGGTATAACTCGAACTTCGTTTGGCGAACCTGGGAAGGAAATCGCCGGCGACGCGGAAGTAAAAAAATTCCGACGGTTTCGAAATTACCGGAAGGCTGGACGGCGCCGGAGCAACGCCGCGGATTCGTTTTCGTTGGCCGCTGGATCGCGAATAAAGGAATCGAAACTTTGCTCGACGCCTATGCGCAGGCGAAGATCGACAAGGAAAAGTGGCCGCTGACTCTGATCGGCGACGGTCCGTTGCGACCGGCGATTGAAGCGAAGATCGACAATCACATTCGCGTTCTCGGTTTTGTCGATGAAGCAACGAAAGCCGAGCAAATGAAAAATGCGCGCTGGATGGTGGTGCCGCCGCACACGAAGGAAGATTTTGGCCTAACGGCGATCGAAGCGCGGAATCTTGGTGTGCCGTGCATCATCACGCGCGACGGCGGCTTGCCCGAGGCGGGCGGCGCGCAGGCGCTGGTTTGCGAGCCGAGCGACCCAGCGGGTCTGGCGCGCTTGCTCGAACGTGCCGCGCAGATGAGCGAGACAGAATATGTCGATCTTGCCCAGCGCACCTGGGAAGATTTAAAGGGCGAACTCGTGCCAATGGATTTTTATGCGCGAGCCTATCGCGAGATTTTACGATGCTAACTCGGCCGGAAGATTTGCCAAGCGCGCCGGCGCATCATTGCTTCCGCCGCCGCTGGCTCGAGCGTGGCGAGAAAATTCGGCGACTCCCACGAGTAATCGACAGCCACTTGTCGATCTAACGGCCGCAATCTCGGCCCGAGCAAATTGTAACCGATCGAGAAAATCGAATATCCTTCGCGGCGCAGCATCGGCGCCAAATCGCCGCGCGCCATCTCGTGGTCTTCATAAATAATATGGCGGGTTCGTTTTTCCTGAAGGAGACGTGCCGCGCCTTGCAAGACACGCGCTTCAAATCCTTCGACATCGATCTTGAGCAAGTCTAGCGACTCGGTCGGGAAAAGTTCATCGAGTGTTTGCATCGAGATCGAATGGGAACGCACTTCGCCTTCACTGTTCGTTTCAGCGATTCGGGCGGTGCCGCGGTTAATCTCGAAATAATCGGTCTCGATCAGTTGCGCATTTCTCGAAACATCTCCGAGCGCACAAGCGTGCGCGACGATGGGAGACGAGTGAGGATTGAGATTAACGAGCGAAATATTGCGCAGCAGTTTCTGGTGAACTTCCGGATGCGGCTCGAACGCATGCACCACACCTTGTGGGCCGACGCGCATGGAAAAGAGGCTCGTAAGATAACCGATGTTCGCTCCAACATCGGCGGCTTTGTCACCGGAACGAAGAAGTCGCCACGCCACTTCGCTGACCGCGATATCAAAGACCCGTTGCTTGAAGATCTCGCGACCGATCGCATCGCTAAGATCGACATCGATGGAAACTTTCCACGGCAGCGAAACGGTAGCGGTGTCCGGTTGATCGGTCCGAAACTCCAACCACACGCGCCGCATTGCTGTGCTCGGGGAAAAGAGGTAACACGGTTTTAACAAGCCTCGAATCGATCGCATGCTATAGAAACGAACCAGATGGTCTTACTTGCGCACCCTTTTGGCAACGCGAACGTCCGCGCTGTTCTCGACGCGTTCGATCGCGAAGCGCTGCTCGCGCGCTTCGTGACGACGGTGGGTTGGTCGGAAAGTTCGTATCCTTTTTTGGCGGACCACATTCGCGGCAAACTGCGGCGTAATTACAAACTGCCGGCGGACACGATCGACATCCACCCGTTGCGCGAATCGGTGCGGCTGCTGGCGGGAGCTTTTGGCCTAACAAACCTAACGACGCACGAACGTGGCTGGGCCAGTATCGATGCGGTCTGGCAAAGTCTCGATCATGAGGCGGCGCGAAGGTTGCGCGCGAAATGTTACGGCCAAGATGTGCGCGCGGTTTACGCCTACGAAGATTGCGCGGAGAATTTGTTTTGGGTCGCGCGCGAATTGGGACTGCGCCGTATTTACGATTTGCCGATCGCTTATTGGGAGATGACGCAACGTTTGTTAAAAGAAGAGGCCGCCCGTTACCCGGAATGGGAGCCGACGCTTTTGGCGACGCGCGATTCGCCGGAGAAACTTGCGCGCAAAAGCCGCGAGATGGAACTGGCGGAGCTGGTGATTTGCCCGAGCCAATTTGTTTTGGAATCGCTGCCGGAAAATGTGCGTGCGAGCAAGCGTTGTCTGGTCGCGCCGTTCGGCTCGCCAGATGTAGATGTCGATCTTGCGGAAGATGGGCCGACTTCGAGGCGGCTGCGCGTGCTCTTCGCGGGCGCGATGACGCAACGCAAAGGTTTGGCCGATGTTTTCGCGGCGATGAAGCTGATTGGTTCCGCCGAGATCGAGTTGGTCGTCGCCGGTTCGCCGTTGTTATCGATGGATTCGTATAGAAGCCAGTGCGCGAATTTTATTTATGAACCGCCACGCCCGCATGGCGAAATGCTGGAGTTGATGACGACGTGTGACGTGCTCGTGTTGCCATCGATCGTGGAAGGTCGCGCGCTCGTGCAACAGGAAGCGATGGCGTGCGGGCTGCCGTTGATCGCGACCAAAAATGCCGGTGGCGAGGACTTGATTATCGATGGCGAGACCGGATTTCTCGTGCCGATACGTTCGCCGGAAGCGCTGGCGGAAAAAATAAGCTGGTGCGCGCAGCATCGCGCTGCGCTCTCTGGCATGGGTATTGCAGCGCAGAAAAAAGCGCAGGAACTTACCTGGCGCGGTTACGGCGACAAAGTCGTCGCTGCGATCCGAGATTTAATTTCAGAATGAAACCGACCACGCGGGAGGAAAAATGGCAGCGTTATGTTCGCTGGCTGATCTGGTCGTATTTTTGGCTGCTGCTCATTGAAGGCGCACTGCGGAAGTGGGTGCTTCCGGGATTGTCGAATCCGCTCCTTATCGTGCGCGATCCCGTTCTGCTTTTGATTTATTTGTGCTCCATCCGCGCCCGCGTTTTCCCGCGCAACGCCTGGGTCGTCGCGCTCGTAATCATTGGCGCATTTTGCACGCTCACGACGTTCATTAATCTCTGGCCATATCTGCCGCCGCTTCGAATCGCTGGCGTAACGGCATACGGAATTCACGCCGATTTTTTTCATCTGCCGTTAATTTTCGTAATGGCGCGGGTGTTGCGCTTTGAAGACGTAAAGAAATTTGGCTGGTGGACGCTCGTGCTGCTTATCCCGATGACGCTGCTGATGGTCGCGCAATTTCGCGCGTCGCCGGACTCGTTTTTGAATCGCACTGCTGGCGGCGAAGGCGAAATGATGACGTCAGCGATGGGCAAGGTGCGGACGGCCGGGCCGTTTTCATTCGTGATTGGCGTGGTTGCTTATTACGCATTGGCGACGGGTTATTTGGTCTGGGGAATTTTGCGCCATGGCACTTTCAAAAACTGGCTGCTCGCGGCGGCGGGTGCGGCACTCGTGATCGGCGTGTCAGTTTCAGGCAGCCGCTCGGTTATCGGCGCCTGCGGAGTGGTGATTGCATCCCTTCTCGTCGTAATCGTTTTGCGGCCCGATGTCGTGAATCGATTTGGTCAGGTGTTACTGGCTGTAATTGTTTTGGGATTCGTCGTTAGCCGGACACCCATTTTCAAGGAGGGGGCCAGCGTTTTGTCCGCGCGCTTCAACGACGTCGCGGAGGCAACCGAGCAATCGATAGCGGGCGGAATGGTCTCGCGCATTTTCTCCGGTTTCGCGGAAGACCTCTTCGTCTTCACGAAATCGCCGATGCTCGGCTACGGTCTCGGGCTCGGCACGAACGCCGGCGCGAAATTTCTAACCGGCCACGCCATGTTTCTTCTTTCCGAAAGCGAATGGTCGCGCATTTTTCTCGAAAGCGGAGAGATTCTCGGACTGGCTTTCGTTCTTTGGCGATGCTGGTTTGTCCTTAAAACCGGATTGCTTTGCACCAAGTCGGTTCGACTGGGAAATCTCTTGCCCATCCTTCTCTTCAGTTCCGCTTTTCTTCCGATGATCAACGGACAATTTGGCCAACCGACATTACTCGGTTTCACCGTTTTCGTTTCCGGTCTTGCTCTCGCCGCCATGAACGAACAGGAATCGGGCGGACCGGTTTCGCTTTCGGCGCCGGTGGCGCGCGCAAAACTCCCTCCGAAGCCCCGCGGCCGTTCCGCCTACGCCGAGAGAATGCACGGCCCGCCGGCCGAACAGGGTAACACCAATGGTGCTACTGATCGGTAATTACTCGGCCGACCAGCAGCAAAGCATGCAGCGATTCAGCGCAATGATGTTGCGCGGATTGCGCGCCGCTGGCGTTGATGCGGAACTCTTCACGCCGCCATCCGTTCTCGGAAATCTTTTGCCAGCGGGCGCGCTCGCGAAATGGCTTGGCTACATCGACAAGTACATCTTGTTCCCATCCCGCCTGCGCGAAAAAATCTCCCGCTCCCCGAGTTTGATTCACATCTGCGATCATTCGAACGCGGTTTATGTGAAGCACGCGAATGCAATTCCAGTCGTCGTTACCTGTCACGATCTGCTCGCCGTGCGTGGCGGTCTGGGCGAACAAACCGATTGCCCGGCATCTGTGACCGGACGTTTTTTGCAACGTTGGATTTTGCGCGGACTGAGAAAAGTGAATGCAATTGCATGCGTATCGAAGGCCACGGCCATTGACGCCGAACGTTTGATCGCGCCGGAAAATCCGCGCGCGGAAATTTCCGTGGTGCCGCTGGCTTTAAATTTTGCTTACGCAAAAATGCCGCTCGAAGCTGCGCGTGCTCGATTAGCGGTCATCCCAAAGTTCGATGTCGATCTTCCATTTGTTCTTCACGTCGGCTCGAATTTGCGCCGCAAGAACCGCGAAGGCGTCCTGCGCATTTTCGCGCGCGGCAAAGATCAATGGAACGGACGACTTGTTTTCGCCGGTGAACGTTTAAACGAAGAACTGACAACGCTGGCGCATGAGCTCGGCGTTTCCGAGCGCATCGTGCAAATCGAAAATCCCGACGGCGAGTTACTCCAGGCGCTCTATAACGGCGCGACCGCGTTTTTGTTTCCGTCGCGCTTCGAAGGTTTCGGTTGGCCCATCATCGAAGCGCAAGCGTGCGGTTGTCCGGTCATTTGCAGCAACACCGGGCCGATGCCGGAAGCCGCCGGTGACGCCGGACTTTATCACGAACCGGATGACGAAGCCGGCTTCGCTGTCGATCTTATGCGGATGACAAATCCGCCGGAGCGCGCAGCCTGGAGCGAAAAGAGCCTTCGCAACGCGCAAAGATTCTCGACCGAGAAGATGATCGCGCAGTACATCGACATCTACCGCCGTTTGGGCGCCGCCTTGTGAAAAAACTTTTGCTGCTCTTGAGTCTTCTCCTGCCGTGGTCGGCGCGGCGTTCCATCCTCGAGAAACAATTCGGATACAAAATTCATCCGACCTGTCATATCGGCCTCTCCTGGATTTTACCTGCGCGCTTGATCATGGAAGAGAATAGCCGCATCGCATCGTTCACCGTCTGCAAAAACATCGACCTGCTTCATCTCAAGGCGCACTCATCGATCGGACGCGGCAATTGGATCACTGGTTTTCCGCTCGGCCCGTCGCCGCATTTTGCGCACGAGCAAGATCGACATCCGCAATTGATCTTGGGCGAACATTCCGCTATCACCCATCGCCATCTCATCGATTGCACGAGCGCGGTCGTCATCGGCAAGTTCACCACCTTCGCCGGTTTCCAATCGCAAATCCTCACTCACAGCATCGACATCGAACAAAATCGCCAGTCTTCCGCGCCGGTCCGCGTCGGCGATTATTGCTTTGTCGGAACCAATTCGGTTTTGTTAGGCGGAAGCACCTTGCCGGATTATTGCGTGCTCGGCGCCAAATCGCTTTTGAACAAAAGCTTCAGCGAAACGCACACGCTCTACGGCGGTGTCCCGGCGCAGCCGATCAAGAAAATTTCGCCGGACTGCAAATACTTCACGCGAAGCGAAGGCTTCGTTATCTAGCGCTTTGAAGATTCTGCAAATCGTGCAGACGCTCGATCCGAAGATCGGCGGCGTCGCGCCGGCAGTTCTCGCGCTCAGCCGCGGCCTCGCTCGACGCGGCCACAAGATCGACATCGTCACCTTGGACGAGACGGGAGTCGTCTCGAATAATGATGTCGATCTTACGATCCACTCGCTCGGCCCCGGCCTAACAAGCTATCGATATTCCTCGGCACTTACGAACTGGCTTCGCCAACACGCCGCCGGATATGACCGCGTCATCGTCAATGGTCTTTGGCAGCACTTGAGCTTCGCCGCGTGGCGCCAGTTCGCGGAATCATCGACGCCGTATTACGTCTTCCCGCATGGCATGCTCGATCCCTGGTTCAAAAAAACTTTTCCGCTCAAGCATCTAAAAAAATGGCTCTACTGGCCCTGGGCCGAATACCGCGTCTTGCGTGATGCCGCCGCCGTCATTTTCACTTCGGAAGAAGAACGCGTGCAGGCACGGAAATCTTTTTGGCTCTATCGCTGCCGCGAACGTGTTTCTCCGCTCGGGATCGAAGCGCCGTCAATCTCTGCCAACGCTGGCGAAAAATTTCTCGCGCAATATCCGCAGTTGCGGAACACGAAGATCCTTTTGTTTCTCGGTCGGCTTCATCCCAAAAAAGGCTGTGACATGTTGATCGACGCTTTGCCGCGCGATTCTGATATTTCACTCGTGCTGGCCGGGCCGGATCAAATTGGCTGGGCCGAGGCATTGCGGGCCAAGGTCGATGTCGATCTTGCGGAGCGCGTGGTGTTCACCGGAATGTTAGAAGGCGAACTGAAACAAGGCGCGTTCGCTGCCGCCGACGCTTTTGTTTTACCATCGCACCAGGAAAATTTCGGAATGTCCGTCGTCGAAGCACTCGCCGCGAGCCTGCCCGTGCTCATCTCGGACCGCGTCAACATCTGGCGCGAGATTCAGTTGGATAATGCCGGCTACGTCGAATCGGATGATCTTCCCGGGACAAAGAAATTAATCGAGCGCTGGGCGCGCACGCCGATGGCCGAGCGCGACACGATGCGGAACAATGCGCGCCAATGTTTCGTGCAACGTTTCCAAATCGAACGCGCCGTCGATTCGTTGTTGTCGATCTTGCATGAACCGGTGGGCTCGAAATGAAAATCACCATTGTCCTCGGCGCATTTTTTCCGGTGCCGCCAATCATGGGCGGAGCAGTCGAGAAAGTCTGGTTCGCGCTCGGTCAGGAATTCGCGCGGCGCGGCCACGAAGTCGTGCAGATATCGCGGACGCATCCAAGTTTGCCGAACACGGAGAAGATCGGAGGCGTCACGCACCTTCGCGTGCGCGGTTCCGACCAGCCACGGTCTCTCGTTAGGCTGAAGTTTCTCGATCTTATCTATTCGTTGCGCGTTCGTCGGATTCTGCCGAAGGCTGACATTCTGGTGACGAATACGTTTTGGTTGCCGATCATCGAGCGGACAACGAAGCGAGGGTTGGTTTACGTTCATGTGCAACGCGGACCAAAAGGCCAGATGCGCTGCTACGCGCACGTGGCGCGGTTACTCGCGGTCTCACGCGCGATCGCCGATGCCATCCTTGCGCAAGCGCCGCAGTTACGCGCGAAGGTTCGCGTGATTCCAAATCCGGTTCCGTTCCGCATCGAGAACATTTCGAAGGCGGCGCGATCGAGGACCGTTTTGTTTGTCGGTCGCGTTCATCCGGAAAAAGGAATCGAGTTGCTCGTCCGCGCGTTCGGGAAGCTACCGCCGGAAGTTCTTTCCGATTGGAAACTCGTCATCGTTGGGCCGCACGAAACGCATTTGGGCGGCGGCGGAAACGATTTCCTGCACAAGATGCAGCAGCTTGGCGGGCAGGTGGAATGGCGGGGCGCGATTTTTGATGAAGCCGAACTAACGGCGCAATATCGATCCGCGAAAATTTTTGCTTACCCTTCGCTGGCCGAAACCGGTGAGGCATTTCCGGTCGCGCCGATTGAAGCGATGGCGAATGGATGCGTGCCGCTGGTTTCGAATTTAGATTGTTTCCGTGATTACATCGAAGACGGCGTCACCGGTTTTGTGTTCGATCATCGCGGCGGCGTCGATGCGTTGGCGGACCGGCTCGGTCACATGCTACGCCTCGACTCGGACGAATTCGGGAAAATCGGAGATGCGGCGCGCGTGAAAGCTGCTGAATTTGCCCTCGAACCGATCGCGCAACGTTACCTGGACGACTTTGCCAGCTTGCTGGCGCAATCGTGAATGAATGACAAGATCGACATCGAACTTTTTTAGCTGATGGCCGAACCATTACAGGCAGTCGACCAGAAACAAGAATCGCAATTCGCGTCGCCGTGGAAAGCAAGCGATCGCTTTCGGCGCGTGCTTTGGGAAATTTGCTGGACGCTTTTTTGCGTCTGGACGCCGAAGCCGCTGAACGAGTGGCGGCTTTTTTGGTTGCGCGTGTTCGACGCCAGGATCGACGGCACGCCGTTTGTGCATCAACGCGCGCGTATCGCCATTCCATGGAACCTGACGTTGCACGATCGCGCGTGCCTGGGCGATCGCGCGAATGCCTACACGTTAGGCGAAATCGAGATCGGCGCGCGCGCGACCGTCGCGCAGGAAGTGTATCTCAGCACCGGCAGCCACGATTTTTCGCGAACGCAGATTCCGCTGGTTACGGCTAAGATCGACATCGGCGAAGACGCGTTCGTCGGCGCGCGTGCGTTTGTTTTGCCGGGAGTAACGATCGGCGCGCGCAGCGTTATCGGCGCATGCTCCGTCGTCACGCGCAATGTTCCCGAGGATGTGTTTGCCGCGGGGAATCCGTGCAAAGTTTTGCGATCGCGCACGTAGCTTGATGAGCAAAATAACGGTCGTTACTCCGTGCTATAATTCGCGGGCGTTCATCGCCGACACCGTGGCCAGCGTCCAAAACCAGGACATCGCGGATTGGGAATACATTTTGATTGATGATGGAAGCAGCGATGGCACCGCGGATTTGCTGTCTGCGCTGGCAATGCGCGATTTCCGCATTCGCGTTGCGAATGAATTGAACATGGGAACGTGTGCCGCACGTAATCTTGGTGCGAGCATGGCGTCGACGGATTCTCGATATTTACTTTTCCTGGATCACGACGACATGCTCGAACCGAATGCACTGCGCGTTTTGAGCGAATATATCGAGGCCCACTCAGACGTCTGCATCGCCGGCTGTCAATTCCAGGAAGTTGACGTCGATGGAACGAATGCACGTCCGAAGACGCGAAGCCGCTGGGCGCCATCGCGGTTGGGAATTCCAAGAGCGCTCGGACCTAACGAATACGAAACTCCATTCGCGACGTTTTACTGCGCCACCGGCCAGGGTCCCTTTGCCATGTTCCGCCGGTCGGTGTTTGCTGAAGCGGGCGGATGGACGACGGAGTTTTGGCCGCACGAAGACACTGATTTATTCTGCAAGATGGCGTTACTAGGGAAAGTTCATTATCTGCCCGACCGGCTTTACCGAAAGCGTGTCCATCGCGATAACGCCATGAACGATGCGCCGCGGCTGATGCACGCCTACAGTTTGTTCCGCAAGAAATGGGACCGCTTTCAACCACGCACGGATGAAGAGGCTGCGACCGTTCGGGCCGCTGCGCATTTTTATCGCGCTTCCTTTCGGCCGCTTCGTCATGTCAAAGTTGGCCTAAAGGCCTTTGGCGAATTTGTCCGGTCCGGCGATCGAGGAAAATTGCGCTGGGCCCTCGAATTGTTCGGAGCGGCGCTGCGCGATGCCGTGCGCTATCGCCTTCATACGATGTCGATCTTGTGATGAAAATAAAAGTTCCGGTGTCGGTCATCGTGCCGATCAAAAACGAAGCGGAGAATCTTTCTCGCTGTCTCGGCTGCATCCAATGGGCCGACGAAATCTTTGTGGTCGATTCGCAGAGCACAGATGGTTCGATTGAAATCGCGGAACGCCTCGGCGGCAAGGTCGTCCAATTTCAATTCAACGCTACCTGGCCGAAGAAGAAAAATTGGGCGCTGGAGAATCTGCCATTCAAACACGAATGGATTTTCATTCTGGACGCGGACGAGGTTTTGCCCGCGGAAGCAGAATCTGAATTTGCCAGCGCCATCGCAAACGCGGGCGCGCTCGCGGGTTACTGGATCAATCGGTATTTCATTTTTCTCGGCCGCCGGTTGCGGCATTCCTATTATCCGAACTGGAATCTTCGCTTATTCCGGCATGCCCTGGGCCGTTATGAAAAACTAACCGCGGCCGAAACGGACAGCGGTGACAACGAAGTGCACGAGCACGTCGTGGTGAAAGGAGCGACGGCGCGGCTTAGATGTGAAATGGAGCATCACGCTTTTCCTTCAGTCGAAGTTTTCATCGAGAAGCACAATCGCTATTCGAATTGGGAAGCGCGCGTGGCCGCTGGTGGACAGTTAGGCAAAGAGGCCGACAACTTCGCGCATGAACATGTCGATCTTCGGCGAAAGCTAAAAGCATTGTCGCAGCGTTTGCCGTTTCGGCCGCTGCTTCGTTTTCTCTACATTTACGTTTGGCAGAAGGGATTTCTTGATGGTCGCGACGGTTATTATTTCGCGCGGCTGCACGCGGTTTACGAATTCCTGTCCGTGGCCAAAACTTACGAGCTGCGCCGACGCTCTGAGCGCGAGTGATGCGGATCATCGTCTGGGGGATTAATTACGCGCCCGAGATCACCGGCATTTCGCCGCACAATGTCGCGCTGTGCGAATTTCTACAGAGCAAAGGCGTCGATGTCGAGATGGTGACGACGTTTCCGTATTACCCGACGTGGCAAAAACTTCCGCAAGATCGACATGTTCTATTTCGGAGCGAGCGCGTGAATGGCGTGCGCGTCCATCGCTGCTGGCATTTTGTTCCCGCGCAAGTTTCGGCATGGAAGCGAATCATTCACGAAGCGACTTTCATCGCGACATCGACGCTAAAAATTCTCTCGCTCAAACGAGCTGACGTTTATATCGCGGTCTCGCCGCCGTTGTTGCTCGGCATGGCCGCGTGGTTCGTCACTCAAATCAAACAAGCGCCGTTTGTTTTTCATGTACAGGATTTGCAACCGGACGCCGCGGTTGGATTGGGAATGCTGCGGCAGGGGTGGTTCACGCGCGCGTTGTATTGGCTCGAAGCCTTTGCTTACGAACACGCGGCGCGCGTTTCCGGAATCAGCGACGAAATCGTGGACGCGTTTCGCCGCAAAGGTGTGCCTAACGACAAGCTTATCCTGTTTCCGAACGGCGTCGTTATCCCGGATGAGATTCCGGCGCGCGGAACTTTTCGCGCTCGTCACGGTTTTGGCGCCGATGATTTTCTGGCGATCTACGCCGGCAATCTCGGCGTAAAGCAGGGCTTGGATGTACTACTCGATGTGGCAGAGCAACTTCGCGGGGAGAGAACAATTCGCATCGTTCTTTGCGGCGACGGCGCCGAGCGCGCGGCACTGGAGAAGGCGGTGCAAGATCGACATCTTGCCAACGTTTCGATGTTGCCGCTGCATTTTGGGCGCGAGTACCAGGAGTTGTTGGTGGACGCGGACGTTTCGTTGATCACGCAGCAAAGCGGATCTGGGAATGCATTCTTCCCGAGCAAACTTCTGGTCACGCTCGCGCACGAAAGCCCGGTCGTGACCGTTGCGGATGACGAAAGTGCGTTGGCGAAAGCAGTGAATGAAGGCCGATTCGGCGTCAATGTGTTGCCGGGGAACGCGACGAAGCTTGCGCAGACGTTTCGCGATCTGGCGCAAGATCGACAACCGCTACGTCAGTGGGGCGTGAATGGTCGCGCCTATGTCGCGCGGTTCGATCAGCGTAAATTGCTGGCGGATTTTATTGAGCAACTCAAGAGCGTCGCTCAATAAGCCGTTCGCGGCGGAACGACGACCTGCGCGAACGTGCGCAGAATAATTGCGCATTCGAGAGAGAAGTTCCAGTTCTCCAGATATTCGATGTCGCAGGCGACGCGATTTTCGATGTCGGCGTTATCGCGGGCTTCGCCGCGATAACCGCGCACCTGCGCGAGACCGGTGATGCCCGGTTTGATAAACGCGCGCACATGATAGTTCGCCATCAACTGCGAAAACTGGTTGTTGTGTTCGATGAGATGCGGACGCGGGCCGACGATGCTCATGTCGCCCTGGAGCACGTTCCAGAATTGTGGAATCTCGTCGATGCTGAGCTTGCGGAAGATTTTTCCGAGCGGATAAACACGCTCGTCGTTGTTGCTGGCTTGTCGCGTGACCTCGCCATTGTTCGCGCGCATGGTGCGAAATTTGTAAATCGTGAATTGTCGATTTTGCATGCCGGCGCGCGTTTGCACGTGCAGGAGCGGACCGGGTGACTGGAATCGTTGCGCCATCCAGACAATGACAGCGAACACTGGGAAAATGCAGAGCATGACCGGAATGGCGATAGCAAGATCGAGTGCGCGCTTGAAAAAACGGTTAAGCGGATTTTCGAGCGGCTCTTCGCGCAAGCCGATGAAACGGAAGCCGTCATCCTCGAAGTGCGTGACGGAATGCCGCAGCTTTTCTTCGAGGTCGCTGACGATGAGTAGACGGACGCCGAGATGATCGCACGTGCGAATGATCTCCCAGTTGATTTCGTTGAAGAGCGGAAACTCGAGCAGGATGACCTGCGTAATCTCGCGCTCGCGAATGATTCGCTCTAAATCTTTGGAGCGGCCGAGCACCGGCGGAATGCCGGAGGGCACGATGTCGATCTTATCGTCCGAAATTAAACCGACGGTGCGCAATCCAATTTCCGCTTTGCGCCGAAGCCAATCGCGCAGCGCCGCCGCTTTTTCCGGTGTGCCGATCAATAACGTTTTGTCTTCGCGTCGGAAAATTGTGCGGGCGAGGAGCGGCGGCAGATAGTAGTGCGAAAACAAAAGCGCGACGTAAAGCCACGGCACGAAATTGAAAAAGAAAATTCGCGAGATGAACGCGTCTTTGGTCGCGATGAGATACAGGACGAGCATGCTGATGCTCGCGATGGTCTGGCGCAGACTGAGGCGATGTTGCCGCAGCAATTCGTTCTGCAAAAAATAGTTTTTCGAACCTTCGCGCGTGAATGATTCCAGCAACATGCCGAGGACAAGCAGACCGCAATAGATGCTGTAACGTCGCCACGTCAGATCGGCGCCGGGCGAATAAAAGCTGACCATCACCCAGACGCCTAACCAAAAGAGAAGGGCGACGATGAGGATCTGGCAGAAAAGGAAAAGGCGGTAGAGACCTTCCTTGCGTTGCGTCAGCATGACTATGAGCGTCCGGCAGCGTTGAGAGTACGCGATGGCGGCGCCCCTTCAACTCGTGGTAAACTGGTGGCCAAGATGGTGGCCTGGCTCGTTATCCGCATCGAATTGTCGATCTAACTAGCCATTCCCATACCATGGTATCTCTTCCCGGCTAATGCCAGAATCCGCCAGCCAATCTCCAAGCCGCAAAAGACGCGCGTTGCCCGGGGGAAATTCCCTCAGCAACATTGTCATCGCGTTGCTGCCGGTCCTGGCCTGTTTCCTTGGCGGCGGCACGAAAAAATGGGCTGAGGGAATCGTGCTCGCGATTCTAGGATTGTTCATTCTTATCCAACCCCCGCGCTTGTCGCTTGGTCTCGCTTTCAATGGCGTGTTCGCGGCTTTGCTGGCGCTGGCATTGGTCGCGTATTTACCGGCGCATTGGTTTTTATTTCCGCAGTGGCGAACGGCGCTCGCTGAAGACTTCGGCATTTCGCTTCCGACCAATGTTTCACCGCAACCGTGGATGACGGCGAGCGCGCTCGTTAGTCTGCTCGGCGGCATGACCTGGCTCTATACCGTCAGCACGCAGGAAATCGAACTTCGCGCCGTCCGTTTTCAACTTCGGTTTTTTGTTACCGGCGTCGTTTCTCTGGCTGCGATGTCGATCTTGCTTCATCTCATGCACGCCGCCTTTCCGTTCTGGATTAATCAGCGCAACTTCGGCCCGTTCCCAAATCGAAATCAAACCGCCGATCTCTTCGGCATCACCTCGATCCTCCTGCTCGCGTGCGGTCAGGACGACCTGCGCCGCGGCCGCAAACGCTGGCTCGTTTGGCTCCCGGCATTGTCGATCTTGCTGGCTGCCATCCTCCTAAATTTTTCGCGAGCGGGTCTCGCCATTCTCGTCGCCGGCAGCGCGCTCTGGATTCTGGTGGTAGCGCTGCGTCAACGCTCCGGCGCGCGCATCGCCCTCGGCTTTTCTTTTCTGCTTCTTTTGCTGAGCGCGATTCTGATTTTAGGCGGACAAACGTTGGAACGCTTCCACCTGCACGGCCTGGGCGGCACGGGAATGTCGACCGATTTTCGTTGGAAGATTTTCCACGACACCTTCGATCTTATTCGCGCATCGCCGTGGTGCGGAGTCGGTCTCGGAAATTTCGATGCGGTCTTCGCCATCTTTCGCGATCAATCATTTGCCGATTCGCGCGCGCTCCATCCGGAAAGCGACTGGCTCTGGACGTGGGCCGAACTCGGTTGGCCTGCGGTTGTGCTCATCATCGGCGGGGCGGCGCTGATTGTTCGACGTGTGCTGCCGTTGCAGGAAGGAACGAATCAACGTTTCCGTTTGGCCGCGCTTGTCGCCGCGCTCGCCTTCGCCGTGCATGGACTTGTCGATGTTAGCGGTCATCGTGTCGGCACCGTCTTCGCCGGATTGTTTCTGCTCGGCATGTCGTTGCATCGGCCACTCAATCTAAAACCAAGTCGCGCGATCGCGCCCACATTTCGGCTTATCGGAATTATTCTCCTCCTGAGCGGAGTGTCATGGATTGTCGCGGTGCGTGGGAAAATGCTCGTCCCTGGTTCAGTCGGCGTTTCAAATGCAAAACAACTCGCGCCCAGCGCCAACCGTGCGCGCAATTTCTCCGAAGCGATTACCATTAGCACACGCGGTCTTTTGTGGGCGCCATTAGATTGGCAACTCTATTTCACACGCGCGCTGGGCGAGCTCGGCGCGAAGCAGTGGCAGAACGCATTGGATGACTTTCGGCGCGCCCGTTTTCTTGAACCGAACGCCTACGAGGTGCCGTTCGCCGAAGGCAGCGCGTGGCTTCCATTACGTCCGATGTTGGCCGCGACCGCGTGGCGCGAGGCTTTGCGCCGTGCGGGCCCGCATCGCGCTGAGGTTTACGCGAGCATGCTTACGAACGCGGCGATGGGCAGCCCCGAAGTCGCGCGCATTCTGGAAGAGATAGGATTCGGGCAACCTGATCTCGCTCTCGCGTATCTAAGCCGCACTTCTGGCGCGGCCTTCGATCGCGGCATCGGCATGTTGTCCGCGCGCGATCCCGAATTGAATGGCCTAACAGAACCAGAAAAACTCGCGCTGTTCGCATTGTGGTCGGAACGCGGCAATCTCGATCAACTTGCGCAAACCGTGCAGACGCATTCGCATTGGATGCCGTTCGCCTGGTTTGGCATGGCGAAATACCGCGCGAGCAAAAATGATTTTCGCGCCGCTTACGAATTGACGCAGCGCTTCGGCGACGCCGTCGCATTGCCGCGCTCGTCCGGCAACGAGACGCTGGAAGATTTGCAGCAGCGTTACGTCAGCAGCCCGGACAATTACGGAACTGGCTACGCGCTCTACCACGAGCAGATCAAACGCGGCCGCATCGACGACGCGCTCGTGACCGTGCGCCACTTCAGCGAACGCGCGAATTCGCCCGCCTATTTCCGTTTTCTCGAAGCGCAATGCTGGGCCATGAAAGAAAATTGGGAGCGCGCCTGGAACGCGTGGCTGGCTTATCGCAATGCGGCCGCAAAGAAGTGAAATGTGATCGGTGAATTGTGACTCGTGAATACTGACTCCATTCACCGATCACGAGTCACCATTTACTTTCTGCTTTTGATCGCCGTGGCGACTCGCCTGCTCGCGGCCTGCCTCCTGCCGAACGCCGAGCAGGACGGCTACTCCTATGTCGAGATGATCGCGCGGTTGAGCGCCAACATGCGCACCGGCCATTTCCAGATCGTCGACCTGTTCGGTTTTTGGCTGCCGCTGTTTCAACTCACCGCCGCCATCCCGAATGTTTGGATCGACAATCCACTTCTGGTTGCAAAAATTCTGTCCAGTCTCTGTGGCGCAATCAGCTGCGTGCTCGTCTTCGCGATCACGCAAAAGCTGACGCGAAATTTTCTGCTTTCATGCGCGGTGTTCGTCCTCGTTCTCTGCAATCCGTTGCACATTCTTTACTCCGCGGCTGCGATGACAGACGTGCCGCACGCCTGTTTAGTTCTGGGCAGTCTCTACTTTGTTTTGCAACAACGCTGGATCGTCGCGGCGGTTTTCGCCGCGCTGGCCGCGAGTGTTCGCCTCGAAGCCTGGACCCTCGTGATCATGATTCCGCTCATTCAGTTTTGTGGTGAGCGAAAAATCTCGTGGATCGCATTGTCGATCTTGTTTCTTCCGCCGGTGCTTTGGTTAGGCATTTGCGATCTCGCCACGGGAAACCCGTTCGCTTATTTCGCCGACCGCGTGCGATACCAGGCGAGCTATATCGACTTCTATCCGAGCCGTCGCGGTTTCACCGCCGCCGATATTCGGCAAGACGTCGAATATCTTTTGTTAGGCGCAAACAACGTGGCGTTTCTGGCCATCATCGTTGCGAGTGGATTGTCGATCTTTCAGTTCGTCCGAAAACAACGTCGCTTTTCTCCAGCCGTCGCCGCCACGGCTGCTTACGCGATCGGTCTAATCGGATTTCTCTTTGCCGGCTACGTCACAAAACGTCAGCCCGTGTTCCTGCCGCGTTACGGCTTGAGCTTATTCGTCCTCGGCCTTCCGTTGTTAGCGTGGCTGCTTCAATTACTCATCGATGATTGGAAATTCCATCGCGCCGCCAGATCGGTTGCCGTCGTCGCTTTGGTGCTCTGTCTCGCCGGAGCACGGCCGCAGATTCCGACAGTCTTCAAAGTCATGGCCGACTCTCATGCGCAACAACAAATAACCGATGCGCTCGTCGCTGCGCTCGGCCAGTCGCCTAACGATAACTGGCGTTGCTTCTCCGACGATGTCGCCGTTCGTGTCTTGTCTCACTTGCCGCCAGATCGTTTCCTTCGTTCTCAATCAATGCCCGCGGAGGCCCAGCAAAATGTCGAAGCGTTTGAATCCCATCTGCGCGCGCAACACGCAGCTTATCTCGTCTTCACGCGCGCCGAAGACTCTTTGCCGGTAAAGTTTTATCCCGATCTCGGCCGCAGCGATAAGATCGACATGCAAAAGTTTGAGACAGTCTCCGTCGCCTTTTCGCCTTTCGGCCCGGATGTCTGGTTGTATCGTCTGCACTTCTGATCAAGCACGTGCGCTTCCGTCGAAAGCAAATCTACGCCGCCGCCTGGGCGTTGTTATTGTCGATCTTCGTCGCGCGTAATGCGCCGGTTTTGATCACGCATCTTCTGCATGAAAAGATTATCCCCGCAAAACCGAATGCATCGATGGATCATTTCCTCGAAGCGCTTCTTCTCGTGCGCGAGCCGACGACACGGCTCGACGAAATCTTCAGCCGATTACCAGCCGGCTCTCCCATTCTTTTCGTCTCCGCCAGGAATAACGATCGTTGGGATTTCGTGTACTCGGCCGTCTGTTATCTCACCTGGCCGCGCAAGATCGACAAGGTAGAGTTGCAGCCTAACGAGCGTTTCAGTGCCGATATGTTTCCGGGAACCAGCGTGCTCTTCTGCGGCACGCCAGCCACGAACACTGATGCGCGCTCCCGCGAATCGATCGGACCGAATCTAACTTTGATCGCTCCGCGATGATCACCGCCGTCGGCATCTTCGCCGCACTATTCACAATTCTCGCCGCGGGCTTCGGCGTGATGATGCTGCTTATACGTCGTCGTCCGGGTATGTGGGAAGCTTTTGCACTCGCGTGGTTGCTTGGAACCGCAACCGTATCTCTCGCTCTGTGGACGGGCGGGTTATTCATTCGCGGAATCGCGCTGCAAATGATGGTCGCGGTCATCTGCATGATTTTTGCCGCCCTCGGATTTAGCCATTGGCGAAAATTCCCGGCGCCGGCGCCGAATACGCACTCATCGAAAACTGGCGAGTGGATTTTTATCGCGTTGTTTCTCCTCGAGCTCGCCGCGATCATCGTGGTTTCGTTTCAGCACACGCTTGGATGGGACGGGTTGACGGTGTGGGAATTAAAAGCGCGCTTCGCATTTCTGAACGGTGGCGCGCTGCCGATTGCGTATTTCGCCGACACCGCGCGTCGCTTCAGTCATCCCGAATATCCATTGCTTCTGCCGCTGACCGAGACCTGGCTTTATTTATGGATCGGTGCCTGCGACCAATTTTGGGTCAAGCTGCTCTTTCCGATTTGGTACGCAGCCACCATGTCGATCTTGTGGATGAGCGTTTCGCTTTTGGCCGGTAAACGTTGGATCGGCTGGATTGTTGTTTTAATCTTTCCACTCGTTCCCTGCATTTACAGCGCGCCCGGCGGCATCACCGTCGGCTACGCCGATCTTCCGCTCGGTGGAATTTATCTCGCCGCCATTTTTTATCTGCTGCGCTATATGGAGAACAGCGCGCCAGAAGATTTCGCGTTGTCGGTTGTTCTTGGCGCGACTCTGCCCTGGATGAAACGTGAAGGAGTCATTTTGTGGATGGTGCTTTCAATTGGCAGTGCGTTTTGGTTTTGGAAGAAGCGGGATATTCGCGCGGCGCTCTGCTCATTGCTCCCCGGCGCCGCAATAATCGCCGCGTGGTCCATCTTTCTTCGAACTGTGCACTCAGTTCCGTCACGTGACTTCGCGCCAACTTCCTGGGCGATTCTGAAAACGAATCTCGCGCGCGTGAGTGGAATCGCCCGCGAATTCTTCTTGGCCATCTCCGATAAGAGTCTCTGGGATTTTTTCTGGCTGCTCGGTCTGGTCGCCCTCGTCTGCATTCTATTGCGCGAACGCACCGCGCGCTCAGCTGCACTGATTTGGTTACTCCTCGCGCCGCTGTCGTGTTATTGCGCGAGTTACATCTTCAGCGCGTGGCCAGATTACATCGCACACATCGATACCTCATTGCCGCGCCTTCTTATGCAACTAACGCCGATCGCGTGGTTGCTTATCGCGCTTGCGCTAAGATCGACATCTACTCTTCCGTCAACGCCGCCTGCGCCGCGGCCAACCGCGCAATCGGCACACGGAACGGACTGCAGCTGACGTAATTCAAACCGAGCCGGTGGCAGAATTTTACACTGTCCGGGTCGCCGCCGTGTTCGCCGCAAATGCCTAACTTTATCTTCGGCCGACTGCGGCGGCCTTTATCAACCGCAATCTCCATGAGCTGACCGACGCCAGTTTGATCGAGTGTCGCGAACGGATTCTTTTTGAAGATCTCGTTCTCGACATAAGGCATGAGGAAATTTCCCATGTCGTCGCGGCTGATACCGAGCGCCATTTGCGTGAGGTCGTTAGTCCCGAAACTGAAAAACTCCGCGCTTTTGGCGACTTCATCCGCAGTCAACGCACCACGCGGGACCTCAATCATGGTGCCGACGAGATAATCAAATTTCACTTTCTTCTCCGCCATCACTTCCTTGGCGACGCGATGAACGATCTCGGCCTGAAGATCGAATTCTTTCTTGAAGCCAACGAGCGGGATCATGATTTCCGGATTCACTTTGATCTTCCGCTTCGCCACGTCTGCGGCCGCTTCGAAAACCGCGCGCGCCTGCATCGCCGTGATCTCTGGGTAAGCAATGCCGAGCCGACAACCGCGATGACCGAGCATCGGATTAAATTCGTGCAGTTGCGCGACGCGATGCGCAATCTTCTCGGTGCTGATGCCAATTTTCTTCGCCAGGTCCGCCTGCGATTTTGCTTCGTGCGGCAGGAACTCGTGCAGCGGCGGATCGAGAAAACGAATCGTCGCCGGATAACCTTTCAGCGCTTTGAAAATGCCGATGAAATCGTCGCGTTGATACGGGAGCAATTTCGCGAGCGCTGCTTGTCGATCTTTCACGTTATCGGCCAGAATCATTTCACGCATCGCGTCGATGCGATCGCCTTCGAAGAACATGTGCTCGGTGCGGGTGAGGCCAATGCCGACCGCGCCAAAGGCGAGCGCGTTTTCGGTTTGCTCGGGATTGTCCGCGTTACAGCGCACATCGAGCCGCGCCGCTTGCGCGCACCAGGTCATGAGTTGGTTGAACGATTTAAATTTTTCTGTTTTCTGTGCGGCTTTGTCGCCGTGCAGCGTCCCGGTAATAATTTCGCTCGGCGCGGTCGCGAGCTCGCCCGCGTAGACAGTACCGGCTGTTCCGTCGATGGAAAGGAAGTCGCCCTCTTTGAATGTCTGGCCGGCGACCGAGACGGTTTTCTTCGCGTAATCGATCTGCAACATCGACGCGCCGCAGATGCAAACTTTCCCCATCTGTCGCGCGACCAATGCCGCGTGCGATGAAACTCCGCCTTTTGCCGTGAGAATTCCTTCGGCCGCGATCATCCCCCGCAAATCTTCCGGACTCGTTTCGTTGCGCACGAGCAACACCTTCTCGCCCTTCTCCGCCGCTGCGGCCGCGCGGTCCGCATTCAAATAAATCTTTCCCGACGCCGCGCCGGGTCCGGCCGGAAGTCCGCTCGCGATCGCCTTGGCTTTCTTCACTTCGTTCACGTCGAAGATCGGCGCGAGCAGTTGGTCTAACTGATCGGCCGGATTACGCATGACCGCGGTTTTCCAATCGATCAGCTTCTCCGCAAACATGTCCATGGAGAATTTGAGCGCGGCCGCAGCGGTGCGCTTGCCATTGCGCGTTTGCAGCATGAAAAGCTTGCCGTCCTGGATGGTGAACTCGACATCCTGCACGTCCTTGAAATGTTTTTCGAGCGTCGCGCGCACCTTCAATAATTCCGCGTAGCTCTTCGGCATTAGCTTTTTCAATTCGATAACCGGCTGCGGTGTGCGCACACCCGCGTCCACGTCCTCGCCCTGCGCGTTAATCAAAAACTCGCCGTAGAATTCATTAACGCCGTTTGCCGGATTGCGTGTAAACGCGACGCCGGAACCAGAATTCTCGCCGGTGTTTCCGTAAACCATCGCCTGCACATTCACCGCCGTGCCCCAGTCCTGCGGGATGTTATATTTCCGGCGATACACAATCGCGCGGTCGTTCATCCACGAGCCGAAAACAGCGCCAGCCGCGCCTTTGAGTTGCTCCCAGGGGTCGTTAGGGAAAGCGTTGCCCGTCCGTTCCTTCACCAGCGCTTTGAAACGCGCAACGAGTTCCTTGTAATCTGCCACGGTCAAATGCGCGTCGTCGATTTCCTCTTCGTGATGATCGTGCTTGAGCTTGTGGATGACAGACTCGAATGGATCGTGATCTTCGCCTTCGCGTTTCTGCACGCCCATGACGACGTCGCCGTACATTTGAATGAAGCGGCGGTAACAATCCCACGCGAAACGTTCGTTTTTGGTCGCAGCGACGAGCGCTTTCACCGTCTCGTCGTTGAGGCCGAGATTCAAAATCGTATCCATCATCCCCGGCATCGAATCGCGCGCTCCCGAACGCACCGCCACGAGCAACGGCATCTTTTTCGTATCGCCGAATTTCGTTCCCATGATCCGCTCCATGTTCGCGACGCCTTTCTCGATCTCGGCCTGAAGCGACGCCGGATAAGTGCGTTGATGCGCGTAAAAATAAGTGCAGACCTCGGTCGTGATCGTGAATCCGGGAGGCACCGGCAAACCGATGCGCGTCATTTCCGCGAGGTTCGCGCCTTTACCGCCGAGCAAAGGTTTCATCTTGCCGTGGCCGTCGGCGTTGCCGGCCCCGAAATTGTAAACGTATTTCGGCGACTTCGTTTTGCGGCTGCGCGCAGATGAAGATGCCTGCCGCGCCGTAGCGCCGCGAAGGCGGGTCGATCTTGCCACGGCTTTGCGTTTCGAAATTTTCGTTTTCTTGGCCATAAAGAAGCTCCCCGGTCTGCGGCGGGGGAAGCGCAAACTAATTCCGCGCCTTTGCGTGTCAACGCGCCGCTGCGATTCGCCGACTAAGCGCGAGCGTTGCTGGACGAACCGGCCAGCACTTCGCTGATGGCGGCGGTGAATTCTTCCAATCCCGTGCTCGGCACAATAATGGTATTGCGCCGCCCGTGGGCTTCTTCCGTGATGCGCAAAAACTTCCCGCGGTCGTTCTCGCGGAACTCGACGTGGAAGTGTTTGCGTTCGATCTGGAGCTCTTTCGCTTCGATAATATTGTCCATTTTAGAGCGCCAAGATGATAGTGTTCTTCGGTAATCGGATGGAAGGGCAATTTTGGTTGCCACTCGTTAACCGAAATCTTTTTTCGCCAAGTTTTACGTTAAAAGTCAGCGCCCGCGGCGGCGTCGATTTTCCGTTTTCGGCTGGTCGGCAATTGCGAAATCAATCTGGCGTTTAAATCGGTCGACGCGCGCCACAAAAACGCGCAGCTGATCGCCGACCGAAAATTTTCGGCGCGAACGTCGGCCGAGCAGACGACGCTGCGCCGCGTCGAAAACATAGAAGTCATCCGTCAAAGAAGAGACATGCACCAAGCCCGTCAGCACCACGTCCGGCAATTCGATCAGCAATCCATAATTGCGTACATCGACAATCGCCGCCCGGAAAATCTGCGGGTCGCGTTCCGCGATTTGCCGTTCGAAGAATTCGAGCTTCTTCATCTTCACCGCTTCCATCTCCGCTTCGGCTGCCGTCCGTTCCGTTTGCGAAATGTGTTCGGCCAGCGAGTTCAGTTGACCGACATCGACGCGCGCCGGCCGCTTCTGATTCCGCTCGGCCAAACCGCGATGCACAACGAGATCGGCATAACGCCGAATCGGGCTGGTGAAGTGCAGGTAATTTGTCTTGGCCAATCCGTAATGGCCTAACGGTTGCGTTAAATACCGCGCCCGCTTCAAACTTTTCAGCAACCCGATCTTGAGCGCTTGCTCTTCGGGTTTGCCTTTGATCGACGCAAGAAAACGCTGCAGCTCCGGCCGCTTCGACAGATCGCCCACCTTGTAATTGTGACTCAGGACCAACTCGCGATACTCCGCCAGTTTGTCCGGATCGGGATCTTCATGAACGCGATAGACTGTCGGGACCGAGCGGTTTTTCAATTCGCGCGCGACCGCTTCATTCGCCGCGAGCATGAATTCTTCGACGAGCTGATGCGATTCGTCATTCTCCACTCGCTCGAGTCTGACTGGCTTTCCCGCAGGATCGACATGTACCTTCACCTCGGGAAAATCGAGATCGAGCGAGCCTTGTTGAAAGCGTTTCCGGCGCAGCAGCGATGCCAGTTCCCACGCGCCGTGCAAACGTTGGCCGAGTTCGTCACGCGGCGGCGATTTTAAAATCGCATACGCTTCTTTATAAGTAAGCCGCCGCGCGCTGCGGATAACAGTCCTTGCGAAACGTGCATCTTTCGCGCGACCGCTTTTGTCGAACTGAATGAAAACGGAAAACGTAAGGCGATCCACGTTCGGCTTGAGACTGCACACGCCGTTGCTCAGCCGTTCCGGCAACATCGGGATGACGCGATCGGGAAGATAAACGCTGTTGCCGCGCTTGCGCGCTTCGCGGTCGAGCGCGCTGCCGGGAGTCACGTAAGCAGAGACATCGGCAATGTGGACGCCAAGTTCCCACGTTTGATTGTCGATCTTATCGACATTGATCGCGTCATCGAAATCGCGCGCGTCGTCCGGATCGATGGTGACGATGAATTTGTCGCGCAAATCTTCGCGACCTTCCGACATTCGCGGCTCGACCGTCTGCGGAATCTCGTTCGCTTCATCGAGCACGCTCTTCGGAAACTCCGTCGGCAAATGATAACTGCGAACGATGGACAGAACATCGACACCCGGCTCATCGGCGCGTCCGAGCACTTCGACGACTTCGCCTTCGGGATTAACGTGGCGCGATTCCCAGTCTTCAAGCCTAACGACCACCTTGTCGCCCACCTTCGCTTTGGCCGGCGCTTTCACGTAAACGTTGTGCACCAGGCGCGGATCGTCCGGCACGACGTAGTCAAAATTCCTCGAGTGCTGCAGCGTGCCGACCATGGTGTCGTGCGCGCGCTCGAGAATGCGAATGACGCGGCCTTCCGGACGTAGATGTCGATCTTTGCTTCGCGTTGGCGAAACTTCGCGCGTGACCCGCGCGACTACGCGGTCACCGTTCATCGCCGTGCCGGTGTTCTCCGCGGAGATAAACAAATCCTTCTCGCCCGCTTTTTCGGTCGTCAGAAATCCAAACCCGGATTGGTGGATCGACAACTTGCCGGTAACGAGATCGGCTTCGCTCGGGAGAACGTAACGATTTTTGCGAATCCGCGCGATCTCGCCGGCAGTTTCGAGTTCGCGTAAAGTTTTCCGCAACATCACGCTCTCATTGCTTTTCAGTCCGAGCGCACGCGCCATGTCGATCTTATCGAGCGGGCGGTAATCGCGCTTCTTCAGCAATTGCAAAACGCGTTGCGCGAGAGGATCGGGCATTCCGCAAAAGACACGAACTCCGCGCGCTTGTCGAAACTTCTCGAATAACTTTGTCGATCTTCGCGTCTCACCCGCGTGGGCCTAAGGCAATGGAAAATCGGGGGACGCATTGTCGATCTTTCGCGGAAGGGAATGATCATGGGCGTGCTCAATGTCACGCCGGATTCGTTTTCGGACGGCGGCAAGTTTTTTGATGTTGAGGCCGCGGTTGCGCATGGAGTTCGGATGGTGGCAGAAGGTGCGGACATTATTGACGTGGGTGGCGAATCAACCCGACCGGGCGCGGAATCAATTTCCGCGGAAGAAGAATTGCGCCGCGTCATTCCGGTAATCGAAAAACTGCGCAGCAAGATCGACATCTTCATTTCGATCGACACCTCGAAGGCTGAAGTCGCGCGCGGCGCGCTCGATGCTGGAGCTACGATTGTGAACGACGTAACCGGCGGACGCGGCGACGAAGACATGATGTCGTTAATCGCAGAACGGCGCGCGGCGTTTGTCATCATGCACATGCAAGGTGAACCGCGCTCGATGCAACATGCGCCGCACTATGTCGATGTTGTCGCGGAGGTGGCTGATTTTTTTCGACAACAATCTGGCCGCGCCCTAGAATGCGGTATTGATCCCATGGCTATGGCGTTTGATCCGGGAATTGGTTTCGGGAAAACGCTCGCGCACAATCTCGACTTGCTCGGGAATCTCGAGCGTTTGCGGGTAGATGATCAGCCGCTCGTCGTCGGACTTTCGCGCAAATCTTTTTTGCAAAAATTGATCGGCTCGCCTGACGTGGCGGACCGGTTGGCGCCGACGGTCGCCTTTACTTCATTGTTGCGCGCGCGCGGTGGAGATGTCTTTCGCGTGCACGATGTGAAAGAGAATGTGAACGCGTTACGCGCGAGCGAGGCAATTTTGGAGAGGTAAAATGCTGCACGAAGTTATTTATCTCTGGCTCAAAAGTTGGCGCAGCCTCTTCGAAATCGTTCTACTCTGGGTCGGTCTCTACTACGCCTATCTCTATTTTCGCGGTACGCGCGGCGCAAAAGTTCTGACCGGACTGGCCATTGTTTTTCTGACGCTGACGTTGATATCGACGTTGCTGAACCTGGTCGTCATCGGCTGGATCGTGCGAAGTTTCTCCGTCTTCCTCGCCATCGCCCTGGTCGTGATCTTTCAACCAGAGCTGCGTCGAGGCCTGGCCGCGCTCGGTGGTCATCCTATTTTTTCCCTAACGAGCGAGAAGCGTGAGACGGTGCACGATTTAGTCGAGGCGGTGACGCAATTGGCGAATAAACAATTCGGAGCGCTCATCGCCATCGAACGCGACACCTCCATCCGCGTCTACGAAGAGACGGGGGTGATGATGGATTCGGAATTCTCGGTGGAATTGATGCTGACCATTTTTCATCCGAAGTCGGCGCTGCATGATGGCGGAGTGATTGTCCGCAACGGACGCATCGCCGCGGCCGCGTGTATTTTCCCGGTCAGTCAACGCGAGACGCTCGACCGTAGCTTCGGTCTGCGTCATCGCGCTGGGTTGGGCATCACGGAAGAATCGGACGCCGTGGCCGTGGTGATTTCAGAGGAAACGGGCGCGATTTCCATCTGTCATCGACGCCGCATCGAGCGAAACTTTACCCCGGAGACATTCCGGCAGCGCATCTCGGAACTTTTACTGCACGGCAATTATGAAGACACTGATCCTGAAAAACTGGCACGCGAAGTTGATCTCTCTGCTGCTCGCGACCACGCTTTGGTACCTGATCAAAAAGAACGTCGCGACGACCCCCTCGCCGTCTGATTCGGGACCGAACACAACCGTAACGGAAAAGCGCTAAAGCGATCTCAGCGCAAAAATCGCGCGAGATTATCTTCTTCCCACCGGCGGGCGCGCCGGTAACCCGGGAATTGGCGTTCGCGGCGATTGAACTCTTCCGTGTGCACGCGTCGTCTGCCGCCGGGTCCAGTTTCATCCGGCACCACCGAATGCAGCATCTCGTGATAAAGGATGTAGCGAAGAAACCAACGCGGCACGAAGGGCTGATCCAGCAATGGATTGATGCGGATGACTCGATCTTCCTCCTGGATCGTGCCGAAGATAAAATATTCCTTCGGACGATGTTTCCGCCGCCGCCCCCACTTCACGTCGTAGCCGCGCAATCGCCCGCGGAAATAGCGCGCATTGAGTTGATCGAAAATTTGCTGCAGATCGAAATATTTTCCTTCATGACGCAGGTTCAAATGACGCTGCATCGGAAGTTTTGGATGTGCGAGCTTACGTTTGGTTTTCTTAGCCATCGATATGTTCCCTTTAAAACCCGGACTTAATGGAACGATATTTTAGTATTGTTTGACCGGCTAACCAAGAAAGGCGTTAGAATATTTTTCTAAAATCGCTAAACCATTGATCTTATGTGGCTTGGGCTAGGACACTCCATGTCGATCTTGCGCCGTTTCCGAGCTGTAGTCGGTCAGTTTCGGCCATTTGATCGCGTCCCGAAGCCCGAATTTTGCGGAGTTGTTCGCCTGTGCGTATAATCTCCGCGTCGTCGAAAAGAAATGACCCCATTCCTGCGCAAACTGCTCGGCCAAAATTGGCTTTTGCTCGTGAACATGCTTGCGCTCGCCATCTTCGGCGTCATTGCCATTTATAGTGCGACTTACATGCGCGAGGACGCGGTCTCCGCCGAATTCTGGCGCAAGCAAGCCGAGTGGGTCGCCGTCGGTTTCTGCGCGTTCATGATCGCAAGCCTGGTTGATTACCACTGGGTCCGATGGGGCGCGCTGCCGTTGTACGTCGCCGGCATCATCTTTTTAATCCTGACTAAATTCATCGGCCAAAAAGTTTACGGCGCGCGCAGTTGGCTACATCTCGGCCCGATCAATTTTCAACCGGCCCAGCTCGCCGTCGTCGCCGGGATCATGGTGCTCGCGTTATTCCTCAGTCAATTTCGCCAGATGCATCCCATGCTTCGCCTGCTTTTATGCGGCGCGATTGTCGGTGCGCCGTGTCTGCTGATTTTGATGCAGCCCGATCTTGGCGAATGCATCATCTGGGGCCCGGTCTTGCTCGCTCTTCTTTTCGTCGGCGGTCTGCCGTTGCGCTATTTGATCTGCATTCTGTTGCTCGTCGCGGCGATGATGCCGATCGCGATAAATCTTGGACTAAAGGATTATCAAAAGGCCCGCATCACCGCGTTCATCAATCCGGAGATCGACAAACAAGGTTCCGCCTGGGCGATTAATCAATCGCTCATCGCCATCGGCTCCGGCGGCTGGGCCGGCAAAGGTTTTAAAGCGCCGAATACGCAAATCGAGCTCGGCTTTCTTCCCGCCACCGCCGTGCATAACGATTACATTTTTTCCGCCATCGGTGAGCAATGGGGATTTGTCGGCGGCGTATTTCTCATCGGCGCATTCGCATTGCTTTTGCTGACTTGTCTCTTCGTCGCATTTTTTGCGGGCGATCAATTTGGCCTGCTCCTTGTCATCGGCATCACCGCTCTCATCTTCACGCACATTTTCCAAAACGTCGGCATGACCATATCGATTCTTCCCATCACCGGCGTCCCGCTGCCACTCATCAGCTACAGCGGTTCGTTCGCGCTTATGATCATGTTCGCCCTCGGCATCGTGAACAGCGTCTGGATCCATCGCCGCGCGGCGGCGGAATAATTTCCGCGTCCGCGCAAGATCGACAATCAAACGTGCGGGTTTAGAATCACCGCGCGCGCATCATGGAAGCCGACTACAAAGTTAAACTCGAAATTTTCGAGGGCCCGCTCGATTTGCTTCTCTTTCTCATCAAGCGCGACGAGATCGACATCCACGAAATTTCGTTGGAGCGCATTACCAAGCAGTACCTCGAATATCTCCAGGCGTTCAAGGAGCTGAACATCGATGTGGCCGGCGAATTCGTCGTCATGGCCGCGAACCTCATCTACATCAAGAGCCGCAGTCTGCTCCCGGTCGATCAACAGCCGCCCGAGGAAGACGCCGATGAAGACGATCCGCGCTGGGATTTAATTCGGCAGCTCATCGAATACAAAAAGTTCAAGGAAGCGGCCGAGCAACTGCACGTGCGCGAGCTCGAGCAAGAGCGCATTTTCACGCGCGATGGCGGCGCAAATGCGATTGTCGATCTTCCGCTGCGTTTAGGCGAAGTCGGAATTTTTCAGTTAATCAACGCCTTTCAGGTTGTGATCAAGCGAGTCGAGGCGCGCGAAGATCTGCAGGAGATATTTGGCGAACATTTCTCCGTCTCCGACAAGATCGACATCATCCTGCAGAAAGTCGCGAACGGGATGCGCTTTCGTTTTTCCGAACTGTTTGGCGACATCGCGTCGCGCGTCGAAATCGTCGTCACGTTCCTCGCGCTCCTCGAATTGATTCGATTGAAACAGGTGCGCGCGAGCCAGCCGAATCCATTCGACGAGATCGAAATCTTGGCCGCGGCCTAAGATCGACATCGTGAATGCGCGCCGCGTTCTCATTGCCGGTTGCGGTTACGTTGGCCAGGCTGCCGCGGATTTATTTCACGCCGCCGGATGGCAAGTCGAAGGCTGGACGAAATCGAAACCGCAAACTGAGAGACCGTATTCGATCGTCGCCGTCGACCTAACAAGTCGCGAAGAAGTCAACGCGCGTCCCGGAGATTTTGACGCCATTGTGCAATGCGCGAGCACGCGGGGCGGAGATGTCGATCTTTACCGCCGCGTCTGTCTCGAAGGCGCGCGCAATCTGCGCGAACGTTTTGCAAGATCGACAATTCTATTTACGAGCAGCACCGGCGTCTACGCACAGACTGACGGCGACTGGGTCACCGAAGAAAGTGAAACCAAGCCGACGCGTCCGACCGCGCGAGTGTTGCTCGAAGCCGAAGAAGTGATTCTGAATGGCTCCGGTATCGTGGCCCGTTTAGCCGGCATCTACGGTCCGGACCGCTCCGCATTGTTAAAGAAATTCTTGGATGGCGACCCTGTCATCGACGACGCCCGCTTCGTCAATCAAGTCCATCGCGACGACATTGCTTCAGCGATTTTTCATTTGTTAGATCGACAATCGCTCTCGCGGCAAATCTACAACGTGGTCGATGATAACCCGATTTTATCCGCCGATTGCTATCGCTGGTTAGCGAAGCATCTCGGCCGACCGGTTTCGGCCTCCGCAAGATCGACATCCGAACGCAAGCGCGGCCACAGCAATAAGCGGGTGAGTAACGGAAAGCTCCGCGCTCTGGGCTGGGCGCCGCAGTATCGATCATTCGCCGAAGGCATGGAGAAAAGCGTGTTGCCCGCCCATGCAACAGGCTTGCGTTGATGGTATAAAGGCTGCTTTTTCAGCGGGGTCATGCGGAATATCAAATTGAGCGGGCGAGAAGTATCGGTGGTGCGGGCGATTGGATTTACGGAGTCGATGCTCGGGGTCGAAATTCAGGACCACACACGCATGGAGGTGGAAGACGTGAACGATATATTGAATGGTCTGCTCGCGGCCGGCTTCATTGAAGCAATCCCGTATGTCGAACAAGTGCAGCTCGCCGAAATGCCGGTCACGGCGTACGAAATAAATCCCGCTTACGTGCACGAATTGAAGCAGGCGCTGAGTCGGCGCTAGTTTCCGTTTTGGGCCGCGGCGCTGGTCGCGATCTCTCGATTCAGTGCACTTCTCTCACCGAAGAGTTGCCGAATCACTTCTTCCACCGGCAATTCCTGGACGTTGATGTCGGTCACGTTACAGGCATCTAGTAACTGGCGGCAGGTTTCGGTAACTTTCGCGCGCGGCACTTTCAATTGCACTGACACCGGCGTTTGCTCGACCACTTCGCCGAAGGCAGTGAAATCGCGAGTCGCTTGCTGACTGAAGGTCAGGCCGAGGATTTTGTAGCCAGAAAAGCGATCAATGATGGCGCTGAGCGGGCCGTCGAAGAAAATTTTGCCGTGATCGATGATGATGACGCGATCGCACAGCTCTTCGATGTCCTGCATGTAATGACTGGTGAGAAGCGTGACGATATGATGTTGCTCGTTATAAACGCGGAGAAACTCGCGCACGCGCTTTTGACTGACGACATCGAGACCAATGGTCGGCTCGTCCAGAAACAAAACGCGCGGTTCGTGAATGAGCGCGGAGATAAGTTCCATCTTCATGCGTTCGCCTAACGAAAGCTCGCGCACCATCACGTCCATTTTGTCCTGCACCTCCAGAAGCTCGGAGAGGCCGCCGACGACTTTATTGAACCGATGTCGATCTATCCCGTAGATGGCGCGGTTGAGCTCGAGCGATTCCTGTGCGGGCAAATCCCACCAGAGCGCGTTCTTCTGGCCCATGAGCAAACTGAATTGGCGCTTCATCTCGTTGCGCCGTTCCCACGGCACGAAGCCGAGCACGCGCGCATCGCCCGATGTCGGATTGAGCAAACCGGAGAGCATCTTGAGCACGGTCGTCTTGCCGGCGCCGTTAGGCCCGAGGAAACCGACGAATTCGCCTTCTTCGATTTTGAATGAGACGCTGTCGGCCGCGCGCGTCTCATCGCGGCGGCGCTTTACCAGTCCCTTAATCGAGCCCCAAAGTCCGCGCTCCTTTTTGTAAGTGCGGTAGACCTTGGTCAGATCGCGCGCTTCAATCGCGGCCATAGGAAGGATGAGGGATGAACGATGAGGGATGAAATCACAGACGCTTGCGAATTTTTTTTACGATCGATGTAAGGATCGCGATCAATTGCGAGGTTTCGTCGAGCAGTAGCGAGTTTGTTTTCGCTTACCGCTCCTGATTCGACAAGTAACTCCAGCCAATAAGATGTTTCTTCTAGTTCCTTTAACGAATCGCCAACCTTGGACACGAATTCCGCATTCGATCGCGCGCGATGGGCCTCGCGAAAGTTGGCTCCCACTGATGTACCCGACCGCAGCAACTGATGACCTAAGACTTGGGCTGCCCCGGACCGAGGCAAAGTCTCGTAAAGTTTGATAATGCGCAGCGCGAATCGCTTGGTTCGTTTTCGCAAGTCGTCCTTTTCATCGCTCATCCCTCATCCTTCATCATTTCTAGGCGACCGAAGGTTGCGGAGTCTGTTTCTTTCGCAGCAACGGCAAAACTTTTTCGACGAGTGCGTCCGCAGTAATTCCGTGTTTCTTGCGCAAGATCGGGATCGTCCCGTGCTCCACGAATTGGTCGGGCCAACCGATGCGCACCACCGGCGTGTGGATTCCTTGCGAGTAAAGATGCTCCATCACCGCGCAGCCAAAGCCGTTAAACAAAACGTGATCTTCAATCGTGCAGACGACTTCGACGCTACGCGCGAAAAATTCGAGCGTGCCGGTGTCCATCGGTTTGATCCAGCGTGGATTGATTAACGCGACTGAAGTCCCTTCGGCCTCCAGTTTCTTGGCCGCTTCCTCTGCGACCTCGAACATGTTGCCCAATCCGAAAATGGCGACCTGCCTTCCATGTTGCACCACTTCGGCCTTCCCGATTTCCAGTAGCTTCGGCTCGGCTTTTAATTGCGCGCCGGTGCCGGGGCCGCGCGGATAACGCACTGCGATCGGCCCGGCGTTGTAATTAGCCATCGTCCAGAGCATGTCGGCGAATTCGTCTTCATCCTTCGGCTGCATGTGCACGAAATTCGGAATGTGCCGCAGATATCCGATGTCGAACAAACCGTGATGCGTCGGGCCATCGTCGCCACTTAATCCAGCGCGGTCCATGCAAAGCGACACGTTCAAGTTTTGCAACGCAATGTCATGAATGATCATGTCGTAGGCGCGCTGCATAAACGTCGAGTAGATCGTTAGGAATGGTTTCATGCCTTGCGTCGCCAGCCCGCAGGCAAATAACGCCGCGTGTTCTTCGGCAATGCCGACGTCGAAATAGCGATCCGGATGTGCTTTCTCGAAATGCGCCAGACCGGTGCCGCTCGGCATCGCCGCGGTGATCGTGACAATTTTCCGATTAGTGTCGGCGAACTTTGCCAGCGTCTTGCCGATGATCTCCGAATAAGTGGGCGTCGCGGTCGGCGCAGTTTCGCCGGTTTCCAATTTGTATTTGCCAAGTCCGTGAAATTTGTCCGGTTGTTTTATCGCCGGCTCGTAACCCTTGCCCTTTTTCGTTAGGATGTGCAGCAGCACCGGCTCATCCTGCGTTTTCAAAAACTCAAACGTGCGCGTCAGCAGCGAAATGTCGTGTCCGTCGATCGGTCCGTAATAGCGCAGCCCAAGTTCCTCGAAAATCACACTCGGCACAATCAACCCCTTCACGCCTTCTTCGACTTTGTGCGCGAACTGCGCGACCGATTTACCCGCGATGGTCTCGACAAACTTTCGCGCTTTGTCGTGCAGATGCGAAAACGTCGGACTGGTCGCGATGCTGTTGAGATAACTGGCAATCGCGCCGACATTTTTGGCGATCGACCATTCGTTGTCGTTGAGCACCACGATGAAGCGCTTGGTCGAAGTCTTTGCATTGTTCAGCGCTTCATAACTGATGCCGCAGGTAAACGCCGCATCGCCTGCGACGACCACGACGTTCTCATCGCCACCGCGCAAATCTCTTCCCACCGCCATACCGAGTCCGGCCGATAACGCCGTGCCGGCATGACCCGCGCCGTAGCAATCGTGTTCGCTCTCGGTCCGCAAAAGGAATCCGTTAAGTCCCTGGTATTGCCGCATCGTTCCGATGCGATCGAGCCGGCCCGTGTACATTTTGTGCACGTAACCCTGATGACTCACGTCGAAAATAAATCGGTCCTTCGGCGTATCGAAAACGCGATGGAGCGCGATCGTCAGCTCGACGACGCCGAGATTCGGCCCGAGATGTCCGCCTGTTTGCGCCAGCACTTCGATCAGTTTCTCGCGCGTCTCCTGTGCGAGTTGCGGCAGATCTTGCTCGCGCAACGCCTTGATGTCCGCAGGCGAATTAATGCCGTCGAGCAGTCGCGCTGGTTTTATTTCAGAAGAGTCTGACTTCGTCGCCTGCATTTTGTTTTTCTGGTTCCGGCTTCGTTTCCTCAGTTGGCTCGAAAGGTTTCACCACCGCCTTGCCCGCACTGTCCCGCGCGATCATGTCGATCTTTTGTTCGGCCGTGGCAAGACGCTCCTGACAAACCTTCACAAGATTCATCCCTTCCTCGTAACGCACAATCAAATCTTCCAACGCCAATTTTCCCGACTCCATCTGTTCGACGATTTTCTCGAGCCGTTCCATCGCGCCTTCGAAATTCAAATTCGTCGCAGTTGCCTTCGGTTTGGTGCTCATCGCGCGTTTGGAACTAAGCACAGCGTGGCGTCGCAACAAAGTTCTTCTGTAGCGGCAGCCGTGCCGGCTTCTTGTCCGAAGATCGCAGGCGGCACGCCTGCCGCTACAGCCGGATTGGCACATCCGATGCTTGAGATAAGATCGACAACTCAACCACCGCATATGAACTTCCCTAAAAAAATCCTCCTCATCGACAAAGAACCCGGCGTCACTCGACTCGTTAGACGCGCCCTCGAAAAAACCGGGAAATATTGGATCAAGGAAGAACACGACAGCCAGTTCGCCCTGCATTCGGCTAAGTGGTTCCAGCCCGATCTCATCCTCGTCGACACCGCCACCGGCAGCGCCGATCGCGAAACTTTGGCCAAACAAATTCAATCCGACGCGAATCTGCAGGACACACCATTCGTATCACTGAGCAGCCTCAAACCAGAAAGCGAAATGGTCTCCGGCGGAATCTTGTCCGGCTACAGCTTCTTCGCGGCCCCGGTCAAGATCGACGAAGTCCTCCGCGGCGTCGAGCAACTGCTCTTCGGGAAGGACTGAAAGTCAACCGCGGATAACGGGCTCGCTTAGCTCAGCCGCCGAAGAATAACCGCCGGGTCCTGGCGAGTGTCCATCACGCCTGAAATGATGATGCCTCGCGGCTCGATTGTGTAAAAGATGCCGTTAGGAAATCGCGGCACAAGCAGCCGCCGATAATTACGGTGAACGATTGGTCCGCTCTCGGGGAAAACGCGCAACTGCTCGAGTGCTGCATCGAGGTGGTGCATGAATACCGCACCGCGGCCTTCCTGAAATTCCTCGTAAAAGTTGTAAGCGCGCTGGATGTCGAGATCGGCCGAAAGAAGGAATATCAGTTCGCTCATGCGGCATTCGCGCCGCTACCTAAAATCCGCGCCTTGATTTCTTGCCAAGTCGTGACTTGGCTCGGGTCCTTCCGATATTCCGCCATCCGCCGATCGAGCTCGGCGATCTGTTCAGGACTAACCGGTACGTCCGCCGGATTCGCGGACAATTCATCCCAAAGCTCTGACACCAGAGCCAACTTCTCTGAGTTAGAAAGCCGCCGCAATTCAGGATGCCGCTCAAGAATCATGGTGCAATCGTAGCGACAAATGGCTTTTCGTTCAAGCCAGAGTTGGTCTCAAACCGACGCCAGCTTGCAGGAAACGCCGTTCGTTTGTCTGAGCAGCCTCAAACCCGAAAGCGAAATGGTCTCCGGCGGAATCTTGTCTGGATACAGCTTCTTCGCCGCCCCGGTCAAGATCGACGAAGTTCTCCGCGGAGTTGAGCAACTGCTCTTCGGTAAAGACTGATTGTCGATCTCGGGCGAACTCTCGCCTTGTTCGATTCGCTCGGCCAATACGCGCAGACCGAGTGCTTCAACCCGGGCCACAGCCTCCTTGCGTGAAACTCCGTAAGCCATCGCACCAGGAATCTGCGGAATTTCCGCGATCCATCGCCCGTCCGTCTCCTGCTCAATTTCAACCGCGAACTTCACCATGACAGTATTGCCTTAAACAGAAGCAGAACACAAGCCGCGCTGTCAGCTGGCCTGAAACCGGAAAGCGAAATGGTCTCCGGCGGAATTTTGTCTGGCTACAGCTTCTTCGCCGCGCCCATCAAGATCGACGAAGTACTCCGCGGCGTCGAGCAACTGCTCTTCGGTAAAGACTGAGCTTGAGACACTTTTGATTCCGATCGCGTCTCATGATCGCTGACTGAAAAACGGCGCTTTGCCTGTAACGGCCACATAAGCGGCGATCATGGTCAATACTGCAAGCGCACTGACGAAGTACCAGTTGGATGGTTCGATAAACGTATAGATCATCAACGGCGACGCGGCGACGACGAATATCCCCGCAAAAATGCGCAAGCCGGTGCCTAACCGATTCAATTGTTGATCTAGCTGATCTGCTTTTTGTATCCCGCGGCGTCTTTCAAATTCTTGAGATCAGCCGCGTTGTCGATCTTGAGAACGTAGAGCCAGCCTTTTCCGAATGGGTCGGTGTTCACGAGCGCGGGATTGGATGACAACTCGGCATTGGCATCGACGACCGTGCCTTTCACCGGCGCGTAGATGTCGCTCGCCGCTTTGACTGATTCCACCACCGCGATCGCTTCCTTCGCGTTCACTTGTCGATCTTTCTTCGGCAACTCGACGTAAACGACATCGGTCAACTCGGCCTGCGCGTGATCAGTGATGCCGACGCGGATGTTTTCGCCTTCGCGCTTAATCCATTCGTGACTTTCGGTGTAAAGCAAATCGTCGGGAACGTTCATGATGGTGATTGTTTTTTGTAGAGCGGTTTCTTTTCGATGATGGCCGGGAATTTATTTCCGCGAATCTCGATGTCGATCTTCGATCCGATTTTCGCCAGCGGCGCGTCGATGTAAGCCATTCCAATTCCGTAATTCAAGCTCGGCGACAATGTCCCGCTCGCCACTTCACCGATGCGCTCGCCATTCGCGAACACCGGATAATGCGGACGCGGCGGCGGGCCTTTGCCTTCCATCTTGAACGCCGCCAGTTTTTGCGCCGGCCCGTTCTCTTTCACCTTCAACAAAACATCGCGCCCGGTGAATTTTGGTTTCGTAAGATCGACAAAGAATCCCAGACCGGCTTCGATCGGGTTGCGCTCCGGCGAAAGATCGGAGCCGTTGAGCGGGTAACACATCTCTAGTCGCAACGTGTCGCGCGCGCCGAGACCGCACGGTTTGATCCCCAACTTCTCTCCGTTTTCCAAGACGGCATTCCAAAACTTCGCCGCGTCATTGGCGCCAAAGAAAACTTCGACACCGTCTTCACCCGTGTAACCGGTGCGCGCGATCGACACCGGCATTCCAGCCAGCTCAACATCGACAATGTGATTTCGCGGCGGAAGATCGACAAAGAGTTCGGTCACGCGCGGGCCTTGGATGGCAACCCCGCCGAAGTAGGCGCTGCGGTCTCCGAGATTCACTTCATTCTCACGATGTCGATCTAACCATTCAAAATCTTCTTCCGCGCGCGATGCGTTGACGACGAGCAGGAATTTTTGGTCGCCGATTCGGTAGGCGATCAAGTCATCGATGATGCCGCCGCGTTCGTTAAGCAAAAAAGTGTATTGCCCCTGACCGACCGCGAGCTTCTCGATGTTGTTAGTCAACATCGCGTTCAGCCAGGCGCCCGCGCCGTTTCCGCTGACGATGAATTGCCCCATGTGCGAAATGTCGAACCTGCCCACGTTGTTTCGCACGGCCTGATGTTCCTCGACGATGCTGGTGTATTGCACCGGCATCATCCAACCGCCGAATGGAATAATTTTCGCGCCGCGCCGGACGTGCTCGTCGTAAAGCGGAGTTTTTTTCGGTGCGGGCTCGCTCACGCGCAAAAACTACCCGCCGCGCGGAGTTGAAGCAACGCGCCATTTCTTTACGGTGACGCCGACATGAGATGGCTGGACAAACTCGAACGCCGCATTGGTTTTGTCGCCGTCCCGGGACTCGCGCGCGTCCTCGTCGGATTCACCGCGCTCGTGTTCGTATTGATTTATCTGAATCCGAACTTCCTAAACGTGATCACACTCGATCCCGCAAGCGTGCGCCGCGGCGAAGTCTGGCGGCTGCTCACCTATATTTTTGTTCCGCAAACGCTGAGTCCGCTGTGGCTCCTGATGGCGCTCTGGTTTCTTTGGTTTATCGGCGACGGACTCGAACGCGCCTGGGGTGCATTTCGGCTGACGCTTTATTTTTTCGTCGGCATGATCGGCACAACCGTGGCCGCGTTTTTCTTCGGCAGTAATTTTTCCAATGAAATGCTCATCTCGTCGCTCTTTTTTGCGTTCGCGCGTTTTTATCCCGACCAGGTCATCTACATTCTTTTTATTTTGCCGGCCAAGATCAAATGGCTGGCCTGGGCGTGGGGTTTATTTCTCGTCATCGGTTTCATGGCGAACACGAATTCTTATCGAGCCGCGCTCATCGCCGCGTTGAGCAATTATCTGATCTTCTTTGGCCCGGAAATCATCCATGACGCGCGTCATCGGCGCGATGTGACGACGCGACGCCGTCGTTTCGAAGTTGAAACTCGCAGCGAGGCCGAGCCGTTGCACAAATGCAAAACCTGCGGCGCCACCGAACTGACCGATGCGAATCTCGAATTCCGCGTCGCGCGCGACGGCGAAGAATATTGCGTCCCGCATCTGCCGAAGGTCGCAATCGCCACGCCGTAAGATCGACATCGTCATTCGCTGGCTTGACCGAAAAATTCCCGGGCGGAGACTAGCGCGATGACTGACCAGAACACGGTGCTGGTTCCGGAAGAAGGCTGGCATTGCCTGCATCTGTTTTACCGCATCGAGCAGGGTCAATGGCAATTGCTCAGTCGCGAAGAACAAAACGCCGCCAAAACGAATCTGACTGCGCTCGTGCAGGAAATTCGCGCGATGGATTCGACGCAACTTGTCACCCTCAGCATCGTCACGCCGAAAGCAGATCTCGGTTTCATGTTGATCACGCCCGATCTGCAAATGGCCAACAAGATCGACAAGCAACTTTCGCTGTCGTTAGGCCCGGATGTTTTGTCGCCCGTTTACAGTTATCTCTCGCTCACGGAAGAGAGCGAATACATCCCGACGGAGGAAGAGTATGCCGAGTCGCTGGAGGCGGACGTGAAAAGCAATCCCGCGAAACGGGAGGAAGCGTTAACGACTTTCCGCGAGCGCATCAAACATTATCGCCACGAGCGCGTTTACCCGACGCTGCCGGATTGGCCGATCGTTTGTTTCTACAATATGAGCAAACGCCGCGGTGAGCAGCGCAATTGGTACGCGCTCCCGTACGAAGAACGGCGCCAGCTAATGAAGGGGCATGCGACGGTCGGCCGCCAATACGCCGGCAAAATCAAGCAGCTCATCACCGGTTCCACCGGACTCGACGATGCGGAGTGGGGCGTGACGCTCTTCGCGCGCGATACGTTTCAGATTAAGGCGATCGTTTATCAAATGCGCTTCGATCCGGTGAGCGCGGAGTACGCCGACTTCGGTGAATTTTTTATCGGCATTCAACTTCCGCTCGACGAATTGTTCCGGCGACTACAACTGTAGTTGTCGATCTTGCGCCCTTTGTCATGTCGAGCGAAGTCGAGACCTCTCTCATCGAGAAGAAGATCAGGAAGAGATCCCTCGATTGCGCTCGGGATGACATAAGGATGGGTGACAGAGCGGTCTATTGTGCACGCCTGGAAAGCGTGTGTGCCTCACGGCACCCGGGGTTCGAATCCCCGCCCATCCGTTTCTCCCTTGTCGTGCTCGTGCTCCTGCTCGTGATCGGTCCGGCCGTCGCCGTCGAGAGCGATCTCGCCATCGCCACGCGCGAATATCAGCAGGAGAAATTCGACAACGCGCTGGCTGCGCTTGATCGCCTCGACAAATCTTCCGCGCCATCCACCAATTCGCTCGATTTGCGCGGCTGTATTTACATGGAGCAGCAGAAGTTTGATGAGGCCAGGAAAGCTTTCGAAGCCGCGCACGAAGCGAGACCGGAAGTGTTCGCGCCGCGTCTCCACGTCGGCGATTTGCTTTTGCGCCAGAAAAAATTCGCGGATGCGCGCGCGATTTATCAAGGCTTACAAAAGGAAACGAACATCCTCATGTCGAGCGAGCGGGTTCGCTTCGGCGTGCTCCTGACCTATTTGGGCGAACACGATGAGGCCAACGCGCGAAAGGCGTTTCAAGCCATCACTTTTCCCACCGAAACGCCTTCCTACTATTATGCGCAGGCGGCCTGGGCTTTCGCGCACAATAAAAAATCTGAAGGGCAGGATTGGATCGACAAGGCGAAAAATGTTTTCACGCCGGAAGCGCCATTGTGGTTTGGGCAGCGTCTCTACGATCTGGGCTGGCTAAAGAAGAAGCCGCCGCTGCCGAAGAACACGGATTGAACCGGCGGCCGCCGCTCAATCCTGGCGCAGATCGCGTCGCGCCAGCACTTGCAGTTGCTGCCGCACTTTTACGACGCTGCGGTCCGGCAACACGCCGCGAAAATTCGCGCCCGGATAGACGATGCAATCCCGCCCGAGCACCGAACCGGGATTGATGACGGCGTTGCATCCAATCTCAGTGCGGTCGCCGACGATCGCGCCGAACTTCGTTAGGCCGGTCGCGATGGCGCCGTCAGGCGCGGCCACGCCGATCTCGCTATGATCGAGCTTCACGTTGGACAGAATCACGCCCGCGCCGAGATGCGCGCGATACCCGATAATGGAATCGCCCACGTAATTAAAGTGCGGCACCTGCGCTTCGTTGAAGACAATTGAATTCTTGAACTCGCACGAATTTCCCATCACCACATCATCGCCGATGATCACGTTCTCGCGCACATAACAGCCGCTGCGAATGTGGCAATTTCCTCCGATCCACGCCGGCCCCTTTAACGTCGCACCTTGTTCGACAATCGTGCCCGCGCCGACAAAGACCTGGCCGCTGATGTAAGGTTTGCCGATCAATTCGCCCAGCACTCCCGGCTTCAATCGAAATTGCAAATAGCTCGCGATCTGTTTGAGCGCGTCCCAAACATATTTCTGGTTCTCGAACAATTTCGAGTGGGCCGTCTGTTCCAGCGTTAGAAAATCAGCGGACGCAAACATGATTGTCGATCTAAGCACCGGCGCGCTTCGTCAATTTTTTTCCGTCCTTCGTGTCCCGCACTTCCCAGCCGAGCGCGCCGAGCTTGTCGCGCAATTCATCACTTTTATTCCAATCTTTTGCAAGCCTTGCCCGCTCGCGTTCTTCCGCCAGCTGCGCGATCTCCGTCGGCAACGCATCGGATTCGCGCTCGAGATCGAGCACGCGATTGATTCGATTCCACCAATTAAGCCAACCATTCGCAGTCGGTGCGTCCAGTTCGCCGGCGTCCATTGCGCGGTTAGTGTCGCGAATGGTCTCAAACAAAAAACCAAGCGCCCCGGATATATTGAGGTTGTCATCGAGCGCGTCCTCAAATTGCGTCGGTTCTTCCATTGAGCGTTGAACGTTGAGCGTTGAGCGTTGAGCGTTTTCTTCTGCTCCTTTTGCCCGCAGTCGCTCCAGCCAATCATCAATCCGCCCTAACGACTCCCTCGCCTCCGTCATTCCTTCCCAGGTGAAATTCAGCGGCAGCTTGTAACGAACGCGCAGCAGCGCATATCGCACCTCGCGTCCACTGTATCCTTTCGCCAGCACATCACCGAGCGTATAAAAATTCCCTAACGACTTCGACATCTTCTGTCCTTCCACCAGCAGATGCTCGCAATGCAGCCAGTAGCGCACGAATTTCTTTCCAGTCACCCCTTCGCTTTGCGCGATCTCCGCTTCGTGATGCGGGAAGATATTGTCCACGCCACCGCAATGAATATCGATCTCGTCGCCTAACAACGCCGTCGCCATCGCGCTACACTCGATGTGCCAGCCCGGCCGCCCACGCCCCCACGGACTCTCCCAACCGACCTCGCCATCTTCTTCATCCCACGCTTTCCAAAGCGCGAAGTCGCCCACGTGTTCCTTTTCGTACTCGTCATTCTTCACCCGGCCGGTTGATTGTAATTGCGTCAGATCGATGTGCGCGAGCTTGCCGTAATCGGGGAAATCCTTGATGCGAAAGTAAACCGATTTGTCATCGGCTTGGTAAGCGAGCCTGCGCGAAACGAGCGCGTCGATCATCGAGATCATCTTGTCGATGTACCGTTGATCGGTCGCTGCCGGAAAATCATTCGCCGATTTGATGCGCAACGTTTTGCAATCTTCGAAGAACGCTTTTTTGAATTGCGCGGTGAATTCCGAAAGCGGAACTCCGGCCGCGCGCGCGCCGCGAATAGTTTTGTCATCCACGTCGGTGAGATTCATGACGCGATGCACCTCGTATCCGCGCGCTTCCAAGTGGCGTTGCAACAAATCCTCGAAGATGTAAGCGCGAAAATTTCCGATGTGGGCGCGGCTGTACACCGTCGGCCCGCACGTATACATGTCGATCTTGCGCGAAGCCGGGTCGCGCGGCGCGAATTCCTCCAGCTCCCGCGAGTAGGTGTTGAACAATCGGATTGGCATTCCTTTTTCTAAAGCGTTGTCATCCCGAGCGGAGCGAAGGACCTCGCAAAAGAATTGCCCGCTTTCTCTCGCCGGAAAATCTTCGCCGCGGCTGAGAGATGGTTCGCTCCGCTCACCATGACCGTTGAATGCGCGCGGCTGTAAACGACGGCGTCATTTCATTTCTACTGTCGCCACCGCCATTGCCGCAATTCCTTCACCGCGTCCGATCGCTCCAAGCATCTCGTTCGTCGTTGCCTTGATGCTGACGCTCGCTTCCGAAACGCCGAGCGCGTCCGCAATCTTTTTCCGCATTGCGTTCGCGTGCGGCATGATCTTCGGCGCCTCGGCGATGATGGTGGCGTCGACATTCACCACGCGCGCTTTCTTCGCGGCCAGAATTCCGGCAACGCGTTTCAAAATCTCGATGCTGCTGATGCCGCGAATCGATTCATCGGTGTTCGGAAAATGTTCGCCGATATCGCCGGCACAAATCGCGCCGAGTAGCGCGTCCGCGATGGCGTGAGACAAAACATCCGCGTCGGAATGTCCTTCGAGGCCGAGCGCGTGTGGGATCTCGACGCCGCCGAGAATCAATTGTCGATCTTGCGCGAGACGATGAACGTCGTAGCCGATGCCGCAGCGCGTTGTCACAATTTCAAATCGATCACGCCATTCGACGCGATGATGCTGTATTTATCTTTCATGTCTTGCCGCGGACGCATATCGACGCTGCCGCCGGCCGTCTCAATTAAAATCCATCCGGCGGCGACATCCCACAAACTAATCCCCTGTTCGATGTAAGCGTCGAATCGCCCGCACGCTACGTAGGCCATGTCGAGCGCGGCGCTGCCTAACAAACGGCATTTCCGCGCACGATGAATCATCTGCTGCAGTAGCGGCAAGCCCGCTTCGATCGTCACGCCGGTTTTCGATAGGCCAACCGAGATGACTGCTTCGGCCAGATCGGCGCGATCGCTCACGCGAAATTGTTTTCCGTTCAACGTCGGCGTTTCGCCTTTCTGTCCGCGCCACATTTCATCGCGGATGGGATCGTAAATAACGCCGACGATAATTTCGCCCTTCAACCGCAGCGCGATGGAAACGCAAAAGTGCGGGATGCCGTAGAAATAATTCACGGTGCCGTCGAGCGGATCGACCACCCATTGATGTTCGCTCGATTGATCGCCGACAAATCCTTCTTCGCCATAAAGCGCGTGTTCGGGAAATTCTGTGAGCAGCAAGTTCGAGATGAGTTCCTGCGTCTCGATGTCGATCTGCAATTTGATGTCGTGCGCTTCGGCGACGTTGACCTGACGCGGGCGATGAAAACTATCGCGCAGCAAATCTCCAGCGGCGCGCGCCGCCTTCTCCGCCGCGTCAGCATAATGCGTCATGAGGAGAGAGTAATAGAACGTCCGCCTCGCGCCGCAAAAACTTTTGCGTTGTTAGCTGGCGCCACCGTTGTAGCTGCCGCCGTCTCTGGCGGCAGGGCGGAAGGCGAGAACACGCGCGCATTCTGCCGCCAGAGACGGCGGCAGCTACAACGCAAGATCGACATGTGCATTCGGGCGAAGATTAAAAAAAACCGGGAGGAAAATAAATTCTCCTCCCGGGTTGAAGTTAGGGATATGACTCCGAAGAATTTTCGAAGTCGTGAGTTGGCGCGGGCGTTAGTGCCTCTTTTTCTTTGCGCTCTTTTTCTTTGCGGCTTTTTTCTTTTTAGCTGCCATCGACTTTTTCCCCCCTTTCAATCCGCTTTTGCGGAGGGTTGGTGAAGAAATAATTTATCTTCACTTAACGTTGAAGTAATCAGCACAGTTTTTTTGTCAAACATTTTTCACGCGTGTTTGAAAATATTTTCACGAGGTCGCGTGCGATATTTTTTTTCGGAGCGCGCGATATTTTATGTTTTTCGCCATCTCGAAACAAAATCACGACTTCGTTTTCGTCGCTTTCCATTCCGGAATCGTCGCAACTGATGTCGTTAGCCACCACGATGTCGCAGTTCTTCGACCGTAGTTTCTTTTCTGCGTTTTCTTCGAGGTCGTTAGTCTCGGCCGCGAAACCAACGAGAAGGAATTGTCGATCTTGCGGCAGCGACGCAAGGATGTCGCGGGTCGGAACTAATTCGAGCGTGAGCGCGGCGTTCTCCTTTTTTATTTTCTGCGCTGATACGTTCGCCGGTTTGTAATCCGCCACGGCCGCGCACATGACGAGCACGTCGCAGTCGCCAAGATGTTGATGGACCGCGTCGAACATTTCATCGGTCGTCGAAACTGAAATCAAGTCGGCGCCGCGCGGAAGATCGACATGTACCGGTCCGGAAATCAAAACGACATCGTGTCCATCGGCGAGCGCCGCTTCCGCGATCGCGTATCCCATTTTGCCAGACGAACGATTGCTGAGATAACGGACGGGATCGATCGGCTCGCGCGTCGGCCCGGCCGTGACGACGAATCTCACGCGATCAAATTTTCCTGACGCGCGAGCAGGAACTCCGCGCGAAAGGCGATGTCGTCCACTTTCCAGAGGCGGCCGACCCCTTCGTAACCGCAGGCCAGCATTCCTTCCTCCGGCCCGATGAACTCGACACCGCGCGATTTCAAGATGTCGATGTTCGCTTGCGTCGCGGGATGTTCCCACATTTTTCCGTTCATCGCCGGCGCCATCAAAATGGGAGCGCGCGTCGCGAGCGCGATCGCGGTGAGCGGATGATTGGCGAGACCGTGCGCGAGTTCGGCGATGACGTTCGCGGTCGCGGGAGCGATGAGCAGAAGATTCGCGCGATCAGCCAACGCGATGTGACCGGGCCGCCAACTTTCCTTTTCGTCGTAGAAGCTGGTCGTGACCGGATTCTTGGAAAGCGTTTGCAGCGTCAACGGCGTGATAAACTCGGTGGCGTCGTTTGTCATGACGACGAAAACTTCGTGGCCCTGTTTCACGAGCAGGCTCGCGAGCTCGGCTGATTTGTAAGCGGCGATCGATCCAGTCACGCCGAGCACGATCGATTTTGCGCCCGCGTGAATGGTCACGACTTTGCGCGCCGCTTTTTCGATTCGCCGTTTTCCGTTTTTTTCCATGGCAAGATCGACAATTACTTTTGCACGAGTCGCCGGCTCAAATAACGCTCCGCTCCCATGATGTGTCGAAACTTTTGCAAATCCTCTTCCATCGATTTGCTGATGATAGTGTAGCGGTAATCGCGCCAAAGTTCCATCTCGCGCGAAGCGGTCACGAGCCGCAGCTCGATCTGGTCGCCGGTCTCCGTTCCGCGTTTCGTTAGGCGGCGGCGCAGCTCATCCAGATCCGGCGGCATGATGAAGACATCGGCGAGCGAGCGGCGGACGAATTCGTCCTCGCAGCCGCGAATCGTCGCGGCGCCTTGCGTGTCGATGTCGATCAAAACATCGATGCCGTTTTGCAAATTCTGCAACAACGGCCCGCGCAAAGTGCCGTAGTAATGTCCGTGGACTTTGGCGTGTTCTAAAAATTCGCCCGCTTTCACGAGCGCGAGAAAATCAGATTCGGAAAGGAACTGATAATCTTCCCCGGCAATTTCCCCTGCGCGCGCCGGTCGTGTCGTGCAGGAAACGGAATAGGCCGAGTCGGGTGTTTGGCGGAGCGCTTCGACCAGTGTCGTCTTCCCCGCGCCGGACGGCGCCGAGATGACGAAAAGAATTCCGTAGCGAGTGAATTGTTTATTCAAGGTTCTGGATTTGTTCGCGAATTTTCTCGAGCTCAGCTTTGCACGCGACCACGCGTTGCGAAATGGCGGCATCGTTCGCTTTCGCGCCGAGCGTGTTCAATTCGCGAAAAATTTCCTGGGTGACGAACTCGAGCGTGCGCCCGACCGGTTCGTTCTTGCGCAAGTGATGGGCGAACTGCGCGAGATGACTCTCCAGCCGCGTCAATTCTTCCGAAACATCCGAGCGATCGGCGAAGAATGAAATCTCTTTCATCAGTCGCTCGTCATCGACCGCGATCGGAACACCGGCCTTTTCGATACGTTCGAGCAATGCAGTGCGATATTTTTTCACTACATCCGGATGAAGCGCGCGGACTTCCTTGAGGTTCTTGCGAATCGACTTGAGCCGATGGATTAAATCCTTGGCCAGATGTTTTCCTTCGCGTTCCCGCATTTTAATTAAATCCGAGAGCGCGGTGCGCAATGCGCGATCAACTGCGGGCCAGGCTTCGTCGGCCTTAATGGTTTCTTCGGGTAACCGCATTACGCCCGGCGCCTGCAAAATTGTTCCGATCGTGATTTCGCCCGGCGCGCTCAAGTCTTTCTGCAACGCACGCATCGCATCGTGATACGAACGCGCAAGATCGACATCTAGCGCCAGTGCACGCGATCCGTTAGGCCCACTGCGCAAAGTGACATTCACATTTGTTCGTCCGCGCGAAATGTTTTCGTTGATCGCCTGGCGAATGCGCGGCTCGAGTTCAGTCAGATCGCGCGGCAAATTCACGACGATGTCGCTCTGCTTTCGATTCACCGAATTCAATTCCACGCTGACCTTCGCGCCGGCGTAGTCGATTTCTCCACGCCCGTATCCAGTCATTGATCTCATGACTCCACTCCTAACCGCGTCGCCGCTTGATCGACATCTTTATCTCCGCGACCCGAGCAATTGACGATGACGATTTCGTCGCGCGACAATTTTGTTTTTAGCAAAAAGGCGATCGCGTGCGCAGTTTCGAGCGCGGGAATAATTCCTTCGGTTTCGGAAAGCGTTTTGAATCCGGCGAGCGCTTCGTCATCGGTCGCGTAGGTGTATTCGACGCGGCCGGCGTCGCGAAGATAACTGTGCTCGGGGCCGACGGCGGCGTAATCAAGTCCGGCGGAAACAGAATGCGTGAGTTCGATCTGGCCATCTTCGTTCGCGAGCAGAAATGTTTGCGTGCCTTGCAGCACGCCAAGCCGGCCAGTTTGAAAACGCGCCGCGTGTTTGCCCGTTTGAATTCCTTCGCCGCCCGCTTCGACGCCGACCATGCGCACTTGTCGATCTTGTAGGAAAGGATGGAAGAGGCCGATGGCGTTGCTGCCGCCGCCGACGCACGCGACGAGCAAATCGGGGAGACGTTCTTCGCGTTCGAGAATCTGCCGGCGCGCTTCGATTCCAATGACACGGTGAAAATCGCGCACCATCATCGGATACGGATGCGAACCGAGCGCGCTGCCTAATATATAATGAGTGCTGCGCACATTTGTGACCCAGTCGCGCATTGCTTCGCTGATCGCTTCCTTGAGCGTGGCCTGCCCGGCGGTGACCGGAACGACTTTCGCGCCGAGCAATTTCATGCGCGCGACATTGAGCGCCTGTCGCTCCATGTCGATCTTGCCCATGTAGATGATGCACTCACAACCGAACCGCGCTGCGACCGTGGCGGTGGCGACGCCGTGTTGACCGGCGCCGGTTTCGGCGATGATGCGCTGTTTACCCATGCGCCGCGCGAGCAGGATTTGCCCCAGAGCGTTGTTGATCTTGTGCGCGCCGGTGTGTAGCAAATCCTCACGCTTCAAATAAATTTTCGCGCCGCCGAGTTTACTCGTTAGCCGTTCGGCGAAATAAAGGGGCGTTGGCCGACCGGCGAAATCGCGCAGCAAGATCGACAACTCATTTTGAAACTCGGGATCGTTCTTGGCGCGCTCATATTCGTTGGCGAGATCGTTGAGTGCCGACATGAGCGTCTCGGGCACGAACATTCCGCCGTAGGGACCGAAGTGGCCACGCGCGTCGGGAAGTGTTTCGTGAATGGTCATGGCGAGGTCAGCGGAAAACGTCCAACGCTCAACGCCCAACGTCCAACGCTTAATGCAGAAGCGCGGCCAGAGCGCGCCGGTGCGGCGAGGGCATGGGAACGGATGGCAAGTCGCCTTTCAAGAACCATCGTTGCCGCGTATTGTCGATCTTGCGGGCAGGCCGAGGGAAAACGCGAAGGGTGACGCGATGATGAGTGAAAGGAAAGATCGACATATGAATCGCGCGCCCCTGAGAACTCGACTGCTTAAAGCAGTCAGGCTTGAGTGGCGGTAGTGTCCACATGCCGCGCCAACGTTTGGTTGCCTGCTCGAGCAATATTTTGTTTCGCGTAACGATGAAGGCATGATTCTCGATGAGTCGTCTGGTTTTAAGCCGCGGTTTCTTTCGAGGAAGTGCTTCCGGGTTCGGCGCGCGGCAAAATCTTTTCGCGGGACAAAGGCCGCACTTCGGTTTCCGCGGTAGGCAAATCATCGCGCCGAGATCAATGAGTGCAGAATTAAAGCGGCCGGCGTTTTGTTTTGGGACAAGCGACGCAGCGGAGGCCCAAAGTTTTTCGCGGCCGGATGCGGAATCGATCGGAAGCGAGATGTTGAACAGGCGAGTTAGCAAACGGGCGGTGTTCGCTTCCACTATTGGAACGGAGT
>JBBROO010000011.1:0-71360 GCA_038229295.1 Chthoniobacterales bacterium | reverse complement strand
TTCTTAGCCAGCGTGCCGACGACCACAGACGAGCCATCGAACAGGAGCACCGAGGGCGTGATTCGTTCGTTTTCCGCATTCGGAATGATCTGTGGCTTCCCATAGGCGTCGATATGCGCGATGGCGCAAAATGTCGTACCGAGGTCGATGCCGACTGCTTTTCGTTGTGTCATGCGTTCGAGTGGAGATTGTCGATCTTAGCGCGGGCCGCCGCTCCCCTTAGTTGCAGTTTTCGTGCCCGAAAATGAACAATTCCAGACGCGCAGAAACGGCCGCAGAGCGCTCGCGAAATGCGAATTAGCCGTAGCGTTTCGCGATCACTTCTTCCAGGCGAATGAGCTTGCCGCGCCAGAAAAATCCGCGCTTCACTCGCATTACGATGCGGCCGTCTTCTTCCGGGTAATCCGCCGGCTCGTAACTAACTACTTTGTGAAATGATCGGTCGACGGTTTCCTTCGCTTCGATCTCTTTCACTTCAAAGCGGTGCAGAATTTCCATCAGCGCATGAATCCCGTTAGCCAAATTATCGCGCCATTGCGCCACATGCCCCAGGCCCGACTCTCGTTCGGCCGCGCTTCGCACTTGCTCCGACAGGCTGCTCAAGTCGTCGTAAAGATGAACGAGGTCGTGGATGAAAGGTTTTTGCAGCGACTCGTGCAGAAAATTATCCCGATATTTCAAAAGCTCATCGTGCAGCGTGTCGAACAAACGCTGATTGACCGTCTCGCTGCTGCGAATGGCCGCTAGTTGTTCGTCGATCTTCTGAAAGCGAGCTGCCAAATCCGCTCCGTTTCCATTTCCGCTGGGCGTCCGCTGCAGCACCTTGTCGATCTTATCAACCAGCGTGTTTTCCATTTCGTCCAGACGCGCGTTCAAAGCGTCGAGATCTTGCGGCGGCGGCGCGGTCAGCGCGTCATCGCTTTCCGCCACCATTAAACCCTCGGGTAATGTCTTCTCGGCTTCCGCACTCAATTGCTGCATCGCGGAAGCGAACTCATCGGTAACTTTGATGGTCTTCGCCATTACTTATCTCGCTTCCAAAAAAAGCTTCGAATGGCCTCGACTAATCCCGCGATGTCGTGCCGGCGCGCCTCGATGTCGATCTTCAACCCGTGCTCGCGCGCCGTTTTGGATGTGATCGGTCCGATGCTCGCGATCTGCAGGCCTTGCGGCCACGGCAATTCAAGCGCCAAAAAATTCTCCACCGTTGATGAACTCGTAAATGTAATTAAATCCGCGCCTTGTTCAGACAAACGGCGGCGCGCGCCCGTAATGTCGCGTGTCTCCGCTACCGTTCGATAACCGATCGCTTCGTCCACAATTGCCCCTAAGTTAGAGAGCTGCTTGGGAAGCACGTCCCGCGCCTTCTCCGCCCGAGCCAGGAGAATCCGCAAGTTCTCCACCCCACCAGCCTTCTGAAATTCACGCACTACTGCTTCCGCCACGAACTCTTCCGGCTGAAGATCGACATGCAGACGAAAGTCCTTTACCCGCTGCGCCGTCGCCGGCCCGATCGCGGCAATCTTCGCGCCGCCGATCTCGCGCGCATCGTCGTAAAGTTTGTAAAACATTTCGAAGAACGCATCCACGCCATTCGGACTGGTGAACACGATCCAGTCGTAGCCGTGCGCATCCTGCACCAGCTCGGCGAAGGCGCGTAAATCCGTCGGCGGCTCAATTCGGATCGTCGGAAGCTCGAGAACATCAGCGCCGAGAGCGCGCAATTGATCGCTCAGTGCGCTCGCTTGTTTGCGTGAACGCGTGACCACGATTCGCTTTCCTGAAAGCGGCCGGTTCTCGTACCAATTCAAATCATCGCGCAGCGAAACAACCTCACCGAACACCGCCACCGCCGGCGCTTCGAAGGCAAGATCGACAACTCGCTGTGCGATATTTTCGAGCGTGCCAGTCAACGTTTGCTGCCGGCCCGTGGTCGCCCAGCGCACCAGCGCTACCGGAAGATCGACACGCACACCGCGAGCCATCATCTCCTGCGTGATCGCAGCAATTCGCTCCACGCCCATCAGCATCACCTGCGTCCCGCCCAGCTTCGCCAGCGCTGCAAAATCAATCGAGCTTTCCGTTTTGCTCGGGTCTTCGTGGCCGGTAAAAAATGTGACATGCGAGTTTTGACCGCGATGCGTCACCGGGATTCCAGCATAAGCCGGCCCCGCGATGGCCGATGTGATTCCGGGCACGATTTCCAATTCAACGCCCGCGTCCACAATCGCTTTCGCTTCTTCGGCGCCGCGTCCAAAAACAAACGGGTCGCCGCCTTTCAGCCTGACAACTCGTTTTCCTTCTCGCGCAAGATCGACAAGGCGCGCGTTAATTTCATCCTGCGTCATCGCGTGCTCGCCCGCGCGCTTGCCCGCGTAAATAATTTCCGCTTCCTCGCGCGCCCACCGCAGCATCTCCGCATTTGCGAGATGATCGTAAACGATCGCGTCCGCCTGCTCGATGCACTCCTTCGCGCGCAACGTCACCAGACCAAGATCACCCGGCCCGGCGCCAACCAACGCCACTTTTCCGTTCTCTTTTTTATTCGCCATTGATTAGTCCAAATAATTCGGTCGCCAGTTTTTCCGCGTCCTCACTGTGGCCTTCGACGCTTGCTTCGCGCGGCGTGGTTGCTTCCAACGCGAAAACCTGCGCGCGCATTTTCAAATCTGTTCCATCGACACTCGCGAGCACTCCGACCGGCTGATTGCAGTCGCCATGCAACAATCGCAGAAACTCTCGTTCCGCGCGCAAACAAAGCCGCGTCTCAAAATCATTGATCGGCTCGAGTAACATGCTCGCGCGTTCATCATCGGCCCGAATTTGCATTGCGATCACACCCTGACCGCCGGCCGGTAAAAAAATTTCGCGCGGAAGTGTCTGCACAAAGAAATCCGTCGCCTCATAGCGAATGCGCTCGTCATCCAGTGGCAACGCGAGACGATCCAAGCCCGCGCGCGCCAGAATGATAGCGTGCCACGAATCGGTCGCGAGCTTACGCAAACGTGTCGGCACATTTCCGCGAAGATCGACAATGTCGATGTCGGAGCGTTTCCAGCGCAGTTGATGTTTCCGCCGCACACTGCCGGTGGCGACGATGCCGCCGCGCGGCAGCGATTGCAGATCGTATTTCCCGAGCGAAACCAAAACATCATCGACCGACGCGCGCGGAAGCACCGCCGCGATCTGCGTTCCCGGCACCAGCGCGCTCGGTAAATCTTTCGCGCTATGCACCGCAAGATCGACATCGTGCGTCACCAGCGCGCGCTCGATTTCTCCCGTAAACAACCCCTTGCGACCGGCCCGCACATCGACCATTCCAAAATTACCTTTCTGTTCATCACCGCGCGTCTTGATGATCTTCGTTTCAATCGTTAGGCCCGGCCACCGCTCCCGCAATTTGTCCGCCACCATCCGCGTTTGGGTTTGCGCGAGTTCACTGCCGCGCGTGCCGAGCACGATCTTCCCGTTCATCGATGAAGAATCGCGCCTTACGATTCGGACACGGGCAACGGACTTTCGCCCAGCGGAGGATGCGAGGCGTTTTGCATTCGCCACGTTAATCCGCGGGCGATGGTTTGTTGAAAACTTTCGACATGCGTGGCGATGATTTCTTCGGCTGCGGCTACTTGCTCGCGTCGCAAAGCGAGCGCTTGTTCCGCGACCGACTGGAGCGAATCGATATCGTAAAGATAGACGCCGCTCAGTCCGTTCACGTTTGGATCGACATTTCGCGGAACCGCAATGTCGATAATGAACAGCGGGCGATCGATGCGTTGTCGCAAAGTTGTCGCGAAATTTTCCGCGGTCAGTAACGGCACTTCCGCCGATGTCGATGTAATCAGGATGTCGACCTCGCCGCATTGTTGCGGCCAATATTCGAATGGAATGGCCGAGCCGCCGACGAGCCCGGCGAGCTCACGCGCACGCTCGAGCGAGCGATTGCTCACCCGCACATCGGTCACCCCGCGCGAAATGAGCGCGCGCGCCGTGCGTTCGCTCGTTTCGCCAGCGCCGAGGATGAGGACTTTGCATGTGGTTAGGTCGCCGAAGATTTTCGCCGCCAGATCGACCGCGACCGACCCGACCGAGACCGCACCGCGCGTGATGTCGGTGCGGCTGCGAACTTGTTTCGCCGCGCGAAAAGCGCGTTGAAACAAGCGATGCAAATAAGGACCGGCGCCGCCAGATGTCCGGGCCGCGTCGTACGCTTTTTTGGCCTGGCCCAAAACTTCGGTCTCGCCTACCACCATCGAATCGAGACCCGACGCGACGCGAAAAAGATGCTGCACACAGGCGTTGTCTTCATGTCGATAAAACGCGGGGGCATCGGCGAAGACTTCATTGTCGATCTTGCGCGCGAGACAACGCGCAATCTCATCCGTGCCGACATGCCTTTCGGTAGCGGCGTAAACTTCCACGCGATTGCATGTCGTTAGGATAAGCGCTTCCGCGCATCCGCAATGGCGCATCAAACAATCCGTTTCGCGATTCCCCGAGAAGCGCTCGCGCGTCTCGACGTTCGCGGTGTGATGACTGAGCCCGACGCAAAACAGATTCATGGCTCTAGTGAATCTGCGCGCTAAAGGTGATGCCCCAGAGCAGCGTCAATGCTGCGGCGAATCCGGCGATGCAAAGCGCGGCCACGCGTTTCGGCGCGAGCCAGCGCAGATGTCGTCCCTGCAGGATGGCGCCGTAAAGAATCCAGACCGCGATCGCGCAAATAATTTGCAGACGTGGCAGCGGTTGGCCGACGAAAAACCCGCTCACCAGTCCGACCGTGTAGAGCGCGAAGCCCCACCAGAGCAAACGCGTGATCGCGGCGAATAAATCACTCAGTGGCGGCAATTGATAAAAAATGGAACCGAGCTGGTGGGTTTTAAGCTGCCGCTCCTGGAACAAATACATGGCGCCCGCGATGCACGCGAGCGCGAACGCGCCGTACGCCACCATCGACATCGAGGCGTGAAATTCGAGCCACGAATTGGCCGGTAATTTCGTCGAGTGGTGAATGTCGATCGGCATGATCAACGCGAACGCTTGCAATAAAAAAACGAGCGGTGCCGTGAACGCGCCCATCAGAGAAAGCCGGTAGGCCGGACCGACGAGCAGGTAAATCAAGGCCACCGACCAGGCGAGAAAGACAAACACTTCGAAAAGATTCGTCAGCGGACAGCGGCCGACGGCATGGCCGCGAATCGATAGGAAGGCGGTCTGCAAAACAAACCCGGCGGCGATGGCGAAAAAATTAAATCGACCGCCGTGGAATTTTTTCGCGCGGAGCAAGATCAGCGTCCGCACGAACGCGAGCAGATAACATCCGCTGGAGATAATGAGAAGAATGCGATCCATCGCGGCGTTCACCTTAAAATCACCCGCCCGCGTTGGCAACGCTGCGCCCGCCTCTCGTTAGATCGACATCTTTCCTTCTCGTCTCATCCTCGGCTCGCGCTATAAGACTCACCCGATGTTCGAAGAGATTCGTCGCTGGCGCTGGCTGCTTTTGTTGCTTCTGCTTTTTTGCCTTTGCGTCGCGTTCAAGCTCAATGGCTCGTCGGTCGGTGTTTGGGATTTGAGTTTGCACGCCACCAAAACCAACACTCCCGGTCTGCTTCTTTTTAAACCGCAACCCATTCGCAGTGATGAATGGGAGCTTTGGACTCCGGCGGCACTCTCGCAGTCCCGCCAGACTCCTCCGTTTCCGATCGAGAATCCAAGTCTCGGGGCGGGTCGCGCTCCGCGAACGCGACCAAGATCGTGCCCGATTTGCAATTTTTGCATCGCATCGATCCGATGGGTCAGGGCAACTCCGTTTACAATCGCTTCGCCCACATCCTTTGCGAACTGCCGCCCGAGTCGCCAGATGAAATCGGATTCTTCCTGTTGCAGGGCGATCTTTACGCCATGGAGTTGTCGCCCACTATGTCGATCTTGCGCGACATTGGATGCCGTTACGTCGTCTTCCCCAACGACTGGCAAAATGCCGGGGCGGACGGATTTTCACTTATCAAGATCGTCGCCGATAACAAATTTTGGATTTACCAACGGCAATAATTTCACTTACCACGAGCGCACCTGCTGTTTAACTCTCGCCAGGTTTTCTCCGTTTCCTAAAATCGTTTCCTGATGATCATCCGATTTCGCCACTGGGTTAGGCTGGCCATTTTGCTCGCCTTCTGCCTGTGCGTTTTCTTGAAACTTAACGGTTCCTCCATCGGCCTCTGGACTGACATCCTCAACGAGCCGGGGAAACCTCGCGGTTTACTTTTCTCAACACCGAAAGGCGTGCGCGCTGACGAATGGTTCGGTTGGACGCCCGCCGCGCTTTCCCAATCGCGCCAGACCCCGCCGTTCCCCATTGAAAATCTGAGCCTCGGCGGCGGTCGCGCGCCGCTCATCATGAGCGTGCCGGTAAAATATTACACCATGCTTTTCCGTCCCCAGTACTGGGGCTTTTTCGTCTTCGATTTCGAGCGCGCGTTTTCTTTTTACTGGTGCTGCAAAATCTTCAGCCTGCTCCTGGTCAGCGTCTGGTTCTTTCGCCAGCTCGGGATTCGGCGCAAAAGCATCATCGTTTTCGGCACGCTCTGGATTTTCTTTTCTGACTTCGTGCAATGGTGGTTCTCTTCGCCGGCCATGCTGCCGGAAATGCTGGCCACCTGGATGCTTTGCACGGGCTGCGCCATCCGATTTTTTAAGGAGACTAATCCGTGGCGCAGCGCCGCCACGGTCGCTGTTTTTGTTTACTCCGGCCTCAACTTCGTCCTTTGTCTTTATCCGCCCTTTCAGATTCCGCTCGTGTTGGTGATGATCGCGCTCGTCGTCGGAAGTTGTTTCGAGGCGCGCGTCGCGGACGAACCGTGCTGGACCGCGCGCGGAATTTCGCTGGCGGTTCTCGGTCTGGCCCTCATCGCGCTCTTGCTCATTCTATTTTGGATCGACGTTCGTCCCACGCTGGATCTTGTCGCCCACACCGATTACCCCGGTTCTCGCCGCAGTTCTGGTGGTGACCTCTCGCTCTTCCGCTTCTTTTCCGGCCTAACCGGTTTTTTCCAAACCGATAAAATATTTCCGCACGCTTTTCCGAACATTTGCGAGGCCAGTAACTTTTATCCACTCTGGCCGGCCGTATTGCTGGCCGTCGTTGTCGCGCGCTGGCGCCAGATCTCCGCCATTCCTCCACTCATCTTCGCCCTCGGCATTGTCGTGGTCTTCTTGTCGATCTATTGCCTCGTTCCGCTTCCAGCCTGGCTGCTGCGCGGCACTTTTTTAAACTTCGCCACCGAGCGCCGCACCCTGCTCGCCCTCGGCGTCGCCAATATTTTCCTGAGCTGTCTCTTTCTCGATCGCTACCGCGAACAAATCTTCCAACGCTGGCTCGCCCTCACACTGGGACTAACTTTCTGGTTCGCCGTCGGCCTGTTGTTCTGGACCGCTCGCCTAAACAAACCCGGATTTTTTCCCGACCATCGGCAGATCATCACCGCCCTGGTCGCCAACGGCGTCATCATTTTCTTTTTTTGGGAAACGAAACGCCGCCTCTTCGCCGGTATCCTGGCGACTCTTGTCGTTCTCAGTAATTTCGGAACCAATCCCGTCATGCGCGGTCTCGCCCCGCTGCTCGAGTCCGGCGGCTTCCGTGAAGTCGACAAAATCCGCGCGACCGATCCCAAAGCAAAATGGCTCGTTTATCACGACTTCGTTCTCGCCAACCTGGTCATCGCCACCGGCGCGCCCATTTACAACGGCAACAAAGTCGTTCCCGATTTTAATTTCCTGCACAAGCTCGACCCCGATGGCGGGGGCAATCCCATTTACAATCGTTACGCCTACGTTAATTGCGAAATCCCGGATGAAACTCACGGCGCCGGCGTCCACTTCGTCCAATACGATTGCTACACCATCTATCTGCCGCCTGAGTCGCCTCTCCTTGCTGACCTCGGTTGCCGATTTTTTCTTTTTCCCGAAATTTGGCCCCAGGCCGAAGCGCACGGCTTTTCTTTGGTCAAAGAAATCCAACCCGCTCACATCTGGGTTTACCAGAGTCAATTGGCCGCCGGTTTCTGACGCGCAAATCGCCCACGCCGTCGTTGACCTTTTGCCCTGAGCCATTAGCATCGCGCCGATGTCTTCCGCTAAGATCGACAAGTTACGCGCCGCCGTCCGCGACGTCGTCGATTTTCCGAAAAAAGGAATCGTTTTCAAAGACATCACACCCATTCTCAAAGATGGCGATTTATTTCGCGCGTCGATCGATTTGTTTCTCGAGCAATGCCGCGACAAAAAGATCGACAAGATCGTTGGAATCGATGCGCGCGGATTTCTTTTCGGCTCCGCTGTCGCCTACGCCCTCAATATCGGCTTCGTTCCGCTTCGGAAAAAAGGCCGCCTCCCTTACAAAACTGAAAGCGCAAAATATTCCCTCGAATATGGCGAGGCCGAAATGGAATTGCACATCGACGCGATTGAACGCGGCGAAAAAATTGTTTTGATCGACGACTTGCTCGCCACCGGAGGCACGTCCGCGTCCGCGATCACCTTGATCAAAAAAGTCGGCGGTGACCTGGTCGAAGCCATCTTTTTGATCGAGCTCGAATTTCTGCACGGTCGCAAAAAGCTCGACCCGACTCCGGTCGTCTCGTTCCTCAAATATTGATTGTCGATCTTGCGGTCAATGTCCGCCGCAATCGCATTGGCCGCGCTCGGCCACTACCACTTCCATCCGAATGTTCTGAAACGCGAGCTGATCGTGAATCATCCCTAACATTTCCAGCGCACGCGCGTCCGGCATTTGCGCGCAACGCAACTCGATGCGCGCCCGCTTGCCCATTAGCTCGGCATGCGTCTCCGCCATTTCGCCGTCGAGCAAAAAAGAAGCGTAAGCATTGAAGCGCTCCTGCAATTCCAGCAATCGCTCATCAGATCCATTCCATTCGCCCTGCTCGTTCATCACCAGAACGACTTCATCCGTTTTCGGATCGTGCGCCACGACGTCAATGATGGAGGCGGGATTTTTGATGTTTGCAGTTTGCGGTTTGATCTCCAACTGTTCAACTCGTGACTGCGCCGCGCGCAATCTTAATATTTTTCTCTGTCGCCACCGCCTCGGCGCAATTCACGCCACTGTTTCTGCAGAACGCCAGCTACTGGGGCGATAGCAAATCCGAGTTCGACTTCTACAACGCCGAGTTCATGCGCGACGGGCAGATGCATCAGTGCGAATTGCTCATGATTTTCACGCCGCGTTTCGTCGATGCCAACTCGTTCGTGCCAGTGGACGATCCGAAACGACCCGGCGCGCTGCCGGCGATCCAGATGCAGCAGTTTGCCACGCTGCCCCGCGGATTAGTGACCGAGCAAAGATCACTCGCCGCGTTCTGGCGAATGGATTTCATGTCGCTCGCGCATCTCTCCTTTGTCGGGACCGATGGCTTCGGCAACATCGACAAGCACCTCACCGAAAAGCGCGAAGGAGAATCGATCGCGTGGAAGTATTCCAGCCAGAGCAATGGTGGCAATCTCGATCAACCAGAGATCGCGTCGCCGAAAGGCATCGTCGTTTTTCGCGACGAACTTCCCTTGCGCGTCCGGATGCTCGATTTTTCGAAGACGACGGGCGAATCGGAAATCCAGCTCGCGCCCACGCTCGCATCCGCGGAAAAAGAGTTAGGTCGATTCCAGCCCGCAAAACTTTCGTGGAAAATCGGCGAGCGAAATATCGATGTCGATCTTGCCAGCAATGGCCGAGATCATTTCGTGCTCGATCGCGACTTTCCGTTTCTCCTGCGCGAATGGCAAATGGCCGACGGCTCGCGTTTGAAAATGAAGAACAGCATCAAAGTGGATTACCGAAATTATCTGAAGAACGGCGACCGCGAGCGCGCGTTGAAGGACCCGATGCTGCGCCATCCCGACTAAGATCGACAATCGCATTTGCCGGGGTTAATTGAGCGCGTGGCCAAAGCGAAAACAAAGCGACTGACATTGCTCGGACGAAGTGACGCCAAACTTCCCGCATCGCCCACGGAAGCGAAACTCGAAACATTTCCGAGTCCATCTCGCCGCCATTACTGGATTCATTTCGAAACGGACGATTTCACTTCGCTTTGTCCGGTCACCGGCCAGGCCGATTTCGCCAGGATCGACATCGACTACGTGCCGAATCGCCTCTGCATCGAGAGCAAATCGCTCAAGTTTTATCTCGCCTCGTATCGAAACGAGCGCGCCTTCAACGAAGCGGTCACCAATCGCATCCTGGACGATTTCGTTAGGGCGTGCGCGCCGCGCGAAGCGATTGTGACGGCGCAATTCTCCGCTCGCGGCGGAATCGCGTTGACTGTGCGCGTCGAACATCCGGGCAAGTGAAGCGCGCCGTTGTCCTGCTCAGCGGCGGACTCGATTCGACGACGACGCTGGCGATTGCGATCGCGGATGGATTCGAAGCGCACGCGCTTTCGTTTGATTACGGCCAACGCCACAAGATCGAGATCGAAGCCGCGCGCCGGGTTGCGCAAACACTCGGCGCAAAGGAGCATCGCATCGCCAAGATCGACAATAACGTTTTCGGCGGATCAGCCCTAACGAACGATGTCGATGTACCGAAGTCGCGCTCGGAATCGGAGATGAGCCACGGCATCCCGGTCACATATGTTCCCGCGCGTAACACTATCTTCCTCGCGCACGCGCTCGCGTGGGCGGAGGTGCTCGGCGCGTCCGACATTTTTATCGGCGTAAACGCGCTCGATTACAGCGGCTATCCCGATTGTCGACCGGACTTCATCCGCGCATTTGAAAACCTGGCCAACCTCGGAACCAAAAAAGGCGATGAAGGATCGCGCTTCAAAGTTCACACGCCTTTGATCGAAATGACGAAAGCGCAAATTATAACCAAAGCGCAAGAGTTAGATGTCGATCTAGCGCTCACACACAGTTGCTACGATCCCGCGCCCGACGGTCGCGCCTGCGGCGAGTGCGATTCCTGCCAGCTTCGTCGCAAAGGTTTTCGCGAAGCCGGCCTAACGGATCCACTCGCCTACGCGAACTAATGGCGCTTTTTGCCCTAACGAAACCGGAACAGCGCGCCATCATCGCGCTGATGATGGCTTTGTTGCTCGGAACGATCGCCATGCGTTTCCGCGATCTGCGATCGGCTCCGAAACCAATTCAGCCCAACGCCGCGACAGCGCTCCCCGACCCGGAGGAAGAGCGCTCGTCTCCGGACGATTCGCGTTAGATCGACATCTACTCGCGCGGCAGCGTCGGGATTTTCCCGTAACCGACGAAGACGGGACTTGGTCGATCGTCCGCTTTCCCTTTCGGCGGAGAAATTTTGAATTCGAAAACGCTGACGCCGAGACGTGACTGGCCTTTGTAAATTCGGCCATCGCTCGCGCCGATCATGAGGCGTCGGTTCGTCCCTTTTTCGCGGCCCAGATAAATCATGGTGTGCGTGATGGCGGGGTCAGGATCGACAAAATACGTGCCGGACCAAAAGAGAAGGTCGCCCGGCATCAACCCATCGAGTTCGAAGCTGTCATCGCGATGTGCCAGCACCGCCTGGAATGCGCCGGTTTTGCGGACCCAGGTGTATTGCTCGCGCGCGTCGCGCGGCGGATCGTTCACGCCGATTTTGCTGAGCACGTAATAAATGAATCCGGAGCAATCCATGCCGCCTTTGGCCGGATCGGCCGAGCCGTATTTGTAGCCCAGTTTCTGTGTCGTTAGGCCGAGGGCAAGATCGAGAAGTTTGCGAACGTCGGGCGAATAAGTTTCGTAGCCGGCAATTTCGTTGGCCGAAATCGTGCCCGGCGCAGCGGGTTTGCGTTGCGCGGGCGAGGCCGCGGCTGGTGAAGCGCTCGGAATTGCGGATGCCGCGGGAGAAACGGTGGGCACCGGAGGATTCGGTTGCGCTCCGGGCACCGGCACCCCTGCCAGTGGCGACGGCCGCGATTCACTCGGGGGCGGAATCGTCACGCCCGGCGGAGGACTTTGGATGGAGCGATGGCGGGGCGAGGGACTAATCGGCCGGATGACTTCGATCAGTGGAGCGTGTGGTCGCGACCGTGGAGATTGTGCTGGAAACGAGCTCGGGACAGCGGTCGCCAAAGGAGTTTGAGTTGGTGATGAGGTCGCAGTCGGTGGCGGTGGTGACGCAGCGACAGAAGCTGTTGCGCTTGGAGATGATGATGCTGTGGCCGACGGAGAAACGGCTGGAGTCGGTGTGACCGTGACAGTTGGCATCACCGAGGCTTTCGGAGAAGGCGTGGGTGTGGGCGAGGTTTTCTTTTTGCGCTTTTTGTGCGGCACCGGTGTCGGCCCAGCGAAGAATTTTTTAACTTTCGTGCCCAACGATTCGTCGTCCGCGCCGCGGGCATAACTTGCGGTCGCTATCGCGCAGGTCATTAAGATCAGGATGAAGGCGCGCAGTTTCATGTTAGATCGACATCTCATCTCAAGCGGCCAATTCTTCGAGGACAGCTTTGTTCATTCGAATCCCAGCTTCGAAATTCTCCAACGGGAAATTTTCGTTCGGCGAATGTGCGCGACATCCCGGCAACGCCAACCCGAGCAGCAACGTTTCGACGCCGAGAATATTTCGGAAGTCGGACGTAATCGGGATGCTGCCGCCTTCGCGGATGAGCGCCACTTCTTTGTTAAACGCTTTCTTTAACGCCCGCTGCGCGGCCTCGCCGAATTTCGCGTGCGGATCCGTCAGGTACCACGGGCCGTTGTGACCTGCGGCCATTTCCAGCGTGACGCCGGGCGGCAAATTTTTCGTTAGGTGCTTCTGCGCAAGATCGACAATCACTTCCGCCTTTTGATTCGGCACCAAACGGAAAGTTAGCTTCGCCATGGCAAAACTCGGGATCACCGTTTTCGTCCCCTGCCCCTGATAGCCGCCGCCGATACCATTGATCTCCGCCGTCGGCCGCGCCCAAATCCGTTCGAATGTACTAAAACCTTTTTCGCCGAACAACGAAGTCGCGCCGGTTTCTTTCAAGACTTCACCGTCGGCATCGAACGGAAGTTTATTCCACATCTCGCGCTCCCAATTTTCCAGCGGCGCGACGTCATCGTAGAAACCAGCGATGGCGATGTGGCCTTCGGGGTCGTGCAACGTCGCGAGCAATCGCGACAGCGCCGCCGCCGGATTCGCGACCGCGCCGCCGTAAATTCCGGAATGCAAATCGATCTTCGGCCCGGTAACTTTCAACTCGAGCGCTGTCACGCCGCGCAAACCGTAACTAAGCGTCGGCGTTCGCGGCGCGATCATTCCCGTATCGGACACAACAACGACATCGCACTTGAGCGCGTCCCGATTTTGCGTCAGAAAATTCCCAAGATTGCCGCTGCCGATTTCTTCTTCGCCTTCGATCACGAAGTGCAGATTCACCGGAAGATCGACATGTTGCTCGATCGTTTCCTGCACGCCGAGAATGTGCGAAAGGATCTGGCCTTTGTTGTCGGTCGCGCCGCGCGCAAAAACGAATCCATCTTTTAACACCGGCTCGAACGGCGGCGATTCCCACAACTCCAACGGATCGGGCGGCTGCACATCGTAATGTCCGTAGATCATGACCGTGCGGCGTCCCGGTTTGTGTTTATTGCGCGCCCAAACAACTGGATGACCGGCGGTCGGAACAAGTTGCGTCTCGAGACCAATCGCCGTCAGCTTTTTCACCAGCCAATTCGCGCATGCATTCACATCTTTCGAAAAAGCGTCGTCGGTTGAGACGCTCGGAAAACGCAAGAACGAATAAAAATCTTCCAGATGATTTGCGCGCATGAGCGCACAGTCGAATGACGAATGAGGAATGTCTAATGACGAAGGAATCTACGAATTCCAAGTGGCGGTCGTGTTGGCTGGTTTCGTCATTATATGTTCTGGCTCCTTTCGGTCATTTGTCATGAGCTTCGTCATGGGTGACCCCGCCTCCACCAAATGTGGGGCTTTGGCTCCTCGCCATCCCCTCTATTTAGTGTGATTTTCGCTTGTCACTCTCCCGCGCTAGCTATATTCAACTCAAAGCCGCCCAGAAGTCGGCCACCATGCATCTCCAATCGCTCGAGCTCTTCGGCTTCAAATCGTTCGCCGATAAAACCCTTTTCAACTTTCACACCGGCATCACCGCCATTGTCGGGCCTAACGGATGCGGCAAATCCAATTTGCTCGACGCCTTGCGCTGGGTCCTCGGTGAGCAATCCGCCAAATCGCTGCGCGGCGACGAAATGGCCGACGTTATTTTCAACGGCACCGATTCGCGCAAGCCGTTAGGCTTCGCCGAAGTTTCGCTCACCCTCAGTGATTGCGGCAGCGACCTCGGCGTGGAGTGGCACGACGTGCGCGTGACTCGCCGCGTTTATCGCGACGGCAATTCCGAATATTTCCTGAACAAGACGCCGTGCCGTTTGCGCGACATCCAAAATCTTTTCGCCGACACCGGCGTGGCGCGCAGCGCTTACTCGATGATGGAGCAGGGCAAGATCGACGCCATCCTGAGCTCGCGTCCGGAAGATCGACGTGCGGTGTTCGAAGAAGCGGCCGGCATCACGAAATACAAAACGCAAAAGCGCGAGGCGCTGCGCAAACTCGAAGCGACCGAAGCGAATCTGTTGCGCATCGGCGATGTGATCAAAGAGGTGAAGCGCCAGATTGGTTCACTGCAACGCCAGGCCGGAAAGGCGCGTCGCTATCAAACGTTGCTGGCCGATTTGCAGGTTCTCGATACGTATCAATCGCGCAAACAACTCGAGCGGCTTGAACACGAATTGTCCGCGTGTCGGGGTGAGATCGAGCGCATCAATCAGAATGAGCAGGAAGCCCGCGGCAAGATCGACAATCGCGAAGCGGACCTGAGCGGACGACGCAGCGCGCTCGATCAACTCGATGCGCAGATCGGCGACGCGCGCGCCGAAGTGGAACGTTTGCAAAGCGAGATCGGCACAAATCGGAGCCGCATTGAATTCAATCACCAGCGTGCGCAGGAAATCGCGGAGTTAATTTCGCGCGCGCAAAACGAGATTGCGGCGGCCGAAACGAAACGCGACGCCCAGCAAACGCAGATGAAAGACGTCAATGCGTTGATCGAGAAGACAGCGCAGCTTTTGCAAAACAAAAAGGACGAAGTCGCGCGGCTGACGGAAATGACGACGACTCTACGCGCGTCGCGCGATGCGCGGGAAACGGAATTGCAAACGCTGCAACTGGCGTTGTCGAAAAGCGAGAGCCGCATCGGCACGCTGGAAGATGAAGTTTCGGGGATCACGATTCGGCGCGAGGCGACGAGCGAACGTTTGCGCGAACTCGATACGACCATTGCGCAAGCGCACGATGAACGCAGCAAAACGGAGAGCGCCCTTTCCTCGGCGCGAGCCGCGACCGAGACCGAGCAACAACATGTCGATCTTCTGCTCGCGGACATGCGGACGATCGAGGAACAACTCGTGCAAGATCGACATCTCCTCGCCGACGCCGAGAAAAAGTTAATTAATCTTGAAGGCGCCTTCGCCGAAAAAGGTTCGCGCTTGGAAGTGTTGAAGCAGCTGAACGAAGAGGGCGAAGGCCTAACGGAAGGTTCGCAAGCAGTGTTGAAAGGGCTGGAGGATTCCGCGCGCATTCAGGCGGCGCTCGCTTCACAGTTAGATGTCGATCCAAAATTTGTCGCCGCGATCGAAGCGACGCTCGGACGAAATCTGCACGCCATCATTTTACAAAACGCGGATGCAGCAACGGAAATCATTTCCAGCATCCGCGAAAAGAAGCTCGGCAAAGCGGCGTTATTTATTCAAGAGCTGAACGGATCGTCCGCTTCGTCGCAGCGGCGATTGCTTCCGGAAGGCGCGGTGGCCTGGGCGATCGACAAGGTGAACGCGCCGGAAAATCTGCGGCCGTTGTTGCAAGCGGTGTTGCACGATGTCGCGATTTTTTCGGATCTCGATTCGGCGATTCGTTTTAAGCGGGCGACGCCGCAGTTTGCAGTCGCCACGCTGGCGGGCGAATTCATTTCGATCGAAGGAGTTGTCTTCGGCGGCGCGGGTAGCGCGCAAAAGGAATCATTGCTCGAACGCAAATCGCGCATCTCGATCCTCACGTCGGAGCATTCGATGCTGACGGCGCAGCGCGAAACTTTGCGACAAAAACGCGACGAAGCGAAAATCGCGGTGGAGAAGGGAATCGCGCAGCTGGAGGAAGCGCGGGCGAAACATCGCGCGGCCGATTTCGCGCAATCAACTGCGGGAAATAAAATCGCGTTGTTCGACCGCGACTTGACCGAAACTTCGCGCAAGATCGACAATCTCCTTTCGGAGAAGACAACGCTTCGGCAGCAGATTGATTCGGCGGACGACCGCGTGGCGCAACTCGAAAGCGAACTCGCTACCGCGCGGAAAGAATTTGCGGAGCAAGAACATCAGCGCGGCGTCGCCGAAACCGCGCGCAAGGAAGCGATGGCGCAGGAAGAAAAGGCGATCGCGGAACTGAATGAACTGCGACTGGATCTCGCGACCGAGCAACAGCGTCACGATAATTTGATCGCGCAACGCCAGCCGATGGCGGCGCGCGATGCGGAGTTAAATGAAACGATCGCGGCGCGACGCGCTGACATTTCGACTTACGAGAACCGACTGAATTCGCAGGCTAACGAATCGAAAGCGGCCGAAGCGGGAATCGACGAGCAGAAGAAATTGCAGGAGGAACGCAAAGCCGAAGTGACGGCGCTAGCGACGCAGCGCGCGGAGCACTTGTCGATCTTGAATGGAATCGAGAGCGATCTGCGGGTGGTGCGGAATTCGTTAAACGAATTGCACGAACGGCGCGCGGCCGAGCAAGTGCGCGAAACGCAATTGCAAATGAAGATCGACAATCTGGCGGAGCATGTGCAGCGACGTTACCATGTCGATCTTCGCACTTTCACGCCGGATGCGCTCGCGTTCGATAAGACGTTGCGCGTGCAATTGAAAGCGGCGGACAAAAAAGAAGATGTCGATCTTGCGGAGATAGAAACGATCATCGCCGATCTGACGCGGCGACTCGACGACATGGGCCCGGTCAATCTCGACGCCGTGCAGGAATACGATGAACTGGAGAAACGTCACAAGTTTCTCGACACGCAGAACACCGACCTAACGAACGCGCGCCGCGAGTTGCTCGATGTGATCGCCAAGATTAATTCGACGACGAAGAAGTTGTTCGCCGAAACTTTTGCGCAGGTGCGGGTGAATTTCCGGGAGATGTTCGCGGAATTATTCGGCGGCGGGCGCGCGGACTTGTCGTTGATGGACGAGAACGATCCGCTCAACTGCGGGATCGAGATTTCGGCGAAGCCGCCGGGGAAACAATTGCAGACGGTGTCGCTGTTAAGCGGCGGAGAACGCACGATGACGGCAGTCGCGCTTTTGTTCGCGATCTATATGGTGCGGCCGAGTCCGTTCTGCGTGCTCGATGAGCTCGACGCGCCGCTGGATGAATCGAACATCAATCGTTTCATTCGCGTGCTCGAGCGGTTCGTGGCGCAAAGTCAGTTCATCATCATCACGCATAACAAGCGCACCATCGCGAAGGCGGAGATTCTTTACGGCATCACGATGGAGGAACGCGGTGTGAGTAAATTGGTCGGGATGAAATTGACCGAGCGCCGTGAAAACGAACCGGTGGTGGTGGATGCGATTAGTTCGCAACGTCAGTTCGCGATGGCCGAGAACGGTAACGGGCATGGCGAAAGCGCGAGCTTCGCGGCGCGGTAGAAAATTGTAGGGCGTCTGTGTCAGACGCCACTCATGGAAGCGGCGTTTCACAGAAACGCCCTACAACAAAAAGATTTTGCGCGCGCTTGTCGATCTTGCGTAAAATCCTTGGATGCTCCAAACCGCGGCGCGCAGCAAAAAGAAATCGGCAAAAAAAGCCGGCGCACCGCACGAGCGATACCTCGAAGCGTATCGCTGGATGCTGCTGACGCGCGTTCTCGAGGACAAACTGGCGAGTCTGTACCGCGGCGGCATGATTACCGGCGGCGTTTATCTCGGCCGCGGACAGGAAGCGGTCAGCGCAGCGTGCGGAATGTTTTTGCAAAAGGGCGACGTCTTCGCGCCGTTGATTCGCGACCAGGCGGGCCGATCCGCCTTCGGCGAGCCGCTGATCGATGTTGTCCGCACTTATCTCGGCTCGCGCCAAGGACCGATGCGCGGTCGCGACGGCAACATTCATCGCGGTCGACCGCGCGACAACCAGCTCGCCATGATCAGCCATCTCGGGGCGATGATTCCGGTTGTCGTCGGCAAATTGCTGGCGAAGCGGATGAAGGGAGAGAAGAATTTTGTCGGCCTAACGACGATCGGCGAAGGCGGGATGCAGACGGGCGCGACGCATGAAGGCTTGAACATCGCGGCGGTCGAACAGGTGCCGCTCGTCGTCGTGGTGACGAATAATCATTTCGCCTACTCCACCCCTAACGAACGCGAGTTCGGTTGCACGGACCTAGTCGATCGCGCGAAGGGCTACGGCTACGAAGGCCACACCGTCGATGGCACCGATCTCTCCGCGTGCCTCGAAATCATCGAAACGGCGGTGAAGCGCGCTCGCGCCGGGCGGCCACCGCAATTGGTCGTCGCCACCACTTTGCGGCTCGCCGGGCACGGTGAGCATGATGATGCCAGCTACGTTCCGCCGGAAATGAAGAACGAGCCGTTCGCGCAAGATTCGTTGCAGCGAACGGAGAAGTTTATCTCCGAGCAGGAGATGCTCGATCAGGACGCGCTCCAGAAAATGCGCGCGGAGATTGCGACGCAAGTCGATGAAGCGGTCGCGACGGCGCAGCAGGAAGACGCGCCGGTCGGGAGCGAAGAAGATTGGTGCGCGGTTTCAACCCGCGAAATGGCGGATCAATTTTTCGCGTGAGCGTCACCTACCTCGAAGCCATCCGCGAGGCGCAGGCGAAATTGCTGCGCGAAGACGAACGCGTCTTCATTTACGGCCAGGACGTCGCGGGAAAATTCGGCGGCGCATTCAAAGCGACGAAGGGTTTGGCGGAACAATTTCCCGGACGCGTATTGAACACGCCGATCAGTGAAGATGCTATGGTCGGGACCGCAATCGGCGCAGCGATGGAAGGAATGCGGCCGATCGTCGAGATGCAGTTCGCGGATTTCTCGAGCATCGCGCTCAATCAAATTCTCAACAACGCGGGCACGCAATATTGGCGGACCCAAGTTCCCTGCCCGATCACCGTGCGTTTGCCGTCCGGCGGAACGAAAGGCAGCGGGCCCTTTCACAGCCAAAGCATGGAAGGCCTTTACTCGCATTATCCCGGGCTGGTTGTGGTCACGCCGGCGACGGTGGAGGATGCTTACACCATGTTGATCGATGCGGTGCAAATCGACGATCCGGTCATCTACTGCGAGCACAAATATCTTTATTATCATCTCAAGGCGGATGCACTGCCGCAGGACAAGCTGCCGATCGGGCAGGCGCGAATCGTTAGGCCGGGACGCGATCTAAGCATCGTGGCTTACAGCGCGATGGTGCACGAAGCGCTCGCGGTGGCTAACGAATTGGCCGGCGAAGGCTTTGAAATTGAAGTTGTCGATCTTCGCACGGTCAAGCCGCTCGACACCAGAACCGTGCTGGCATCCGTCGCGCGCACCGGACGTTTGCTCTGCGTCGGCGAAGCATTTCCGTGGGGCGGGGTGACTGCGGAAGTGATTGCCCGCGTCGCAAGCGAAGGTTTTCATTTGCTCGACGCCGCGCCGGCCCGCTTAAACGCGAAAGACACACCCATCCCGTATCATCCGAATCTTTGGAGCGAACATCGACCAAGCGCGAAAACGATCGCCGCCAAAGCGCGCCAGATTCTCGCGGAATAAATTTATGCCTCAAGTTCCAATCACCATGCCGCAGCTCGGCGAGTCCATGGCCGAAGCAACCATCGTTTCGATCAAGGTTAAGCCGGGCGATAAAGTCACGGCCGATCAGGAAATCATCGAAGTGGAGACCGACAAAGCGGTAATGGGCGTGACGACTCCTTGCGCCGGTGAGATCGCCAAGATCGATGCGGAAGTGAAGGGAACGTATGCCGTCGGCACAGTGCTCGGATTTGTCGAAGCGAGCGAAGCGGACGCAGCGCGTTTCCAAAAGCGCGCGCCGCAGCCACCGAAGGGCGACGTCGCAAAAGAAGTTCCCGGACGCGAAGAAGAATCCGCAACGAATGGAAGCGGTTCGCATTTTCAGGTCGATGAAGCGGGTTTGCCGCCGGTCGCGGCCGGTTCGCATTTCCAAGTGGACGCTTCCGGCGTACTGCCAGTGCCCGCGGCAACAAAAGGCGCGAGTTATTTTTCGCCACGCGTTCGCGCGCGCATGGCTGAGTTGCAATTAACGCAGGCCGATCTCGCTGCGATCGCCGGAACGGGAACAGCCGGCCGCGTTACGATTAAAGACCTCGAGAGCTTTCTCGGCGAAATTGAAGGACATCCTGCCGAAAAACCGAGCGCGATCCGCACCGGCGTGGCGGATGCGATGCGGCGCAGCTGGACGCGACCGCTCGCCACTGTCGGTGTTTCGGTTTGCCTCGATCCGATTTTGCAAGATCGACAATTACGCGATCCAAAACCAGGCCCCGCGCTCTATGTATTGCGCGCGCTCGCACTAGCGCTGGCCGAGCAGCCAAACGCCGCCGCGCGTTTGATCGGCGGCCGCGCCGTCGGGTCGAAATCGATCGACATCGGCGTCGCGGTCGAAGCCGGAGAAGGCATCATGGTTCCGGTCATCCGCAAAGCCGACGAAACATCTCTCTCCGACCTAACGACACGTTACACGGAGCTTGTCGATCTTGCGCGGCGTCGCCGACTCACGGCGGAGATGACTTCGGGTGGAATCGCTTCCGTTTCGAACTTCGGAACTTTCGGTCTCGATTGGGGAACTCCGATTCCGCTGCCGGACCAGACGTTCCTGCTTGGACTTGGTGCGGGTAAGAAGGCGCCGATCTGGAACGAAGAGAAGCAGCAATTCGTTCCAGCGACCCAGGCTGAGCTGACTTTGAGCTTCGATCATCGCAGTCTCGACGGCGGTGGCGCGGGACGTTTACTGAAGCGGGTGGTTGAGTTGCTCGCCGATCCTGCGAAATTGTAGGGCGTTTCTGTGAAACGCCGCGGCGTCTGACACAGACGCCCTACAACTGCGTAGTTTGCGACGGCCATAGACCGCCGCTACAATTCAGCAGTGACTTCTGCGACGACATCCATCAACCCGAACGTGACGATGCGGGAATTGCTGGTGCAATTTCCCGGCGCGCAACGGGCGTTGTTTCGCAAGTACCATATTGGCGGTTGCAGCAGCTGCGGATTTGCGCCGGAGGAGACACTGGCTGGCGTTTGCGCGCGTAACGAAAATCTCGATGTCGATCTTGTGATCGAACATATCGTTGCGAGCGATGCGGCGGAGCGCGCGATGCAGATCGAGCCGCGTGAGTTAGCGGATCGAATTGCCGGCGGCGAAAAGGTTCAACTGGTCGATGTCCGCACGCGCGAGGAGTTCGAAGCGCTCAAGATCGACAATGCGCATTTGTTTACGCAGGAATTGATGGCGACCATGGCGCGCGAAAATCTTGTCGTGATTTACGATCATCAAGGGACGCACAGCCTGGACGCGGCGGCGTATTTTCAAGGACACGGATTTGAAAACGTGAAAAGTCTGCGCGGCGGGATCGATGCCTGGAGTGTCGATGTCGATCCAAACATTTCTCGCTACCATTTAGAAAATGCCTGACGACATCGAAACGAAAATCGAAGAAGCGATCAAGAATCCGCAAAACCTCGGCGAGATGAAGGACGCGGACGCGATCGGAACAGTCGGAAGCGCGGACTGCGGCGATATGCTACGCATGTGGATCAAGTTTAAGGAAGAGAACGGTCGCAAAATAATCGATTGCGCGACGTTTCAATCTTTCGGATGCCAGACGGCGATCGCGGTGGCGAGTGTGGCGACGGAGATGTTGAAGGGAAAAACGGCGGCGGAAGCGGGCGCGATGTCGGGTGAAGAATTAGCGGCGCCACTCGGAGCGCTGCCGCCAGTGAAAATTCATTGCGCGCAATTGGTCGAGGGGGCGTTGCGCAATGCGCTGAGTGGCGGGGATGTTAGATCGACAAGTACAAGATCGACATCGCCATCTTTGCTCGATCAGTTTGCGGGAGAGAAAAAGAAACTAAAGGTAGTAATCGATGCACGAGAACACTGAATTCACTTTGAGCCGCGATGTGGAAGCGATCCAAATTCCCAGCGGACAGAAATTCACCATAGCGGCGGGCACGAAGGGCGTGGTCACACAGACGCTGGGTGGAAGTTACACAATTGCGACGCCGCACGGTCTCTCGCGAGTGGCGGAAAAGGATTTGGACGCGCTTGGTTTGGAAAAACCGCAAACGACGCCGACGGAAAAATCTGCGACGAGCAATGGCGAGGTTTCGCAGGAAGCGGTCTGGAACCAGTTGAAGCAATGTTTCGATCCGGAAATCCCGGTTAACATTGTCGATCTTGGGTTGGTTTATGACTGTCGCTTGATCGACAAGCCGGAAGGCGGAAAAAAAGTGGAAGTGAAAATGACTTTGACGGCGCCGGGTTGCGGAATGGGGCCGGCGATTGCGCATGATGCGCAGAGCAAGATTTTATCGATCGATGGGATCGACGAAGCGGATGTGCAGCTGGTCTGGGACCCGCCATGGAATCAGAACATGATCAGCGAAGCAGGACGGATGAAGCTGGGGATGGTCTGAGTCGCGCTCGTTAGGGCCACGATTTGTTCAGCGGCATCTCAACCGCACCACTCGACTGCGCGTCGATTGACCAGGTGAATTTCACCTTGTCGATCTTGGCGTGAGCCGCCGCGTCGGCGGCAGGCGCCGGATCAAGCGATATCGTGCGCTCGACGCTCTGGCCCGGTTCCAGGGCATCAGTCCCAGGAGGTGGCGTGAAATGTCTTTCCAAAAATTTTTGCGAACCGGATTCGACGGAAAAATTAATGGCCGGGAAATTCAGTTTAGTGCTGCCGGCGGTGATTCGATACGAGAGGCGCGCGTTGCGATAGTTCGCTTCGCCGGGCGATCCCTGCATCGGCTCGAATTTAGTCAGGATAATTTCAACGGAGCGGCTAGGCGCGATCGATTTCTGTTCGGAGGGCGACGGGGAGGCTTCTGTTTGATGTGAGTCGGTTTCGGGAGAGGGCGATGGTGAAGACGTTGGAGTGATCGTTGCGCTCGGACTGGGACTCGATTTTTCTTTCTCAGGTTTCGCAGATGGCGATGGCGTGGGTGTCGCGTGATCTTTCGTTGTCTTCTTGTCGATCTTAGCGGGCGATGGGGTGGGCGAAGTCTTGGCTGTTGTTTTTGCAGGCGACTTTGATGGCGTCGGTTTCGATTTGTTTGCTTTGTCTGGCGCGGTCCACGAAAACAACGGCGGCCGAGCGACCGGTTTGGGAGTGGCAGTAGGAGTAGGCTTGGACTTCGGCTTCGGCGTGGAAGTGGCGGACGGCGAGGGTGTCGGTGCGGCCGATCCGCCAATGGAGAAAATTACCGCGGAAAAAAAACAGCAAAGGATTTTGCGTTTCATGAAAAAAGTTGACGCGCGGGATGTCGTTAGGGCATTCGCGCCGCGGCGAGAGTGGCGACGGCCTTGATCTTTTCGGAATCGGCGCTGCCATCGATTTCCAGAATCCAATCGCCTTTGCGAATGTAGATTTCCTTGTCCGTTCCCTTCTTGACCATGAACGCCTCACTTCCCAAGTCCAGCAGCGGCGTTGGATTATTTTCACTGTTAATCCCTTTCTGCATTCCCCAACGCTCCGCCGAATAAGTCCGCAGGACGAGCGAATTGCCTTCTGCATTTTCGTAATGGCATTCTTTTTCTTTTTGCACACCGACGCCCGGTTTGGGCGTGCCTTTCAATTTTCCGAACGTTGATTCTAGTTGGGCGGAACTGAGCAACGCGCAGGGATCTGGCGGCTCGGCCGCGAAAAGAGGGATCGCGCCACACGTGAGCATGAGCAGGAGAGTTTTCATCACTGGGTTCGTTAGGGACGATCGACAGGCAGGCCAGCGGTATGGCAACGATTCTGTTTGCGATTCATCACGCCAGAGGCTCTGAAAATGACCAGGCGATGGCAATCTCCAATTTGTTCTGCGCGAGCAATAAAAACAAAATGGAGAGGCACCGCCGTGGTTTCTCCGAATCATCATCCAAACGCTAGCAGTCCACTTGACAGTATTGGCGTCGCTTCTATACTCGTGCCCCCGCGCCGCTTCGCCGAAATTTTTGCGCGGAAAACTTTATCAATCATGCCCTCGACTGAAATTATTCTGACCGAAAACGTGCCCGGCCTCGGCGCGGAAGCCGACGTGGTCAAAGTGCGCCGCGGCTACGCGCGCAATTTTCTTTTGCCGCATGGCAAAGCTTATGAAGTGACGCCGGCGAGCATGCGTCAGCTCGATAATTTGAAGAAGAAACGCGCCGAACGCGAAGCGCGCGAGATGAATGAAGCGGAGGAATTGGCCCGCCGGATTAGCAAGGCTCGCTTGATCTTTACGCTCGAAACCGGCGAGACGGGCAAAGCGTTTGGTTCCATTACCGCGCAAGACATCATGAACCGGATCAAGAACGAACTCGGCGTGGAATTAGATCGACATAAGATTGTGCTCGATCATCCGATCAAGACGACGGGCGAACATGAAGTCGCGATCAAGTTGCATCATGACGTGACCGCGCAATTTACTTTTCAGGTTAAATCGACGGACGTGCCGAAGGCGGAAGTGGCCGCGGAGACGGACGAAGAGCCTGAGAAAAAACACCGATCACTTTTCCGAAGAAAAAAAGAATCCTAAGCAATGGCGACTCAACCAGCGTCCTCGTGGACGGGTGAGAAGCCTCGTAAGACAGCGGGAAATGGCGCTGGCCGAGGTTCGGCCGCAGGGAATGGCGGAAAAGTTTTTCCCACTTCGCCCACAGGTTCTTCGCAGGATGTTCACCGTTCGCCGCCGCACAGCGTCGAAGCGGAGCAAGGTGTGCTCGGCTCAATGCTGCTTTCACCGCGCGATGTTATCGCCGAATGCGTCGAGCGGATTAACGAAGTATATTTCTACATTCCCGCGCACCAAACCGTTTACACGATTTTGGTCGAGCTTTGGAACGCTGGCCAGGCCATTGACCTGATCACCTTCACGCAGGTGTTGCGCGATCGGAACCTGCTCGAAGCGCTCGGCGGCGCTTCCTTTGTCACAAGTCTTTACACATTTGTGCCCACCGCAGCGAATGCCGGCTATTACCTCGACATTGTCCGCGACAAATACATCCTTCGCCGAATCATCGAAGCGTCGACCGAGAGCGTGCGCCGCGCTTATGAGGAGCAGGACGAGGTCAATAATCTCCTCGATGAAGTAGAGCAGAAGATTTTCGCGGTCGGCGAAGATCGCTTCAAAGGCCAGCTCGTCTCGATGAAGGACCAGGTCATGGAAGCGATCGAGACGATCGAGAAACTTTACGAACACAAAGGCGGCATCACCGGCATCTCCACCGGCTTCGTCGAGTTCGATCGCATGACCAGCGGATTGCATCCGGCGGAAATGATCGTCATCGCGGCGCGGCCAAGCATGGGTAAAACCGCCTTCGCCATGAACATCGCGGAGCACGTCGCCATCAACGAAAAGCTGCCGGTCGCCGTTTTCAGCTTGGAAATGAGCAGTCAGCAACTCGTGCAGCGTCTTCTCTGTTCGCGCGCGCGGGTGAATTTGAAAAAAGTTCGCGACGGATTTTTGGGCGAACGCGAATTCTCCAGCCTGACCTCTTCAGCGTCGAAATTGGCCGAAGCGAAAATGTTCATCGATGACAATGCTGGCCTAACGATTCTGGAATTGCGCGCGAAAGCGCGGCGCATGAAAGCGCAGCACGATATTCGGTTGATCGTGGTGGATTACCTGCAACTGCTTAGATCGACATCTCGCCGCGGCCAGGACAATCGCCAGATCGAAATCTCGGAAATTTCCGCCGGCCTCAAAGGACTCGCGAAAGAACTGAACATTCCCATCATCGTCGTCGCGCAGTTGAATCGAAATCCCGAGAACCGCACCGGCGACAGCAAAGGACGCCCCCGCCTCAGCGATCTGCGCGAATCCGGCAGCATCGAACAGGATGCCGATCTGGTCGGGCTTCTCGTGCGCGAAGCGTATTACGCCGACACCGAGGAAGAGAGAGAAGAAGCCGCCGGCAACGCCGACCTCATCATTTCAAAACAGCGCAACGGACCAACCGGCGACATTCCCCTCATCTTCTTGAGCGAGTTCACGCGGTTCGAAACGCGCGCGCGCAACGTCGCCGAGCCCGAAGAAAGCTTCTAGTTGTAGCTGCCGCCGTCCCTGGCGTCAGAAGATGTCGATCTTACAACGCCTTCGCCGCGTCGACGACGTGCTTGGCGTCGATGCCGAACTCTTTCATCACTTCCGCGCCCGGCCCGCTTAATCCGAATCGATGCAGCCCGATCACTTTTCCGTCGAGCCCGACGTATTGGTACCAGAGATCGGTCACACCCGCTTCGATCGCCACGCGCTTGCGACATGACTTCGGCAAAACTTCTTCGCGATATTTTTCTGATTCGCGATTGAAACGTTCGAAGCACGGCATCGAAACCACACGGACACCGTCGCCAAGTTCCTTCGCGGCCGCGACCGCGTGCTGCAATTCACTCCCGCACGACAGCAAAATCATTTCGAGTTTCCCTTTTTCTTTGATCGCGATGTAGCCGCCGCGCGCGACTCCTTCGCGACGCGCGCGAAGATCGACATCGTTTAACATCGGCACGACCTGCCGAGTCAGCGCGAGCAACGTCGGGCCGTCGATGCGTTGCGCCGCGGCCGCAAAAGCGCCGGCGGTTTCTTCGGGATCAGCCGGACGAATTACATCGAGCTGAGGAATGACGCGCAAGCCGCTCACTGTTTCGACCGGCTCATGCGTTGGCCCATCTTCGCCGACACCGATCGAGTCGTGCGTGAAAATGTAAATATTCGGTAATTTCGAGAGCGCAGCGAGCCGAATGGACGCGCGGCAGTAATCCGCGAAAACAAGAAACGTCGCGCCCGACGCGCGGAAAATCTGGTGATACGAAATCCCATTCATGATCGCGCACATGCCGTGTTCGCGAATGCCGAAATGGATATTGCGGCCGGCCGGCGTTTCCCTCGTGAAATCGCCGCCGTCCTTGATGTAATTCAATGTCGATCCATGAAGGTCGGCGCTGCCGCTGGTCAGAAACGGCATCGCTTGCGCGAGCGACTGGAGCGCTTCACTGCCGGCCTTGCGCGTGGCCAACTTCGCGTCTTTCGGAAACTCCGGAATTGTCGCCGCAAGATCGACACCTACCTTTCGATCGATCGCCGCGTCGAGCTGCTTCGCCTTCTCCGCGTTTTTCGTGCGCCAATCGTTATAAGATTTTTCCCAGCGCTCGTAATCCGCGAGCAATTTCTTTTTGTGCTCCGCGAAATAATCGTACGTCTCCTTCGAAACAAAATAATGCTCCTCCGGCAACGCAAGCCCTTTGCGCGCCGCATCGACAAACTTCGCGCCCGCTTCGCCGTGCGCTTTGAAAGTTCCTTCGACTTCCGGAATCCCCTTCCCGATCAACGTGTGCGCGACAATGAATTTCGGTTTTCCATTATCGTTCTCCTTCGCGTTGTTGAACGCGTCGAGAAATTGCTGCATGTCCTGGCCGTTGATTTCCTGGACATCAAATCCGTAGGCTTTGAATCGCGCCGCGGTGTCTTCGCTTTGTGTCGCTTTCGCCGGCGCATCGAGCGTGACGGCATTGGAATCGTAAATCAGAATCAAATTATCGAGGCCGAAATGTCCGGCGAACGCGCTCGCTTCGGCCGATACGCCCTCCTGCAAACAACCGTCACCCGCGAGACAGATCGCGTGTTGATCGAAAATCCGGTGCTCGCTCGTGTTAAATCGCGCCGCTGCCATTTTCATCGCCACGGCAATGCCGACGGCGTTGCCGACGCCCTGGCCTAACGGGCCGGTCGTGCATTCCACACCCGGCGTTTCGAAAAATTCCGGATGCCCCGGCGTTTTCGAATGCAATTGCCGGAAGCGTTTTATCTCCGACATGGGCAAATCGTAGCCGCTCATGTGCAGCCAGGCGTAAAGGAACATGCTGCCGTGCCCGGCCGAGAGAACGAAATAATCGCGACCGATCCAGCGCGGCTCATCTGGATTATATTTGAGCGCGTAGCCGTAAAGCACCGCGCCCATTTCGGCGCAGCCGAGCGGAAGCCCGAGATGGCCGGACTGAGAAGCTTGCACGGCGTCCATGCAAAGACCGCGCGCCTCGTCCGCGGCACGCGAGAGAATGTCGATGTTCAAACCCATCTGCGTTTTATACCCGGAGCCTTGCCGGAATGGAAACGATTTCAGGAATTTTGCGCTCGTCCTTTCCCGCAAGATCGACAATTGGTATGTTGCCGCTGCGGGCAACCATGAACCAATCGTTACTCCTCCACGTCGTCGAGCGACTCGAAAGTCTCGTCGGCAAGCTTCCCGCGACTATTCAGAAGCCGATCCTGAGCGAGCTGACGCCGCTGAAGGAATTGTTTTTGCAACAACGCCCGCCGCGTTTCGTTTTCACCGGCTCGGAGAAAATGACGATGCCCGAACTGGTCGAGCAGGTTTTTGGGATCGCCGCAGTGCAACCATTCGAGATTTATCATTGGAAAGATCTCGATCTTCCCGAGCGCGGCACGATGTCGATCCTGGATGCGCGCGGTGCGGACGCGGCTAATGCGGCGCAGATCAAAGAAGAATTGGAGCGCCAGCCGGCCGATATAATTTTTTTCCTGGACGACTGCGAAGGCGCGCGCGGTCCGCGCAAGATCGACATGAACAATCTGCACGACGCCGCGCAAATTGCGGCGAGAGCAAAAATCATCGCGCTCGCATTCCCGTCGCCGAAGCGAAAGGCGGCGACGGATTGCGCCGAGCGTATCCGGACGGCGTTGGATATGGAAGGTCTCGACGTTCTCAGTTTTCTTCCGGGCGACGCTTCCGTAGAGGCAACGAAGCGGTTGATGTCGATCTTAGCGCGAGACGTCCCGAACGAAGCGCGGATCGAAATGATTCGCTTTTCACGCGACAAAGACGCCCAACATCAAATCGCGCAAGTGTTGGTAAAATCGACCGCGGCGATTTGTACTGCGATCGGCGCGCAACCGATTCCGCTCGCCGACATGCCGATCCTGGCGACGCTGCAGTTAGTAATGGTGTCGGGCATCATGTACGTGAGTGGGCGTGAGCGAAGTCTGCGCGCGGCCACGGAGTTTGTCGGTGCGCTCGGAGCGAATCTCGGCGCGGGAATGCTTTTACGCGAAGGTACGCGCGCGATCCTCAAGTTTTTTCCAGGCTGGGGAAACCTGGTCTCCGGGATGGTCGCCGGCGCGGGCACGTATGCCATGGGTCGGGCGGCCACGGTCTTCTTTATCGACGGCCTTTCACTTAAAGATGCCCGCCGGACCTACCTCGCGAGCCGAAAGAAGGCGCCACGCCCCGAACTGATGCCTCCGAAGATGCGAAAACGCAGGTCACGCGAGGCAAAATCTTAATTTCTCCGGGGGAGCTGGCTGGCCTACTGAATAACTTGTGAATAAATCGAGCTCCTCAGCGGAATTTGTTCACAGGTTTTTGTGAACAAATCCGCGATTTCCAAGCTCGCGCCTCGAGTGATTGTCGATCTTGCATGAAGCTCTCCGAGATTGCCTCGACGCTCCGCGAAATTCGCGTGACCCCAGTCAAAACTCTCGGGCAAAATTTTCTGCACGATCAAAATCTCGGCCGTTGGATCGTCGCCCAAGCGAACCTCACTCCGGACGATTACGTTGTTGAAATTGGCCCCGGGCTCGGGGCGCTCACAGAATTCATTCTCGCCACGGGCGCACAGGTGCTCGCGATCGAGAAGGACGCGCGCCTGGCGGAATTTTTGTCCGTTCGTTTCAGGAACGAGCGATTGGAAGTGTGGCATGGCGACGCGCTCGAATTCGATGTGCGTACGCTGCTGGCAAAGCCGCGCGTAAAACTTCTGGGCAATCTTCCCTACAACATCGCGAGTCAGCTTTTGTTTCATTACCTGGAGACGCCGACGCCGTTTTCCCTCGTAATTTTGATGTTGCAGAAAGAAATGGCGGAGCGGCTCTCCGCGACGCCATCGACAAAAAATTACGGCGCGCTCACGCTCCAGCTGCAATTTCACTATCGCATAAAATATCTGCGCACGATTCCGGCGAGCGTTTTTATTCCCGCGCCTGAGATTGATTCCGCGACGGTGCTCTTGCAGCCGCGCGAAGCCGCGGAACTTCCGGATTGCGATTTTGGCACGTTCATTAATCTCGTCCGAATCGGTTTTTCGCAGCGCCGCAAGCAACTGGGGAAATTACTGCGCGAAGAAACATCAGACTGGGTCGCGATTGCTTCGCGGCTCGGAGTTGATGCGCGCGTGCGGGCCGAAGCACTCGCGTTGCCGCAATGGGTCGAGTTGACCAATTCGATCCGGCCAACTCCTGATGTGGATCGGCAAAAAATGGATTCAGAACAGTTTTCTGTGGTCGACGAAGCGGACCGCGTTACCGGCAGTGCGCCGCGAGGCCAAGTGCATGGGGATAACTTGCGTCATCGCGCCGTCCATGTCCTCATTTTCAACGAAATAGGAGATATTTTTCTGCAAAAACGGTCGCGCTGGAAAGATCGACATCCACTGGTGTGGGATTCGAGCGCGGCCGGCCACGTGAATGCGGGCGAAGAGTACGATTTTGCCGCGACGCGGGAGCTGAAGGAAGAATTGGGGATCGATGTTCCGTTAGAGCGAATGGTCAAACTGCCGGCATCCGATCGAACCGGGCAGGAGTTCATCTGGCTCTACCGCGGTCGATACAACGGGGCATTCACGCTGGAACGGAGCGAAATCGAAACAGGTGCGTTCTTCCCGCCCGCGGTGGTCACGGGATGGATAGCAGCACGGCCAGGCGATTTCGCGCCTGGCTTTGTGGAATGCTGGAAAGCTTACCGCGCGCTGGGCGCAGTCTAGCGTTTCCGCTTCGAAGCTTTCTTGCGCGAGCCGGCGGCGCCGCGGCGCGAAGAAGATGTCGATCTTCCCTTGGAAGATTTGGCCGTCCCCAAATTCCGCATGGCGGAATTTTTGAACTTCCGAGCAGCGCTCCGAGCGGCTTCTTTGCCGCCGTAGATGGAGTCACTGAACATCTTGGTTACCGCGGTAACACCGCGCAGAAAGTGAACTTGAAAACCGTGCGTCTGTTTTTTCGCACGCTTTTTTGTGTCGATTCTCCGAATGTTGGATTCGGAATTTGGATTAGGACGTCGTCGCATGAGGTGAGGAGTTTACGCAGGGGTTAACGAATATCAACGGACAGCTTGTGAGTTTTGTTCGTTTAGTAGTTTATTTGGCGGCGGCAAATTCCAACCTTCCCATTTGTTGTTATACTCCGCCCGCGGCAGAAGCGTATAACAAGGATGACGCGGTGCACGCAACCACGTAATTAAACGAACGAGATCGCTTTCCGCCATGGTGGTGCACCCAGCTGTGGGTCGATCGACCCCGCGGCGAATGTGGAAAAAGATCGCGCTGCCCTCTCCGGGCTTGGGAGGATCGGAGTTATGTCGGATCTCGACCAGCCAGCGATAAGCAAAATCGTTATGCCGCATTTTCTGTTTTTCGAACCAAGGAGGCGGGTTCTCCGGATGATCGATCGTGACAAAACGATTGTAATCTGGGCTGTTGCCATCATCGACCCAGGCATCCGCACGCGTTACCTGATGGAAGGGAAAATCGGCTCCGGGAGGAAGCTGAGGGTCATATGTATATATCTTGCCGAGCTCGAAAACTCCGGCTGGCGCCCGTCCGTCGCGCTCTTTCTTTTTAAGACCGCGCTCGTTTTGGCCGGCGAGGCCGCTACCCCAGGCAACCCCGCTTTTTCCGAAAAGCACCGGCACGGGCGCGCTAACGGAACTCCAGGGACCGCCGCGAGTCCGCTCGAATAACTGGAGATGTCCGTGCATGGAGTCCCAAGTCGGCGCGATGGCGACGATGAGTTGCGTGCAATTATCCGGCACGCCTTCGGCATAAGCAGTGCTTCCGATGGCGGCGGCGAGCGCGAAAATAATTGTTCGGGGCAAGATCGACATGGAGACTCGCAACTTAGACGCGCATTTTGTTGATTCTGTCCAATCCGTTTTGTCCGTGAAGAAAATCATTCCCTTTCTCCTCATCATTGCCGCCGTCCTAACAATCTACGCACCGGCGCTGCGCGATGGATTTGTCTGGGACGATACCGCGCTCGTCCTGCGCGATCCGCTCATCCGAAGCTGGCGCCTTATTCCAGAAGGCTTTAATCACTTTCTCTTCGTCGATGCAACCGCGTCCGATTTCTACCGGCCGCTGCAACGTTTCGTTTACACAATCGTCTACGCGATCTGCGCATTTCAACCCGCCGGCTATCACCTAACGAACATCGTTTTTCACGTCGCTGCCGCCATCGGGCTCTTTCTTTTTGCCGAAGAATTCTTGCTCGCGTTCGAAATGGAATCGCCAAAGCGGCGCTGGATCGCGCTGGCGGCAACTTTGGTTTGGACGATGCATCCGGTGCATAGCGCGGCGGTCGTTTACGTTTCGGGGTTGGCTGACCCGCTTGCCGCCACTTTCGGTTTCATCGGGGGATACTTGGTCCTGCGCGCCACCCGCTTGAAAGGAGCCGTTGCGCTGCTGTGGATTTTCGGCGCGGGTGTTTTTTTTCTTCTCAGCGCGCTCAGCAAAGAAAGCGGTTTTATTTTTCTCGCGACGTCGATCGCAACGTTAGCTTTGAAACGCAAATGGGGCGCACTCGGCCGACTGGCCATCGTTGCGATCCTTGTCGGCGGAATTTATTTCAGCTTGCGCCACTGGGCCGAACATAATCCAGCGCCCGTCGCGCGAACATCGCCACCTCTAAGTGTTCGACCGATCACCGTCGCGCGCGCATTCGCAGAATACGCGGGACTCATTGTCTTGCCGCTCAATCTCCACATGGACCGACAAGTTGATCCACTGACGAACGGCGCCAGCGATGAAAGGGCGAACGCACCGGCGTGGCGAGAATTGCAGACACTTCTCGGCGCTGTTCTCATCGCGCTCGTTATTTTCTGGGCGGTGCGCGCGCGCAAACAGAATCCGTTAGTTTTTGCGCTGCTGGTTTTGGCCGGAATCAGTTATCTGCCCATCAGCGGAATTTGGTTGCTGAACGCGGCGGTGGCGGAACATTGGATATACGTTCCTTCGGCATTCCTTTTTCTCGGGGCAACGGTGGCGATTGTCGATCTTGCGGAGCGAAGGCAAATCTCGCGAACGACTTGGATAACGATGTCGATCTTAGCGACGATGTGGTGCGTTTTCCTGGGAGCTCGCACATTTATTCGCACTTTCGATTGGAAGGACCAGCGCACGTTTTTAGAGCGGACGATTGCAAACGGTGGGAACTCGGCGCGGATGCTAATTAATCTCGGAGGACTTGAGTTGAGTGAGAACCAGCTCGACCTGGCGAAAAACCACCTACAAGCGGCATTACGCAAGGAACCCGATCAACCATTGGCGGTGCTGAACCTGGCGGCCGTAGCATTGAAGGAAAATGATTTTAAGACCGCGCGCGATCTGCTCATGCGTGCAACGCAGATGCCGATCGTTGATGCGCGCGCGAACGAACTTCTGGCCGTGCTCGAGAACAAAGAACATGGCCGCGCCGATCTAATGCGAATGCGTTTGGCGGCGCGGACCGGACCGGCCGATTGGTCGATCGAAAAGCGTTATATCAAAGTGCTCGATGAAGCAGGATCGACATCGGCGGCAATCAAGGAGCTCGAACATTGTCTGGCGACGGAATGGTATCGTGCCGAAAGCTGGCAATTGCTTAGCCAACTTTTAATGAAGAGCGGCCACGCCCAAGAAGCGGCGCAAGCTCTCGCGCAAGCGAACGACTACGACGTGCACCTCGACGCTCACGGCAGCGCTCTCTAAACGCGTTTGTTTTTGTTAGCCACATCCAAAGTGGCGTTTCCTAACGAAACACTTTCGGTGGGTTCTGAATAACGTAGAACCTTTTTCCGTCTTATTACAAACATATGAAATTATCTCTTCTATTCGGAACAATCGCGGCCGTTTTGGGTCTGGCCGTTGTTCCGTTGCACGCTCAAACCCAAAGCACATCTACCACCAGCACATCGACTGGTTACATCGAAAGCAGCAAAATCATCGGAACGACAGTGAAGTCGTCGCAGGGTGAAGACATCGGCACGATCAAAGATGTCGTGTTGGATCGCAACACCGGGTGCATGGCTTACACCGTTCTTTCGACCGGCGGCACGACCAGTCGGTTGACCGGCAGCGCCAAAACCGTGGCGGTTCCGTGGTCGGTTTATTCTGTCGGATCGGATCCGCGCGTCGTCACCGTGCGAATCGAGAAGGAAAAAATCTACAGCGCACCGGCGTTTGAATATTCGCGCATCAACGAATATTCCTCGTCCGGTTACATCAACAATGTGAACTCTTATTATGGAGTGAGCTCCTCCAGTGGCATCGGCGTCGGAGTTTCCGGCAGCGCGACCACAGGAACGACTTCGACGACAACGGGGACAAATACGAGCACGGGTTACGGTACATCGACAACGGCGACTGCGTCGCCGGCTGCGAGCGTTTCCGCAAGTGCGAGCGCTTCTCCTTCTGCAAGTATGTCGCCCATGGCGACGCCATCCGTTTCGCCTTCGGCAACTGCGTCGCCGATCGCGTCTGCTTCGGCGAGCGCGTCCGCCAGTCCGGCAGCGAGCGCCAGCGCCAGTGCGGGAGCTTCGACGAAGAGCAAGCACGGCGAGTCCACGACGAGCAGCAGCGTCAAGAGCAAGACCGAGGCGACATCTTCGGCTTCGCCTTCCACGCATCATCACGGTGAAGCGGCCAAGAGTTCGAAATCCGAGGAAACAACGACATCGGAAACTGCCTCCAGTCCGGGCAAGACCAAGAAGTCGAAGACCAGCACCACGACTGAAGAAGGTTCGACAAGCGAGCCAAGCGCCACTCCGTAATTCAGCAAATCTAAAAAACTTTAGGTCGGGTATTTTACCGGCCTAACAAGAAAGCCGCAGGAATATGCAAATGTTCCTGCGGTTTTTTGTTAGATCGACATCTACGTCTTCGCGCTCGCCGCTTCGACTGCAGCGGTATCGGCCGCGAGATATTTTGCGCCGAACAACCAGACGACGCCAGACACGAAGATCATTCCCGACACAAAAAGGAATGCGACTCGCATGTCGGTATGCCCGCCGATGTAGCCGATCGCGGGAAACGCGGGCACATCGCCGAGCGCATGAATGATCAAAATATTCAAGGCGAACGCCGTCGCGCGCACTCCAGGCAATGAAACGTTCGCCAGCGCGGTGTTCGACGGGCCAGTATTTAAGAACAAGAAAAAGATGGCGACGAACATCGCGACCCACGCCGCCGGAAATGGAATGTAAAGACTGGCAATGAAAACCGGACAGGCAATGATCATTCCGATTCCGGAAACAAGAAAGTACGAGCCCGGAAAGCGTGGCCGCATTTTATCGGCGACAATTCCGCCGAGCAATGTCGAGACAAGACCCGCGACCACTGTGATCCCACCAAAGATCGCCATTCCGCCGGCCGGACTTTGATTACGAAAGCGCAGATAGGCCGGAATCCAAAATCCCAATCCGCCAATGACGAACGTCGCGGTAGTTTGCCCAATCGTATTAATGACGTAAGAGCGCGTGCGAAAAAGCGACAAGTAATCCTGCAAACGACTCTTCGTTTTTCGCACAAGGCGCTCGCCCGCGATGCGCGGGTCGTGTTGCCAAAAACAAATCATGCCCAAAAGCAAACCTGGTGGCGCGACCATGTAGAAAGCCCAACGCCAGCCGATATGCGCGCCAATCAAGCCGCCCAAGACATATCCGAGCGCGCTGCCGACGGGAATGGCGGCGCAAAAAATCGCCATGATGCGGCCGCGTGTCGCAATCGGGAAAAGATCCGCCAAAATTGTCGGCGCCGCTGGCCCATATCCGCCCTCACCGATTCCGACAAAAATTCGGGTGATGAAAAGAATAACGAAGCTTCCCGCTAAACCCGACGCGCCGCTGGCCAGGCTCCACAAAATCACCGCCACGCCGATGATGACCCAGCGCGAAAATCTGTCCGCCAGAAATCCAAGAATCGGCGCGCTGATCATGTAGCTAACGAGAAACGCGTCGCCGAGTAAACCCGTTTTCCACATCGCGTTCGGATCGCCGATCGCAAAAAACGTCGCGCGGATATCTGGCTCGAGCGCGGCCAGCACCTGCCGGTCGATGTAATTGAAAAGATTGATGCCGAGGAGCAACAATAGCGCGGAACGCGCGGCGGCTTGCGGCTTCGTCATGTCGATCTTGCCAACAATTGCCGATTGCAGTTAGCGCCGCACCGATTGTAAATCATAACGTGAACAGTTCTTCACACGGTCAGCGCACTTTTTATTTTTTCGCTCTTTTGATTGCGCGAATCGTGTATCGAGTAATCACGTTCGGTCAAGAACGATTGCCAGCGGGCGGCTTCCTCCTCCTGCCTAACCACATTTCGTTTGTGGACGCGATCGTCCTGCAACTCGCTTGCCCACGACGAGTTCGCTACATTGTCGATGAAAGTTTTTATCGAAATAAAATTTTGCAGCCAATTTTGCGTTTGGCCGGCTGCATCCCGATTAGCCCCCGTCGCGCCAAAGAAGCGGTCCGACTCGCCGCCGAACAAATTCGCGCCGGCGACATCGTCTGTCTTTTCCCGGAAGGTCAACTCACGCGCTCCGGCACATTGCTGCGTCTGCAACGCGGCTATGAGTTAATCGCGCGCCAGGCCGACGCGCCAGTCGTTCCCGTTTGGCTCGATCAACTCTGGGGCTCCATGTTTTCGTTCCAAGGCGGAAAGTTTTTTCGGAAATGGCCGACGCAAATTCCGTATCGCGTCTCCGTCGCCTTCGGCAAACCAATTGCCGCTGCCGAAGCGAACGTCGCGACCGTTCGCGAAGAATTGCTCAAGCTCGGTGAGTATTGTTTTAGCCGGCGACCGTCGTTAGATCGACATCTTGCCGAAGGTTGCATGCGCGGATTGAAACGAAAACCTTTCGCCACGGCCGTTGTAGATGGACTTGATCACAGCGCGCTGAGTCGCTCGAAATTGCTCGGCGCCGCGGCCGCGTTGAGCCGCCATCTGCGCAAAGAATTTCCGAACGACGAACGAATTGCTATCGTCTTGCCGGCGAGCAAAGGCGCCGTCATCGCGAACCTCGCGGTCACACTCGCCGGAAAAATTCCGGTCGGCCTTAACTTCACCAGCGGCCGCGCGGCCATCGAATCATCCTGCAAACGCGCGAACATTCGCGTCGCCATTTCCGCGACGCCGTTTATTCAGCGGCTCGGCGATTTTCCATGGCCGGAACGCGTCCTGACATTAGACGAGCTGATGCCGCAGTTGAAGCGATCGATTATTTTTTGGTGGTCGATGTCGATCTTAGCGCCAGCCAGTTTGCTTATGCGGCTTCTGCGGATTCCGAAGAAAGGCGGTCACAAAGAAGCGGTGCTGCTTTTCACCAGCGGCAGTTCCGGCGATCCCAAAGGCGTTGTCCTCAGCCATCGCAATCTTCTCGGCAACGTCTCGCAATTCACCGCGCTCCTCGATGCCAAACCGGATGACGCCATCCTCGCGTCGCTTCCATTTTTTCACAGCTTCGGCTCGACCGTTACACTTTGGTATCCGCTCATCGAAGGCGTGCGCATCGTGACAACACCGAACCCGCTCGAGTCGGCGAAGAACGCCGCTTTGATCGACAAGTACAAACTGACGCTGTTGCTCGCGGCGCCCACTTTTCTCCGCGGCTATCTGCGCAAAGCCGAGCTGGAACAATTCCAAAGTCTGCGCCTCATCATCACCGGCGCCGAAAAACTTCCTCTCGATCTTGCCGAAAGTTTCGAAGCAAAATTCCATAAGCACGTTTTCGAAGGCTATGGCCTAACGGAAACGTCGCCGGTCGTCAGCGTCAATCTGCCGGACCCGGAACCAAAGAAGCCGGGCGATCCCGTTCAGCCATCGAGCCGAGTTGGTTCGGTCGGAAAAATGGCGCCCGGCATCGCCGCGGAAATCCGCGAACCGGAAACGGACCGCAAGTTATCGCTGCACGAAACGGGCATGCTCTGGTTGCGCGGGCCGAATATTTTCGAAGGTTATCTGAACGATCCGGAGCGCACCGCTGAAGTTTTGCGCGATGGATGGTTCAAGACTGGCGACATCGGGCGATTTGATGAAGACGGGTTTCTTTACATCGAAGGACGTCTCTCGCGCTTCTCCAAGATCGGCGGCGAGATGGTGCCGCATGAGGCGCTCGAACAAAAAATCATCGCCGCGCTCGACCTCGACGGGCAATCGGAACGCGTCATCGCGGTGGTGGGCGTGACTGACGAATCGAAAGGCGAAGCGGTCGTGCTGCTCGCGGCTGTCGATGTCGATCTTGCGCAGTTGCGCCCAAAGCTCAACGAAGCCGGCGTTCCCAATTTGTGGATTCCAAAAAAAGTTTGCCGCGTCGAAGCGATTCCATTGCTCGCTTCCGGCAAACTAGATATGCCGCGCTGCAAGGAGCTCGCGTTTAGCATTGGTTAAGGCGTGGAAAATGATACAAGGCGGTCGTGAAGAACTCTCGCGAGGAGCAGATCGCGCAACTGCGCGCGGCCATCGCCGCTCAGGAAGGTCAACGCGCCACGCTCGGGGACGCGACGGTTGAGCTCACTCTCAAGCCGCTGCGCAATTTACTCGATTCCCTTCTCGAAGACGCAGCGGCGGCGGCTCTCGAACGAGGTTCGCCCGATCAAGATTTACTGGCCCAGTTACAAAGTTATATCCCGAAACATCTGGCCGAAAAAATTCGTGCGAGCGGTCAGGTGGAAGGCGAGCGCCGGCAGGTCACCGTGATCTTCGCCGATATTTCCGGGTTCACTGCGCTTTCGGAGCGGCTCGATGCGGAAGAGGTGGCGGCGTTTGCAAATGATTGCATGAAGGAACTAACGACCGCCGTTTACCAGCACGAAGGGATGGTGGACAAATTTATTGGCGATTGCGTGATGGCGGTTTTCGGCGCGCCCATCGCGCTGGAAGATGATGCCGAACGCGCGTTGCGCGCATGTCTGGCGATGAGAGAACGTCTGGAAGCGTTTAATCGCCGTTGGATCGACAAGTTGAAAGAGCCCTTGAGTCTGCACATCGGAATCAATTCGGGGACGGTGATCGCCGGAAATGTCGGCAATGATTTGCGCATGAGTTACACCGTTATGGGCGACACGGTGAATGTGGCGTCACGGTTGGAGAGCGCGGCGACCGGTGGCCAGATTTTCGTTAGCCAAAGTACGCACCGCTTGACGCATGGCGCTTTTAATTTCAAAGCGCTCGATCCGATTCGGGTAAAAGGGAAAAAGGATTCGCTTCCGATTTTCGAATTGATCGGCGCCAAGATTCAACCGGAGAAGGTACGCGGTCTTGAAGGTCTCGTTTCTCCTTTGATGGGTCGCGCCGACGAGCTGGCAAGATTGGAAAAATGTCTCGACGGAGTCGAAGCGGGCGAAGGATGCATTGCATTTGTTTATGGCGAAGCCGGTGTCGGAAAAACGCGCCTGCTGTCGGATATCCGTCGGGCGGCGGCGGGAAAATTCACGTGGCTGGAAGGACGATGTTTCGCTTTCAGCCACACGCTGAGCTACGGGCCGTTCCTGGATTTGTTGCGACGCCACGTCGGCATTGCGGATGAGCAGGGAGAAGAGGCGGCGCAAAACGCGCTGCGCGCGTACATCGACAAGATGTTTCCGGGCGAACCCGATGTGTATCCGGTGCTGGCGCAATTGTTGGTCTTACATCTCTCCGAGGCCGAGCTTGAAATTCTAAAGCAACTCAAAGGAGAAGCGTTCCGCGTTCGCCTTTTCGGGATCATCGAGCAACTGCTGCTGCGCCTGTCCGAGGAAAAGCCGGTCGTTATTCTGTTGGAGGATCTGCATTGGGCCGATCACAGTTCGATCGAGCTTCTGGGTCATCTTCTGCCCCTGGCGACCCGCGGACGAATCGCCATTATTGGGGTGAGCCGCACCGCCAATGATCCGGCCGGACACTGGGAAAAACTTCGGGCGGCGCTGGATGAGCATCGCAGCCGCCTAACTAATATTTCACTGGAGCCGCTCTCCGCGGAATCGAGCCGGGGTTTAGTCGAACAATTGCTCGGCGGAAATTATTTGCCGGAAAAACTCAGTGAGGAAATTCTCGATAAATCCGGGGGCAACCCATTCTTTCTCGAAGAAGTGCTGCGTTCGCTCATTGAAAGAGGCGTTCTGACAAAAAGCGAGCGCGGTTGGGAAGTCAGCGAATTGGTCGAAACGCTTCACGTTCCTGATACTTTACAGGGAGTGCTGCTCTCGCGTTTGGATCGGCTTCCGGAGGAATCAAAGCGCGTGATTCAAAAAGCGGCCGTGATCGGACGCGTTTTCTTCTACCGGATTCTGGAGAAAATGGGGAGCGGGCCGGATCCACTCGATCCACAATTAAGCGCGCTTCAGGAAGCAGATCTGGTCCGGGAACGTTCGCGTGTCCCCGAGATTGAATATATTTTTAAGCATGCGCTAATGCAGGAAGTCGCCTACCAGACCTTGCTCGCGCCGGCGCGCAAACTTCTGCACCAGAAAGTCGGTGAAGCGATGGAGGGAATCTTCGTGCAGCGGATCGACGAGTTTAGCGGGCTCCTGGCGTATCACTATTTCAGCGCGGAATCGTGGGAAAAAGCGCTCCAACATTCCGTTCGCTCAGCCGATGGAGCGTTCCGAGTTTGTGCCTACGCGGAGGCGCGCTCGCATTACCGGCGCGCGCTGGAGTGTCTCGAGCGCTTCGAGAAAGATCCGCCGCATCTCCAGCAGTACATCGACATCACCATCAAACTTGTCGGCGCGTCATTGCAGGCCGAGTCACCGGAGAAAAATCTGGCCCGACTTCTGGAAGCCGAAAGTGTGGCGCAATCGCTCGACGATCCAGTGCGGCTGGGACGCATTCAACTTTGGATCGGACGCGCACATTATTACGGCGGCAAATTGCGGGAAGCGATCGGCTACTTCCAAAAAGTTTTGGCCGTCGCACCGATGCTGGGAGATCCCGAATTGTTAGCGCTGCCCGGCGCGGTCATCGGCCGCGTTCTTTTCATGCAGGGCCAATTCAAAAAATCTGAACAACTGCTCGACCAGGCAATTCCGCTTTTGGAAGCGGCCAACAATCGTCACGAAGTGTTGTTTGCTTATATGTATCGCGGCAGCTCACGCGCTTGCATGGGCGATTATGCCAATGGCTTGTCCGATTTGAACGGCGCTCTCGAAATTGCCCGGCTCGGCCGCGACCAAAACGCCGAAGCGATGGCGCATACCGGACTGGCATTGATTCATTTGGTGGCAGGCAAGTATGCCGACGGAATCGAGAGCGCACGAACGGCGTTGGCGGTCGCTGAAAAAAGTGGCGACGCCATGTTTCGGTATTCGACAAACTCCTTTGTCGCGTGGGGACTGGCCGCCGTCGGAAATTGTTCCGAATCGTTGAAACACTGGAGCGATGCGCGCGAAGCAGCCAAACCGTTAGGCGGCCGATTGCTTCTCGGAGAATGGTTCGCCGCGATTGAAGCGGAAACATTGCTGCAATCCGGCGATGCCGGCGCGGCGTTGAAGAAAGCCGAGGAGGCTCTCACGCTAGCTAAAGTTGCGGGCAGCGCCATTGCCGAAGCGCTGGCCGAACGAGCTTTGGGTCGAACGCTGACTGTAATTCCCGATCGGGTCAGTGAAGCTGTCGCGCATCTCGCGAAAAGTTCGCTGCTTCTGGGAAAAATCGACGCGAAGTATGATCTTGCCCGCTCGATGCTTGCTCAGGCGAAAGCAGAACTGGCGTGTTCAGATCGGGATGGCGCCGCTAATACGCTGAAGAAAGCGGTGTCACTCGCCCACGAGTGCAGTCTTGAAGCTGAAGAATCAGCGGCCCGCGCCATGATCGCCGAGATGGGAAACGTCTGATTCTTTCTTGATCGCCTCGATCGCCAAAAATTCCAAACTCGGCCGAAGCGCACTGAACGCGGCCTTGGCCAAAAGGCTGTGGCCTTTTACCGAGGGATGCCATGCGTCCATGTCGTGAATCAATTCCGCGCGGCCGATGTCGACATTCGCCAGCGCATCGGAGTATCGCAGTTGCACGTTAGGCGGGCAGCCGTGATTCAAATCCGTTACCATCGCCTCAAGTTCCTTGTCGATCTTGCGGGAAAGCCGAATCATGCCGCCGCGATATTCCGGTCGCATGGAAAGAAAATGCCCGTAATCGATTTCCAGATACGGATACAACTTCCGATTCTTCGCGCGCAATGCCTCCGCTTCTTCGCGCGCTTTGAAGAAGGCTTCGAAATTAACCAGACCAAACACCACGATCGACACCTTGTGCTCTTCCTTTTCCGCCCGAGCGATTAATCGCAGCACCTGACGCCGATAATTTTTCTCGAAAATTTTAGCAGACTCTTCGAAACGCTTCTCCGGATGCGCCCGTTCGTTAGGCGACATTCCCGCCGCCCAATCGAGATTGTTATGCCCGATCCAAAGCATAACGAGATCGGGATATCGACGCGCCTTTAGAACTTGATCGACCTGGCCGGAGAAATTTCGCGTGCGCACAAGTCGCCGGACAAAATTTTCTCGCACATCGCCCCGGTCCACGATCGCTCCCACCCCGCTGTGCTCCGTTGCGACCAGCGGCGTGATTTTTTCCAGCCTTTCAAAAACGCTGTAGACACTCGCTGGCGAAGGATCGGTATCGAGGAACCAATCGCGGCGCCTCTCCGTTCGCGCGCGCCAAAACGTACTTGGAATCGAAGAGACATAAGCATTTTTCGACAGACTATCGCCGATCATGGCCACATGCGGCAGCCGTTCCATCACTTCTCGCCGATTGATCTTTCCCTGCGCATACGCCGCGTGAGTCGACTGCAACGGCGACTTCGGATCGGCGATCCGCTTCAGATAATCGGTGCTGACAGCAGTTGCAGATTTCATGAACAGATGGTCGGGAAGAAAAAGCAAAGCAACGGCATCGACTCCAACTTCAGCGCCCAGTTTCGACGATGCGGAAGATGTCGATCTTTCGGGCGACAACGCCGCCGAACCATCGACGCCGGGCCCTGAAAGCAAACCAAATCCTAGAAGCAGCAGCCATGTGAAATTTCGCAACAGCATTGAATCAACTCAGAGAGAAAGCGCTTTCATTTCGTTGTCGAGCGCTATTCAAGCCAATCCATCGCCGTAAGAAAGCGCCGGAGCTCCGCATCGTCGATCGTGAGCGGAGGAAGCCATTCGCCGATTGGTTCTCTTTTCCACCAGCCATGGTCGCCGATCGGCGCGAATTGGTACCGATAGAGTCGCGCGCGAACGTAATGCGGAGCGGAATCCGGGAATGGATTGTTCGCGATAAGCGAGAGTGTGCCGCGGTCGTTATGCAAAAGTTTCCAAACGAAGTGAAGCGTCCACGGATAATCGCCGGGTGAGGCCATGGCCGCGAACCAGATTTGCCAGTCAATGCGCGGTTGATATGGCGCGACGAATGGCGGACGGCGATTCGGGTCGCCTGGTTTTGCTTTGAATTCGTACTCCTTCCATTTTGTATCGCCGGTGATGACGGCATCGTCGGTGCCTTCGAAAATAATTTCCTCGCGTTCCCGACCGACCACGCCGAAGGCGCCGTAGGTATTCACCAGATCGAACGGATCGAATGACGAATTCATGATCTGCCGTGCGGAAATCAAATTGGTTACCGGCGCGATGCTGAGATATGCCACTAAGATCGACAATGCGATGCTGAGGCCGAACTGGACGCGCGATGGCTCAGATTCGTTAGCGCGATTGACCAGCGACCGCGGAAGAATTTTCCGCCAAAACGAATCATCGAAGCAAGCGATGAATGGAATGATCGTCACGTAATTCAGGAACGACAGGTTGCCGCTGATAATGAGAAATATTTGGAAGCTAACGAGCAGCACGCCGGCAATGTGGCGTGCGTGGCGCGGCCCGAATGAAAACCACGGCACGATCAATTCGATGAAATGATTCCAGGCGGTTTCGATGTTGTGAAACCAGTGCGGCGCGAAATGGAGATAACGACTGATCGGGCTCGGGATCGGCTGCGTCTCGTAATGGTAATAGAGGCAAGTGAGATCGCGCCAACACGCGTCGCCGCGTAGTTTGATGAGACCGGCGCCGATCATGATGCGAAATCCGAGCCAGCGAAATAACCAGATGACGAGAAGCGGCGGCGGACGTTTCGGAAATGGCCGCGCCTCGACTAACGAACAGAGAAAGATCGATAAGAAGCCGGTCTCGAGAAGTTGCGTTTCCCAACCGTACCCGTACCAGATTTGCCCGACGTGGACGATCGACATGTACATCGCCCACAAGATCGACATGATGATTGCGTTGGCGTATCCGGCGACGACGACAAGCGAAAGCGCGAGACCAATCCAGGCAAAGATCGACAATGCATGATCGGAGATGCCGAACCAAAAGAGCGTCGGCACTTGCAGCATCGCCGCTGTGCGCGAACCGAAATGCGATTGAATCCGTTCCAGAAAATGATTTGCCGGAGTGATTCCGTGTTCCCCGATCAACGGCACGAGCTGATTCACCGCCACGAGAAAGGCGATCGCGTAAACGAAACCTAACAAACGCAGAATAACGAATCGCGTCAGCTGGTAATCTTTTCCGCCCGCGAAAATTTTTGCCGCAAAATCGCTCGTCATAAAAAAGTGCCAGGGGGGAGAGTTGAACTCCCGACCAAGGGCTTATGAGTCCCCTGCTCTACCACTGAGCTACCCTGGCGTGAGGCGGCGACAAAGTTGAAGCGCGCACGAGGAAGTGTCAACGCGACCGCGCACATGTCGATCTTACGAGATGTCGATCTATTCCTTCTTCGAAATGTAAGGCGCCAGATCTTTTTCGCTCCCGCGCACCGCGGCCATGAAACAAACACCGTTTTCTTCGTGCACGACGCCGGTCCAGCGGTCTTGATCCACATAACGCCAGCCGTCGAAATGGCGGGCCGCTCCGGTCTTCGGATCGCGCTCGGCCGGGAAAAGAAAAAACTGCATCCGCTTTTCGACCACCCAAACCTGCCCCACGCGCTGGCCTTCCTCGTCATCGAACGCGCGGCATCCAAGTGTTTTCAGCTCCGCGAATTCCGCCGGCACATCGTAATGCGCCAGCCGGTGCTTCATGAAAAAGAAATCGCCGAGCGCACCGGCATCCGTCTTCACGGGATCCAGCATCATCGGTTTCGCAGATGCCGCCACGACTAACAATCGCTTTGCCGTTGTCTCGCCCGGAAATTCGTTCATCCGTTCGACCAGCTTGAAAACGAGAATGCCCGCTATCACTCCGACCGCTACGGCGCACGCCAGCACGACCGGATTCTGCAAAGTTCTTTTCCAGGACCATTTCGGCGGCGCGACAAATGTTCCTTTGGAAAGCCATTCCGTAACTTCCGCCGGGATCGGAATCGCCTGCGCCAGGGCCGCGACCGCGCGATCGAACGCGAGCTGATGCGCGAACTCGTCCGTCTTGCGCACGCGAAACACAGCCGCGCGCATGGCGCGATCATGAATGCGCTCGTCATTGAACGGCGCGCATCGCATCAACATGCGTTGACGACGGGAGAGGCGCGGCATTTTCACAATTGCTCCTCCGGCGGCTCGTCCTGAGGAAAGGTGGCGTTGAGCCAGGCTTGAAATTCCTGTCGGGCGTTGCCGATGAATTTCGCCAGCTCGCCCGTTTTGAGTTCGGTCAATCCCAGCAGTTCTTCGTGATCGAATTCGTCGAGATAAAAAAGTGCGAGCGCGCTGCGTTGCGGATCGGGCGCACCCGAAATCCAGATGGCGAGTTGCGTCGGCTCGAGCTTCTCGATTTGTTTCGGCGCGTTCGCGTCGATGGGATGCTCTTCAAGATCGACATCTTCAGCCTGCAAACCTTGCTCACTCGATTCCAGACAGCGAAAGCGTGCGTCGCGAAAAAGCCAGAGCCGGTCTTTCGGCAATTCCCCCTGCGCCGCGCGCAACGACGCTTCGTGCATCATCGCCTGAAAAACTTCCTGCGCTTTGGCCGCATCGCCGAGCATGAGAAAGCAAAAGCGGTAAAGCTGCGGCAGATTTTGATTGGGAAGACTCGTTTTCTCCAAAGCTGCGAAACGTTACGCGACTCGACTAGATCGACAAGAGTCGATGTCGATCTAACGAAAAGCACCGAGACGCCGCGCGACTTCTTCGGCGTTTTCGCGGCTGTTGAATGCCGAGATTCGGAAATAACCTTCGCCTTGCGCGCCAAATCCGCTGCCGGGCGTAACGACGACATTGAGCTCGTTCAGCATGCGATCGAACATTTCCCAGCTCGTTAGGCCGTTCGGGGTTCGCACCCAGATATAAGGCGCGTTCGTCCCTCCGAAAACTTCCATGCCTGCCGCGCCGTAGCCGGGCGAAGGCGGGTCGATCTTAGCGGCCGCATCGCGCAGGATTTTCGCATTGCCCATGTAATGGTCGACCAAGCCGCGCACTTGCGCGCGACCTGCCGGCGAATACAACGCTTCCGCCGCGCGTTGCACCGGATAACTCACGCTGTTCGCTTTCGTCGCCCAGCGCCGGTGCCACAACGGATGCAGCGGCATCTTTTTTCCCGACTCGGTCTGCGCCAAAAGACTTTTCGGCATCACGGTGAATCCGCAACGCACACCGGTGAACCCGCCGGTCTTGGAACAACTGCGAAACTCAATCGCGCAATCACGCGCACCCTCTATTTCGAAAATCGAATGCGGAACTTCGTTCTGTGAAATGTACGCTTCGTAGGCAGCGTCGAAAAGCAGGATGGCGTTGTGCTCTCGCGCGTATTCGACCCAACGTGTCAGCTGCTCGCGCGTCGCCACTGCGCCGGTCGGGTTGTTAGGGAAACAAAGATAAACAAGATCGACATGTTCCTTTGGCGGGGCGGGAACGAAATTGTTCTCCGCTGTGCACGGCAAATAAACGAGGCCGTCGTAGCTGCCGTCCTTCTTGGCCGGGCCGGTGTGACCGGCCATCACATTCGTGTCGACGTAAACCGGATAAACCGGATCGGTGATCGCGATCTTATTTTGGTCGCCGAGAATATCGAGGATGTAACCGCAATCGCATTTCGATCCGTCACTCACGAAAATCTCATCGTCGGAGATGTCGATCTTGCGGTCGCGGTAATCGTGTTGCGCGATTGTCGATCTTAGGAACTCGTAACCTTGTTCCGGGCCGTATCCGCGAAATGTTTCGCGATGTCCTAGTTCATCGGCCGCGCGTTTCATGGCGTCGATCGCGGCCTGCGGCAAAGGTTCGGTCACATCGCCGATGCCGCAGCGGATCAATCGCTTCGCCGCGTCCGGATTCTTTTCGCAAAACTCGCGCACGCGCCGCGCGATCTCGGGAAAAAGATAGCTGGCCTGAAGCTTGAGATAATTCTCGTTGAGGTACGCCATCTACGCGCCGCCCCGAGCGAAGATCGACATCTTATTTTGCGCCGTCGTAATTTTTCGCCACGGCATCCCAATTCACCACGTTCCACCAGGCCTTGATGTAATCAGGCCGGCGATTTTGATAATTGAGATAGTAAGCGTGCTCCCAAACGTCCACTCCCAGAATCGGCGTGTTGCCGTCCATAAGCGGACTGTCTTGGTTAGGCGTCGACATCACTTCGAGTTTGCCGCCTTTTTTGATCAACCATGCCCAACCGCTGCCGAAACGTCCCGCGCCGGCCGCACCGATTTTTTCTTTAAGCTGATCGAAGCCGCCGAAAGTTGCCTTGATATCGTCGGCCAGTTTGCCGCTGGGTTCACCGCCCGCGTTCGGGCCCATGATTTTCCAGAAGAAGGAATGATTGGCGTGACCGCCGCCGTTATTGCGCACGACCGTGCGGATGTCTTCGGGAACGTCGTTTAGGTTTTTGATCAAATCCTCGACCGATTTGTTTTCGAGATCGGCTTTGCCTTTGAGCGCGTTGTTCAGGTTGGTGATGTAAGTCTGGTGATGCTTGCTGTGATGGATTTCCATCGTGCGCGCGTCGATGTGCGGTTCGAGCGCGTTGTATTCGTAAGGTAGTTTCGGTAATTCGTAGGCCATGCTGAAAATTTAGGCCGCGAATAAAATCGGTCAATCGCGCGCGCGTCGGAAGTTAGCCATCTTGGCTGACTCGGCGGTCAGGCTTCCAGCCTGACCACCAAAAAAGACTTAGCGCGGATGCCGCTTTCGAATATCCCGCAACCGGTCGTCGCGCGCTTCACGCTTCATCAAAGTAGTCGCTGTCGATCTTCTTGATACTGTAAGCGTGTTCTTCCGCGACGCCGATGCCGTGCTCAATCATCAATTCCGCTAAGCGGCGACCATCGATAAGAATTACTTTGTGATTTAGTCCGTCAGCGTAGTTACTCGCGTTGTCGTGAAAGGAACTAGTCGTGATAAAGATTCCTTTGTTAGCTTTCTTACCGGCGAGCGCGCCGACAAAGCTTTGAATCTCGGGACGCCCGACATTCGCTTTCCAACGCTTTGCTTGAATGTAAATCACGTCGAGGCCGAGGCGATCTTCGTTGATGACGCCGTCGATTCCTTCGTCGCCCGTTTCTGTGTAACTTCAGCAGCTTCTTTTCGCGAACCGCCATAACCCATCGCCACTAATAGGTCCAGGACTACCTGTTCGAATCGAAACGGATCGATCTTTGCGAGCTGCGACAACAAATCGCTAATCAACGTTTCGCGCAGCTCGGAGAACGCGGCTTCGATTCTTTCATCGGGTGTGGATGTCCTCTGCTCGTTGGATACGGCGCTAGTTAGGCCGGCCGCTTCCCGCCTCTTCGCTTTCGTGTTCCAAGCCTCTTCCCATCCCGGGATGGCCTCGAGGTCGGATAAAGCAAGACCTTCGGGATGCTCACTGAGAAATTTGCGCCCGACATCGGTCGCGCGGTACGTTTTAGGGGCAACCTTCGCGATCAAATTTCCTTTCGTGAGAAAGGTCATCGCCCACCCAGTCCGGTTTCGGATATAAGTCGAACCGCCGCTGGGCAGACGTTGTTCTATCTCAGCAGGTGATAGCTCAAATTTGCGGATCATTGCATCCGTTGCAGAACGCCTTGTGATTTCTTCGGACGCAGCCAGTTCAAGCAAGGGCTTCAGAAGCTGATCATAAGTCGGGATAGGCATCTTACCGCCTCCGTCGAGAACGCTTTGGCTTGCCGATCGCGCTCGATGCGGTGCCCACGATTGCTCCAAGAAGCGTCACAACCTCCATGATTTCCTTCCGGTGTCGGTATATGAATCGCATGGCATCTTTGGCCTTTTCTGCGCTGGCCGCTGTAGCGTTCTTGATTCGGCCGGTCTTCTTGCGTCGAGCACTCACAACACTCGTTTACTTGTTTCCAGCGGTTTCTTCAACAGTCGCTATCTCTTTGTCTGTTAGGCCGTAAAGTTCGTAAACCAACTTGTCGATCTTCTCATCGGTCGCTTTGATTTCGGCTTCGAGCGCGGCGAGATCGGAAACGCCGGCTTCGGCCGCGACTGCCTCCAGGAGCGATGTGATAACGCGCAGATTGTCCGGCGCGCTGGCGTGAAAGAAGACGAGCGGCTCTTCTGCATTCACAATCCGCTGATAAATTTCTTCCGGCTGTTTGCCAGTCGTCCATCTTTTGCGCCGCGCATTTTCGGTAAGGAACTGTTGCCAGCACGCGTAGATGAACTGACGCAACGGCGCATGGGCAAAACGCATCCTCAGGATTGGAACGATCTCCGGCTCGTCTTTCGCCAGCGCCGAGATGTGCGCGCTCAACACCAGCGTCGAGTTATCGCTCTCGATGTCGATCTTGTGCAGAAAACCTTTCCGCATCACGTCATCGATCAAGATCTCGGATGTGACCGCACCAGCGTAATCCTTCTGTAAGTAGTGGCCTAACGAACAAGATGTTCGGTGTAGATGATAAACCTTCTTAGAAAGGAACGGTGCAAAAGAGCGCAATTTCGTTTGCCCGTTTTGTATTTGATCCGCGAAATTCGTTAGTGCTGCCAAGATGGCTTTCGACACGCCTTTCACTTTGATGGGGAGTCGCTCAATGAACTGTTTATTTGCCGCGAAATATCCGCCGCGGAAGTTTGTGCTGATCAAGCGCAGATAGCGATCTAGTAACCGACTGTTGAGAAGCGCCGTGAGGTACCGAAGATCAATTGTCGTTGAACGAATGCCATAACCGCCCGTGGTAACGTTTACCAGGTAGTTGTTCCGCGTGTCATAGTACGCGGCTAAGCGTTGAATCATATAGGGAGCGAGAATCTTCGGCTCTTCCCATGCGCCAAGATTTTGAGATCGACCCATTACATACCAGCGGTCGTTATCGAATGCGCCGTTTTCGCGAGCACGTAGCTGTGACTCGTTGCGTCGCAGATAACTCCACGTCTTGGGAAACTTTTCGGAGAGTTCGTTCGGTGAGAGTAAACTCCCCTCAGCACTTTCCACACGATATGGAAACAGCAACAGATATGTGGCCTCCGCCCAAAAACGACCGAGTTTCCCAGCGCGTACGACCGGTTTGAGGAGCGCTGCCTCTATCTCAATGTTTTCTTCTAGAGCGACAGAGTAAACGCTGCACATTCCGCGTTTTGACGGAACGGCATCAAACAAGAAGACGTCGTCTGCGCTAGTAATAATTCCTTGAAAGATTGCTTCTGCTACTTGACCCAGTTCAGAGCTGCCATTTTCCGCGCGCTTCATCCACGCCCGATCCGTTTCGCTTATGAAATTCCACGGCGAGGAGGACAATCGCGTAGCGCGAACAGAAAACTGCACATCCGCTTTTTGGGTTCGACGAAATTCTTCGATCGTACGTACCTGCGAAAAATCAATTACATCGGACGCTGATTTACCTAATAACAGCAAGCACGTGTAAGTACTGACCCGAGGAAATATTTGAAGGTCGCCAAAATGCACAACGGCACGTACGTGCTGTCCTGCGCTTAGAATTTCACGCAACGCTTTCCCGTACTCCGCTTGAAAGAATTTGTGCGGAAGAATGTAGCCGAACAGTCCATCATTCCGTAGCAGAGTGATTCCTTTCTCGACGAAGCAGACGTAGATGTCGAAGTTTCCTGACTCGGCCGTTTTGTAATTGGCTTTCAGGAACTCCAATGATTCGGGCGCGTACTCGGCCATGGTTTGAATCCGTTCGTACGGCGGATTGCCGACGACGACATCGAAACCGCCGCGATTCATGATTTCAGAAAATTCTTTTTGCCAATCGAACGCCGCATCGCCGGCAACAGCGGGATCTGAGATGAGTGAGTTGCCGCGTTGAAGATTTTTCGCAAGCGACGGTAGCAGGCTCAGCACGCCGTTCGTTTTTTTCGTGCGCAACTCCTCACGCATCCAATCGCGCTCGGCGATCATGAGTCGCATCCAGAGGTTGAGCCGAGCGAGTTCGACCGCCTGCGGGTCAAGATCGACACCGAAGATATTTTCCGACGGGATATGGAAAGCGGGATTGAAAACTTCCTCGGCGACTTCGTTTTCTTTCCCGAACAATTCGCCGGGCGTTTCGCGAATGCGTCCTGTCTGTTTGATATCGCGGCAGGCGCGATTGTATCGGTCGTAGCAATCGAGCAAGTGGTCGAACGCTCGCAGAAGAAACGAGCCGGAGCCCATCGATGGGTCGAGCACTTTGATTTGCGATAGCTCGCGAATTTTCGTCAGGGCTTCGCGGTATCTCTTTTCTTGGAGAAATGCGATCGCAAGATCGACAATCGGCGCCGTTTTTCCGCCGAGAGTGTGGGCGATGATGTAATCGACGATGTAACGCGGCGTGTAGTAAATGCCTTCCTTTTTTCGCAGCGTATCGGTCTCTTCGATGGCGATGCGGCCATTCTTCTGCCCGAGCTTGTGGGCGAGGAACCGCTCGTAAACCGCGCCCATGATGTCGTGTGACATCCGCGAAAAATCGTAGCTGTAGAGGTGGCGAAAACTAAAAAGCTCTCCGTGTTCGATGCCGCAGGTCAACGCCACCTCTGCCGGCAATGGTGTGTGACCGAGGATGGCCGCGAGAAAGACGTTGTCGATCTCGAGCGTATCGCAGAGCTGCGGCTGGACAAATAGCTCAGTGTTAAATTTCGCTCGAATTTCCTCGAAGAGCGATTCACGAAGAAGCTCTGCAAAGCTTTTTGGAGAATGGCTGTAAAGCTCTTCGTAGCCGACAAACGTGCGCGCGAGTTTATTGTACTCAATCAAGCCATGCGTTTCGAGCATTCGGCAAAAAAGAAAGCGATCAAGCAGTTGCTGACTCGCGCTTGTCAGATCGGCGAGCGACGCCTTTTGATTTCGAATGCCGAACCCGTTAGCGAGAATGAGCCGCCATTGCTTTAGATCGACAAGGAAACGCTGGTCGAGATCGGCCTTCTGTTCCTGATCGTAAAGCTCCTCGATGCGGCCGGCTTCGAGTCGAGCGGGCGCGAGCAACTCCCAAAGTTCTTCGGCGCGCTTTTCCAATTCGTCGAGGCGAAAGGCGAACGTCGGCGCCTCTTCATTGACCCGAATGAAGTGAAGCTGCGCAAAGTTCGTCAGCAGCAGCCACGTTACCGGGCGCGGCATTTTTACCTGCTCCGGGCTGATCCGGTAATTGCGCAGATAACGGAGCACTTGTTCGCGATTCGCTTCGAAAAGATCCTTCTCCGCTCCTCTCTTCGATTCAGTCGGAGCTTTCTTTGCTTCGACAAAAAGCAACGGACGGCTGCGCTCAATCAGATAATCGCATTGGTCGCCAAGGATGTGAAACTCCTTGCGAATGTCGTCAGAAGCATATCCGAGAGCTCCGAGCAATGGCTCGATGAGGTGCTGTTTCGTGTATTCCTCGGGGTCGACACCGGCAATGCCTTTGCGCCGGATTTCCTTCGCGCGCTCGACTAGTTCGTGAAGGCGCTGCGGGAACTCCGGATGCATTCTGACATTTTGCGCGGGCTCGAAGTCGCAACAAGACGAAATGTGCGATTGTCGATCTTCGCCGCGCTCAACAATTTCGCGGAAAGAAATGATCGAGGAAAGCCTGCGCTTCGCTCTTTTTATCGCCTTTCAGGCTTTGCGCGAAGCGGACAAAATCGCTCAGCGCGTTCTTCAGTTCATCGGGCATTCTGCGTGCACGAAACTAGCCCAACCTGTTTGCGATGAAAAGCAGCCGCAAACTCTCGCGGTCAATCGACGAAGAAGATGTCGATCTTGCCAACAATGACGTTGTCGTCTTGTTCAGAACGTGCTCGCAGGGTAAGCTTTTTGGTTGTGACTCTAAAAGTGCTGATTCACCGAGCGGACGAAGGAGGTTACTGGGCAGAAGTTCCGGCACTGCCGGGATGTGTTTCTCAAGGCGAAACTGTTGACGAAATTCGCAGTAACGTCCGCGAAGCAATAGAAGGCTGGTTGCTTGCAGAAGAAAATGGCACGCAGCTGGGCAAAGCAGATCGAGTAGTCGAAGTGACGGTGTGAAGCAGATTTCTGGACGCGACCTTGCGCGAATCGTGCAAAAACGCGGTTGGATCCTGGCGCGAATTCATGGCAGCCATCACGTTTTTACGAAACCGGGGCGGCGTGAACGGATTGTAATTCCGATGCACGGCAACGAGCCATTGAAGATCGGTTTACTTCGCGCGCTGATGAAGATTGCGGAAGTTGAAGAAGCCGACCTCTGAAGAAGATGTCGATCTTGTCCCGCTAAGCGGGATCGATCCTACACGCGCGCGTCGCAGCGATAGAAGCTCGGATGATGTCCGAGGCCGTTGCGATAATTCACGTAAGTCGCGAGCGCGAGCAGCGGGAAATTCTGGCGATAGAAATCGTATTTTAAATAGAACACGCCCGGAAATCCGGTGCCGGTGATTTGCGGTTCGTCCCATGAACCGTCCGCCTTTTGCGAGCTGAGCAGGAAACGCAATCCGCGTTGGATGCTCGGACGATCGAGATGACCGCAGGCGCAAATTCCCATTAAGGCCCAGGCCGTTTGTGACGCCGTGCTTTCGCCGCGGCCTTTCAATGTTGGATCGTCGTAAGTCGCGCACGTTTCGCCCCAGCCGCCGTCGTCGTTCTGGCAGCTCTCAAGCCAATCGCGTCCGCGCAAAACCCAATCCTGCGTCATGTCGTGGTCGATCGCGCGCAAACCGCGCAAGACCTGCCACGTGCCGTAAATGTAATTCACGCCCCAGCGTCCGTACCACGAGCCGTCGTCGTCTTGCGTGTCGATCAAATATTGAATCGCGTCGCGGACGCACGGCTTGCGTTTATCGAAGCCGATGTAGCCTAACAACTCCAGCGTGCGCGCCGTCAAATCGCTGCAGGTGGGATCGAGAATGGCGTTGTGATCTGCGAACGGCATGTCTTCGAGCCAATCGGTCGTGACGTTTTTGTCGAACGCGCCCCAACCGCCATCGCGACATTGGAAGCTCAATTGCCAATCAAGCGCGCGGCCAAAGACTTGATTGAGTGATTGTCGATCTTGCGGCCTAACGAGCCGAAGCGCCATTAAGACCATGGCCGTGTCGTCGGTGTCGGGATAAAAAACGTTGTTGTATTCGAAGGCCCAGCCGCTCGCTTCGAGATGTGAATTGTTCACCGCCCAATCGCCGCGAATTCGCACTTCCTTTTGCAAAAGCCAATCGGCCGCTTTCTGCAGCGCCGGTTCATCGGGCGGCACGCCGGATTCGGCGAGTGAGATCATATTGATGGCTGTGTCCCAGACCGGCGCGAGACACGGCTGAATGCGGAAATCTTCCGGGTCATCGACAAAGAGCCCGGCGAAATCTTTCGCGGCCTTGGCATAAACAGGATCTGTTTTCGCGTAACCCAGAACGCGCAACGCGATCAAACAATTAAGCATGGCTGGAAACACTGTCGCCAGTCCGTCGCTTCCTTCGCCGATGCGCTCGAGTATCCAGCGCTCCGATTCTTCGAGTGCGCGCTGGCGCATCGGCCGAAAACCGAGCGGGTGCAAAAACTTCAGAACGTCATCGACGCGGAGGAAGAAGTTTCGCCACGTCCAAAAGCGTTCGCTGCGCGGCAATCGAAAATCCTGGTGCTCGGTGCCGAGCGGATAGAGCTCGTGCAATTGCTTTTCGCCGGGCAACACGCGCGTCGGTTTGAAATGATTGATGATGGCGAGCGGCACGAGCATGGCCCGACTCCACGACGACATTTTATAAATATGAAACGGCGCCCAGCTCGGCAGCAGCACCATCTCGACCGGAATCGTCGGCAAATATTTCCACGGAAACACGCCTAACAACGCCAGGTAAAGTTTGCTGAAGGTGTTCATGTGCGGGATGCCGCCGAGGCGCATGATGTCCGCGCGCGCTTCCTGCATGAACGGCGCGTCGGGCGAATAGCCTGCGAGTTTCAGCGCGAAGTAAGCTTTGACCGAGGCGTTGATTTCGCTCGGGCCGCCGTGGTAGATGTTCCAGCCGCCATCGGGCAATTGGCGTTTCAAAATGTGGCGGACGCAACGCTGCTGCATGTGCGCATCGACTTCGCCGCACCAATGCATGAAGAGCACGAAGTCGGAGCAGAGCGTGCTATCGACCAAAAGTTCGCCGCACCAATGGCCGTCCGGCTTTTGTTGCCGCAAAAGATTTTCCTGCGCGCGAGTGATCGCAGTCGCGATCTGGGCGTCGTTAGGCAAATACGATTGCGCCGGTTCCGGGCGCGCGCTCGGTAACGAGATCACGTCAGCGGGACGATTCATGTCGATCTTGCGATTGTCGATCTTACGACGCTTGCGCGGTTTGCTCCGCGCTCTTGCCGGTGAGATGACCGTTGCCGCAGGTCACGCCGTTGAAGGCGAGAATCTCGCTGCCTTTGCCGGTCGGTTTTGGTTTCGATCCAAAATTAAATTTGATCGTCTTCCAGGTGTCGCCGGGTTGCGCGTGCAATCCGAGGCTGGCGGTCGGCTCATAGCCGCAATGCACCATGCAATTTTCGCAGCGGCTGTCGCGCGCCACACCATCGACCACGCCGTAATTGTCCCACTGCACTTTTTCGAGCATCTCCGCGTAGCTCGAGTAATGCGCGTCGGTCATCAGGTAACAGGGTCCCTTCCAACCGCGAATGTTCCGTGTCGGAATCGCCCACGCCGAGCAGGTCAAATCGCGTTTGCCGGCAAGAAATTCGAAGTAAACCGGCGTGCCGAAAAGTGTGTAGTCGCTCATCCACTTCTCGATCTTCGAAAACTTTTCCACCGTCATCTTGCGCGTGAGGAAGAAATTTTCCGGCTGCAAATTTAATCTCGAAATCATGTCCTTCTTGGCCGCGTCGTATTCGTATCCGGGCGAAATGGTGTGGCCGTCGACTCCGAGATCGGACAGATAATCGAACATCTGCTCGACTTCGTTCATGTCGGTTTCTTTGTAGATGGTCGTGTTCGTCGCGACTTGGTAACCAAGAATCTTTGCCATCTTGATCGCGAGAATGCATTCCTTGAACACGCCTTCGCGTTCGACGATTACATCATGAATCCGCTCGAGCCCATCGAGGTGAACGTTCCAATACATCCACGAGCTCGGCCCGATCGTCGGCTTCGCCGGATCCTTCGGCCCTTTGCGAATTTCACCCGCATCTTTTTCGCTGAGTAAACCAGCCGCCAGCAACTCCGCGATTTTCTCCTCGACGAATTCCGGTTGGATCGACAATCGCGAAGCGAGCCATTCGCGCATTTTTTTGCGCATGAACATGGCGTTGGTGCAGATATAAATGATGCGCTTCTGCTCGAGCAAACCTTTCACCAGCGCTTCGATTTGCGGATAGATCAGTGGTTCGCCGCCGCAGATCGATACCATGGGCGCGTTGCATTCTTCGGCGGCCGCGAGGCAATCCGCCAACGGCAGAATGTCTTTGAGTGAAGTGGAATATTCGCGGATGCGACCGCAGCCGGTGCAAGTCAGGTTGCAAGTATGCAGCGGCTCCAGTTGCAAGACAGTGGCAAACCTCTTCGTCCCGCGAAGTTTGTGGCCGATAATGTACGCGGCGATCTTAGTCGTAAGCGCGAGGGGAAATCTCATAGGAGCGAGGATTGTAACAAGCGGTGCTGGCCTGTCAACGGCCCCAGCCCGATGAAGTCGGACAAGGAGCGCAACATAGCTTTAAGGTCGGGGGTTAAATCGACAGCAACCAATATCGCCGGAAAGGACGATATGCTAATGATAATATATGAAACGAATCATCGCAGCGTTGGTGTTCGGCGTTTTCATCGCCTCCAGTGTTTTTGCGACCTCAAACACTGATTATTCGCAATGGCCGACCGCGCAGTTGCAGCAGAAGCGGTTGGATCTCTACAAACAAATTCCCATCCGCGGCAATCGCAAACACGTGGCCGCTTATGTGAAGCACGGAGAACCGCTGCCCGCGGAAGACGAGATCAAGTTGATCGAGCGTGAACTCGATCATCGGCGATCTGCCGGCGACAAGGCCGCTTACTATGAGCCGGCCGCACCGAGCATCTACAAACACAAAACTCCGCTCGGTTAATTTCCGAAGCGGCGAAAACTGATTGAAGTCAGTGGACGACGCCAAGAACGTCGCGGTTCTTGGCGCATCGCCGAAACCGGATCGCTATGCGCATCGCGCGATGCAAATGTTGCGCGAACGCGGACACCGCGCGATCCCGATCAATCCCGCGTACGACGAGATCCTGGGCGAGAAATGTTACGGGTCGATTGTCGATCTTACGGACAAGATCGACACCGTGACAATGTATCTGGGCAAAGCGCGCTCCGATTCCCTGATTGACGATATCGTTAGGGCAAATCCGCGCCGCATCATCATGAATCCCGGCGCGGAAAACGACGACCTCGCCGCGAAAGCGCGCGAGCACGGCATCGAAGTGGTCGAAGGTTGCACGCTCGTGATGTTAAGCGCGGGAACGTTCTAAGATCGGCAGCTACAACGTCAGTGGGTCTGCCAACCACGCCGAATCAAACTGATCGCGATGGCCGCGAGCAACAGCGCGATTAATTTCGAAACACCGCGCAAACCTTGTTTGCCCAACCGGCGGGTGAAAAGGTCGGCGTTGCAGAGCGCGATGGCGACCAGCCCGAGATTTACCAACAGCGCGAGCACGGTGAAAATAATTCCGACTGTGTCGATCAAGATAAGCAAAGCGGTCAACAATGCCGGACCCGCAATGAGCGGCATACCGAGCGGCACGATTCCGAAGTCTTCGCCGCCGCCACGGTCTTGCGCCCCAAACCCGACGAGCTCGCGCACGGCCAGCACAAGCAGAATCAAACCGCCCGCCACTTGGAAATCGGACACGGTGATTCCAAGCGCGCTGAAAATGGCTTTGCCTAAAAAGATGAACCCGGTCGCGACGCACAGTGCGGTCAGAATTCCGAGAAACGCCTGATGCTTTCGGTTCTCGGGCGACGCGCTCGTCCCGAGTCCGGTGAAAAGCGCGACCAGGCCAATTGGATCGATGGCGACGAAAAGTGGAATAAAGGCGGCGAGAAATTTTTCGATCATTCGCTTTACCGGTTAGCTCTTCTACACAATCTTCGCTTTTCCGTTCAATCAAACCTTTCACTATGAAAACATTCTTCTTGTCGATCTTGCCCTGTTTGTTCGTTGTCGATCTTACGGCCGCGGAATTGAAATCGGTGGACGATTTCCGCGCTGCTGCCGACAAAGCGCACGCGGTCCTGACCATTCCGGATTGGGAACAAACGCCCGCGGCCGTCGACACGGTGGTGAAAAACGCGATCGATAAGGCGAACAAAGCACTCGACCAAATCGGCGCGCGGGATCTGAGCAAGGTCACGTTCAAGAGCACGGTCGTCGCGCTGGACGATCTCGGATACGAAGCCGGCATCGCTGCGGCCAAGGCCACGATCATCAAGGAAACGAACAAGGACGCCGCGATGCGGACGGCGGGCGAGAATGCGGTGAAAATTTTTCAAGATTGGGCCGTCGGCATCGATTATCGCGAGGACGTTTACAAAGCGATGAAGGCGTTCGCCGACACGCATCCGAAACTTTCGGGCGAAGACAAAAAACTTTTGGACGATACGATGCGCGATTATCGCCGGGCCGGATTGGATTTGCCGCCGGAGAAAAAGAAAGAGGTCGAAGACCTGCGCAAACAACTAGCGAAGCTTGGGACCGATTTTGATACGAACATCGTCAACGTCAAAGCGCCGGTTGTTTTCACGAAAGCCGAACTCGATGGGCTTCCCGACAGTTTCTTCGCCTCGCCCGGGGTGAAAACGGGCGACGACGCTTACACGGTGATGGCGAACGTGACTTGGCAATTCCAGACGGTCGAAGAAAATGCCAAAAGCGAAGCGACGCGCAAAAAACTTTACGTCATTCATGATTCGCTCGCGAAAGACACGAACATCACCGTGCTCAATCAAATGCTGGCGTTGCGAAACAAAATCGCGCTGCGGCTCGGTTACAAAACGTGGGACGATTTCCAGACGGAAGTGAAAATGGCCAAGTCGGGCGCGGGCGCGAAAAAATACATCGACGACCTCGTTAGGGGAATCGAGCCGAAGTTCGCCGCTGAAGTCGCGGAGTTACAGAAAATGAAAGCGGCCGAGACGAACGATCCCGCCGCTAAGATCGACATCTGGGATTGGCGCTACTACGCCAACCAGCTCGTGAAACAAACATTCAGCGTCGACAAGGAAGCGCTGCGCGACTTTTTTCCGTTCCAGAAAGTGCTCGAAGGCATGGTCAACATTTACCAGAGCATCTTCGGATTGAAGTTCGAGAAAATCGCCGCGCCTTACAAATGGATCGACGATCTCCAGTTGTATCTGGTGACTGACGCGGCGACGGGCGAGCCGTTAGGCATGTTCTATCTCGACATGTTTCCGCGCGAAGGGAAATTCAATCACTTCGCCGAGTTCGAGATCATCGGCGGCAAGGTTTTGCCCGACGGAAAATATCAACGGCCGACCGTCGCCTTGCTGTGCAATTTTCCGCCGGCTAGCGGGGACAAGCCGTCATTGATGACGCACGGCGATGTCGAGACGCTTTTCCACGAGTTCGGTCACGCGTTGCACACCATCACGACTCGCGCGCACTATCATCGATTCGCCGGAACAAATGTCCCGGGCGATTTTGTCGAAGCGCCGTCGCAGATGTTGCAGAACTGGGTCTGGGACAAAAAAGTGCTTGATACTTTCGCGGCGGATTATCGCGATCCGGCGAAGAAAATTCCGGCGGAGGTCATCAAGCAGATGAACGATGCGAAGCTCGCGACGGCCGGCGTTTTTTATCGGCGGCAGTTCGCGTTCGCGTCGCTCGATCTCGCATTGCACGACGCGCACCCGGAAGACGCGCCTTACGACTGCGTCGCGATTTCAAATCCGATTCTCGGAAAAGTTTTTCTGCCGATCGACCCGAGCACAACGTTCGTGACTTACTTCGGTCATCTCAATGGCTACGACGCGGGCTATTACGGCTACGCGTGGGCGGACGCGATCGCGGCCGACATGGCCACGGTGTTTGAGAAAGCGAAGGACGGTTATCTCGACAAACAAGCGGGGTTGAAATTGCGCCACGAAATTTATGAGCAAGGCGATTCGCGCGACGTCACCATGTCGATCGAAAAATTTCTTGGACGCAAACAATCGGTGCAGCCGTTTCTGGAAAAGATCGGCGTGAGCGGCCCGGCGAAAAAAGGAAAACCGACTGGGCCTTCGCAGGAAGCGCATTAGTCGCAGATATTTGCGACGCTCATGGAGCGCCGCTACAGAAGAAGGATGAAAACGACGCTCGTTATCCTGGCGCTTAGTACCATGTCGATCTTGGCGGCCAATCCGGACGATCGAGTAAAGCCCGCGCTCGATGCCATCACGCCCGACGGAATGCTCGCACACATCAAAACACTTTCGTCCGATGAATTCGAAGGACGCGCGCCCGGATCAAAAGGCGAAGAGCTTTCGATCAAATACATCGAAGACCAATTCAAACGCATCGGTTTGAAGCCGGGAAATCCCGACGGCACTTACATGCAGGAAGTTCCGCTCGCCGGAATTCTGAGCGCGCCGACGATGTCGTTTACCGTCGGTGCGAACAAAACCGATCTGAAATTTCCGGATGACTTCGTCGCGTCGTCGGCGCGATTGCAGGACAAGATCGACATCGACAACTCGGACATTGTTTTTGTCGGCTACGGCATCGTCGCGCCGGAATACGGCTGGGACGATTACAAGAATGTCGATGTTAAGGGCAAAACGATTTTGATGTTGATCAACGATCCGCCGGTCCCCGACCCGAAAGATCCGTCGAAGCTCGACGAGAAAATGTTCAAGGGTCGCGCGATGACGTATTACGGGCGCTGGACTTACAAATACGAAATCGCGGCGCAAAAGGGCGCGGCTGCGGCCGTCATCATTCACGAGACCGAGCCGGCGGCGTATCCGTGGCAAGTCGTTAGGACAAGTTGGTCGAAGGAAAATTTCGAGCTCGATGCGCCTAACAAAAACATGGACGCAGTGCAGGTGCGTTCGTGGATCACGCTCGATGTCGCGAAAAAATTACTCGCGGATTCGGGCCAGGACTTTGATGCACTAAAGAAAGCAGCGCTCTCGAAAGATTTTCGGCCGGTGACGTTGAACGGCGCGAAAGCCAAGATCGACATCAAGCAAACGGTGCGCTCGTTCAAATCGCACAACGTCATCGGTAAACTCGAAGGCAGCGATGAGAAATTGAAAAACGAATACGTTCTCTACACCGCGCACTGGGACCATCTCGGCAAACATCCGGAGTTGCAGGGCGATCAGATATTCAACGGCGCGGTCGATAATGCATCTGGCGACGCCGCGGTCATGCAGCTCGCGGCCGCGTTCACGAAATTAAATCCCCCGCCGAAACGTTCCGTGCTTTTCATGTGCACGACCGCCGAAGAAGCGGGTTTGTTAGGCGCGAAATGGTATGCGCAGCATCCGCTCTATCCGCTCGAGAAAACGCTGGCCGACATCAACATCGACAGCATGAATGTCTGGGGAAAAACGCGCGATGTCGAAGACACCAGCTTCGGTTTTTCCACCTTGGACGACATGCTGGCCGACGCCGCGAAAAGACAAAGCCGCTCCGCCATTCCGAACAGCCGGCCGGAGAAAGGAAGTATTTATCGCGCGGACAATTTCGAATTCTCCAAAGTCGGTCTGCCTTCGCTTTACATCGGCAAAGGCGAACATCTCATCGCGCGCGCGACGGACGCGCCGCTGCGCTCCGACGAATTCGATCTGAAAGATTACCACCAAGTCACCGATCAGGTGAATGCCGATTGGGACCTGAGCGGCGCGGTGCAAGATGTCGATCTTCTATTCGAAGTCGGCTACCAAGTCGCCAACGCCGACAAATTCCCGGAATGGAAACCCGGCAACGAATTCAAACCGAAACGCGATGCGATGATGAAAAAGTAAAGATTGTTGCGCCACGGACGAACACCAGCCTTCGCCGGGCTTCGGCTCGGCAGGCAGATGAAACACAGATTGACCCGCTCAATCGCGGTGCGAAAATCATCGCATGCCCGTGACTGTTGAAAAAGTAGCGCAAGACGCGCTAGCGCTTTCCGAGCGGGAAAGAGCGAAACTCGCGCACACGCTCTTAAAGAGCCTGGACGGCGTGGCGGACGAAGATTTCGATGCGGCGTGGGATTTAGAAATCGAAAAGCGAGTGACGCGGATTAAAGAAGGCACGGCCAAGGGACGCCCCGCTGAAGAAGTATTTCGCGATATTCGAACGCGCTATCAGTGAAGCCTCTCATCGTCGAGGAGGAGGCGGAATTGGAAATAGCCAACTCCGTTGCCTTCTACGAAGAGAGAAAATCTGGCTTAGGATTAGACTTCGAAGCCGCGGCCCAACGGGCCCTCAAAACAATTGCCACTGCGCCGGAACGATGGGCCAGCGGGAAGCACGGTACGCAACGTTACGTTATGACGCGCTTCCCATTTATCATTCACTACCTGGATATGCCGGATAAGCTTTGGGTAGTCGCATTCGCCCACGCGCGCCGAAAACCAAATTACTGGAAGAAAAGGTTACAATCGCTGCCGCAGTGACATTCGGATGAAATTTGATCTCTTTGCGCAGTGCAAGATGTCGATCTTCTATTCGAAGTCGGCTACCAAGTCGCCAACGGCGACAAATTCCCGGAATGAAAATCGGATAGCGAAATCAAAGCGAAGCGTGATGCGATGATGAAGAAGTGAGCGAGGACACGAACACGCAGACAGCAGTGCGCTCGTTCCAATTTACGGGACGTATTCGCAGTTTTCGTTACGCGATTGCCGGAATCATTCGCATGATTCGCTGTCAGCACAACGCGTGGATTCATGCTCTCGCCACGCTTGCTGTTTTGATTGCGGGATTCGTTTTCGAGCTGTCGCGCTCGGAGTGGTGCTGGGTAGTACTGGCGATCTCAATTGTTTGGACCTCGGAAGCGTTAAATACGGCTTTCGAATTTTTGGCCGATGCTGCTTCGCCGAATTTTCATCCCACCGTTCGGGATGCGAAAGATGTTGCTGCTGGCGCGGTGCTGATCAGTGCCGTTGCATCAAGCATCATCGGCGCAATTATCTTCGGGCCGCATTTGGCGGCGATGCTGTCGCGATAGTTAGCGACATCACGCCATCACTGCTCGGAACGCCGACAGAAAACCTTCCATCTCTGATTTCTTCCCGATTGTTAGGCGCATGTGATTTGGGAGCGCTGGAAACAAGCGGCCGACCTGGACGTTGCGTTGTTTCATCGCGGCGATGAGCGGGACGACGGGACGCTTGCAATCGAACATAATGAAGTTGGCCTGCGACGAGATCGTTTTGTAGCCGAGCTTGTCGAGCTCGGTCACGGTGAATGTCTTCGCTTCGTTCGTTAGGCGTTTGCCGTTTGTTACTTGATCGATATCGTTCAAACTCGCGAGGGCGGCAACGAGCGCCATGCAGTTGACGCTGTCGAACATCGCGCGCGGACGCACGCGCTCGATCGTTTCCTTTTGCGCGATGCAATAGCCGCAGCGCAATCCGGCCATGCCGTAAATCTTCGAGAAGGTGCGCGCGACGATCAGGTTCGGATGATCTTTGTCGGCGTAATGGAAATACGCTTCGTCCACCAGTATCGTTGTTGATCTTGGCGTTTTCGCGATGAAATCGCGCAACTCGTTCTTCGGCGTGATGCTGGCGGTGGGATTGTTCGGGTTACATAACCGACGCGATCAGCTCACAAAACTTCTGCATGTCGATGTTACCGCCGGAGACGATGGCAACAACCGGCCCCCTTTCGAAACTTGACGGCTTTAAGCCGTCAAGTTTGATTTTGTTATTGTCGATCTTGCCGCTCATCGCCGCGGCCAGCGGCATCGCGCCGGCGCCTTCGGAAATGATGCGCGCTTTCTCCGCCATCAATCGCATCGCCTTCTTCGTTTCCTCTAACGTCACGACGAAGTAATCGTCCACCACCGGTTTCATTCGTTCCCACATCCGCGGGAACACGCTTTGGCCGCCCGCGCCATCGACGAAGGACGCCTGCCAATTCTCAAAAACTTGCGGCGATCCTTTCGCGAACGACAACGCCGCAGGTGCGGCCGTTTCCGGTTCGACGCCGAAAACTTTTATGTTTGGTTTCAATGCTTTGATCGCGCTGCCGACTCCAGTGATGAGTCCACCGCCGCCGATGCTGGCGATGACCGCTGCAGTGTCGGGCGCGTCTTCCAAAATCTCCAGCCCCATCGTGGCGTGACCGGCGATGAAATTGTGATCGTCGAACGGATGAATGAACGTTCCTTCCACTCCGGGATATTGTCGATCTTCCAGCGCTTTCCATGCGTCCTGGTAGGACACGGGAAATAATTTCGCGCCGAGCGCGCGCATGCGATCGAGTTTTGCCTGCGGCGCCGTTTCAATTGCGACAACACAACACGGAATGCCCGCTTGTCGCGCCGCATAGGCAACGCCTTGCCCGGCATTTCCGGCGCTGATCGTCCAGACGCCGCGTTTGCGTTCGTCGTCCGACAACATGGCGACGGCGTTGGCCGCGCCGCGCAATTTGTAGGCGTTAATCGGCTGAAGATTTTCCAGCTTCAGTCGGATGTCGGGAAAGTTTTCGCCAAGCTCGAGTTTGACCAGCGGTGTGCGCACGATCGTCCCGGCGATGCGCTCGCTGGCTGCGCGCACATCGTCGATGTCGATCTTGCGGACTGGTTCAGGCGTTGCTGTCATTGTCGATCTTGCACTAAGCTGCGGCCAGCATGCAGGTCAACTTCGTCATCGGCGGAACGCAGAAAGGCGGCACCTCCGCGCTCGATTCGTTTTTGCGCCAGCATCCGGAGATTTGCCTGCCGGAATCGCGCAAAGAGCTGCACTACTTCGATCGCGACGAAAACTTCGACGGGCAGCCTAACTACAAGAAATATCACGAGAATTTCCGGCAGAGCGCGACGCATCGCATCATCGGCGAGGCGACACCGATCTACATGTATTGGAACCCCGCGCCGTATCGCATCTGGAGTTACAACCCACAGATGAAATGGGTTCTGACTCTGCGCAACCCAGTCGAGCGCGCCTTCTCGGCTTGGAACATGGAAACGAAACGCGGCGCGGAAAAATTGACATTTGCCGAAGCGGTCGAGCGCGAGGCGGAGCGTTGCCGGGAAGCGCTGCCAAAGCAGCATCGCATCTTCTCATACATCGACCGAGGATTCTATGCGCAGCAAGTGCGGCGGTTGTTCAACATTTTCGGAAAGGAAAATTGTCTCGTGCTGTTGAATGAAGATCTACGCAACGACCATGCAAAAACGCTCCGGAGCGTTTTCGCATTCCTCCATGTCGATCTTTCATTCGTGCCGGCTGAAGCCGACGTTTTCGAACACGACTACGATGATAAGATCGACATCGACTTGCATTCGCGCTTGATCGACATCTTCCATTTCGACATCAAGGAGCTGGAGCGATTGTTAGAGCGCGATCTCTCCGCCTGGTATTCTTGGAAATGAACTTGCCCCTCCCCATCGTCAGCGCGCTCATCGGCGCCGTGATTTTATTTTTCGGACGCAAACTTTTTTGGTTATGCGTCGCCGCGGTCGGTTTCGCCGCCGGTCTCGAGATCGCGCCGCTCATCGTGAGCGAACCGACCACGCTCCTCTCTCTCACTTTCGCGCTCGTGCTCGGATTCATGGGCGCACTGCTGGCGATGTTTCTGCAAAAAATCGCAATCGCAGTTTTCGGATTTCTCGCCGGCGGCAAACTCGCCACCGCCATCGCCGGAACGTTTTTCGTCCAATACGCACAACACTCCGGCATCATTTTCTTGATTGGCGGAATCGTCGGCGCGCTGTTGCTGCTGGCCCTTTTTGATTGGGCGCTGATCGTTCTGTCATCGGTGGTCGGCGCGCATCTTATTCAAACTGCCATTGTGTTGCCCCCGACCGGGAATGCGATCGTCTTTGCCGTATTGATCGGCGTCGGTGTCCTTTTTCAGATCGCGGCCCTGCGGCGCACCCGAGGCGATACGATTCCCTAGACAAAACGAGCCGCTGGTTGCGATAATGGCCGGATGAACATGCGCACCATCGGATTCCGCATCGCCAGCGTCGTCTTTGGATTGATGGCGGTGGCTCATTTGTTGCGCTTAATTTGCCATGTCGCGGTGATGGTCGGTCATCACTTGATTCCAATGTGGACGAGCGGTGTGGGCGTGGTGGTCGCGGCCGCGCTGAGCATCTGGCTGTGGAAGTTGTCGAATCGATAACAAACCATGAACCGGCTCCGCGTTCTGTTTTTCTTCGGTGTGCTCGCCATCGTTATTCTGATCGCACGGCACAACTCGAAGCCAAATTCTCGCGCCGAAAGTCCCACTTTTGCGCCGCCGCCTGTCGTCGTCGCTTCCCCCGTTGCAACAAGCACTCCAGCGGTGGTCGCGCCGCGAGTGGTAAATCAGACCCCCGCGCCGCAACCGAATCCGCCCCAGTCGGCTGCTTTGCAGAAAGTCGCTGAGAACGCGGGCGCGAGTGTGATTCTCGTTTCCGCTTTCGATGAAGCCGGCAAATTTTTGCGCACGGGCACCGGCTGCTTCATTTCGGAAGATGGCCGCTTCATCACCAGTTCTTCGGTCGTGCAAGGCGCCGCGCACGCCGTCGCCAAAACGACTGACGGAAAAATCTACAACGTCTCCGGAGTTTTAGCCGATGCCCCGGCACTCGATGTCGCTGTCCTGAAAGCGGACCTGAAAACGAAAGCGCCGTTTCTTTTGCCTAACAAATCGGCGGCCGCTGACAACGGCACGCTTATCGCCGTGGTCGCAAGTCCGTTGACGCGCAGAAAGCCGACGCATTTCGAAGGGACGATCACCGCCCGGCGTTCCGATCCCACAGGCGAGTGGCTGGAATTATCAACGCCGGTGCCGAACGAAAATATCGGCGCGCCAGTTTTGAGCGAGAAAGGCGATTTCATCGGCGTGGTCACATCGCAACGTGCGCAGGGCGCGGTCGCGAACATCGCGCGCAACGCGGGCACGCTGGACGCATTAGTCGCGCAAATCGACCCGCATGTAACGATCGGCTGGCAAGCGGCGCAAAATTCGCCTAACAATGGTCCGTCGCCGCCGGGCGAAGGTCCGACAAAATTGCCGCCGCGTTTCGCCAAGATCCCGCTCGTCCGCGCAGATCAACCGGGCAACTCGCGTTTGATCTTCAGTCCGAAACCGGCCTACCCAAACGCGGCGCGACGTTCCACCACTCCACTCCAAGGCAACGGACGTTTCCGCGTAAAATTCGCGCCCACCGGTGAAGTGAAACAAGTTGAGGTTTTGGAATCGACGCACAATCCGACTCTCGATGGCGCCGCGACCGAAACGTTGCGGAGATGGAAAGCCGCGCCCGGCCAGGAATGGAGCGCGACCGTGCCCATTAGTTTCCAGCCGTGATTCTTGTGATTCTCCTGTAGAGGCCGCTGTCCTCAGCGGCAGAAAGCACAAGTATTTCCGCCGAGGACGGCGGACTCTACAGATGTCGATCTTGCTTGTCGCGCCGTAGCCTCGCGCGAAGGCGGATCGATCTTAGTGACGGAAATGTCGCACGCCGGTAAAGATCATCGCCATGTCGCGCTCGTCCGCGGCGGCGATCACTTCTTCATCGCGCACTGATCCGCCCGGTTGAATCGCGCAGGTTGCGCCCGCATCCGCCGCCGCGACCAAGCCATCGGGAAAAGGAAAAAACGCATCGCTTGCCACCGCGCTGCCTTTGAGCGGAAGCCCGGCTTCTTCCGCTTTCCAAATCGCAATGCGCGACGCATCCACCCGCGACATTTGTCCGGCGCCGATGCCGAGCGTGCGATCTGCTCCAGCGTAAACAATCGCGTTCGACTTCACATGTTTGACCACGCGCCAGCCGAAAAGCATCGCTTCAAGTTCGTTAGGCGTGGGCTGACGTTTGGTCACGACATTCCGCGGAATCTCGTTCGCGCCGTCGGCGTCTTGCACGAGCAATCCGCCAAAGACCGAGCGAATATCCGTTGTCGATCTTGCCTCGGTCACGGAAGTAATCAGCCGAATCAGGCGCAGATTTTTTTTCTTCTGCAAAACTGTGCGCGCTTCCGCGTCGAAATCCGGAGCGATGATCACTTCCGAAAAAATTTCGGCGATTGCTTTGGCGAGCGCTTCGTCGATCGGTCGGTTGCAAACAATGATTCCACCGAACGGCGCTTGCTTGTCGGTCGCGAAAGCTTTCTCCCACGCCTCGCGAAGATCGACATCGGAACCTACGCCGCAAGGATTGGTGTGTTTGAGGATCGCGACCGTCGGCTCGTGAAATTCCGCGATCAAATTCGTGGCCGCGCTGATATCGAGAATGTTGTTATAGGAAAGCTCTTTGCCGTGAAGTTTTTCGAAATGCGAATCGAAGTCGCCGTAAAGCGCGGCCGTTTGGTGCGGATTTTCGCCGTAGCGAAGTCGCGTCGCCATCGGCATTGAAAGCGAGAACGAAGCATCGGTCGTTTGCTCCTTGTTCAAAAAAGTTCCGATAGCGCGATCGTATCCCGAAGTTTTGATGAAGGCTTTGATCGCGAGACGCTCACGCAGCTTCAGCGTCGTTTCGCCGTCGTTGTCGCGCATGTTTTCGAGAACCACGTCGTAGTCCGCAGGATCGACAATCACCGTGACCGACTCGTAATTCTTGGCCGCGCTGCGAATCATCGACGGTCCGCCGATGTCGATGTTCTCGATCGCGTCGGCCAACGTGACATTCGGTTTCGCGATCGTCGCTTCGAACGGATAAAGATTTACCACGACCAGATCGATCGGCTCAAAACCGCATTCGCGCGCTTCCGCCTCGTGTTTCGCGTCGCCGCGTTTGTAAAGCAGCCCGCCGTGAACGCGCGGATGCAAAGTTTTGACGCGGCCTTCCAAAACTTCCGGAAAGGCGGTGAAACTGGAAATATCGCGCACCGGAATCTTTTCTTTGCGCAAAAGCTCAGCCGTTCCGCCGGTGGAAATAATGTCGACGCCTTGTTTTTCCAGAGCGCGCGCGAAGGCAGCGATTCCTTTTTTGTCGGAAACGGAGATGAGCGCGCGGGTTATTTTCATTTAAAGCTCAACGCTCAACGCTCAACGCTCAACGTCCAACGCTCAACGTTCAACTCAGCAGCTCAGCGATCGAGAATCACGTTTTTCGCGGCCGGATACAACACCGGGCAACAGCCGATCGTTTCGCAAAACGCTTTGCTGAAATGGCTGAGGCTGGCGTAACCGACTTCGGTCGCGGCCTCAGTCACGTTGTAACGGCCGCTGCGCAACAATTCGGCCGCGCGCTCCATCCGCAGATTGCGCAAGTATTGCGGAATCGTTAGGCCGACTTCGCGCGAAAACATGCGACTGAGATAAAACGGGCTGCAACCGACTTCCTGCCCAAGCGTTTCAAGATTCGGCGGCTGGGCAAGATCGACAGCGAGAAGTTCCTTGGCCCGCTCGACTCGCTCGCGGGCGACGCGTTTTTGCCGCATACAAAAAAATTCCGGGTCCTTCGGCGCGAAAAGAAAATGCGCCATGAGCTCGAGCGCTTTGCTTTGATACCAGATAATCTGCCCCGCTTTCGCCACCGGCGGATCGGCCAGGGTCGCGACCACGTTCCGTTGTTGGATCGACATCGGACGCGCCGGCGCGACCACGTTTTCACCTTTGTCGCCAAAAATAATTCGGTGAATCTCCGGCTCAAGATCGCCTTCGTTCTGCACGAACTGCTTCTGCAGATGCTTCCGCGAAAATTCCAGAGTGGCGAATTGATGCCGATCGTGCGCGCGACGCGACGCCGGCAACGGCTCATCTCCGACCGCGTAGTAACCGGAATCGCCCGCCTTGTAATCACTGCGCGATCCGTTAGGCGCGCCGACCGCACCGCGGCCTTCCAGGTTCAAACAAAACTCGAGACTGCGCGGATGAAAACTTTTTCCCCAGTCGAGCGAGCGCGTCGTGCGAAAATCGTGCCACTCCACCGCCACGCCGAATTGATCGACATCGCCATACAATGGTCGCCACCCACTTTTCACTTCTCGCCAGGCGTCCACTTCGGACGCGCATTTGGAAATCATCGCGCCTAATTACGAATGTTGCCGCGCCGAATGCAAGACTGGTTTCTTTTCTTCCAGCGCGGCGCGGTCCCACTTCGCCAGAGTCGAAGCCGCGTCGTAAGTGCTCTGGGCAAAATCGAGCAGCATCTCGTCCGGTGATTTCGCACTGCGAACTTCGTCATACGGCAAAATGAATTCGTGCAGCTGTGCGTTATAAATCGCAACGCCCGGTCGAACTTTCGCGTCCGCGAATCCGGCCGGTTCCGGATAGGCATACGAATAAAAAATCGGCGTCGGCATCTGCGCGTTCCCGGGCCAAAAGCCAACGCTGCTCACTTCCTGCGAATAGGCTTCGCGCGTGATCGCGTCCGGCATGTGCGGAATTCCACCGGGATGTTCCGGCGCGGCGCGGCCGGAGAAGCGCGTCACCGTGACCAATAAAATCGAAACGAATCTCGAAGGTGTGAAATTCGTGCGGAATCGGCGACGTCGTTAGGCCGCGCGATGTCACATACAGCGTGACGTGCCAGGAATGATTCGTCCACGGCGTGAGCGAGAGCCGGATTTTCCCGACGATCTGCAACCACATGTGCAATGTCGCGCAC
>JBBROO010000010.1:0-74887 GCA_038229295.1 Chthoniobacterales bacterium | reverse complement strand
CTGCACAGCATTCACATCACGCGCACGCCGGGTTTGCAACTCGTCGCGCGAATCGGCGAACAGCCGCGCGTCCTCACCGTGACCGGCGCGGTCGTGACTGAGCCCAAGATCGCGGCCAATGGTCTCGCTACTTTTCTTTTGAAACTGAGCGCGATGGAAATTAACGGGGTTCGAGAGCCAACAGCCGCAACGATCTTTGCGCGCTGGCGCGGGACCGCCGTTTTCGGCGATGAGATCACGCTTTTCGGTGTCGTGTCACCGATTTCTCCGCCGCGAAATCCCGGCGAGTTCGATATGCGTTCTTATCTCGCGCGGCGCGATGTTTATCGAAACATCGTGGTTCGTTATCCGGAAGACGGTCACGTGCTCCGGCATGGTGGCGGAAATCCGATCCTGCGCGCGGCGCAAACTTCGCGCAACTGGATGCAAGCGACGTTATGTCGAAATCTCGATGACGCGGCCGATGTGCAAAATTTCCTCAGCGGCATCGTTCTCGGTTTGCGCCATCAGACTCCGGAAGACATCGAGGAACCATTTCAACAAACGGGAACGCTTCATCTCTTCGCCGTGGCTGGACTTCACGTCGGCATCGTCGCGCGTTTGCTTTGGGTCCTGGCGACAGTCGCGCAACTTTCGCGCAAGCGCGCCGCGGCGCTCATCATTCCACTCCTGTTTTTTTACGCCGCCATTACCGGCCTGCACGTTTCCAGCGTGCGCGCCGCCGTCATGAGCTCGATCCTGCTCGGCGGTTTCTTTTTCGAACGAAAGGTTTTTGCGCTTAACAGTCTCGCCGCGGCCGCATTTTTTCTTCTGTGTTGGGACACGAACGAATTGTTCTCGACCGGCTTCCAACTTTCGTTCGCCGTTGTCGGCGCGATTGTTCTTTTCGCCGATCCACTCTCGGCCATGTTCCGGCGTTGGAGCGCGCCGGACGCATTTCTGCCGATGAGTTTATTAAGCACGCCGCGGCGCGCGATGCATTCCATTTTGACCGGACTAAGTCGCGCCTCATCGGTTTCGGCCGCGGCCTGGATCGGCTCACTCGTTTTAGTGCTTTGGTATTTTTATTTAATCGCGCCCATTTCGCTGCTCGCAAATCTCGTCGTCGTCCCGATCGCGTTTTTCATTCTCGCGCTCGCGATGCTGTCTTTGGTTTCCGCCCCGCTGCTGCCGTGGCTCTCCATCGTTTTCAACAACGCGAACTTTTTTCTCGCCCGTCTCGTCCTCGCGATCGTGCATTTCTTTGCGCAACTTCCGAGTGGTCACATTTACGCGGAGCATCCGCGCTGGCCCGACGGCACACGCGTTAAGATCGACATCCTCGATCTCGGCGCGGGCGCCGCCGTTCGTTTGCACAACGCCGGGCACGAGTGGCTCTTTGATTGCGGCAGCGAACGCGATTACGACCGCATCCTGCGCGAATATCTGCACGCCGCCGGCGTAAACAAACTCGACGGTTTGGTTTTCAGTCACGGCGATGCGTCACACATCGGCGGCGCGACTTCGCTCGTGTCCGATCTTCGCCCATCGCTTCTGATCGACAATCCCGCGGCCGACCGGTCGTCGGTTCATCGACGCCTTCGCTCATTCGTTAGGCAGAAAAAATTGCCGCTCGATTCGCGCATCGCCGGCGACAAGATCGACATCTCCAGGGAAGTGACCGCGCATGTGCTTTATCCGCCGCGCGGATTTTCCGCGTCGACGGCGGACGATGAAGCGCTGGTTGTGCAACTGTATACGCCTTCGGCGACAGTGTTGTTGATGTCGGATAACGGCGAACCGACCGAGCAGTTGCTCCTCGCGAGCGGAATAAATCTGCGCAGCGACATTCTCGTAAAAGGACAGAACCATTTGTCGGCGTCTGGCAGCGACGCATTCATCGATGCAGTTCAACCGCGTTTGATCATCGCGACCTCTCGCGATTTTCCAAATTCCGAACGCGTGAGCGATCAATGGGCGAACCGAATCCGCGAGCGCGGCATCAAGCTCTTTCGTCAGGATGAAACCGGCGCGGTGCAGCTACGCTTCGGGCCTAACGATTGGGAAGCGCGCGCTTATGTAACGGGCGAAATTTTTCGCAGCTCCACTCGATAGATCGGTGCGCCTTGCCCGCGGTATTGTTTTTCGAATCTCGTAGGCGGCAGATCGCTCTCGCCAGGATCGACCATCGTGAAGTGGGAAGTCGCGCGCGCGATAAGTTTGATTTGCTCGAAGTAATCGAACTGGTCGGTGGCGACATGGAGAGTGCCGCTGTCGGTCAAAGCGGCATTGATCGCAGCTAGAAATTCCTCGCTCACAATCCGGCGCCGTTGGTGACGGCGCTTGGGCCAGGGATCGGGGAACAAGAGATAAAATGTTTCGACTGAAGCGGGCGGTAATAAATAGCGAACCGCGTAGGAATTCTCCATCCGTAGCACGCGCACGTTGTCGATCTTGCCCGCTTTGCGCGCGGTGCTGTTGACCCGGCCTAACAAACGCTCGATGCCGAGAAAGTTTTTCTCCGGCGTGCGCTCAGCCAGCGCGCAAAGAAAGCTGCCATCGCCGCAGCCAAGATCGACATGGAGCGGCGCGCGGCGGCCGAAGATTTTTTCGAGATCGAGCCGCTCGACGACGGAGGCGGGTTCGATCAACGGAAAAAGGACGTGCCGGCCGCGAGGCGATCCGTCCACCTCAACAGCGGGCACGATTAATGAGAAATAGTTAGGCGGTCGCGTTATCTTTCGCGACAAAGCCCAGGAAAAGCGAGGCCAGCGAGATGGCGACATGCAGCCAGATGTCCGTCCGGTTATGGGCCATCATGCCGAGGAGCGGGTTGTCCTGATAATAGAAACCGAGCGCGGCGACCAATCCATAAACCAAACCGAAGATCTGAAAGTATTTTCGGGCCGCGCCAGCTCCGGCGAAAGCGCAGAGCATCGCCGCGATACCGGACGCGAGGTGCACCAGATTATGAATGGTATCGACCATGAAGAGACCGAAGAGCTTGCCGTCGGGTGTGAGCGCGGGAAAAAATCCGCCGATGCCGGCGACGATGAAGAAAATACCGAAAAGAATGGCGGCAGTTTTAAGCATGGAAACCTCCCAGGTGTTGGTTGAAGAGATTGCTTATGACAGCGCCACGAAAAAGCGACAAGCCGAAAAGTGGCAACGAACGAATCTGCCACTCAAGCGTCTAAGATCGACAATGAAACGAATTCTCTCCTGTGGCCTGCTCGGTTTTATCCTGGCGGTGATTGTCGATCTTAGCTTTGCCCAAACGCCCGCGGCCGCAGTGGCGCCGAAGACCGCGGTTTTCGCGGGCGGCTGTTTCTGGTGCATCCAACCCGCGTTCGATAAAGCGCCGGGCGTGCTCAATACCATCGTCGGCTATGCCGGCGGCACCGAACCGAACCCGACCTACGAGCTCGTCACTTCGGAGAAGACGAAATATCGCGAGTCGATCGAGATCACCTACGATCCGGCGAAGATTACGTTCGATCAGTTGCTCGATATTTACTGGAAGCAGATCAATCCCACCCAAAGCGACGGGCAATTCACCGATGTCGGCCCGAGTTATCGCGCGGCGATTTTCTACGCCGATAACGACGAGAAAAAAATCGCCGAGGCGTCAAAAGAGAAACTGGCGAAGTCGAAGAAGTTCGACAAATCGATCGTCACCGAAATTCTGCCGGCGATGAAATTTTATCCGGCGGAAGATTATCACCAAAAATATTACCAGACGAACACGGAACATTTCGAAGCCTTCGAGAAAGGTTCGGGCCGGGTTTCGTTCGAAAAGAAAACCTGGGGCGATAAGCCTTAGGCCTTATCCGTTAGGCGCTTTGTGCGAATGGGAAGCGCATGGTGATGCTCCACCATTATCGACACATTTGGCTTGATGCCAGCTAGTCCCGGTAGCAGGTGATTGAGGACCTGCTCGGCCGTCATCCGAAACGTTCGGCCGCGCGCGGATTCCTTTAGCCAGCCGGCCTTATCGCGATAATAACGTTCCGTAAAACTCCTGGTGCTCAGCAAAATTACGTAGCTGTCATTCGTTAGTTTCATATCGATGTAACTCGCGCGTGCGATGCTCGCGAAAAAGTTGAATGGTCCCGCGGAAATAAAAATAAATGAATACGACGCGCAAAAGTGAAAAGCGTGCAGTCTCGTCGAACGCCAGGGAAATCTCACTCGCGACGCCGTAAAATCAACAACAGCACCGCACAAACGCGGCTGTGCCTCCAGACGCCGTAGGCCAGCGCAGTTAAGATGGCCGCATCGACGAGTAACCAGGCATCGAATCCTGGCACAGTGATCACACCAGCAGCCCCCAGCGCTCCGAAGATCAGACCCAGACCGGCCGAAATGCTCGCCGCCATCCAGGCACGAGTAACGTGCTTCCCTGCCAGATCTAGCGATCGAAATGGCGGTTCAGATGACATCGACCTTTTTTAGAGACCTCGATTCCACCCGACAATCTGAAACCGCGCCAGATCAGCATCCGAAAGTGTTTTGTCCGTGGGCATCAACGAGTTCTTCCTCGCTCTCGCTTTCGTGCCGACTATGTTTTTCGCGCGCATCGATAATGACACCGGCCGAGTTCAAAAGAAAATGGCAGCGATATAGCGGCAAAGAAACCGCCGCTTACCAGGAACACTTCAACGATCTTTGCGCACTGCTCGGTCAGCCCTCGCCCGCCGCGGCTGATCCCACCGGCAGCGAATCGTTTTGTTTTCAGAAGCGCGTAGTCAAAGACGCGGAGCTCTTTGCATTCGACGAGTCGAATCGCGTGGCCGAAAAACCCGACGCCGAGCGTGGCTTCGCCGACGTGTGGAAGCGCGACTGTTTCGCGTGGGAATACAAAGGCAAAAAGAAAAATCTCGACGACGCTTACCGCCAGCTTCTGCGTTACCGCGAATCGCTCCTCAATCCACCGTTGCTCGTCGTTTGCGATTTCGACCGCTACATCATCCGCACCAATTTCAATGGCACCGTCCAGGAAACGCACGAGTTCACCAACGCGAACATCGACGATCCAGGCGTGCTGCACCTTCTCCGGGCGCTTTTTACCGATCCCGAATTTCTCAAGCCGCAGCGCAAGACCGACGAAGTCACGCACCAGCTTGCCCAGCAGATCGGCGAAGTCGCGCGCTCATTACAGGAGCGCGAATCGGTCGAATTGATCGACGCGAAATCGCGCCGCGAACTTGCCGTCGCCCAACGCAAAAATCTTCGCATCGCGCGGTTCCTTAACCGCATCGTCTTCTGCTTCTTCGCCGAAGACACTGGCTTGCTTCCGAAAAACGCCGTCACCGACATCTTCAAGGCCGGCGTCGATGACCCGCCGCATTTCGCCGAAGTGCTGGAAGAACTTTTCCAAAGAATGGCAAACGGCGGCACGTTCGGTCAGCACAAGATTCGACATTTCAACGGCCACCTATTTGAAGACGCAACCGTCTTCGAGTTGACCGAAGACGAGATCGGCAAGCTCGCCGTCGCTGGCGAGGCCGATTGGCAATTCATCCAGCCCAGCATCATGGGAAATCTTTTCGAGCGCGGGCTCGATCCCGACCAGCGCGCGCAACTCGGCGCCCATTACACCAGCGAGGACGACATTAAGACATTGGTCGAACCGGTCTTGATGGCGCCGTTGCGCCGTGAATGGGCGGAGCTAAAGCGCAAGATTACTAGACAGGATTTACAAGATTCACAGGATGGGAAGAAGGGGAAAGCCAATCCAAAAAATCCTGTTAATCCTGTCCGAAAACTCTTGTCGATCTTTCACGACAAACTCGCCGCCATCACCGTGCTCGATCCCGCCTGCGGCAGCGGCAACTTCCTTTACGTCTCGCTCCAGTTGCTTCTCGATCTCGAAAAAGAACTCATCAACTTCGCCACTCAGCTCGGCTTCAAGTTCGAACCGCGCGTCACCGTGCAGCAGCTCAAAGCAATCGAACTAAACGCCTACGCGTTTGAGCTCGCACAAGTCGCGGTACAGATCGGTTATTTAAAATGGCGCCGCGACAACGGGTTCCCTAACGAACACGAGCCGGTCCTACAAGTGCTCGACGGTTTCGAGAACAAGGACGCGCTCATGAAAGAAATCTTTCGCAAATCGCCCACCGATCTTCGCGAGGCGCGTGCCGAGGAACACATTGTTCCGTTAGGCTCAGATCAGGTCGAGATCGCAGCCGCTTCGAATGAATTGCGCGCTGTTTCCAAAAATACAAAGCGAAAGACCTCCGGTGAAGTCCGCGTATATCACGAGCGTGGTTGGCCGACAGCCGATGTGATCGTTAGCAATCCGCCTTTCCTCGGAACGAGCCGCCAGTGGGACGAACTTGGCCGCGAGTACGTTGAATCGCTTCAACGCCTATATGGAAACCGCGTACCCGGCGCGGCCGACTTGTGCGCCTATTGGTTCGCGAAAGCGACGGACGCCATCGAGGAAAAGCATTGCAAGCGGGCGGGGCTCCTGGCTACGCAAGCGATTCGAGGCGGCGTTAATCGCGAAGTGCTGAACCGCATCAAGAAAATTGGGGACATTTTCTTCGCCGAGAGCGATCGCGACTGGATTCTCGCGGGCGCAAACGTCCACGTCAGCATGATTGGCTTTGATGACGGGTCGGAGAAAACGCACGTGCTCGACGGAAAAGAAGTGGCCACGATCAACACGAATCTGACGTCACACGCTGATGTGACGAAAGCTGGTATGTTAACTCCAAATCTTGATATCGCCTTCAGTGGCACAAAGAAATCCGGAGATTTCGATGTCGAGGAAAAGATTGCGATGAGTTGGCTGGCGGCGCCGAATCCGCATGGCAGACCAAATTCTGATTTGCTTCGCCCGTGGCTCAACGGCAGCGCCATCGTAAAGCGAATGCCGCCTCGCTGGATTATCGATACCGGCGTCGATCTAACGCACGATCAGGTCACGTTATACGAAGGACCTTACCTTCATGTCGCTTGCTACGTGAAGCCGCAGCGCGAAAAAAATAAACGCGGGCACCGCCGCGCAAATTGGTGGCTGCACGCTGAAACGTGTTCGGGAATGCGCGTGGCGCTCAATGGTCTGCAACGGTTTTTGACTACACCGCGAGTTTCGAAATTTAGAATCTTCGCGTGGGCTGATGCGGTCGTCCTTCCCGACGATGGAATTTATGTCTTCGCGCGCGACGATGATTATTTCTTCGGCGTTTTGCATTCGCGCTTTCATGAAGTGTGGGCGCGCGCGCAAGGTACGCAGTTGCGCGAGCGCGAGAGCGGGTTCCGCTACACACCGACGACTTGTTTTGAGACGTTTCCGTTTCCCGAAAGTGGCATCGGCTTCCAGCCGATGAATTCAACTCACGCGCAGGATGCGCGTGCCACAGCAGACATCTCCACCGCGGCGAAAGAGTTGAACGAGCTGCGCGTGAACTGGCTTAACCCGCCGGAATGGACGCTCACGCGCGTGCTCGAATTTCCCGGCTCAATCGACGGCCCGTGGTCGCGTTTCGTGGTCGATCCCGACGCGCGCGGCATCGGCACCGTTCGTTATCCGCGGGTCGAAGCGCGCGATGAGGATTCCGCGAAGAAACTCGCCAAACGCACGCTCACCAATCTCTACAACGAACGTCCAGCCTGGCTCGCCCACGCCCACACGAAACTTGATGCCGCCGTCGCCGCCGCCTACGCGTTCGATGTCGATCTTACGGACGAACAAATCCTGGAAAAACTTCTCGCGCTGAATCTCGAACGCGCCGCCGCCGAAAAGAAATCCTCCGCCGCGCCAAAAAAACGCAGCTCGCGCGCGCGTCAGGCCGACGAGCTGATTTGAGGTTGGACGCATTCTCGGCTTGCTGGGGAGCGCACGCGCCTCGCGTGCTGGTGATCGAGCCCTCGCGATCACGAACTTTTGCTGGAGTGGGTTGCGGCGAAGGCGCCGCAATCCGCACGCGAGGGCGCGTGCGCTCCCCAGATATTAATGAATGTCGCCTGCTATCTATCATAAGCCGCTTATGATTGAGCATCGGAATGGCGGATTTCTTTTTTGATGCATTAAATCCGGGCCGAGGCAGCGTCTCGGCATGGCGGGTCGCCCGAAAATTCTTTTAGTCGGCTGGGACGCGGCGGAGCTGAGTCTCATCATGCCGCTCATCGATGCCGGCGAGATGCCGCACCTCGAACGGCTCATGAATCACGGCGCCATCGGGAAACTGAATACGATTCAGCCGTTGTTCGCGCCGCTGCTTTGGAATTCCGTCGTGACCGGCCAGCGCCCGCAAAAACATGGCGTGCTCGCTTCGTCCGAACCGAATCCGAATGGAAAAGGCGCGCGGCCAATCTCGAGTGAGAGCCGGAGATGTTGCGCGCTCTGGAATATTTTGAGCGCGGAAAACATTCGCGTGCACGCCCTTGGATGGCCGGCCACCCAACCAGCCGAACAGATCAATGGCGTCATGATCTCCGACGTTTTCAACAAGGCAACGGCGCCACTGGAAACAGCCTGGCCGTTGCCTAACGACGCCGTCTTTCCCGAAGCGATGACGGATGATTTCGCGGAGCTGCGTTTTCATCCGGCCGAGTTTTCGCTCGAGCAACTGTCGCCGTTCATTCCGAAGATCGACATGGTGAGTTCCGATCCGCTCGTGTCCGCGCTCGCGCATCGGCTGGCCGAATGCAGCACCACTCAATTTGCCGCCACTTACGCGATGGAAATGGAGCCATGGGATTTCGCCGCCGTTTATTTCGACGCGCTCGATCCGATCTGTCGCGACTTCCTCGAATTCGCGCCGCCGCAGTTGCCGCACGTTTCGTCCGAGAGATTCGAATTGTTCCGTAACGTCGTGCCCGAAACCTACCGGCTCTACGACCAGATGCTCGGCAAACTGGTCGAGCTCGCGGGTAACGAAGCCATTGTGATCGTTTGTTCGGCTCATGGATATTATGCCGGGGATAAGCGTCCGGTTTTGCGCGAAGGGGAACATGCCGCCGGCGCCATTTCGCATCGGCCTAACGGATTCGCGGTCATCCGCGGCGCCGGCGTTCGCGCGGACGAATGGTTTTTCGGCGGCGATATTCTCGGGTTGGCGCCGACCATTCTGCATCTGTTTGGGTTGCCGTTAGGCGCGGACATGGAAGGCCGACCGTGGGTGCAGGCGTTCGAAAAATTTCCCGCTAAGATCGACATGGTGGACTCGTGGGAAACGCGCTGCGGGAAAATCTCGCCCGCGCAAAAGCGCCCGGAGCTGATCGATGAGGAAGCGCGCGCCGCGCAACAGGAGATCGATTACAACCTCGGCGTCTGTTATCTCATGTCGAACAATCCGAAGGAAGCGTTGCCGTTGCTTGAACAAATGGTGCGGGCGCAACCGCATCGCACCAGTCCGGTTTTGAATTTAATCAGTTGCCATCAGGCGCTTGGAAATACCGTCGAAGCGCGACGACTTATGGAAGAACGCGCGGCCTTGCCCGATGGCGGCATGAGCGAGCGGGAAGGGAAGCGTTCGAAGTTCGTGCCCCAATGGGACCTCATGCGCGGCATGCTCGATTTGCAGGAAGGGAAATTCGAATCCGCGCTCGCGCATTTCGAGCGCGCGCACGCGGCCCAACCGCAGCTTCCGGGAATGCATTTGCAACTCGGCCGCGTTTACGCTGGGTTGCGCCGGCGCGATGACGCGCACCGCGCCTTCGCGCGCGCACTCGAGATCGATCCCGACAATGCCGAGGCGCACTTCGGATTGTCGATCTTGCAATATCGGCGTCGCGATTTTCAGAACGCGGCCGATCACAGCATGCAGGCGGCCGGTCTCTCTCCCGGAATCGCGCGCGCGCATCTGATTCTCGGTTTGGCTCTCGCTCATTTGGGGGAGGATGAATCAGCGCAAGTCGCGCTGCGGAACGCATTGCAACGCGACGGCAGTTTTATACTCGCGCATCGCGCTCTTATTTTACTCTACCGGAAAAATCCCGCGCACGCCGCGCTGGTCGATTTGCACCGGCGCGCCGCGAATGAGCTAAGACAGCGTCGCGCCCGAGGGCGAAAATAGCTTGTCGAGCGACCGCAGGCAGCGTCTAATCCATCCGCCGATGAAATCCAATCCACGTCCGCAAACCAGAATCGACTTTTCACGCTATGCCATGGCGGCCGCGGCCATCGGAACGATCGGCGCCGTCGAAAAAGCAGACGCCGATTTCATTCCGCCCTATTCATTGAACCCGCCGCCTAACGGCACCTACACCGGCGTGGCGGCTAACGGTGTCTTTGGTAATTGGACTTCGTCGGGCGCGAATGCCGATGATTTTCTGACCACGAACGGTCCGGCGTCGCTTACCCTTCATCTCCAGAATCTGATTATTGGCTCTGGCCCGGAGACTCTCAATTTTACCGTTCCGATCGTCTTTAGCGGAACGCTGACCTTCGATTGGAACTACACGGAATTCCTCTTCGCTTCGAACGCCTCCGAATTCGGCTATACCGTCAACGGGACCTTCACTTCGCTGGCGACATCGCCCACGCAAACCGGAATGGCGACTCTGACCGTGGCCACCGGCGACATCTTCGGCTTTCGCTTGATCGCCACCTATGGCGGAAGCCAGACCACCGTGATTTCCAATTTCTCCGCGCCAATACCCGAGCCTTCCATCAGCATGCTCGCTATCACGGGCGCGGTTGGTTTGATGGTCCTCCGCGCTGTTCGTTTACGCCGCCGCTCCTGATTCAGATTTAATTTTGCCCGGCGCTCAGCGCGATCAATGCCGACTGGCGAATCGGTCTGCGCGCGGAAAGAGCTTGTCGATCTTGTCGAAGTTTCATTTAATCGAAGTAATGAAGCGGTCCCAATCCAACATCGACTTTTCCCGTTATGCCGCGGCCGCGGCTGTTCTCGGAACGATTGGCGCGGTCGAAACGGCCGACGCCGATTTCATTCCGCCCTACGCGCTCAATCCGCCACCGAACGGCACTTATACCGGGGCCAGTGCCAATGGCGTCTTCGGCAACTGGACATCGTCACTCACTTTCGTTCCGACTTCCGATTCCTTAGTCACGAACCAGCCGACTTCGGTAACCCTGAATATCCAGAATATTACGTTTCCTATCGCCACGGATAATTTCGATCTGACCGCCCCGGCGGCCGGCAGCGGAACGGTTTCGTTTGACTGGGCCTTAACCGGATCGGTCACTTTTGGGTATCTCGTAAACGGCAGTTTCACGCTGATCGCCACCGGCCCGCAAAGCAGCTCCTCGTCTTTTGCGGTAGCCGCAGGTGATGTTTTCGGATTTCGACTGATCGCGAATTACGGCGGCGATGGCGGAGTAACAATCTCGAATTTCGCCGCGCCGATTCCCGAACCGTCCATCTCCATGCTCGCGGTGACTGGTGCCGTGGGCTTGCTCGCGCTCCGCGCGCTGCGGCGGCGCCGAGTCTCCTGATTCAAATCGGCTTTGCCGGCAATCAGTATTCTAATGCCGGTGTTCAACGCCGGCGCGTTTCTCGAACCGGCCCTCGAAAGTTTGCGCGCGCAAACTTTTGCCGATTGGGAATTGCTCGCGGTCGATGATGAATCGACCGATGATTCGGCGGAAACGCTGCGACGTTTCGCTAAGATCGACAATCGCATTCGGCCGATCTTCCGGAAGGAAAACCGCGGGATTCCGGCCACGCGCAATTTCGGTTTGTCGCAAATGCGCGGCGAATATTTCGCGTTTCTTAATCACGATGACGTCGCGCTGCCGACACGTTTCGAAGAGCAGCTCGCCTTTCTGTGCGCAAATGAAGAGGCCTGCCGCGCCGGAGCCACGCGAAGGCGGGTCGATCTTGTCGGAACCGCGATCGAGAATGTGAATGAGCGCGGCGAACGCATCAACATCACGGAAATGCCGGAGAGCGATTTGGAGATTCACTGGATGGCTTTGTTCGATTGCCCGATCCGGCAGTCCGCTTTGATGGGCCGCGCCAAAGCATTTACCGATCTTCGTTACGACGAATCGATGCCGATCAATTCCGATTACGATTTTTTGAGTCGCGCCATTCGAAAGCGGAAAGCCGCGAACCTTCCGCAAATTCTCGTGCGGTATCGCAAGCACCCGAAAAACACCTCGCGAACGCGCAACGACGAGTTTGTTGAGAGCGGCATTCGCATTTCGCGCGCGGCCATCGCCCATGAACTGCCCGATTTCGCGATCGACGAAAAAGATATCGCCGACATTCGCGCGACCCTCTTGAGTTACAAAAAGAAAGAGTCAGCGCGCTCGGTCCGCGACATTAATCGCGCTCTCGAGCTTTATCTCGACTTGTTTGACGCGTTCGCGGAGAGATATCACGACCATCCGTTGCTGGCGACACTTCGCCAGAACATCGCAAGATCGACATGAAGAAAGATCGACAAACCGTCACTGAAACAGGGGAGCGCATCGCGCCCGTGATCCACGGACTGGCCATGCGTCGCCTAACGACCATCGAGGACGGACGGGGAGAGGTGGTCGAACTTTTCGATCTGAAGTGGGACTTTCATCCTGATCCACTTGTCTTTGTTTACAGCGCGAGCGTGCGACCGAAAGCGATCAAAGGATGGGTCGTGCACAAAAACCAGGACGATCGCATCGCCATACTGCACGGCGTTTTGCATTGGGTCTTTTTCGACAACCGCGAAGATTCGCCGACTTACAAAATGTTAAATCAATTTACCTTCAGCGAAAAAAACCGGACGCTCTTCACCATTCCGCGCGGAGTTTTTCACGCCGTGCAAAACATCGGCACGACTGACGCCTACTTTGTTAACCTGCCCAACCGCGGCTACGAACATGCCGACCCGGATAAATATCGGCTGCCGCTCAAGAACGATCTTATTCCGTTTGATTTCAGCGGAATCAATTACGGCTAACGCGCAATTTATCCTGTCGTCGTGACCGTCATCATGCCGGTGTTTAACGCCGGACCTTATCTCGCGCCGGCAATCGAGAGCTTACGCGCGCAGACGTTCGCAGATTTCGAACTGGTGATTGTCGATGACGGATCCAGCGATAACTCTCCGACCGTCATCAAAGAATTCGCCAAGATCGACAATCGCATTCGCGGTTTTTTCCAGGAAACGAATCGCGGTATTTCGGCGACGCGAAATTTTGCGATGGAACAGGCGCGCGGGAAATACATCGCGTTTCTAAATCACGACGACCTCGCTTTGCCGGAGAGACTGGCGCGACAGTGGGAATTCCTGGAACGAAATGAAGATGTCGATCTTGTCGGAACGTCGATCGAGAATATTGACGCGGGCGGAAGTTCGATGAACATCTCGCCGATGCCGGAGAGCGATCTCGAAATCCACTGGCTCGGCCTGTTGGATTGTCCGATTCGCCAATCGGCGCTCATGCTGCGCCGGGAAGTTTTCACCGAGCGCGGAATTCGCTACGACCCAGCGGTCGTTAGTTATTCCGATTATGATTTCGTCAGCCGCGCGATTCGATCTGTGGGCGCGGCCAATCTTCCGGACGTGCTGGTGCAGTATCGCAAGCATCCGCGAAACACATCGCGGGTACGGTGGGACATGTTTGTGGAGAGTGGCGCGCGCATCGCCCACGATGCGATTCGCTTTGAACTTTCGGAGTGCAAGATCGACATCGAACAAGTGGCGGAGATTCGGTCCGTTATCTTGGGATACAAAACTGCATCGGCGCGAAACTCGCTCGCGACCATCAAACGCGCGGTCGCGTCCTACATGGATTTGTTCGAAGCGTTCGTGGCGAAGCATCGCGATCATCCGTTGCGGGAAAGATTGCGCCGGCCAAATGGCGCTGAATTCAGCGCTGCCGAAGTCGATTTGTGATTGTCGATCTTACAAGTTGGCATGAGCACTGCTCAAAATGCTGCTGCGCAGGCGATCAAGTCACAAAGCAGAAAATCAAAGCACAGTCATAATCCCGAGAGCTTGCGTGAGCGCGATCAATAAAATGATCGCGCTCTTTTTTTTTGCGTCGGACGAAAAGCGGTAGCGGCGCTGCAACCGGCTAGTATTTGTAGATTTTCGCTTTCGCCGATTCGACGAACTCGGCATTGGCGACCGCGAGAGGCTCTTTCAAGACTTTGCCAAGCTCCTGCGCGAGCACGATGGCGATGGCGCGCGCGTCGCGCGTGTAAACTGGAATTTGGAATGAGCCGGCGTTACGATCGTAGCCGTAGATAACGCCGTCCGTTTCCCAAACGCAGTAAGCGTGGCCGGCCGGATGGTCGGCATAACGAACGAGAAGAATCTTGACCCAGAAATTTTCATCGAGGCTGTGCTTCGTTTTGAGCGCGGCGAGATAGTTGCAGGCCGAGACGACGCACCCGTTGAGAACAACGAGATCGTTTTCGCCGGGAGTCAGGATGACCGGTTGCTGAGGGCGCGCGCTGAGGAGGAAGCAAGCGAGCAGGATGGCGAGAGGATAAGCGACTTTCGGAAGGGCACTGGATTTGAAGAATTGGGTTAACATCGAATTATGGAATTTATAACATTACCGTGATCGTTGGGAAGCCTTTTTTTGCTAAAGTGCTCAATTCACAGCGAAAAATTAATGAACGCGTCTCATCGATTGGCCGGCTTGATTTACATTTTTCCGCGGCTGGGACATGGTCGTGTCTCGTTAGGGGAGATAAATTTCCGTGCCCCGACTCCTGCGAGAAGCTGCCAATGAGTTCTAACGGCATCGAATCGGACTACGATGTCATCGTCGTAGGAGGCGGGCCCGCCGGCTGCGCGTTCGTTCGTTCGCTGCTCAAATTCGGATCGCGCCTGCGCGTCCTTTTGATCGACAAGGAGAAATTTCCCCGCGACAAGGTTTGCGGGGACGGACTCACCTATCAGGCGATCCCACGCATCTGCGAAGTGTTTCCGGAGCTGCCTTCATTGACGCCATCCCGCTCTTGCACGGCGCGGCAAATCCTGCACTACCCGCACGGCCATCGCCTCATCCGTGAGGGCCAGGCGCTCGATGTCATTCCGCGATTGGAATTCGATAACGCGCTTTGGCAAGCAACCGTAAACGCCGGCGCGCAAACGTTGGAAAACGCATCGGTCTCCGCGTTGTTAACGAACGCTGACGGCGTATGCGGAATCAGACTGGACGAGGCGAATGGGTCTCGCGAGTTAACTTGTCGACTCTTGGTCGGCGCGGATGGAAGCCGAAGTATCGTGCGTCGGGAAACTGGCTCGACTGCCGATGACAACGTCATCCATGCGTTACGTCAGTATGTGCGCGGTGTGCCAGAAACATTCGACGGGTTAGTATTTTTCTTCGATGTCGAGCATGTCGGATACTTCTGGCTTTTTCCTTTCATTCGCGATGGCGAACGCTGGGCCAATGTCGGTTACGGAAATGCCACTGATAACCGCATCTTAAAAGAACGATTCAATTACTATTGCCAGACTCCGGAGATGAGGCGCTACCTCGGTGACGCCCGCTTTGAAGGAAACATCATAGGGTTCCCCCTGAACCTCGCAAAATTTACGTGGACGGGCCGGCTTCGTCGGAAACTCTGGGGGCCGGGTTATGTTTTGCTTGGTGACGCCGCGTCGCTCATCCAGCCACTCTCCGGGGAAGGTATCGCTTTCGCGATCGAATCGGGACGCATCGCCGCGGAGGTTTTGGTGGACGATCGGATTCCGAACGAACGCAAGGGCGCGGTTTACGAACGGCGAGTGTTGCGTCGCATCCGTCCCACGTTTCTTTCGCTCGCCACCTTCTGCGCTATTCGGCTGCCTTCGTTACTTCCGAGGTGGGCCAGTCGCGCGATGGTCGCGTCGGTCGCATTCGCGCAACGCCACTTCGGCTTCGGTATCCAACCGATTTGGCGGACGCGCCTTCTTTCAAAAAACGACACGGGTCGACGAGCAATCGCTTTTGAATGCCTGACGGCATTCCTGCTTTTCGCTGCTTTAGGGACGTTTTGGTTTGCCCGAATCTTTAACGCGTCGGCCTTTCCAGCCTCTTACAATCTGCGGGCCAATGTTTTTGCCGGTATCGCGACCACATTCTGCTTCATCGACTCACGCCGGCGATTCGGATGGTCGTTTTCGTTGGCCTTTTTGATTTTCGTGTTGGTGTGGTCCATCGCCATCGAGCTGCTCGGGACTGCCACGGGTCTCATATTCGGCGCATATCGCTACAACGCCGAAATGCCGATTCAATTATTCGGACTGATTCCGATTCTGATTCCTTTCGTTTGGTTCATCGTCTCATATCTCGCTTACGCCACGATAGCCGATCTCTTGCCGGGCACCGCGCCACTGCTACTTCGTACACTACTGGCTACAATTTTGCTTGTGGCCTACGATCTGGTCGCCGATCCGAACCACGTTTACCGCGGTGCATGGAGCTACTTCGGCGTCGGCCAGTATTACGGAATTCCTCTCCAGAACTTTGTCGCGTGGGCGGTGCTCGGCTTCGTTAGCTTTCTGCTCATCGGAGTTTTTCAACGACGCCTTGTTACCCGATCAGGCACGGAGATTCGTTTGCCGTTGGCAACGATCGTTTTTATGGGCCTGACAATGCACGAAGGATTATTTGCCTTGTTCATCGCTCGTTATCGCATGTCCGCGATGATCGCTCTAGTCACCGTGGCCGCAATCGGAGTGACCGCACTCATGACGCGAGTTCGGCACCAGCATGAATTAAACAGGCGTGAAAGTGGAGGCGAGGGGAGTTGAACCCCTGTCCTCGCCGCTATCCGCGCAAACATCTACATGTGTATCCGGCGTTTATATTTAAGGAGCCGAACGTTGCACCGGCACACTGCCGGCCCCCGAGCATCCGCGAAGTTCCTTCACCGTCCGGCGCGGTCGCTCCGCCGTCCGATTAGCCTGCTGTCCACGTTTGGCGCCGTAGCAGGCGTCCAACTCCAAACGTCACGGTCAATTAAGCCGCGAGAGCGAGATCTTGGTGATCTGCGTTTATTTGTTTTGGTCCGGATTTTAACGAGGCCAACGAACCATCCTCGACATGCCGCCTGCGTTTCCAACGATGAGTCGAAACCAGTGCGCCCCCAATGGATTTAGTTTAGCGCGCGCTGTTTTTTTCGCAACCGCATCGACGATGTCGATCTAAGAAGATGTCGATCTTGTCTTCGTCGGGCGAATGGTTGCTGCGGCCTTGCGCAGTTGCGATGCGCTAGAGCGTAAGCCGCAAAAATGGGCGAGCTCTTTCAGGACGCTGCTTGCATCCGCCTGCATGTTCTCAAAACGAACGCGTTGATAATGCGGAGTTCGTTGGGCGAGACTGTGCCCGGCTTCGGTATAACGTCGCACCAAGTCCATTCCGTAATCGAGATTGTCGATCTTCGCGATCGGCGCGTCCCCCGCCGCGCGAAATTTCATTTCCCGTTCGCGAATGCTGATGGCCGCAGCCATTGGATGACGAATAATGTGAACGATGCGTGCATCCGGAAAAATCTTGAGCCACGCCGGCGCGAACAGAGTGGTGCGCGGTTCTTTCCAACCCCACACCGCGCCGAAGTTTCGTCGTGCACGGAGCCAAAGCCCTCGCGGATTATTTCCGTAACCGAGGATGCTCGGAAGTTTCTCTTCAGTGTTTGCTCGAAGGTACTCCACGCAATTTCGTTCTCCGTCCGAAGTTTTTAACGATTCCAGAAATGGCGCGGGGTTGTGCCAGGCCGCGCCGAGCTGCTCCAGGTAATGCTCGTGCAATTGCTGCAAGCCTTTCGGTTCGCGATGGCTGTCCAAACACTGGCCTAACTGAAGTCCCAGGATCTCGAGCGCGCGCGCAGTCGCAGTCGTGCCAGATCGATGAGCGCCGACGATGAGAACAGGCGGACGCATCGCCGTGTCAGCGCGAAGACGCCGCGACTTCCTGCAAGATCGACATGTAACCTTTCACAAATCCTTCCATGGAATAACGACTCTCCACGATGGCGCGGCCGCGCAGCCCGAACTCTTTTCGCTGCGCCGCATTTTCAATCAAACTCGCGAGCGCTTTGATCCAATCATCATTGCCGCGCGCGAGAAAACCGCTGTCGCCATGAGAAATGATTTCGCGGTTAACGCCTACGTCCGATGCGACGACCGCGGTGCCGACGCCCATGTATTGCAAAATTTTGTAACCGCATTTCCCGCGCGTCCAAACGGAATCCCACAGCGGCATGATACCGATGTCGAAACTGGCCAGGTGCGCTTGCTCGGTCTCGAGTTCCCAAATGTGATTGTCGATCTTGACGCCGTCGAGTTGCAGCGGCTTGTCCGAAACCACTTTCAATTTCAACTCCGGAAACATTTCCGTGAGCCGCCGCAGCGCCGGTCGAATGTGTTGCAGATAAGGCAAGCCATCGCTCAGACCAAGCCAGCCAATCGTTAGGCCAAGCCCCTCGCGATGTTGCTTCATTTGGTATTTGGCGACGTCGATTGATGTCGGCAGCACAACAGTCGGACGTCCGCAGGCTCGGGCGAAGCCGGCCAAAAACTCGTTCCCGGCCACGACAGCGGCGCATCGTTTTACCGTCCGCAAAAATTTCGTGAACGTTTTCGCGCGCAACGGCCGCTGATATTTTTGATCGCGAAACATGACGGCGTCGTCGAAATCGAAAATGATGTGATGGTTCGCGCGCTGCAGCATGGTTAAGTCAAACGGACTGAAACCGACGGTTTTGAAAAGGACGACTACGTCATGACGCGTCGCTTCTCGTAATAATCGCATTCGGCTCGTTAGGCTGGCGCGTCGATTTGCAAGCACCGTGGTCTCGACGCCGAGCTGCGCGTAGCGATCAATACAATCGCGCAAACGCAAACGGATGCTGGGAGCATCGCCGTGTTCCACCACACAAAGAACTTTCATAGAAACAACGCGATTGTCGCCGAAACCCCGCCCGCTTCAATTCAAGCTTTAACGCAAACGCGCATTGTCCTTGGTGGCCATTAGTGGAATCGTTTGGGCCACCCCCAGTGCAATGAGCCAGACGAACCAAAATAAGATCGAAGATGCGAGTGACGCTCCACAAGTTTTGCAGGCAATCAACCGCGCCATTCTTGAGTCCGCGCTTGATTGCATCATCACCATGGATGCCTCCGGGATCGTTCGTGAATTTAATCCTGCGGCTGAGCGGGTCTTCGGTTACACCCGCGCCGAAGCGGTCGGCCAGGAACTGGCGGAGTTGATTGTTCCGCCGGGTTTGCGCGAAAGACATCGACAAGGACTCGCGCGTTATCTCACCACCGGCGAAGGCCCGGTCCTGGGCCGGCGCATCGAAATCAACGCGCTTCGTCGCGATGGTTCCGAAATAATGGTGGAGCTCGCCATCAGCGCATTGCGCATCGGCAACGCGCCATTTTTTACTGCGTACCTGCGCGACATCACCGAACGCGTGCGCGGCGAAGAAGCCATTCGCCGCCTGGCTGCGATCGTTGAATCTTCAGACGACGCCATCATCAGCACAAACCTCGACGGCATCGTCACGAGTTGGAACGAAGGCGCGGAGCGTCTTTATGGCTACAGCGCGAAAGAAATTCTGGGCCAGGGTGTGATGTTGCTCATCCCTCCGGAAAATCGTGACGAAGAGGCGCGAATCTTGGAACGCATGCGTCGTGGCGAACCGGTGGAGCATTACGAAACGGTGCGCCGGCGAAAAGACGGAGCGCTGCTAAACATCTCACTCAGCGTTTCGCCGATCAAAGACAGCAGCGGGAACGTCATCGGCGCATCGAAAATTACGCGCGATATCGCGGAGCGAGTTCAGGCGGAGCGCCGGCGGACGGCGCAGTACGACGTAGCCAGCCTGCTCGCGGGTTCGCGTTTGCTAGACGAAAACGGCGCCGGGATCATCCGCGCCATCGCACCGATCGGTGACTGGGTCGCCGGCTCGATCTGGCTTTGCCAAGACAAGGGCGAAACTTTGAATTGTGGCGCGACCTGGCATGCGGGCGCTCCCGCGCTGGAGGAATTTGCGGCGATCACGCGCCAGATCGAGTTGCAAACTTCCATCGGTCTTCCCGGCCGCGTCGTCAATTTGGACAAGCCGACATGGATCAGCGATGTCACGCAGGACGATAATTTCCACCGTCTTGCTGCTGCTGCGAAAGCCGGATTGCGTGGCGGATTTGCATTTCCGCTCCGCGCTTACGGCGAGATCAAAGGCGTTCTCGAGTTGTTTAGTCCGCAAATCGCTGAGCCCGATGACGATCTCCTGCAAATGGTGGAAGCACTCGGCAGTCAGATCGGCCTTTTCATTCTTCGCCAGCAAATCGAAGAACAGTTGCAGCGCGAAAAAGAAAACGCCGAAGCGGCCAATGCCGCCAAAGATCGTTTTCTCGCCATGCTCAGTCATGAGCTGCGCACTCCGCTCACGCCCGTTTTGGTTTGGGCCGGAGGAATGGCGGACGAAGACGGACTCGCGCCGGAAATACAACAAGGCCTTCGCATGGTCTGCCGCAATGTCGAACTCGAGGCGCGTTTGATCGACGACCTGCTCGATCTCACCCGCATCACGCGCGGCAAATTGAAATTGCAATTAGGTCCGGCCGACCTGCACGAACTTCTGGGACACGCGCTCGATATCGTCAAAGGCGACATGGAAGATCGACATCTCCATCTCAGCATTGCCCTCGAAGCAACTCAGCACAAACTCAACGCCGACCCGCCGCGCTTGCAGCAAGTCTTCTGGAACATCTTTCGCAACGCCTACAAATTCGCGCCCATGAACGGCGCCATCGCCGTGCGCTCGCACAATCCAACCCCCGAAACCATCGCCATCGAAATTAGCGACAACGGCATCGGCATCGAGCCCCAATTTCTCAAGAAAATCTTCGACGCTTTCGAGCAGGTGGACACGCGTCGGGAGGGTCTTGGCCTCGGCCTCGCCATCAGCAAAGCGATCGTCGAAATGCACGGCGGAAAAATCAGCGCGCGCAGCGAAGGCCTCGGTCACGGCGCGACCTTCATCGTAGAAATGCCGATCGTCGCCACAAGGCCCGCGTAAGATCGACAATTACTTCGTCGGTCGTGCCACAAGAATTCCGCTGTCGCTGCGATAACGCGCCAGATATTGCGAAAGGCGCGAGTCGATCACGACCTTTCCAGAGTTGTTAGGCGAGGACGCGTGCATGAAATGCAATCCATCGCTGGTGCGTAACGCCAACCCCACATGTGCGGTCGAGTAAAGTCCACCGCGATCGCGCGAAATAATCCCGATGATGTCGCCGCTTCTTAATTTCGATTCGATGCTCGCGACGCGATTCTTTGGAATCTGATAGAGCGGACGCGACGACACCCGCGCTTCCATTTTCGCGAGCGGACCGAGCAACGATTTGTTCGACGCGAGATAACGGTAATGCCGCCAGCCGATCGTCATCTCGCGCGCGGAATGCGGCACGCTCTTGCCGCCGAGATGCGGAGTGAGCTCTTCGACCAGTCCGCGGTCCCGATTGTCCGCCAGCCAATCTTCCAGGTAATGCAATCGCGAAAGATATTCGCCGGTGCATTCGCCGCCGCGGTAACGATCGAGCTCGATGTAATGCAGCATCTGCGCCGGCGTCCAATTTTCCTCCGGCTCATTAAGCATGCGCGCGAACGCGAGCGAAATTTCGAAGAACGTCCAGCAATCCATCCCCTGGAAATTTACCGACGGCGATTCAATGCGATTGTCGATCTCGAGAGTGAAATGTTTGTAGCGCGTGCCGAGAAGCGCCTGCCCCACCGTCGCGGTCCGCTCGCCGATAGGTAACGCTTTCCAGTTGTCGGCTTTCGCTTTCGCGACCAACCGGTCGAATTCGTCCTGTCCTTTAAAAACAGTTGTGAAAGGCAGACGAGTTTCGACCGCGGCCGCGATCGAACAAAACATGACAAGGAGAAGAACGATCTTGAGACTGCGCATATCGCGCACAACTCAACGCGAGATGCCACTGAACGCAAGGTGGATCGCGACCTCCGGGCGCGATGTTATAAAATAGGAATATCGGTCGTCACCTTTCTAGCAACGCGCTCGGAGATCGCGTTCCACCTAATCCGTCACCACCGCATCGACGACAACGTCATGCGGCTCGGTCGGGACGCTCGCGAGCACTTGTAACGAAAAACAAATTCCGAGCTTGAAGGCATCTTTGGCGCGGCCGGCGAGTAAGCGGTCGAAAAATCCGCCACCGCGGCCGAGTCGATGTCGATCTTGCGAGAAAGCCAAACCGGGAACGAGAATCAGATCGATCGTGTCGGGCAGGCGCAGGTCCGCTTCGCTTTTCGGGCTCTGCGGAATGGTAACACAGGAAATTTTCCGCATTTCGCAATCAAGTTTTAGCGGCGCGATGATGGGCTCGCTCGGGAGCGGCGAAAATAAAATCACGCTTTGCGCTTCGGCCCAGCGTTCCATTTCCAGCACGCGCTCGCAGATTTCCTCCGAATGCGATTGTCGATCTTCCGCCGTCATGGCCCGCAGTTGTTGCTGCATCTGCAATCGCAGCGCTTTCTTTGCCGCCGACAGGTCGCCGTTCATGGTCGCGAAAAACTTTGATTCAACCTGACTAGATTATATCGTTCGCGGCAAGTGCCGATTCCTTTTTCGAAAAAGAGCCGACGCAATGTCGTGCGCCAGCCGTCCGAAAATGGCGCGCAAAATAAAAAATCGACGCGCGTCAAACTTCGCCCGCGTTCCGATTGGCATCGGCGCAATTTTCTCGCCGAAGTCCTCATTCCTTCGCTTTTCACCAAGCGCTCCGGGGATTACGAGCCGCCGCAATTTCCCGAAATCAAGCCCGGCGAAATTTGTATCACCTGGATCGGCCACGCCTCCTTCCTCATCCAGACGCACGAAGTGAATCTCCTCATCGACCCAATCTGGTCGAAGTGGCTCAAGGTAATCAAGCGCCTGAAGAAACCCGGATTCGAGATTCATCATTTGCCCGAGATCGATTTCGTTCTCGTCACGCACGCGCACTTCGATCATCTCGATCGGCGCACGCTCCGAAAAGTTGCGGCCGATCAACCAATTGTCGTCCCCATCGGCGTCGGCAATCTGGTGCACGATCTCGGATTCCAAATCGTGCACGAGCTCGATTACTGGCAGACGGTGAAACTTGGCCCGATCGAAGTTTCGTTAACGCCTTGTTATCATTGGGGCGCGCGTTTCCTTGCCGATCTCCACCGCGGCTTCGGCGGTTTCGCCATCAAACTCGAGGGCCGCACAATTTTTCACTGCGGCGACAGCGCCTTCTTCCCCGGCTTCCGCGAAATCGGCGAACATTACAAGATCGACATCGCGCTGTTGCCTATCGGCGCCTACGATGCGCCGACTGGCCGCGAAGTGCACATGAATCCGGAAGAAGCCGTGCGCACATTCGTCGAGCTAAAAGCAAAAACTTTGGTGCCGATGCACTACGGAAGTTTTCGTCTCGGCTACGAACCGATGCACGAACCGCTCGAGCGATTGCTTGTGTCCGCGCGCGGCCACGGCATTGAAGACAAAGTGCTCGTGATGACTGAGGGCAAACCGGTCGTTGTCTAGGATGAAGCAAACGCTCAACGCTCAAGGCTCAACGTCCAACGTCCAACTACTGCATTCTGAATTGAGCGTTGAGCGTTGGACGTTGAGCGTTGAGCGTTTGCTTTCTTAAATGCTCGAACCGCGCACCACGCGTTCGGAAACACTCGGCGCGACTTCCGCCGGCCTCCTCATCGTCCTCTTTTCCCTCGTTCTTCTGTGGCACGATCCGCTCCTTTTCTGGAACGACGATTATGAATTGTCGATCTTGCCCGTATTCGCCGACATCGCGCGAAGCTGGAACGAAGGTCATCTACCTTTGCTCAGTCCGTTCTCCTGGGTCTGCGGAAATCTCGCCGGCGAATATCAATACGGAACATTTTCCATTTTCATAAACGCCGCCGTCGTTCTCATCTGGAAATTTCCGCTCAGCTTTCCGCAACAAGCCGCCGCCCTTTCCATCACCCATCTTTTCGTCCTCGCCGCCGGCGCGTTTTTACTCGCGCGCGGTCGTCGCTTGAACATTCCGTTGTCGATCTTCGTTGCGCTGGTCGCGACATTGAACGGCTGGATCATCTGCTGGGGCGCCATCGATTGGTTCGGCGCCCTCGCCGCATTCGCGTGGTTGCCGTGGTGTTGGTGGGCGCTCGAAAAATCTCTGCGCTTTTCTGAGCAGAAAACGCTCAACGCTCAACACCCAACGCCCAACGTCCAACTACTGCATTCTGAATTGAGCGTTGAACGTTGCACGTTGAGCGTTGGGCGTTTTCTGCGCGGAGCGCTCTGGCCTGCGCCATTTGTCTATTTGGTCGTTACCGGTGGGTTTCCCTACACCGTTGTCATGCTCGCGCTCTTGATCGCCTGGTTGTCAATCAAGTCGTTAGTCCAAATGAAAAGGTTCATGTCGATCTTGCCCATGCTCGGCGGCGTCGCACTTGGATTTGGTTTGGCCGCGCCAGCGTGGCTGGCACTTTTTGATTACGTTCACGGCTCGGGCCGCGCCGCGACTTCGAGTTCCGCACATTGGCAATGGATCGTTCCCATCAGCGCGCTTCCCGGATTCATTCTCCCATGCTGGACAGTGAATTGGGCGGACTTTTCAACGCGCATGATGCCGCATCGCGCGACCGAATTATCGTGCGGTCTGGTTGCGCCCATCGCGCTTTTGGCGGGATTATTTAATCGCGGTCGCGCCTTCGTTAGGCATACTAAGTGGCAACTTCTGTTGCTCTTCGTCGTACTGCTGTTCGCGATGCTGCCGAGCGCCGGCGTATTTCGCTGGAGTTTCCGCTGGCTGCCGTTCTTTCATTTGATTCTCGGGTTGTGTGCCGCTGAAGCCTTGCGCGAAGATCGACAATCGCGCGGCCTCATTGCGTTACTCGTCGTCGGCATCACTGCGATCACGATGTCGATCTTGCATACGGCCGGCGATTACGCTTTTCCCCTCACTTGGATTCTACTGGCACTCGCTGCCATTTGGGCGCTGAGCGAATTTTCGTTTCGCGATTCCAAACTGAATGCCTGGACTCCCGCGTTGATCTCGTCCGCCGCATTCCTGGCGATGTATCTTTGCATCTCGCCGAATTGCGGCGTCCCAAAATACAATCTGTCGCAAGACCTCACGCGACCTGCGCCGCTCGACCCGCAGCGACTTTACCTGAGCATTTATCCGCCTGCTGAACACACTTATCGCACCACGAAAAAACCCGAGCCCGTGGGCCAGATCGTTAGGCCGGGCAGCACATCGATGTGGGCAGGATTGCGTTTCATCAACGGTTACAGCCCGATTCTGGCCGCGGGCGTCGCCCGCGAATTTAATTTTGCCATTCATGGCGAGATCGATTCTGACTTCGGCGAATACCTTCTGCGCGATCAGTCAGGCGTTTTGGATGAACTCGGCGTGGATGGAATCGTGGTCGCGCAAGAAGTACATGTCGATCCTGAGCAACCGGGCTGGCATCTCGTTTTCCAAAATGACGAAGGCCGAGTCTTTCATCGAGAAGGTGCGCCGCTCGCTCGAGTGCGATCGTCGAGCTGGATCGATTCGCGACCCGATCAGGAATTTGCCGCCGCGAAAATTTCGCGAATCAGCGAATCGCGTAATCGAGTCGAGGCCGATGTCGATGTCGATGTCGATGTTTCGAGCGGAGACAAACCAGCGTTGCTAAAATTCTCCCGTCCATTTTTTCGCGGCTACGTCGCGCGGTTCGGTGGAAAGAAACTCACGGTCGATTCGTATCGAAATTTATTTCCGGTGGTCGAAGTGCCGGCCGGTTCGCATGGACAACTCATTCTCGCCTACCGACCGTGGTGGCTGATTTATGGCGGGGGATTGTCGATCTTGTGCGCGGTAATTTTTCTCCTCGGCGTGATCGCTGCCGCCAGAAATAAACTCAACGCACCGGCGTAAAGACACGCACCGGTTTGCTAACTCCGCGCACTTCTTGCGCGGGAAATTCACGCAGCTCAATCGGCTTCCGCAGCGCTTGCACTGTCCATTCGGTCAAGAGCAACGGCTCCTCCACTGTTTTCGTTAGGCCTTGGATGCGCGACGCCACATTCACCGTGTTCCCGATGACGGTAAACTCCATTCGTTGCGGCGACCCGATGCTGCCGACGATGGCCGGCCCAGTGTTTAAACCGATCCCGATTGCCATTGGCACTTCGCCGTCAGCGACAAGTTCTTCATTTAATTTTTCCAATCGCCGCAACATCGACAATCCCGTTTGCACCGCGTCATCAGCGTGATCGACCGTTTCCGCGCTCGCGCCGAAGATGGCCATGAAACCATCGCCCAGAAATTTGTTGATCATGCCGTTGTGTTCGACTTCGACCACTTGCACCATCGCGTCGAGAAACCGATTGAGCAGAGCCACGACCTGACGCGGCTCGCGATTCGCCGAGTTCGCAGTGAACGCGCGAATGTCGGCGAACATCGCCGTCACCGTTTGTTCCGCGCCGCCCACGCCCGGAAAACGCGTCAGGATTTGCTCGGCCACTTTTTGGCCAACGTGCAAACCGAATGTGCGGCGCACACGCTCCTTCTCGCGCAATTCGGTGACCATGCGATTGAAATCGCCGATTAACGCGCCGAACTCATCCGCGCGTTGCAATGGCACTTCGACATCGAAGCGGCCCTCGGCCACGGCTTGAGCGGCCACGCGCAATTGATCAACCGGGCGCGCGACGAGACGCGCAATCAAGACCGCAGAGCAAAGTCCAAACGCAATTCCGATTGTGCCGACAAACAGTCCGAACCACTGCGGATTCGAAGTCGGCGAGGCTGGCGCAAAGTTGAGCAGCAACAGTGAACCGATCGGACAAACTCCGGCCGAGATAGCCCACATCACTCCGCGGGCGCGCAAGGATAACGAGTGAACACCCGCCAGTCGGTCCGGCCGCGCGCCGCGGAAAAAAACCGGAAACAATCCCCAGTGACTCGCGAGTTCGATCATGAAAAAGCTTTGCGTGATGGCGATGAAAGCGGAGACGAGAAACGAAATTGGCAGATGCCAATTCAGCTGCGGATTGAGCGGTTCACCCGTCGCAGCCAGGGACAAGAAAAAAACCGGAATGCAAAGTAGCCACGCGACGCCACCAATTGTCGCGCCGAGCCACGGCATATGGACAACATGACGACGATGTCGATCTAACACGTCCACGGCAATCGTTCCGCCGTGCAAAAGGACGCGAAAATCTTTTCGCAACGAAAAGACAAACCAGAGCCAGATCGCGGTCGCGATCGGATAAGCCAGCGCGTTGTAAGCGACGACTGTTTGCATGAAGCGATGTTTCAATGTCGCCGTCGGCAACAGCGCGTTAACGACGACAGCATTGTACCAAATATTGAATGCGCTCCCGAGAATTTGCGGGATGACCGGTGCCAGCGCGGTAACAAGGAGACCGCGCGGACTCGGGCGGCGCGCGGCGGTTTCGTTCACGGCAATGTCCATGGTCGAAAATAATCGAGAAGAACCAGCCGGCCGGGCAAGTTTTCTTTGCGATGCGTGCGCGCGAGCTCGGGATAATTGCTCAGCTTGCCGAAATGAAAGCCGCGGTCTAACGGCGCAAACATGTCGTCCTGATGGCTCGGCAAAATGTAACGCGGTTGCAATTGCCTAACGATTTCGGCAAACCGCCGTCGACTGTCCGGCAATGCCACTCCAATGATCGCAAGATCGACATGTTGAATGCGCCAGGCGTCGAGCGACCCGGGCACGCCGCCGGAATCGATGTAAATCCGTTTGCCGTTCGCTCCGATGACAAACGCGAGCGACTCGCCCAAGATGTAATCCGACGGCTTCACCGGCGGTCGCCGCGCTTTTTCATTTTCCCGAAACGGGACTTTTCCAAATAGCCGATCGTGTTCCGCGGCAAATACTCGAATTGTCCACGGCCCGATGCGGCACACATCGCCGGGTTTCACCGCGCTAACATTGGATGCGCCTAACGAACGCGCAAGATCGACAGTGGTGGCGCCAGCGAACAACTTCGCGCCTGTGCGGCGCATCAGCTCCGGCACGTCGAGCAAATGATCGAAGTGAGCGTGGGTCACCAAAACCGCGTCGGCGCGATGTTGAATGTGTTTGTAGCCTTCGTCGACGCGATCGATTCGCGAATCGATTCGCCGATTCAACGCCGCCGACCAAAAGCCGATGCGCGTGAAGTAAGGATCGACCAGCAACGTATGCCCCTCCGTTTCGAATTGATAACCATTCACCCCGAGATAGGTCACGCGAATGGAATCGGCGTGCGCGTTCGCCGCGACCAGCAAACACATCGCGGCGAATGTGATTGTCGATCTAATAAACGTCGCGCTTGTAACGTTTGTCGCTTTTCAGCTTCTCGACGTATTCGTTAGCCGCTTCGACATCTTTGCCGCCATGTTCCTGCACAATTTTTCGCAAGGCCGCATCGACATCCTTCGCCATCCGCCGCGCGTCGCCACACACAAAAAACTGCGCGCCGTCGCCGTCGATCCATTTCCAGATCTCGGCCGCGTTCTCCAGCATTTTGTGCTGCACATAAATTTTGTGCGCTTGATCGCGCGAGAAAGCGCAGTCCAATCGCGTGAGAACGCCGTCCTGCTTCAGTTGATGGAAATCTTCGCGGTAGGCGTAATCGCAGCTCTCGCGTTGCGCGCCGAAGAAGAGCCAGTTTTTTCCTTTCGCGCCGGTTGCTTGTCGATCTTGCAGAAAAGCGCGAAACGGCGCCACACCCGTACCGGGTCCGATCATAATGAGCGGAACATTGGGATCGTCCGGCAGATGAAAATGTTTGGCCGAGCTCGGATAAACCGGCACCGGCGCTTTGTCCGCGCGTTCGGCCAGAAAAGTCGACGCCACGCCTTTGCGTTCGCGGCCATGACTTTCGTAACGGACAACATCGATAATGAAATGCACCTGCTCGGGAAACGCGCGCAGACTCGATGCGACCGAATAAAGACGCGGCTGCAATTTCGTGAGCAACGCGACAAATTCCTCAGGCTGAAATTTCGCCGATGGATGTTCGCTTAAAAAATCGATGACCTCCATGCCCCAGAGATAACGCTCGAGATCTTCCTTGCGAGCGGCGTGCAGCAAATCCTTCAGCAGGTTCGAAGACCTGGCGCGTTCCGTAATCGCCTTTAGAAACTTCGGCGTCGTTTGCGTGATGGAATAATCGCGCAACAGCGCTTCGCGAAATGGCTTCGTCGTTTTCGCCGCCGGCACCGGTTCGTCGCCTTTGGCGCCGAGCGCGCGAATGATTTCATCGACCAACGCGGGATCGTTCGTCGGATAAACCGACATCGAATCGCCCACTTCGAAACTCAATCCCCAATCCTTGAGCTCGATCTCGAAATGGCGGGTGTCCTTTTCCGATTCCAGCCCGCTCAATCGCCGATTCACGACGAGCTTTCCCGGAAACGGATTAGCCCGTGTCCATTTCGGCGTTGTAGCTGCCGCCGTCTCTGGCGGCAGAATCTTGGTGTCCGGCATCCGTAGTTTGTAGCGGCGAACAACGATCGTCGCAAATAATCGATGTCGATCTTAGTAGACGTCGCGCTTGTAGCGTTTGTCCGTTTTCAGCTTCTCGATGTATTCGTTAGTCTGCTCTTCCGTTTTGCCGCCGTGTTCCTGCGCAATCTTGCGCAACGCCGCATCCACATCCTTGGCCATGCGCCGCGCGTCGCCGCAGACAAAAAACTGCGCGTTCTCGGCCTCCATCCATTTCCAAACCTCGGCCCCGCAGTTCAGCATTTTGTTTTGCACGTAGGTCTTCGAGTCGGAATCGCGCGACCACGCGCAATCGAGCCGCGTCAAAAATCCATCCGCTTTCATTTTTTCGAGCTCATCCCGGTAAAAATAATTGCAGTGTTCGTGTTGCGATCCGAAGAAGAGCCAGTTTTTTCCTTTGGCGCCGCTTGCTTGTCGATCTTGCAAAAACGCGCGGAACGGCGCGATGCCGGTGCCGGGGCCGACCATGATGATCGGCGTGTTGCCGTCCTCCGGCAGCCGGAACTTCGACGTGTTCGGGAAAACCGGAATCGAAATTTTCTGCGCGCGCTCAGCCAGGAAATTTGAGCAAACACCTTTGCGGACGCGCCCGCGACTTTCGTAATGCACGACGTCGATAGTGAAATGCACCTGGTCGGGATGCGCTTTCAAACTCGACGAGATCGAATACAAACGCGGCATTAGTTTCGCGAGCGTCTCGACAAATTCCGGCGCTGTCCATTTGATTGACGGATGCTCGATCAAAAAATCGACCACTTCCATTCCCCAAAGATATTTGTCGAGGTCTTCTTTTCGTTCCGGCTTGAGTAGTTCCGTCAGCAAGGGCGCGCCGTTGACCGCGCGTTCAGCAATGGCTCGGAGAAATTTCGGTGTCGTCTGCGTGATCCGGCAATCGCCTAACAACGCTTCGCGCAAAGTCGTTTCGCGCGCCGGACTTTTGACTGGCTCATCGGCTTTGGCGCCGAGGCGTTTGATAATTTCGTCGGCCAGTGCCGGATCGTTCGTCGGCCAAACCGTCATCGAATCGCCCACTTCGTAATTCAATCCCCAACCTTTGAGATCGAGCTCGAAATGGCGCGTGTCTTTGTCCGAACCTTCGCCGCACAGGCTGCGGTTGGTTACCATCTTCGCCGGAAACGGATTCGCGCGCGTGTAAGGCCCCGGCATGACGATGTCGATCTTAGAAGATGTCGATATTACGACTCGTTAGCCGTCGTTGCCGATTGCCAGCGTCGGGCAAACTTCCATGGAACGTTGCGCGGCCGCTGTTTCCTCGTCGCCCGCGGGTTGCCTCTCAAAATAAACCGCGGTTTCATCCTCGGTTACTTTGATGAGATTGGGCGCTTCTTCCAGACACGTGCGACACATCGTGCAAGTCGTGTCCACGTAATACGGGCCGGGAGCGTTCAAAGAATGTTTGCTGTTTTTGTCCGCCATAGGCCTTCGTTTTACTCACTAAGATTTCGCGCGGCAATTTATTTCGGCGACGGAATCGCTGTCGGCTCGATCTCCGGCTCGCTTGGCAACGTCCACGGTGTCGCTGACGGCGCGGGCGTCGCGACCGGCGTCAATGTCATGCCGCTTTTCGTTGAGAGCACGCCGCCCAAAAGGGTGACATCTTCGACGCGATAAATTTCGCCGCCCCGCGCAAGATCGACATCCTTCGCGTCGGTGTATGTCGATCTTCGATAAAAGCGTTCCATCTCATCGAGATGAAACGGGCGCGCGCCGCGTCGGCCGAACACGACCGTTTGTCCGCCGGTTTCGTCAACGACGCGGTCGCGCTCCAATCCGCGCGAAACACAAATCGCTTCGCCTTTCGTTCGATAAGTCGCGATCAATTTCGGATTTGGCCTCGGCGAAAATCCTTGCGCGCCCGCGACTGTGTCCGGCGAAATCAACTGCACGACGCGCAATCCATTCTTTCCATCGGCCACGAGCGCGAATTGCGACGCGCTCACGCTGCCGATCTGCACCGCGCGGGTGTCGTTGAGCGCGCCGTTCGCATTGAACATTTGCTCGAGACGCGGCGACTCCGGGTTTTCAACATCGACAATGGCCAGGCCCTCCGGCCCGTTCGCGACATAAGCGTAAGTGCGCGCGACATACAAACGACCGGCGTGATTTAGCCTAACTAGTGCGTTTCGAACGGGCACCGGTCGGTCCGGCTCCGTGATGTCGAGGACTTTCAAGCCGTCATCGTCCGTGACAAAGGCGTAGCGAAATTGGAGTGCGACGCAGCGCGGGTTCCGCAGGAAATTCCCGGTCAGCGAGCCGGCCAGCCGCGGATGCATCGGGTCCGTAACATCGACAACGTAAAGTCCCCGCGGTGTCGTTAGGTAGAGTCGATGACCCGCCGCGGCGACAAATGTCGCGCCGCTCAAAACGCCATCGGGATTAAACACGACATCTTTCTTCAGAAAATTATTGTCCGGATTTCCATCGACCAGCGTCGCGACATTGATGACGACGAGACCTTCCTCGCGATCGGAAACGTAAACAAAAGCGTAGAAGAGATCGATCGGCTGCTCCTCGTTTTCGGGGATGTGCTGACGCGCGGGATCGAGTGCGAGTGTGCTTGGCAGCGCGACGGATGTGGCGTAAGGCGTGTGCACATAGGTGCGCTGGCCTAACGGAGACACGGGCGAGGTGATGATGCGCTCCGAAAAACCTTTCTGGTCGATGTTCGCGACATCGAACGCTTCAAAACCGCCGGGGCCATTCGCGGTGTAAAGATATTCGCCGCGCAGCACGATGTCCTGAATGTCTTTGCCGGAATGTTCGTACCCTTCCTGTAACTCTCCGGCAAGATCGACATGTTTCTTGTAGTTAGCGGGGTAGGCGATGCTGTGCAGATGACTTCCGATGACCGCTTGCGGTTCGTCCGCTTCCGTCCAAACCACCGCGTGCAATCCCTCGCGACCTTCGCCGACATACGAATAACGTCCGAAGAAATTCACCGTGCCGGTGCCAAAGCCTAACAACTGCGTCATCCACGCGTTGTTGTCATTCTCCTGAGAAATGTGGCAGTCAGTGCAATTCTTTGTCGTGCCGACGCTCGACGTCGTGTGCGGGAAATGCGGATTGAAGGCCTGGCCGCTGTAGCCTTCGGCCGAAAACGTTTGCTGCTGCGAGTAAACCCATTCGCGATTCGCGTTCTGCGAACTAACGACGACCGCGCTCGACGAACGAATCACCGCCATCCGATTTTTCTTCACCGTGCCGTCAATGCCGAGCATGAACACGTCGTCGCGCACGACCTGTGGATTGTAGGTGGTGTAGTTGCGATCGGTCACACCTTCGAATTTGTTTTGCGCAACCCGCTGATTCGCTTTCATCGGTAAATGACAACCGAAGCAGCTCGTCGCCCAAGAGGTGTGACAGATCTGACAATCCATCGCCGAGTTATCGTGCGCGAGACGTACATGTCGATCTTGCACGGTCGCCGGGATAACGCCGCCCCATTTTTCGCCATCGCGCCTCAGCGTTTTCGCATAGGCCGATTTCGGATTGTAATGCGAGGATAGGGGGTCAATCGTGTCGAGCGTTTGCGGAATTTCCCAGAGGGTATCGGGCGACATGGTTGACTGCTGAAAAAGTTTCGTGCCTTCCCAAACGAAGCGCGGGCCCCATGGCGTGTTGCTGTTGTTGAGCAAATCAATCGCGCCGGCGTTTCCGGTTGTGACTAACGAAGGACGTTTGTCGATCGTGCCGTGACAATCGATGCACGTGATGGTCGTCGCGTTTCGCGGTTCGCCGTAAAGCATGCCGTTGCCGTGCACGTCGATATTGAAATGACAATCGGCGCATTGCATGCCGTGCGCGAGATGGACGTCTTTCAAGTGAACAGCTTTCGAGAACTTCTGCGAATCGTTCATGTCGATCTTGTTGTCGTCCAGGTCTAACAAGTTGCCTTTGCGGTCGTGTTTGAAAATGGCGCGGAAGACCCAGCCGTGTCCGTGGTAATCGGCGAACTGGGTGTGTTTCATTTGCGGATTTAATTCGGCGACGCGATCGAGAAAATCCTTATCGCCCCACAGTCCGCGCGCCGCGGCCGCTTCCGGATTTTCCATTGTCGATCTTACGAGATCAGTCGGAGTCGGATCGTGTTGCTCCTTCGGATACATCACTTCGCCGTCGGTTTCCTGGTCCCACCAGGTGTAACCGAGGTACGGATTCACGAAGAGATTCCCCTGATGCATGTGGCAGTTCATGCATTGGCTCGACGGAATTGAGCGCGTGAACTGGTGGACAATCGGATGACCGCGCTCTGCTTTCGGAATCGATTCGTCCGCGGTGAAACTCAACCCTTGATGTCCATACTTGCTCCACCAACCGGAATTTGTCGGCGAACGATCGTTCGCATAAACAACGTGACAGGCCGAGCAACCGCTCGATCGATAATCACCCGGATGATCGTTGGACCCGAGAAAGCCTAACAAGGGATCGTGCAGTCGCGTTTTTTGTAAACCGAGAAAAACGGGATCGGTGCGATTCGAAGTCCCGAGACCGCGCTGCGAGAGACGACGATCCGGATGACCGGGTGGTTCTTCGCGCGTCGGTTGGCCTAACGAAAGCGGCGCGCGCCCGCCCTTTTCGAAAATGCGCAGAATGTTTCCAGGATTGCTCAGGTTGAAACGCGGGAGCGGTTCCAAAAATGGAAGAATACCATGGACGCGCGTGTCCTCGGGCGTGACCGGCGTGTAGTTGCTGATCTTAAGCGGCGCGCCGTCGGTGCCGTAGGCCTGACCAAAGCGATAATTTTTTTCCGGATACGCGCCGTTATTATATAGAGCAGCGCCCCAAAGCATGGCGCCGTGATTCATCATGCTGTGATCAACATTGTGAACGATCTCGCTGTGACAGAGTCCGCACGTTTTCGCTGCGACGCGCACATCGCCCGGGTTCATGAACTGGATGAACTCGGGCGACTCGTGATTAAGCCACACGTTGGAGTTCGGCGGATTGGCGGATGTCTTCCAGAATTGTTTATTGCGCGGCAGAATATGCGCCTGCTCTTTCGTTAGGCCAGACGCCGGATTACCGCCGTGACAATCGATGCAACCGAGAACGACATTTTGCGAAGCCTTGTGCATCGGCTCGACGCCTTGGTGACATTGCAAGCAGCCGATGCTTTTGGTGTTGGCTTCGCTTTGGGTTTGATCGATCCAATTACGCGGGGGCAAAGCCGCACGTGTGATTGTCGATCTTGCAGCGGGAGCGGAAGTGGGTGGGCCGTAGCCGGAGGTGATGACGGCCTCTTGCGCGGCCAGTGGGCTGGTTCCGAGTAGGAGCAAGAGTAGAAAACGTTCAACGTTCAACGTCCAACGCTCAACGTTTAATAAGACAAGACGCGGTCTCATTTGGCGTTGTTTTCCGCGGTGCGAATACTTGCTGAAAAGATTCTGATGAGTTCCTCGTTTTCGAGCAGGAGCGGGCGGAGTCGTTTTGCGGAAACAAGCTCAACCCGCGCGATGAAGCGCAACCACCGCCTGATTTCCTTCAGTTCTTTGAAACAAACACCGAGCTTGTGAATGAAATCTTTGCGCGATTCAGCCGCCTGCACCTCGCCATGGTTCGCAAATGGCGATGTCCCACATCGGAGCAATTGGCCGGCGACGTGGTTTCCTGTTCGAGAGCTCGGCAATGCATCGACGAGTTGAGTAAGACGCGCCGCGAACTCAAGTAATCGATCTTCAAGATCAAATTTCGGTGGGGCTTTGGTGGCAGCGTTATTCCCTGGCGTAGTCGCTCCGTACGCGGGTTCGTCCTCGCGAGCGCCCAGCCATTCAATGTTGAGCGTTGAACGTTGAACGTTGAACGTTTTCTTCTTCATCAATAAGTCAGCGTCACCGTCACAATTCCGCTGTAGAGAAAATCATCCACCTGGCCGGGCGGCGTTTGTTGCGGGTAACCGAAGACTGGCACGGTGTTGCTGCGATAAATCTTTTTGTAGCCCCAGCGCGGAACGAGAAATCCGGCACCGGCGCTGACGATGATGTTTTGGGTGAGGAGCGGTCGCCATTCGAGGCCGGCGCTGCAATCGAGCGCGAAATCGTTGCTCGAATGATTCGTGAACAACACCAACTCCGTGGTCGCCGTGTCGACGGTGCGAATGTAATTCACGTTTACGAAAGTTTTCAGTTTCGTCGTGACGTCAGCGTCGAGGCCGTAACCGAAAATGAGCGCGCCCGGGTTAACGAAGTTCGCCTGGCCTTCGGTTTTGCTAGTGCGGTAGTCGATGACTAACGAGTCTCGCTGTTTAAAATTTACCGACGTGCCGGCGAGATTGAAACCTTGATGTGAGTAGAAACTGAAAGGGCCGCCGATGAAAAATGGGCGATCGAGCACGGTATCGAAACCGGTGGCGTGCGAATCCGTCGGGTCGTCATCGCCGCTGGCATAAAAGATCGACAACTTGTGTCTGATCCAATTTTTATCGACCGACAACTCGAGCGCGGCCATTTGCCCGTTGATGTCGGTGCGTTGTCCGGCGATGCCGTTGAGTCCGTCTTCGCCGAGCGCTTGATAAAACGCGTGGTCGATATTGAGCCAGCCGATGTGTCCGTCACCGGTCCAACCGAGATAGTAGGCTTGCAGATAATGATCGGCCACGGTGCCGATGGGCGCGGGCCGCGTAATGAAACCGTTCTTGTCGTAGTGGCGGCTGTTGTTGTCGAAGTTGCCGACGAAGTTGAATTGGCCGGTGTAACCTTTCCAAATCAAATCCTGCCGATAAACGTTCGCCACATAAACTTGCTGGCGGCGGCCTTCATTGATCGCGTTCAAATCCGAATATGTGTCCTTCTCGCGCATGTCGAAGGCGGCGATGTTGTATTGCCAGCGATTGTTGTCGTAGTTGCCGAAAATGCGCGCGCCGAAATTGGTGTCGTTGAAAATAAAGCCGCGAAAATCGCTCACGAACGGCTGAATGCCGATGCGCGATGAAACGAAATCGTAGTTGTTCGACAAATCGCGCACGTGGATTTCGGCGAACGCTTCCTGGAGCGACCAAAATTCTTTTTCACGTGTCGTCCCGTTTTGCGGGTTGGGATTGACCACATTATTTTCCTGCGTCTCGAAATAGTTGTGATTGTAAACGCCTAACAAACGCAGCGCCCATTCCACCGGTTTGAATGCGGTCTCGCCTTTGAAAAGATCGACCCCGATCGATAAATCGTTTGACCAAAAAGCCTGCTCGCTACGGCCGAAAAATTCGGAGCTGTTAGGCTGGGCTGCGCTCACGCCACTCGGCGTCGGCAGTTTTCGTGTTTCGGCCTGAAAGAAATTTTCCGCCGTGATGTTGAGAAAAATATCCTGGCCGATGATCGGCGCGTCACCTTTGAGTTTGCTTTGCAAATACGGATGCCAGAGGTGCAGCTCGGATTGATAGGTCGTTTCGGTTGATGGATCGGCATAACGTTTCCAACGCCCGAACCCGATGAACCATCGATTGTTCACCGGCTCGGACTCGGGCAGCAACCCTTCGCCTTCGTCCGACAAGGGATACGTTTCGTATTCCAATTTTTTTCGGCGCGGCACCATTTCGCGCACGCCTTTGCGCGGGAGTTCGAGCGAGCGCGGCAATGCTTCTTCCCCGTATTCGGGAAGCTGCGGGAGAATGGGCGGAAAAAGTTCCGGCGGTTGCTCGGTTTCGATTTCTTCTCGTCGGGTCGCGCCGGGATCGGGATTGAATTGCGACGGTGCAAGAGGGGTCGCATCTGTCTGCGCCACCATCGTCACTTGCCCAATAGAGACACTTCTCGGAGGCACGGAAACTTCCACGATCTGCGCCTTAACCAATTCGGAGCTGGCCAGCGCGAGCATAATTGCGCTGGCGATCGGTGGAACTGACCAGCGCATGGGAGCGCGAGAATGCCGGAAATGCCAGGGCCTTGGCAAGCTCACAGGGGACGGCTGCCCTCGGCGAGCTAAGATCGACATCGACATCTCGGTTTTTGATGGCAGATCAATCCGCGATCTGATACCCAGAGACCTCCAATGAAGTTCCGCGCTTCCCTGCTCATCGCCGCGGCAAGTTTTCTTGCCTCGCCGCTTTTCGCGCAGCTCACCGCCGCCGACACCCAAAGCATCATCAACCGCGCCGTCACCCGCGCGGCCAGAATTTCGCCTAACAGCGTCATCGCCGTGACTGATCGCGAAGGGAATGTTCTCGCAGTCTGGGTGGTGCGTGGTGGCACCGCGACGCCGGACGAAATCGCCACCGCCGTTTCGAAAGCCGGCACGGCTGCGTTCTTGAGCAGCAACCAGAACGCATTCACGTCGCGCACCGCCGGCTTCATCATCCAGCAACATTTTCCGCCTAACGTAAAAAACACCGCGCCCGGCCCGCTCGTCGGCGTCGGTCTGTCGAATTTATTTTTCTCTGATATTAACAAATTCAAACGGCCGGGCAGCGTCGCCACATTCAGCCCGACGCCTGGCCTCTCCGTCATACCCGTCTTCGGCACGTCGCTTGATGGATCGCCCGGCGGTGTTCCGCTTTACAAGAACGGCCGTCTCGTTGGCGGTATTGGCGTAACCGGCGATGGTACTCCGGCACCCGCACCCAGCGCCGGCCGCGCGGAAAATCCGTTCATTTATATCTCCGGTTACGACGCCGATGAAGATGTCGCTCTCGCCGGGCAGAAGGGTTACACGCCACCATCCAGCATCACCGCCAACAATGTTTTCATTAACGGGATCCGTCTCGCCTACACCGCTTCATCGACATCGGTGACGACCACCATGTTGCGCGGAAATGAAGATTCGACGTTCCCAATTTTGGGAGCGTCACCGCCCGGACCGTATCCACCGATGACATTCGCCGGCGTTTCCGGCGAGCTGCGCCAGCCCATCCAGAACGATCCATTTTTTCCGACACCGATTAACGGCGAAGCGCGGCTCAACGCGGCCGAAGTTTCCAGCATTATCCGCTACGCTGCTCAGCGAGTGAAAATCACGCGGGCGGGAATTCGTTTGCCCATCGGCACACAAATGCAGGTCTTCATCACCGTCGTCAATAATCCAGACATGCCTGGCGTTGCGCCGACCGTGCTCGGCACTTTTCGGACTAACGACGCCACCATCTTCAGTTGGGATGTCGCCGTCCAAAAAGCGCGCACTGCCGTTTATTATTCCGATCACGACTTCCTCGGCTTCGGGCAGAACATCGCCATGTCCACGCGCACAGTGGGTTTTCTCGCGCAGAAAAATTATCCGCCCGGCATCGATGGCCAACCGCAGGGACCATTTCTCGGTGACCAGGAAATGTTTTCCGGATTCACCGGTGTCGAGCCGAACATCACCTTCACCGGTGTCATCACGCCCGATTTGCCTAACGGAATCACAATTTTCCCCGGCGGCTTTCCCCTTTATCGCAATGGCGTTCTCATCGGCGCCATCGGCGTTAGCGGCGACGGCGTCGATCAAGACGATATCGTCGGCGCATCTGGCACCCGCGATTTTCTCGCGCCCTTCCCCATCCGGGCTGACGAATTTTTCTTTCGCGGCACGCGGTTGCCTTACGCAAAATTCCCGCGCGATCCGTCGTTGTAAGATCGACAAGGTGTAAGATCGACATCGTCATCTCGATCGATGTCTCCTTGGTTTAAGCTCTACCTCATTCCCGTTCTGCTTTTGCTGGCGGTGACACTGCCGCATTTGGAGCAGGGCGAATTTCGTCGCGACACCGTCCGCTACGCTGCTGTCAGTCTGCACATGTGGAGCGGCGGCTCGTTAGGCGTGCCCTATCTGAATCCGGAAAAGCCGTACTTCAACAAACCGCCGATGGCATTCTGGATTCACGGCTTCTTTCTGAAAATCTTCGGCGCGCGTCTCGCCGCCGCGCGCATCCCGAGCATCCTCGCCGCCGTCGGCGTCCTCATCTTCAGCATGTTGTCCGTGCGCAATCTTGCCACGCGCCGCGAAGCCATCCTCAGCGGAATTGTTCTCGCCACCACTTACGAATTCTTTCGGCGCACCCGCGAGATCTCGCTCGATTTCTGGCAACTCTTCTTCGTCATGGTCGCGGTTTGGTTAATCACCAAAGCCATTCGCACCGGCGCGCGCGCACCGATCATTCTCTGCGGAATCCCCATCGGTCTCGCTCTGTTGTGCAAACCGCTGGTCGCTCTCGTCTCGTTGTCGATCTTCGCCGTTTGGCTCGCGATTGCCGGGCGTCCGCGAATGATTCTGTGGATCGCGCTCGGCGCATTTCCCGTAGCCGTGGCCATCGCCGCGCCGTGGCATCTTTATATGTACGCAAAGTTCGGCGACGCATTTATCCGCCAATATTTCACGCAGGAAATCCTCGAGCGCGCGCAGCGCTCTGATCAAAACAGCTCAATCTTTTATTACCTCAAGGAAAATTCCCGCACCTATTGGCCGTGGATGCTCGCGCTCACCTGCGCGATTTATTTTCGAATCAAGCAACAGCAAACGCGCAGTTGCCGTCGCGATCTCGTTTTGTTCGGCGCAATTTGGGTAACAATTTCGCTCGTTGCCTTAAGTCTCTTCGCCGATCGAAAACCAAATTACGCACTCCCGTTGTATCCGATGCTCTCATGGATTGCAGCTTGGGCTTTGTGTCGAATCCCGTGGCCGGCATTGCGAAAATGGTATGAGCGCGGTCTGCCCTGGCTGACTCCTGCCATCGCGCTGCTCTTCGCTGTCGCATCCATCGCGCCGATTCGATTCCAACAGCCGCCCGAAAAAAACTGGCTCGCACTCGTTAGGTGGATTCAATCCAACAACATCGACACCGGCGAATTGTCTTACACCAACATCGACCAGAACGACGTCAGCTACATCTACCTCAAAACCGGCAAGTGGATGAAAAGCCTCAAGCCCGCGCAAGATCGACATCTTCTCCTCGTCACAAAAATTTTCGGCGACGCGCAAAATCAAATTCACGACCAAATTCTTTTCCACGCCGGTCCCGTTTATGTTTTGAAGCGCTAAGTTGCGCCGTCGGCGCGCAACTTTACAATCCCGTGCGCGCATGCCGAACCAATACGACCCGCCGCGTGGTCCACGCCCCGCCATTCCCACTCCGCTCGTTCCGGCAACGCCGAAACACGACCCCTACGCGGCCTTTCGCTCACGCGGATTCAGCTTCTTTACCGCCGGAAATTTATTGTCGATCATCGGCCGGCAAATGCTCGCCGTCGCGGTCGAATGGGAAATGTACGCCCGCACACACTCCGCCACCGCGCTCGGACTCGTCGGACTTGTCTTCGCCCTTCCCATCGTCGGTTTGTCTTTGCCCGCCGGATATCTCGCCGACCGCATCAGTCGCAAACAGATCATTCTCTTCTCCCAAATTTTCACCGCCATCATTTCCGCCGCGCTCGCGTTCGTGTCCTGGCAACATCTCGCCATTCCCAACATGTCGATCTTGCAGGCAAGCAATCGCGGTCTAACGACTGTGGCGGCTCTTTTCGAACGCCACGATACGACCTTTCATTTCAACGATCCGTCAATTCCGATCATTTACGTGCTGCTTTTTCTCGGCGCGATCGCGCGCACATTTAGTTGGGCCGCGCGGAGCTCGTTTTTTCCGACGCTCATTTCGCGCGATGCGTTTTCCAATGCCGTCACCTGGAACAACAGCGTCTTTCAAATAGGCTCCGTCGTCGGCCCAGCCATCAGCGGATTGCTTGTCGCGCACATCGGCTTCCCGGTCGTTTACACGATCGACGCCGTGACCGCGTTCGCGTTTTTCCTGCTCGTTCTGCCAATCCCGCGCGCACCCGGCGTGCGCGATCACGCCGAGGCAAATCCGTGGCGCGGTCTCATCGCCGGGCTCAAATTTGTTTTTAGTAAGAACGTCATTCTCGCCACCATCACCCTCGATTTGTTTGCGGTCTTGTTAGGCGGCGCGACCGCGTTGCTCCCGATTTTTGCCGATCAAATTTTGCATTGCGGTCCGGTCGGGCTCGGCTGGATGCGCGCGTCGCCCGCCGTCGGCGCATTGATCATGGCCCTGGTCGTCGCCTATCTGCCGCCGATGAAACAAGCCGGCAAAACTTTGCTGTGGTGCGTCGCCGGTTTCGGCCTCGCCACCATTATTTTCGGATTGTCGAAAGTTCTTTGGTTGTCGATGTCGATGTTGTTTATCGCCGGCGCGGTCGACAGCGTCAGCGTCATCGTGCGCGGCTCCATCGTGCAACTCGTGACGCCGGACGGAATGCGTGGCCGCGTTTCCGCCGTGAACAATATTTTCATCGGCACCTCGAACGAATTCGGCGCGCTCGAGTCTGGCCTAACAGCAGCGCTTCTCGGCCCGGTCGTTTCTGTCGTCGGCGGAGGAATCGGCACAATTCTGGTCGTGCTCGGCGCGGCTTGGAAGTGGCCGGAGATTCGCAAGATCGGCGCGCTCGATCGAACATTGCGCTAAGATCGACATCGTCATCATGAAAATTGCCGTCGGCCAAATTTCCTGCTCATTAGGCGATGTCGCCGCGAATGTGCGCAAGGTCCGCGAGTTCGCTTCGCGAGCCAAACAAAACGGCGCCGAGATAATTCTTTTCCCGGAGATGATCGACACCGGCTACTCCATGTCGGTCATCCAAAAACACGCGACCACTTGGAGCGAAGGCGCCGTCCCGGAATTTCAGGAAATCGCGCGCGAATTTTCCATCGCCATCATCGCCGGCGTTTCGGAACGCGACGGCGACTCGATCTACAACTCACAGGTAATTGTCGATCTTACCGGCAAGATCGCCGCGAAATATCGCAAGACCCATCTCTTCAGTCCCGCGCCGATCGAAGAACACAAATGTTTCACCGCCGGCGATGCCCTAACGACCCGCAAGATTGACATGCTCAATCTCGGGCTCGGCATTTGTTACGACCTTCGCTTCCCCGAGTTTTATCGCGCGCTTGCAGTCGAGCATGGCGCAAATGTTTTGCTGAATTCGTCCGCGTGGCCGTTTCCGCGCGTCGAACATCTGCGCACGCTCGCGACCGGACGCGCGATTGAAAATCAAAGTTATTTCGTTCTCGCCAATCGCGTCGGCACCGATGACGGCGTGACGTTCTGCGGTTCATCCACCATCATCGATCCATACGGCGTGGTTATCGCGGCGGCTTCGACTGATCGCGAGGAAATTATCTACGGCGAAATCTCAAAAGAAGTTGTCGATCTTGTGCGCAGCAGGATGCCGCTGTTCGAACATCGGCGGCGCGATCTGTATTAGAACGCGCCGTGCAGCGAGATCATGCCATAAGGCGCGCTGCCGTCTTCGTGGAAGCGAACATCGGCGCGGTAAAAATCGAAACTGCGATAGGGCTGATAGCCCGCCTCCGCCGTCAGTGTCACCGCGGGTGAGATTTTCCAATCGATGCCCGGACCGACGCGCGCCTCACTGTAACTGATGACGGCGCGGTTCAGCGCCGTGTTGCGATGTCTGTCGCCGAAATCTTCGTCCACGCGAAAGTTCGTTTGCTTGATGTTGCCGCCGAGGTAAAGCGTGATCGCTTTTGATGCTTCGAATTCGAGACGCGGTTGCGGCAACACGGCGTTGAGCACCCATTGCCGCGCGATTTTCCAGCGGATACCGGCGGCGGGGATTACCGGATATTCGCGCTCCACATCCACGCTCACGCCGGCGATAAATTGCAGGTTCGGATTATAAATATACGTGCCGCCGACGAGGAAGGGCGCGTTGACTTCCTGAAAATCCAAATTGTTCGTCCCGTAAAATCCCGGCTGCGCTTCCACCCGCAGCAGAATGGAATCGGACAATTGCATGTCGAGTCCGACCACCGCGCTTAATTCCTGTAACGTATTCGGTAATGGCGTTCCGGCCGGCAATCCGAAAGAAAACATTTCCCATTCGAATCCAAGGCGCAGGACGCCGATCTTGACGCGCGGCGTTAGCACGAATTTCAAAGCTGCGTCGCTTTCATCGAAATCGCTGATCTCGCGTCCGCTGCGGCGCACGCCCGCTTCACCGATGTAGGTTTCTTCGGCCGAATATTCGCCCGAGAGGTGAAAAGGGACCGCGTCTTGCGCGAAAGCTCGCGTGGAAGCAAAACAGATTCCGAGAAGCGCGAGCACGCGCGCGCAAGATCGACATCTCATTGTTAGCGTCCGATATCGTGGCGCACAAACGCAACGATTTTGGCAATGTCCTTCATCATCGCGGATTCGGATCCGAGACGTTCGACGCCGTGCAGAGATGCGAGCGAAGCTGAGGAGATGAAATCACCGCGCCAGACGAGCGTCGATGCTTTACCGTCTACCTCAATCGGCCACATTTGGTAAAGCGTGAGCCCGACATAGTAGCCGCCGCTCGCGTAATAAAGAACGTCCGCGGCCTGTTGCGTTCCGTTGGCGCCGGCCCGGCTATACATCGCGCCGAGCGTGAGTACACCCTGCCCATCGACATCGAGCAATTCCCAATAAAGCTCCGGCTTAAGCGAACCAGCGCCGCGGCCGATGCCAGTTTCCCCCAGCAATCCGGAAAATTGTTTCCTGATTTTCTCCTGCTGTTTTAGCAAGCCGTTCAATTCTTCGTTAGGCCGGATCGCTTCGCCGCTGTGATCGTAAGCCGCTTCCGCCGATGTCCCACCCGAGACAAAATTCTTGGCGCGGCCGGCTAACACATCCGCCCACGCCGCCGCCAGCGGAGCGGGCATGACGCCACCACCTTCAGCTCCGCCGGGAAATTTCTTCGCTTCATCTTTACTGATCTGAAGTTCGTCGCCGAGTTTCTGCGTTGCCGAAACAAGTGCGCGCACCGAACCATTGTCGGGCGCGTCTTTTAATTTCGAAAAGTTCGACGCCGCTGGTGAAACCGGCACGTCGTCGTGCAGATAAACTTTTAACTCGCGATGTTTGGTCGGGTCCCATTGACCGAGAGCGGCGGCGTGCTGCGCCGGGTTGCCGGACGCGACGTAGCAACTTTGCACGGAAAGAAAACGCCCGCTCATCGGCGGACCGTGCATCACTTTGGCGTCGCCTTTAGCCAGCTGCGCGATGTCGATCTTATCGAAAACAGAAAAGCCGGCCAGCTCCGCCACCGGATCGGCCCCGTAGATTGTCGATCTAACAAAAAGAAATAAAAGCAGCCCCGCGGGCAAACGTTTCGTCATGCAGGCCTCACTATTGGCGGGCGGCTCACGGTTGCAAATAGGTCTCGGCCATCGCAATAACCTTTCGACATGACGGAATCGGTAATCGCGCTCGAACATCTGAGCAAAAGTTTCGGCGAGACGCACGCGGTGCGCGCTGTTTCTTTCACCATCGCGCCCGGAACCATTTTCGGTTTTCTCGGGGCCAACGGCGCGGGCAAGACCACGACCATTCGCATGTTATGTGGATTGACGCGCCCGACTTCCGGCAAAGCTAGCATTGCCGGCCGCGATGTGTGGAAAGATCGACATATCGTGCGCACGAAATTCGGCTACGTCGCGCAACGCTTCAGTTTGTATCCCGACCTGACGGTCGAAGAAAATTTTCGCTTCTTCGGCGGCGCCTGCCGCGTTCCGTCCACGCGTCTCGACGGACAAGTCGCGCGTTTACTTCGCCTAACGGATCTGGAATCGAAACGCCACACGCCCGCCGGAAGTTTGTCTGGCGGCATGCGCCAGTTGCTCGCGCTCGGTTGCGCGCTCGTGCACGATCCGCGGTTGCTTTTTTTGGATGAACCGACGTCCGGTCTCGATCCGGTCCATCGCCAGCAGATTTGGAATTTGCTCTACGATCTGAGCAACGAAGGCAAAACCATTTTCGTGACGACGCATTACATGGATGAGGCGGAGCGTTGCACTGAGGTCGGTTTTCTCGCGCACGGAAAATTATTGGCGAAGGCATCGCCGCGCGATCTCAAGGCGAGCTTTCGCGCGAAGTTGCTGGAGCTCGATGTCGATCCGGTGATGGCGGCGCTCGTGCAATTGCGCGATGTGCCGGAGATTCTCGGGGTTTCGTTGCGCAGCGGCGCTCTGCGCGTTTACGCGCCCGATCCAGAAAAGTTGCTCGCCCACTGGAAAACGCAATGGCCGTTTCCCGATCTGCATTTGTTAGGCGAACGCTGGGTCGCGCCGGACATGGAAGACGTTTTCACCGCCTATTCGCAGGGCTACGACGCCATGCTGACAAGATCGACATGATGAAATCGGCCTCGCTCAACGCCATCGCCAGCGTCGCGCACAAGGAATTTCTGCACATCTATCGCGATCGCCGCGTGCTAATCCTGCTTCTCATCCTGCCGCCGTTCTTCACTCTCATGTTCGGTCACGCGTTTGAGAACAGTGAGATGACAAACGTGCCTGCGCTTTTGATTAATCGCGACCACAGCGCGCCGACGCAGCGTTTCATCGACGTCGTTTCGAAAAACAAAACGTTCCGTTGGCAAACGCCGCCGCCAAGCGCGACGAACGAGTCGAACTTGTTAGGCAATCACGTCCAGGCCTCGCTCGTAATTCCGCCGGGTTGGAGCGCTAGCCTGGCCGCGGGAAATCCGCAGCCGCTCATTGTTTATCTCGACGGCAGCGATACGAACACGGCGGATGCGCTCAAAGGCAGCATCCAGCAAAGTCTCGGCGAATTTCAAATGAAGGAGCGCGATGTGGTCATCGACGCGTTGCCCGAGCAAGTGTTCGAGCTTGGCAAAAGTCTGCCGGTGGAAGTGCGCAAGGAATTCACCTCGCTGATGGAAACGTGGACGGTTGATCCGAAAATTCTCTACAACCCGAAGACGCGTTACATCGATTACGTCGTTCCGGGAATCATCGGACTCATTCTGCAACTCCTCACCGTCACGCTCATGGCCTGCACCATCGCGCGCGAGCGCGAATCGGGCACACTTTATCAGCTTCTGGTTACTTCATTGCAACGGCGCGAGATCGTTCTCGGTAAAATTTTGCCGTATCTCGCTGTCTCCGGTTTTTTGGTGGTCGTCATCACCGCTGTGGCCGCCTGGCATTTCGACGTGCGCTTTTATCAGCCAGCCGCGCTGGCGTTGATCTGCTTTCTCTTTCTGCTGTGCTCGTTAGGCTTGGGCCTGCTCATCTCCGCCATTTCGCGCACGCAAACGCAAGCGATCCAGTTTTCCGTTTTCTTTTTGTTACCGGTGTTTGTTCTTTCCGGCGCCTTCGCTCCGCTCGAGCAATTGCCGCAGACCATTCGCTACATCTCCGAAATTTTCCCGCTGACACACTTTTGCCGGGCCTTCCGGCTCGTGAATATGTATCACGCCGGCTTCTCCTTTTATCTTGTCGATCTTGTCGTGCTTTGCGTCGGCGCGCTCATCACGTTTTTAGGCGCGGGCTATTTGTTGCGCCGAATCGAAGAATGAAAACTGTCCTTTATTTAGCGATAACGGCGTTGACCCTGAGCGCGGTTAGGGCGGCCGATCACACAACGCCACAAGAAGTATTCGATGCCATGCGCACAAGTTTTCGCAGCGATAAAGCGACCGGACTGCACGTGCGATATCAATTTGAAATCAGCGGACCGCACGGCGGCGAATGGTGGATAGAAGTGAAGAACGCGAAATGCAAGATCGACAAGGGCAAGATCGACAATGCGAATGTCACTTTCATTGCCAGCGACAAAGATTGGGTCGCGCTCTCGAATGGAAAACTAAACGGAGTTTGGGCGACGTTGACCGGCCGATTGAAAATTCGCGGCGACCAGAATCTCGCGCGCAAGCTCGACGAAATGTTTCCCTAGAACTTCGCTTTGAATTCCAGGCGCAGATACGGCGCCGGGTCGGTGTGATAATTTTCTCCCGCGCGATTGAAATCAAACGAGCGGCGAATCGAATAACCGCCGCCAAGATCGACATCGATTTGATTCGAAATCGCGTAGGTCAATCCGACCCCAGCGCGATAATCGGAGTAATCGACCTGCGTGCCGCTGAGTTTGTCGACGTGACGAATATTATCGAATTCATCATGATGATCCGTCCGGAAAGAACCGCCGGCCAGTTCGCCGCCGGCCCAGACTTCCAGTTGTTTGTTGACGGTGTAAATCACGCGCGGCTCCGGCACGATGCCCATCAAACGAAAGTGGTCATTCGGTTTCCAAACCAAACCGACTAACGGCAGCACCGGAAAGCCGCCGCGCAAAAACGAAGCATAGGCGCCGGTGAGAAGATAAAGTTTGTCCGGCTGCAAAATCCAAAAGCGTCCGAGCAGGATCGGGCAATCGAACGACGCCAGACCGAGATGTTCTTCCGTATAAAAGCCGGGACGAAATTGCAGGAACGCGCCGAGATCGTTGCCCTTCATGTAATCAAGCCCCACGACTCCGGCCATTTTTTGCAGGTGCACCGGCACGGGCGCATCGGTGTTACCGAAGTCGAAACGCTCGTAGAGGAGGCCGGCGTGAATGTACCAATTGCCGCTGAGCGCAAAGCGATGGCCGTACTCGAACTGATTTTGCAGCGCGTCCTGCTTGCCGAAATTGCCGCCGTGATTCAGGTCGCTTTCGAAAACGTAAGCGGTTTCGGTTACGAAAATATCGGTGGCGGTTTTCTCTTCCGAGCCGCTTTGCGTGATCGTGCCCGCGAAAGCAGAATGGAATAGAAAGATTGGACTGAGAAGGGTGAGGGAACGCGCCTGAAGTTTCATTGTCGATCTTGTCTTTAAACCAATCGCACGCGCTCCACAACGCGGATGTTAGATCGACATCGTCTCGCCGACGTTCATCACGTGCATCTCGGCTTCGACGCCGGCGCTCTTGAGCTCGCTCGCAAATTGCTCCGGCGTTCCGGTCAACACCGGAAATGTGCCGTAATGCATCGGAATTACTTTTTTCGGATTCACCAACTTCACCGCGTCGGCCGCGCGCTTTGGCCCCATCGTGAAATGGTCGCCGATGCACACGATCATGATGTCGATCTTGTTGTAGCGCGGGATGAGTGCCATGTCGGAAAACAGATCCGTATCGCCAGTGTGATAGAGAGTCGGCCCGCCGCGAATGGCCACCACGATTCCGCCCGCCGTTCCGGCGTTCATCGGCCGGGCATCATCGTCTTTGCCTAGACCGGAACCATGCACCGCCGGGACTAACGTGACCGTCACATCGCCATCGAGAAGTTTTACTTCGCCGCCGAAATGCGGCGTTGTCTCCATCTCTGCTTGTTCGCTCGGAAAGCCGAGAATGCTCTTCATCGCGTTCGCGAGGTCGAGAGTGGCCACGAGCTTGGCCCCGGTTTTCTTGGCGATCTCGACCGTTTCGCCGACGTGATCGGAATGTCCGTGCGAGAGCAAAATTAAATCGACGCGTTTCAAATTCTCGACGTCTTCCTTGCCGTTCGGGTTTTTCGGATTCGTTAGCCAGGGATCGATCAGGAGCACATTGCCCGCGGGCGTAACAATTTTGTAAGCGGATTGACCGAAAAAAGTGAGTTGGGTTTGCGAAGGCATGTCGTGATGAAAGCGAAAACTCTGGCGCGAGCAAATAGCGCGTGCAAGATCGACATGTGAACCTCGACGAAGCTCACCGACATATCTCGGGTATCGATCACCGTATGGCGGAGTTGATCGCGAGGTCGCGCCGCTACGAAATCGCACCATCGCTTTCGTTGCGCCCATTTGATGCGCTGGCCGAATCGATCGCGTATCAACAACTCAGCGGCAAAGCCGCCGCCACGATTTGGGGACGAGTGCGGGCACTTTTCCCGAAGCGAAAATATCTCGATCCGAAGCTCGTCGTGAAAATGTCGGAGAAAAAATTGCGCACTGCCGGTTTGTCGCGCAGCAAAGTCGTGGCGCTAAAAGATCTCGCGGCAAAAACGATCGACGGCACCGTCCCATCGGCGCGCGCGCTTGCGCAGATGAGCGACGAAGAGATCATCGAGCGCCTAACGACCGTGCGTGGCATCGGGCGTTGGACCGCCGAGATGCTTTTGCTTTTCGATCTTGGCCGGCCCGATGTTTGGCCAGTGGCCGATTACGGAGTGCAAAAGGGATTCGCCAAAACTTTCGGGAAACGAAAACTGCCGACGCCGAAACAATTGTTGAAGCTCGGCAAAAAATTTCAGCCTTATCGTTCGGTCGCGGCCTGGTATTTCTGGCGTGCACTCGATAAACCGGAAGCCCCGAAGAGTCGTTTCGATTAAAACTGTAGCGGCCGCCGTCCTCGGCGGCGAAGCTGTCGATCTTGCCGCTGGGGACAGCGGCCTCTACAGAAGAAGAGTGGCAGATTGACTTCGCGGCTCCTCCTCACTAAAACGCGAGCTATGGCTACCATTCACGTAAATCGCGGCGGCACGACTTTGGGCACATTTTCCGACGATGAAGTGCGCACGGGACTGCGCGAGGGACGTTTGCTTGGGAGCGATTTGGGCTGGCGCGAAGGATTGGCCGCGTGGCAGCCACTCTCGCAATTTTCCGAATTTTCATCCGACATTCCTGCTGCCGTTCCGCCGATCTCGGCGACAACGCCGCCGCCGCCTCCGTCAACTGCACCCGCGATTGTTGGATCGACATCGTCATCCGCGGTTGCGCCGCGAGGCGGGTTGCCTTGGGACAACCGCGAATCGAGCGGTTTCGTTAACGCATTTATTGGAACGATGAAGATGGTCCTGACTGAACCGGGCGCTGCATTTACAGCCATGAGGCGCGAAGGCGGTTTCGGCGATCCGCTCATTTACTCGGTCGTCGGCGGCAGTGTCGGTTTGCTCTTCTATTTCGTTTATCATTTCTTTTTCACTTCGCTCGCCATGCTTGGAAATCGCGATAACCCTCTCACTCATCTCATCGGCACCGGCATCGGTTCCGTCCTGTTTATCATTTGCATTCCGCTGTTCATCGTCATCGGCTCATTTCTTGGTTCGGCCATTCTCCATCTCTGTTTGATGATCGTCGGCGGCGCGAAGCAATCGTTCGAAACAACATTTCGCGTGGTCTGTTTCGCCGGCGGCTCGGTCGGGCCGATCATGATTGTGCCGTTCTGCGGCGGGGTCGTCGCCGGGATTTGGAAAATCGTCCTTTATTGCATCGGCCTCGCGCGCGCACATGAGACCGATACCGGACGCGCCGTGCTCGCGGTGGTGTTGCCGCTCGTCGTTTGCTGCGGCGGCGGCCTTTTGATCGCGATGATGTTCGGGGCGCTCGGCGCCTGGGGCATGTCACAACACTAATCGCCCCCGATGCAGATCGTTCGCCGGCCGCTCGCTCCCGGGGAAGCCGATCACGAATTAATCTGGCTGGCGGTCTCGTTAGGCGGGCTCGCGTTGGCGAGCACGTGGTTCGCGTTGCAATTGCCGTGGCCCGTTTGCTTGTTTCACAGTATCACCGGCCATCCATGCCTGACCTGCGGCGCCACGCGTTGCGCCATCGCATTTTTCCACGGGCAATTCTTCACCGCGTGGAAATGGAACCCGCTCGCGTTTTGCGCCTACAGCACGTTGTCGATCTTCGATGTGTATGCGTGCGCCGTGCTGATGTGGGGCGCGCGGCGGGTCCGTCTTGTGAGCGTCACCTCCGAAGAAAAGGATTTCGCGCGCGTATCTTTCGTCACGCTCTTGCTCGTTAACTGGACATACCTGCTCGTCGCAGGAAATTAGCGCCCGACGTCGTCATCGGGCGCGCCGCGGTGTGCGCGGATAAATCCACCGGGGTCGATCCAACCACGCGTGTCTTCCCGATAACCCGCGCCGATGAACGGCGTGGTGAACTCGCGCATTTCGAAATGGAGATGCGCCAAATATCGGCCGCCGCCCGTGCCGACGGTCGCGATCTGCTGACCGCGATGCACTTCTTCGCCAGCATGAACGAGCGTTTCCGCAACGTGCGCGTAATACGATTGCACGAACTTGCGTTGCCCATTGTCGATGTACGCATGGAGCACGATGACGACATTGCCCCAGCCGGGGCCACCTTCACGCGCGAGCAAAACGTGCCCATCCGCGACCGCGTAAACCGGATCACCCAGATCGCTGTTCTCGCCGCCGATGCCGTTGAGATCGTCACCGAGATGATGATTCTCGGTAAATCGCTGCGCGTTGTAACTCATCGCGCCGTACTCGCTGCCTAACGGAAAATCAAATCGCGCCGCCGTGGGCAACGCCGCCAATTCGAGCGGCGATGGAAATTGAAATGCAAGATCGACATGCTCGGGCCGCGCTAATTCCGGCCAAAGTTTTAGTGCGACCGTCGCGGCGAACGAAAAAATAAACACGAGCGAGATCGACAATGCGAGCAGCCAACGCTTGCCCGGCGTTCGCTCCGTCTTTACGCTCGGCGGATGCGGACTCTCGTTACCGGCGGCGCTGGATTCATCGGCTCGCATCTTGTCGAGAAACTACTCGCAGCCGGCCACGACGTCGCCATCCTCGACGACTTCAACGATTTCTACGATCCGCAAATCAAACGCGACAACGTGTCTGCGTTTTCCAAAGACGTCGCGATTCATCATGTCGATCTTCGGGACAATGGGGCGGTGCGCGATGTATTTCACGGCGAAAAATTCGAGACCATTGTGCATCTGGCCGCGCGCGCCGGCGTTCGCCCGTCGATTCAGCATCCGCAACTTTACTTCGATACAAATGTCAGCGGCACTTTGCATTTGCTCGAAGCGGCGCGCGCTACGGATGTGCAACGTTTTGTCTTCGCATCGAGTTCGTCGGTTTACGGCATCTGCAAAACGGTTCCGTTCTCGGAAGATTTTCATCTCACCCAAACGATCAGTCCCTACGCGGCCACGAAAATCGGCGCGGAATTTCTTTGTTCGACATTTTCGCATCTCTACCAAATGCGCGTGGTCGCGTTGCGTTACTTCACCGTTTACGGACCGCGGCAGCGCCCCGACCTCGCCATCCATAATTTCACCCGCAAGATCGACAGGGGCGAAGCGATCGACCAATTCGGAGATGGCACGACGCGGCGCGATTACACTTACATCGACGACATCATTCAGGGAACGATGGCTGCGCTGACATACGAAGGCGCGTTGTTCGACATTTTTAATCTCGGCGAAAGCGAAACGATCCAGCTGAAGGATTTGATCGGCGCGATCGAAAAATCGTTAGGCAAAAAGGCGAAGATCAATCGCTTGCCAGAACAAGCCGGCGATGTGCCGCTGACTTGCGCCGACATTTCCAAAGCGCGGAAATTGCTCGGGTATAATCCGACGACAAAGTTCGCCGATGGTCTGCCGCGCTTTGTGGATTGGTTTTTGAAGTCGCAAGCCGGCCACGCCAAATAACGATGTCGATCTTCTGCGCTGTCATCCCGAACGGAGTGAGGGACCTCTCATTTGCTGAGAAATCACACAAACTTGCGTGACATGGCCGACAAATGAGAGGTCCCTCGCCGTCTGCGCGGCTCGGGATGACAATCGCGATGAAACGTAACCCTGCTAATCTGCCGAGATAACGATGTCGATCTTGCCGTTTGATCAGCGCGCTTGTTTCATCGCCGGCCAGGCAAAATCGGGAACGACGCTGCTCATCTCGCTGCTCGATGGACATCCCGAGCTGCTCGTCTTTCCGCAGGAGACGGCCTACTTCCCGACGGTGCTGACAAAATTCGGCGATGCCGGCCGGCGCGCGCAGTTTGATTATCTCACGCAGAAGTCGTTCGCGAAAATCTTGTTCGGTGGGCAACAGCGGCCCGGCAAACACGATTACAAAGATTTCCCGCAGCGAAAATTTTTGGAAACGTTCGAGCGCGCCGCGTTTGATCCGGTGAATGTCGAGCGCGATCTGCTCGTGCTCATGATTGAATCGTACGCGAACACGCTCGGCCTTTCGCTCGATGCGGTGAAACGCTGGGTGGAGAAGACGCCGGCGAATCGCAATTATCTCATGTCGATCTTAGCGCGTTTCCCGCAGGCAAAATTCCTGGTCACGATGCGCGATCCGCGCGCGATCCTGGCCGCGCAAATCGCGCTCGAGCGCACGCGAAACACAAAAAGATTTTCGGTCTACTACGTCATCGCGCATTGGCGCATCGCCGCAAAACTGGCGCAGCGCGCGCAACGCGGAGAAATTCCCGGATTCGTTGTGCCGTACGAACAGGTGGTGCGCGAACCGGCTATCGTGATGGAAAAAGTTTGCGCATTTCTCGAGATCGCATTCGATCCCCAAATCGTGCTTAAGCCGACGAAGGTGGGTCAGCTTTGGTCGGGCAACTCGGCGGCGAGTGGAAATTTCTCAAACATCAGCGCGGAACCCCTGACACGTTGGGAAAACGAATTGAGCGAGGAAGAAATCGGTTGGGTCGAATGGCATTGCGGCGATCTCATGCCGGAATTTGGTTACGAGCCGCGACTGAGCCGGCGTTCACTGCGAAATTGGTTTAAGCCGATTCGCGGTGAACGACCGCGCGAATATCTCAAGTCGCGCGCGTATTCATTGCGGGATCGATTCAAACACTAGCGATTGTCATCCCGAACCGCGAAGACGGTGAGGGACCTCACAACTGCCGGTCACGTCACACAAAATTTGTGTGATCTCTCAGCAACTGAGAGGTCCCTCACTCCGTTCGGGATGACAGAGGTGGAAGATCGACCCCGCCGGGGCGGTGCAAGATCGACATCATCATTCGCCCAAAACCGCGGATTTTCCTTCCACTTGCAATCGCCCCGGTGCCGCCGATAATTACGCCGCATGTCGGGAATCTTTACGATTCCGTCGCTTCTTCCCGACATGACGTGATGGAGTTTCCGATGGCGTCGCAGAACGATGGCAATTTGCTTGAATGGACCTTTCGAGGTCGGCGCGTCGCGGACCGTGCATTTTCACATGCGCTCCATCCATTAAAAAATTGGGTAAACACAGAGGACCAACATGAACTCTCATTCATCCGGGAGACGCCCGCGCCGTTCGCGCGGCGGCTCTCGACGAAGGGGCGACCGACGGCCGCAGTATCAATCTGCGACGGCGAAAGCTCCCAAGAAAACATTCTGGCAACGCATCGTGGCATCGCTTTTCGGAAACGGCGAACGCGCGAGCAAGCCAGTCGCAGCATCTAACAACGGTTCGCAGCAGTCGTATCAACAACGGCCGCAGCAATCGCAACCACAACAGCAACAAGTCCGGCCGCAACCGCGGAAACCGGAGCCGATCGAAGTGACATCGCCGCGTCTTTACGTCGGCAATTTGTCGTTCGACGCAACGGAGAGCGATCTCTTCGAGCTATTCAACGGCGTGGGCCACGTCCAGAACGCGGAGGTTGTGACCTATCGCCACAATCAGCGCTCGAAAGGATTCGCCTTTGTCCAAATGCAAACGACCGAGGAGGCGAAACGCGCCGTCGACGAATTGCACGACAAAGAATTCCTCGGGCGCAAACTCGTGGTCAGCGGCGCGAAGACGAGCGAACATCAGCCGCAAGAATAATCAGGATTCCGTTTTCAAACCGGGAGACGCGGTGACAAACGCCGGTCTCCCGGTTTTGCTTTCACGCTGATGCGCGGCGTCTTCTTTATCGTCGGCCCGACCGCGACCGGAAAATCGGAGCTCGCGGCGGACGTTGCGCGCGAGCTCGATGCCGAGATCATCAGCGCGGATGCGTTTCAGATTTACGAAGACTTTCCGGTTCTCACGGCCAAGCCGGACCCAATTACCCTAACTAAGGCGCGACATCATCTCATCGGCACAGTGTCGATCTTGCAGGAGATGAACGCGGACAAATTCCGTCGTTTCGCGCTCGATGCGTTGGCCGACATTCGCGCGCGGGGCAAAAACGCAATTGTCGCCGGCGGCAGCGGTCTTTATGTGAAAGCGCTCACGCATGGCCTAACGGATGATTGGAAGAAGGTCCGTGCTAACTTTGACGGTGTGTTCGTGTTTCGCGATCGCGACGAGCTTTACGCGCGCATCAATCAGCGCGTGGAATCGATGTTTGCGAATGGCGCAGTCGAAGAAGCGAAAAATACCGCGTCGATGAGCAAGACCGCAGCGAAGATGATCGGTCTCCGCGAAATCCGCGAACATCTCGAGGGCAAGATGTCGATCTTGCAGTGCATCGAAAAAATCCAGCAAGCGACGCGCCAATATGCGAAGCGGCAATTGACCTGGTTTCGCAATCAAACTACGTTCGAGCAGCTGAACTTATCGCCGCTCACTCACAGCCAGGCTGTGAAATGGATTTCGCAACGCGCCGCTCGCGCGTTCGCCGAACAGGGATGATCGAAACACGTCCGCAAAAAAACCACGAGCGCGCTATCTTGGTCGGGTTGGAAACGGCCGGGGTGTCGAAGTGGGACTTGAAAGATTCGCTCGAAGAATTGGCGGAGCTGGCGAACTCGGCCGGCGCTGTCGTCGTTGAAACAGTCACGCAAAAGCTGCAAAAGCCGACCGCACCTTATTACATTGGCAAAGGCAAAGCGGAGCTGATCAAAGATTCGTTGCAAGATCGACAAGTAACTTCGGTGATCTTCGATGACGAACTTTCGCCGGCGCAGGGGCGGAATCTGGAAACATTGCTCGCGCGCAAAGTGATCGATCGCACGCAACTCATTCTCGACATCTTCGCGCAACGCGCGCGCAGTCGCGAAGGCCGATTGCAAATCGAGCTGGCGCAATTGCAATATCTTCTGCCGCGCCTAACGAGGATGTGGGAACATCTTTCTCGCCAGACCGGTGGCATCGGCATGCGCGGCCCGGGGGAAACGCAATTGGAAGTGGATCGACGGCGCGTGCAGGAACGCATCGCGCGTTTGGAGCGCGAGCTCGAGTCCGTGCGGAAAACGCGCGCGGTGCAGCGCGAGGGACGCAAGCGACATCAATGGCCGGTTGCGTCGGTTATCGGTTACACGAACGCAGGCAAATCGACTTTGCTGAATTTGCTCACCGGCGCGGGCCTTGTCGCCGAGGACAAGCTCTTCGCGACGCTCGATCCGACAACGCGCAGTTTTACTTTGCCTAACAAGCAGCGCGTGTTGCTCACCGACACGGTCGGATTTCTGCGGAAGTTGCCGCACACATTGATCGAGAGCTTCAAGGCGACGCTCGAAGAAGTGCATGAAGCCGACCTGCTCATTCACGTTGTCGATCTTTCACACCCGCGGGTGGACGAGCAGATGGCGGCGGTGGAAAGCGTGGTTAAAGAGCTGGAGGCATTCGGCAAGCAAACGGTGATCGTCTTCAACAAGATCGACAAGTTGAACGATCGGGAACTGGCCGAATCGTATCTGAAACGATTTCCCGGCAGCGTCTCAATCTCGGCGCGCACCGGTGAAGGGGTGACGAATCTGGTGCAGACATTGCAGCACGCGCTCGAGTCTTGGCGCTTGCGGTTGCGTTTTCGCATTCCGACTAACGAATCGGCGCTGCTGGCGGAGATTCACCGCGTCGGTCATGTGCTCGAGTTGCAATACGATGGCGACGACGCGGTCATCGTGGCTAACGTGCCGCCGCAGCTCGAGCAAAAGCTGGCGCGGTTTGCCAGCGCGTAGAAGTTTGCAGCGATGACGGCCCGCGAACGTGTCGTGCAATTAGTGGAAGTCTTCCCGGAAGTTTATCCGGGCGCACACTGCGAGCTGGATTTCAAAACTCCACTGCAGCTTTTGGTGGCGACGATTCTGTCCGCGCAATGCACGGACAAGCGCGTCAATCTGGTAACGCCGGCGCTGTTCGCAAAATATCGCAGCGCCAAAGATTTTGCGCAATCGCGTCCGGCGGAGTTGGAGAAGGCGATCAAGTCGACCGGATTTTTTCGGAACAAGGCGAAGAGCATCCGCGGTGCAACATCGACAATCACCGAGAAATTTGGCGGACGCGTACCGGATTCAATGGAGGAACTGCGGGAATTGCCGGGGGTAGGGCGCAAGACGGCAAATGTGGTTTTAGGAAACGCTTTTCATAAAGACGAAGGCATCGTGGTGGACACGCATGTGATTCGTCTGTCGCAGCGCCTTCGCCTAACGAAGCATGTCGATCCAGAAAAGATCGAGCTCGACCTGATGAAGTTGGTCCCGAAGAAGCATTGGGCGATCTGGAGTCACTGGCTCATCTGGCACGGGCGTCGCCGTTGTTTCGCGCGCAAACCGGATTGCACGCAATGCGAAATCTTTCGTCTTTGCCCGAGTGGAAAAACTTTTGTGCGGACGGGCCAAGCGAAAAAGCCGGACCCGATTTCGTAAATCGCTGCCTTATTCGGTCGCGACGTCGTCCATCTTGTCCGCCTTTTTGCGGACGCGTTCGAATTCCTTTTCCAGTTTCTTCATCTCGTCTTCGGACATGTTTTCAAGATCGACAAGTCGATCTCGGGCCGGCTCGATCGCGCGGATGAGCTCGTCGAGTTTGAGATGGACCGCTTGGGCGTCGCGGTTTTGCGTGTTCTGAATCAAGAAGACCATCAGGAATGTGACGATGGTCGTGCCGGTATTGATGATGAGCTGCCACGTGTCGGAGAAATGAAAGGTCGGGCCGGTCAATGCCCAGACGACGATGATGAGAATGGCACCGGTAAAAGACCACGCGCTGCCGAGGACGGCGGAAGATCGCCGCGCGAATTTACTGAACGCGTCTTGAATGACGGAGATGAAATTCCGCTGCTCTTTTTGTTTTGCCATGGTGCCCGGGTTAGTTGTCACAGTAAGTTCGTTTCACCAAATAAAATCACGTGCATCGAAATATGTTAGCAACGTGCACGGTTTCCGAGCGGCGTTGATTTTTCGCCGTAGTTAAGACAACCTATCCCTCGCGCAGATGCAACACGTCACCGCATTTTCCCGACCCCAGACCGTCCCCCCGGTTCCCGCCACCACGTCGAAACGGAACTTGTGGATCTTAAATAGCTGGCGCGATCTTCTCCTTTACGTCGGCACGCCGTTGTTGCTCGTGCCGATGTTCGCACTGGCGCAAGCGCGTTGGAGCGCGCAGGACATTTACATCTTCGTGGCCGCGTTTGGCGCGATGGGTCATCACCTGCCGGGCATGATCCGCGCGTATGGCGATCGCGCATTGTTCGAGCGATTTCGCTGGCGCTTCATCATCGCTCCCATCTTTCTCGCGTCGGTCTGCGTCGGGTTTTATTGGTGGGACCTCAAGGGAATCGTGCTCGCGGTTTTCGTCTGGGGCGTCTGGCACGGCATGATGCAGACCTACGGCTTTTGCCGAATCTACGATGCGAAAATGGGTTCGTTCGCCGCGCTCACCCGCCGGCTGGATTTTTTTACGTGCGGCGTTTGGTTTGCCGCGTCGGTGATTCTCTCCCCGCAACGAATGACCGATACACTCGATGCATTTTACGAGAGCGGCGGCCCATTCATTGCGCCGGGAATCATTCGCGGTTTGCAACAAGGCGTTCTCGTTCTCGCCATCACCATGTCGATCTTATTTTTGGCGACGTTCGTCTGGATGTGGCTGCAGGGGAAACGACAGAACCCGGTGAAACTCGCGCTGCTCACGACGAGCATCAGCTTCTGGTGGTATTGCAATAATGGCGTCACGAATATTCTTGCCGGCATCGCGTTGTTCGAAGTGTTTCACGATGTGCAATACCTTTCGCTCGTCTGGATCTACAACCGAAACCGCGTCGAGAAGGACAGCACCATCGGCGGATTCATGCGCTTTGTTTTTCGGCGCAGCGGATCGTTGATCGGGTTATATATCGGTCTTGTTTTCGCCTACGGCTCGCTCGGTTACTTTAGCACGCATGTCGGCCTCGACACCGCGAAACGTCTGCTTACCGGTGTCGTCGCCGCGTCTGGACTTCTCCATTTTTATTACGACGGATTCATCTGGAAAGTGCGCGAGAAAGCGACGCGCCAATCACTTGGCCTAACGGGCGGCGCCGACGTTGCCCAAAACGGGTTTCTTCCGAGCTGGTTATGGCACAGCTCGAAATGGGCCCTCGCTTTTGTGTTGCCGTTAGGCGCGATGTGGCTCGGCCAAAAACGCGGAGTCTCCTCCGAAGTCGAGCGCTCGGGATGGATCGTGGCCGATCTTCCAACCGGGGCGCGTGCGCACTTTAACTACGGTGCGGCGTTACAAAATTCCGGGCGGCCCGATGACGCGGCCGAACAATACAACACCGCGCTTCGCTTCGATCCCACTTACGCAAAAGTCCACATCAACTTTGCGCGCCTGCTGGCGGGACAACGAAAATACGATGCGGCGGAAGCGCATTTTCGTGAGGGATTGCGACTCGAACCGCACGAGACGGAATTGCGTTCTGCTCATGCTTATCTGCTCGAGCAAACCGGCCACGACGAAGAAGCGGAGGCAGAATATCAAACCGCTATCCGGATGAATCCCAGATCGGCCCGCGTGATTTATAATTACGGCGCGTTTTTGGACAAGCGCGGCCAAGCTGATGAAGCGATCGCGCAATACGAACGCGCTCTGCGGGTCGATCCGAAACTGGCTGATGCGCATTGCGACCTGGGCACGGTGTTGTTTGTCAAAGGCGACATCGCTCAGGCGAAAGCGCATTTTGAAGAAGCGGCAAAACTTCAGCCGACGAAGTCCGACGTGCACCTAAATCTCGGCAATGTTTTCGTGCGCGAAGGCAAAACCTCACAAGCGATTCTGGAATACGAGGAAGCGCTGCGGCTCGACCCGCGTTCCCGTGGAGCCATCGAGAATCTTCGCCTGGCGAAGGCGAGCGAAAGTCGTTTTCGTTCGCATTCGCCCTAACAAGTTCTGAGCGTCGGCCTGCATGTCGATCTTGACGGCTCCTGGCGCGGCCAACCGTTGCATCTTTCCGCGCTCGACCTGCGCGATTGGGGACCTCATCTCCGCTTCTCCGCGCCGCCGCGCAAGATCGACAAGTTCTATCGCGAACATGAAACGCAGCTCGCGCCCTTCATGTTTTACGGCTCGGGCGACTTCCATCATCTCACCGCGCTTTGGATTCGACGTGTCGCCGAATCGGTCGTCGTCGTTTCCTTCGACAATCATCCCGACTGGGACATTCGTCCGCCGAAATGGTGCTGCGGCAGTTGGGTCAATCGCGCGCTCGAATTGCCGCACGTCGAACGCGTCAGCGTTTGGGGCTGCGGAAATTTTGAATGCTGGTGGCCGGGACAACTATTTGGGAATCGCCGCGCCGAGCGCTCCGGCAAACTCGAAGTGCATCCGTGGGCCGATGAGCGGCCGATGAAAGATCGACAACGACGCGGTGCGATCCTGCGCGAGAATTGGCGGGAGAAATTCGCGGAGTTCGCGCGGAGTCTCGCGGGAAAGAATATCTACGTCACTATCGATCTCGATTGCTTGCGCGCGGAAGAAGCGGTCACAAACTGGGAGAGCGGCCAGTTTACGATTGTCGATCTTGCGTGGGCGTTACAGACATTGCGCCATCACGGCCGAATCATCGCCGGAGATATCTGCGGTGCTTTTTCGGAACCGCGTTACGCGCGTTTGAAACAAAAATTCGCGTCAGAGATGGATCACCCAAAGCTCTCGCGGCCTAACGAAGACGAAATTCGCAAGATCAATTTCACTGCGCTCGAAAAACTTTGGCCGCTGTTAGCTCAGTGACACCAGCACGACCCCGAGGCTGATGAGCAGCGCCCCGATCGTCAGTTGCAGCGAAACTTTCTCCTTCAACAGAAACGCCGCCATCACGCTGATGATGATGACGCTCAATCCTTGAAACGGATAGACGTAGCTAAGATCGAGATGTTGCAACAGACCGAGCGTGAGGAAAAACGAAACCGTCATCGACATGATTCCCGGGACAAACCAGCGCGCGAACTCCCGGCCGAATCCCGCTTCCTGCGACATTTCCATCGCGCGCTTGAACAAAAGTTGCCCGCTTACAAAAGTGAAGAGCGCGGCGAAGATTAGAAAAAATTTCCAGCCGTTCATAACTTTTCTTCGATGCGCGAGAACGGCTTGGCCACGACGAGCAGACCGATCAATACCAATGCGATGCCGCACCAACGCCGGGGTGAAATTAGTTCGCCCAGAAAGATCCAGCACGTCAGCGGAACCAAAACGTGGACGGAATTAGAAAGCGGGAAGGCGACCGAAAGCGGAATGTGCTGAAGGATGTAGAGCCAGCTAAAGAGGCTAAGAATCACGCAGACAATTCCGAGCCACGTCCACACCGACGCCAAACCCGTCACGCCGCTCCAACTGAAGTGATGACTCAAATGCGCAGTCGCGCGCGCGCCGACTTTCAGAAATAATTCCGAGATAGTGACGATGACAGCGTTAATCGCGATCTGCAGCCAGGGGTTGCCGACGATTTTCAAGAATCGTTTCCACGGACTGAGCTCCGTCTTCTGTTGATGACGACGTAAAGCCGGATCGGAATTTGCCGGGGCAAACCAGGGCGCCACCAGCTTGAGCACGGCGTTGATGATGGTCGATCTATGTCGCACGTAAAGATCGACATCGACCGGCACGAGGCGGAGGTGCAGCTTCGGATCGTAATTGAAGGGAGCGCAATGGTATTCCGTTAGGCCATGCTCGAGCGCCCAGGCGATGAGGTCGTGGAACGTTAAGTAATATAAGTTGAGCTCGTGCGCGACGGCGTAATCGAGCCCGATGTCGTTGTCGTAAATTGCGTTCTGCCAAATCGTGCAAAAACTGAACGCAATCGCTTTGCCGCCGCGTCGCCAGATGAAATAACGATGTCGATCTTGCAAACGTTTGCCGGCTTCCAGGAAATATTCGCGCGAGAAAATCTCGAATTCGACCGGCGCGCGGTCGGCGACTTGCAAATACAGTGGATAGATTTCGTCGATGACCTCCGTGCAATTGCTTAACACCTCCATCGTGATCGGCGGCGAGCTCTCGGCGGTCTCGCGTAATTTTCGGCGCAGACCTTTCCGCGTGGTCCGGCTCAATCGCGTCTGCATGTATTCGTCGAACGAAGCGAAGTTCAGATCCAGCATGAGCGGCGGGAAGCTAGCCAGGCGCGTGTAATTCGCCCTAACGAACGGCGTCAGCTCTGCCCGCATCTTCGCGGGAAAATCTTTCAGCGAGACAAGCGATATTTTTTGTCGCCGCGCGTAAATCATGAGCGCTTCGGCCAGCAGCGCCGCGGCATGTTTTGGATTGGCCGGCGCGATCACGCCTGGTTTGTGATCGCCCACCAGACATCCGGCCATGAGCATTCGTGTCCGCAAAAATCGCGCCCACGCCTTACGCACGAATGCGACCGCACGTGCGATTGTCGATCTTGTCGTGGCGGCGAGGTCTTGATCGACAATGATGAGCGGTTGGAGTGCGATCGCGTTTTGTTTTTCGTCGAGCAGCAGCAGATAACGATAAGTGAAACCGGTGGTCATCGTTTCTTCGATGAGTTGGTAGTAGGCGAAATCTTTGTGTGAATCGCCGAAGGCAGCGCACCAGATGGCAAGATCGACATCGGCGGCGCGCGCAAACACGTGGGCGTGATTTCCGCGCAGCGAAAACGAATCGAGCGGTTCGCGTTTTGTCTGCTCAGCGAGCGGCGCCGTCATCACCGACATATATCAAAGCTCGTTCGCGTTGGGAAATTGCCGGAGCACTGGATCGTGTCGCGTTGGCTCGAGAAATTTCACCGCGCGATGAAGGATCGGATTCAGCAAGCGCGCGGTGTGACGCACGTAAAGATCGAGAGGGACGAGTTCGCAACCGAGATGCAACTTCGGATCGTAGTTCAGCGGCGTGCTGCAATAAAATTTCAGGCGCTGCGCCAGCGCCCACGAAATGATGTCGCGCAACGTGTAGAAATAAAGTGAGAGATCGAACGCCACGCTGTAATCCATGCCAAGACATTCATCGTAAATGGTTTCGGCGTGCACGAAGACGAGACTGAAAGCGATGATCTTTCCATTTTGTCGCCAAAGAAAATAGCGGACGCGCTCCGGCATGTCGCGGCTGAGGCGGCAAAAGTAATCTTTCGTTAGGGTTTCAAATTTCAACGGGGAACGTTCGTGCACGGCGAGGTAGAGCGGATAGATGTCGTCGATGAACGGCGCAATGTCGGTGATGACTTCCATGTCGATCTTAGGAGCGCGTTCGGCTTTGCGAAATTTGCGGCGCAAACCTTTGCGCGTCGCTTTGCCGAGAGTCTCGAGAAATTCCTCGAAGTTTGCGTGATGGAGCGCGAGGCGAGTAAGCGGCATGCTCGGCACGCGCGCGTAGCCGTTGGCCGAGAAATTTCCGAGCGCACTGCGATAACTCGATGGAAAATCTTTGAGCACCACCAGCGATGCTTTGTTTTCACGCGCGATTTTTTGCAACGCACGGTGAAGTGCTTGCGTTGTCCATTGTTCATCTTGCGGCGAGGAAACGCCGAGATGTCCTTCGCCGGCGGCGCATCCGACCATCATCGTCCGCATGGTGAGGAAGCGCGGAAATTTCTTTCGCACAAGATCGACAATCGAACGTAACGCCGGCACGCCTTCGATCAGATTCTGTTGCAGGAAAAACAGCGGCTGGATCGCGCGCACATTTCCGGCGTTGTCTTGGAGAACCAGATAATGATGCTCGAAGCCGTCGCGCAACGTGTCCTCAAGAATTTCGTAGTAGCGGTGGTCCTTGCATTTGCTGCGGAACGCTTGTTGCCAGGCGGGGCAATCACGCAGCGCCGCGCGTGAAACCAATCGCGCCACGCCGCCGGGAATGGGAATGCTATCGCCGGATTGCATTTCACTTTTCCGCCGACGTCGTTTCCACTTTGAGCACGCCGCTGCGAATGTGGAGATCGCGCTGCGGAAACGCGATTTCGATTCCGGCTTCGCGCAATTTTCTTTCGATTGCGAAATTCAGATCGCTGCGATAACGCCGCGGACGATAGCTCATCTCGCTGCTCCAGACGACGAGCTCGAACTCCATCGCGTTATCGCCAAACTTTTCCAGGAACACGCTCGGGGCGGGTTCTTTGAGCGTGTGTTCATTTTCGACGCCGGCAGCGATAAGCGCCGCGCTCACTTTCTCAGTGTTGCTGCCGTAGGCGACGCCGACGGGGACGCGAAAACGCACGCGCGGATCTCCATAAGTCCAATTCGTTACAGGCGAGTCGATGAATTTCGTGTTCGGCACAATCATGGCGATGTTGTCGTTCGTTAGGATAACGGTGCTGCGCGCGCGGATTTGTTGGACCTGACCGGCGATGCCCGCGACTTCGACGCGGTCGCCGATGGTGATCGGACGCTCGGCCAGAATGACGAGGCCGCTGATGAAATTGCTGGCGATGTTTTGCAATCCAAAGCCAACGCCGACGCCAACCGCGCCGGCGAAGACGGTGAGTGCGCCGAAATGGATGCCGGTGTTTTCGAGCACGATGAAAATGCCGACGATGAGGACGACGTTGGCGACGATCTGCGAGATGGCGTACTGCAGTGAGCGATCGAGGCCGCTATTGGCGAGGAAACGGGTGAAGAGAAAACGTTTCGTGCGCGAGGAGATCCAGAAGACAACGATCAACAGTCCGACGAGCAGAAAAACCTGAACGAGACTGAGCGTGATGCCGGGAAGCGGTTGACTCCACGAGAGCGGAATGCCCGCGGCGTTGATCGCGCTCATGGTGAAGAAGACAAGCGCGGCGACGCTGAGGATCGTGGTGACGATCGCGATGAAGTTACTGTCGATCTTGAAGCGAGCGAAAAAACGACGCACGACATCGCTTTGCAACACGCGGGCGAAGAGCACGCCGATCGTGAGCAAGATGCTAAACGCGATCACCCCGAGAAAGGAAACGTAGTGCTCGCCCACATGAAGGAGCGGGCGCTCAAGAAGCTGGAAATTCACCGTTTCTAGTCTGGGCTTGTTACGAAGCTTGGCAACCGGGAAGCAAAAAACACGGCCGAAGCCGTGTCTTCGATTACCAAAGCTGAAAGAACGCGAACGTCCGTGCTAGGCCGCCTTGGCGCGCTCTTCGATGTATTTGATGACGTCGCCGACGGTCTGCAATTTCTCGGCGTCTTCATCCGGAACTTCGACGGAAAATTCTTCTTCGAACGCCATCACGAGTTCCACGATGTCGAGCGAGTCCGCGCCCAAGTCTTCGATGAACGACGCCTGGGGCGTGACCTGTTCCGGATTAACGCCGAGTTGTTCGACGATGATGTCTTTGACCTTTTCTTCGATTGATTTGTCCGCCATAAAATTGCTTGGGTTGGGCGCAAGGCTTACCCCACGCGCCACAGCATCGCAAGTAAAACAATTGCCGATCTTGTCAATCAATTTTGCCGCAGTTCCCGGCATTCCTCGCACGAAGGGCACAACGGTCACAACGTCGACAGAATAAAAAATTCTTCGTGTCCTTTGTGGCCTTTGTGTGAGATCAAATTTCAGCGTAAAGGAAGCCGATGCCATCCGAGAACACCGAGCCGATCGATCTGCTCGATCTTAAATTATTGCCCGCGTGGGTGAAAGAAGCGCCCGATGCGAACGAGTATGCGCACCATGAAGGCGACACGGGCGAGGAACGGCCGCGGCGTGATGGGCGTCGTCCCCGTGAAGGAAAGCGTCGACCGCCCAGCACGGAACGCCGACCGTCCAGATCGGACAAACGACCGCAGCGTCGTCCGCAAGATCGACATGGAGGGGATCGACCCGATTCGCGCGGACAAGATCGACATCGCGAAGCGCCGCCACCGAAGGCGCTAGAAATCGCCGTTCGTTTTCAGCCGCATCCTCCGGCATTTGAAAGCGTCGCAGCCCAAATCAAGGGCGAGGCTCTTGCCTATTCGTTGTTTTCGCTCGCCCGTCTCTTCCTGCAAAAGCCGGAACGCTACGACGTGCATCTCACGGCCAAACCGGAGTCGCCTTTTTACCAACTCGGCGAAAACGGCGCCATCTCTTCCGATCGAGCAGCGCTTGAGAACAACGCATTTCGTTTTGCGCAGAACGATTTTTACAAGATCGACATCACGCAATCGGAGCCGATCAAAGGAAATTTCACCAGCGTCGCGCGTGATCGCCTCAGCGGAACTTTGCTCGGTCCGACGAATCATCACGCTTATCAGCCGCGTCTGCGCACTCTTTACGAACAACGTTTCAGCCGGCGCATGAGCTTCGCCGATTATCAACGGCAAATCGAAATTGTGAGCGACCCGGCGTTAGTCGAGCAATGGAAAGAGGAAGCGCGCACCGTCACCACATTCACGACGTTGCAGGAAGAACCGCCGGTGGCGTTTACCAACGCGGCGGATGCGGAAAAGAATTTTCGCCAAAAACATCTGCCGAATTTCGTGCGCGCGATTTCGGAAACGACGATGGACGGAGTGACGAGCCGGACCATCGGCGATCGCCGACTGCGCAGTTTAATCGAAGAGGCGTGGTCGACACAGACGCGATCGCCCTCGCAAATGATGCAGGAACTGGCGAACCGTTTCCGCGAAGCCGGGTTGCAAATTTTCCGGCATCGCAAAGGAATGCTTTTCGTGACTCCGATTCGCGTCCGTCAATTTGTGCACGAACAGACGAGCGTGTCGGAACAAGTGCGCGGGATTCTTGACGCGGTCGCGGCGAATGCGCGCATCAATCGCAAAGACCTCGCGGAAAAGTTACTTGTCGATCTTGCGCCGGAAGAAGCGGATGCGCGCAAGATCGCGCTTGCATCCGACCTGCGCTGGCTCATCAGCGAAGGTTACGTGATTGAATTCAACGACGGCTCGCTCGATTTGCCGCGAGCGAAAGTGAAGCCGCAAATTCCGTCTGTAGAGGCCGCCGTCTCGGCGGCGGAAGAGTCAACGTCGACGCAAAGCGAAACGCCTGCCGCTGAGACAGCGGCCTCTACAGAAGAAGCTGAAATCGGCGGGAGCTAATCCCCAGATTGCAGCGACGCGATTAAATCGCGCCGGCTTTTTTCAACGCGCGATAGGCGCCGTTTTTATTTATTGTCTTGAGTCCGCGCGCGGTCACGCGGATGCGCACGAATTTTTTCAGCTCCGGGACCCAGATGCGATGCGCGTGAAGATTGGGCGAGAAAACGCGGGGCACGTTTTTGGTAACGTGCCGGCCGACGCCGCCTTTCTTCTTGGCCATACCGCGGCGATGAATGATGCTGCCGCGCGTGGGCTTGGAACCGGTGATGCTGCAAACTTTTGACATACGCTCAGAAGGGCGGGAAAAGTGGCGGCTGCGACGTGATTGTCAAGCGATTGTTGAACAGAGAAAGTGTGCAAAGGTCAAAGGTGACTCGCGCGATTCGCGGAACGTCGGGCAAGATCGACATCGTAATTTGAAGTATGACGCAAAAGAATAATCAAAAGCTGCGCATGGGCATCGTCGGCGCGGGAAACATCGTGCGCGATCGGCATTTGCCGGCGTTAAAAAAACATCCCGATGTCGAGATCGTGGCGGTTTCGAATTCGACTTACGAAAGCAGCGAGAGATTTTGCGCGGATAATTTGCCGTCGGCCACGCCGATGCAGAATTGGGCCGATCTTTTGGCGCTGCCAGATCTCGACATTATTTGGATCGGCACGCCGCCATACATGCACTCGGCCGTGACCGTTTCCGCGCTCGAAGCGGGCAAGCATGTTTTTTGTCAGGCGCGGATGGCGATGGATTTGGCGGAAGCGGAGGAAATGCTGGCGACGTCGAAACGTTTTCCGGAATTGGTGACGATGCTTTGTCCGCCGCCGTATGGATTGAAACGCGATTTGCTCGTTAAGAAATTGCTGGCCGAAGATTACATCGGCAAACCGCACGATGTGCGCTTGCAAAGTTTCACCAGCAATTATCTGAATCCGGAAGCGCCGGCGCATTGGCGGCAAAAGATCGAGATCAGCGGACTGAATGTGCTGACGCTCGGAATTTACGTGGAAGTGCTGCAACGCTGGCTCGGCGATATCACCGGCGTGTTTGCGCGCGGAAAAATCGTGCGCGGCGAACGACGCGGTTATGAAGTGATCGTTCCCGATTTGCTCAATGTGCTGTGCACATTCGAAAGCGGAGCGGAAGGCGTGCTCGAATTCAGCGGCATAAATGTCTCCGAGGAAACGGACCGGCTCGAGTTTTACGGCGACAAAGGGACGATGATTTACGATTTCGGTAACGACAACATCCGCGCCGGCAAGTACGGCGGCAAAGAATTGCACGATGTCGATCTTGCGCCGGAGCTGGAAGGCGAGTGGCGAGTCGAGGAAGATTTTCTGGCAGCGGTCAAATCGAAGGGGCGGATGCGTCCGCATCCCGATTTTGAAGACGGCGTAAGTTACATGCGCGTTGTTCAAGCGGTGGCTGATTCGCGCGCGCGGAATGAGTGGGTTGAGATTAAGAAATAACTTGCGGATCACTCGACGGATTTTTTTGTCCGCAGATTTCGCAGATTTACGCAGATTATTTTTTCAGAGGTCTTTCGGGAATCTGCGAAAATCTGCGAAATCTGTGGATGAATAATCCGGTGGTCGTAGATCGACAATCACATTGCGGCGGCGAGGCGTGCGAACAGGTAACCCATTATGCCAGTTGCCGGCAGGGTGAAGATCCAGGCCCAGACGATGCGTTCGACTACGGTCCATTTCACGCCGCTGAATCTTTTCACTGCGCCGACGCCCATGATGGATGTGGAGATGACGTGCGTAGTTGAAAGCGGAATGCCGTAGAGACTCGCGCCTTGAATGATGAGCGCGGCGGTCGTTTCGGCGGCGAATCCGTGCACGGGTTGCAATTTCACCATGCGATGACCGAGCGTGCGAATGATGCGCCATCCGCCCGCGGCAGTTCCTGCGGCCATCGTTAGGGCGCAGAGAATTTTCACCCAACTCGGGATACCGCCGAACGTCGGCGTCCGCAAAAATTCCAGCCACGGCGGGACGTGATTGAAGCTGCCCGCTTTGGTTCCGGTGAAAAGCGCGAGCGTGATAATGCCCATCGTTTTTTGCGCGTCGTTTGTGCCGTGACTGTGCGCCATCCAGGCCGCGCTAAAAATTTGCAGCTTCCCGAAAACGGAATGGACGGTGTGCGGCGTGAAGCGATGCAGCGTGACAAATAGAATAAACATGAACAGCCCGCCGATGACGAATCCGGCGACGGGCGAGATGAACATTGGCAGCACCACTTTCGGCCAAAGCCCGGTGCTCCATTTCAATACCGCCCAGTTGCCATGCGCGGTCGCGAGGGCGGCGCCGCAGAGTCCGCCGATGAGAGCGTGACTCGAACTCGACGGAATGCCTAACCACCACGTGATCATGTTCCAGGCGAACGCCGCAATGAGCGCGCACAGCACGGTAACAAGCGTGACCACATTGGTGTCGACCAAACCTTTGCCGATGGTCGATGCCACCGCGCCGCCGAGCATCGCGCCGGTGAGATTGAAAATCGCCGCCATGATGATGGCCTGACGCGGCGTTAATACTTTGGTCGAGACTACGGTCGCGATGGCATTGGCCGCGTCGTGAAAACCGTTGCTGTATTCAAAGATAACCGCGGCGAGGACGACGGTGACGAAGATGAACATGTCGATCTTGCGCGAAAGCCGGGATCGTTAGGCGTATTTCAAGGCAATCTGCAGGACGACGTTGCCGGCGTCGCGGCAACGATCGATCACTTTTTCGAGCAGCTCGTAGAGATCGCGCAGGAAAATGATGTGCTTTGCATCGTAATTGCCTTGGTAAAGATCGCGCAGCAGTTCCAGTTCGAGATCGTCGGCGTCGCCCTCGATCGTTTGCAGCTTCGCATTCATCTCGCGCGCGGTGCGGATGTCGGTGCCTTTGCGCAGTTGTTTCACCATCGCGAGCACCGCCTCGGCCGCTTGATCAAGCAACTCGACCTGTTTCCGAAAACTGACCTGCGGCAAATCCTGCGGGCTAATCAGAATGCGTTCGCCGATCTTCTCGACCGTCTTCGGTATTTTATAGAGAGCGGCCGCGAGCGATTGGATATCCTCACGCTCCAGCGGCGTGATGAACGTCTTCGAAAGTTCTTCCGTCAGCTGCTGCGTGATGCGCTTGTCCTCGCGCCGGCTCTCGGCGAAAGCAGCCAGATCGCGCGACGAATCCTTCTCATCGAGCTTGCCCAAAAGATCGACCAGGTGATGCACGCTGCTGTCGGCTTGTTTCGCACTCGCCTCGAGCAAATCGTAAAACTTTTCGTCGTGTCCGAGCAATTTGCCGATCGAAATCATAAATGCCTCCGGGTTTTAACGCTCGCGCCGCGCATCATGCGCAAAGCCACGCCGAAGTAAATCAATATCATGCAAGATCGACAATTGTAATTGATCGCAGCACGCGTCGCGCACCTCTAACCGCCGGGAACTGACAAATCCTTTTGCGGTTTGTCCTTGGCCCAAAGATGAAAGGTGTAGGTGAAGACGACGTAGCCCATCAATTCATGCGGTTTGTCGTTCGCCACATACAGCGCGGGGTTCACTTGGAAATCGGGAGTGATGTTCCAGGTGAATCCGATGGTCGATGAGTTGCCGGAACCGCTCTGGAAATCCAACTGCGCGCGCCATTGTTTGTTGAAATCGTAGGCGTATCCCAGGATTGCTTCGTTGCGATAATCGACGTGGATGAGGCCGCCGATGAATTTGTGGTGCTCGGTGTAATAACCCGCTTCGATATATGGTTGAGGATCGACATGTTGGCGCGGCGACCAATTCACAAACCCGACCGAAAGCAGATACGGCTCTTTTTGGATGAGACCGATTTCGGTGCCGATAATTTCTTCGTTAGGCTTGAATCCTTGAAACACCGCGATCTCCGCCCACTTCGTTAGGCCGAGCTCGGCCTGAAGTTGATAAGGGTTCGCGATCTTTTGGTCTTGCGCCTGGAAACTGACCGAGAGATCGCCTTCCGGTTGCAAGTCCGGGGTCACGATCTGGCTTAGGCCTTTGGTCGTCGCGCGCGCGTTCGACAGAAGAGCCATCACCGCCGCGATGGCTAGAAAATACTTTTTCACAACAGCGTTCCGCGAAGAATGAACAGCGCCACATTGAAGTAAATTAGCAATCCCGTTACATCGACAAGCGTGGCTACGAATGGCGCCGATGACGTTGCCGGATCGAGTCCGCAACGGCGCAACAAAAATGGCAGCATTGCGCCGCTGATCGTTCCCCATAACACTACGCCGACCAGCGCGACTCCGACCGTTACGGCCACGAGCCAGTGATATTGTCCGTAATTAAAAATGTGCAGATATTGCCAGAGCGCGATGCGGATGAATCCGATGCTGCCAAGAATTAGCCCGAGCGAAAATCCCGACAGCAGTTCTTTGCGCACGACGCGAAACCAATCGCCCAAACGCAATTCGCCGAGAGCCATCGCGCGGATAACGAGCGTGGTCGCTTGCGACCCAGAATTTCCGCCGCTCGAAATGATCAGCGGTAAAAACATCGCGAGGATCGCCGCCTTCTCGATCTCGCCATTGTAACCCTGCATCGCCGTCGCCGTCAGCATCTCGCCGAGAAAAAGAACGATGAGCCACGTCGCGCGTTTCTTCACCATGCGCAGCAGCGGAATGGTCGTATACGGTTCGTCGAGCGCTTCCATACCGCCGAGTTTCTGGATGTCCTCGGTCGCTTCCTCTTCCGCGACGTCGAGCATGTCGTCGACGGTGACGATGCCGACGAGCACGCCGTTTGAATCAACCACCGGCAGCGCCGTCCGATCGTATCTGCGGAAAATATTCAGCGCTTCTTCCTGTAAATCGTTCACCTTCAGCGCGACGAATGCTTCATCGCGAATCGCGCTCACTTTGGTCTCGAGCGGCTTCAGCAAAAATTCGCGGATGCGCACGTCGTCGATAAGCTTGCCACGTTCATCGACTACGTAGATAACGTTCAACGTCTCGCGGTCCTGCCCGTATTCGCGCACAAAATCGAGCACCTCCTTCACCGTCCAATCGTCATGCACCTGAATGAAATCCGGCGTCATCAATCGGCCGACGCTTCCTTCCGGGTAACCGAGGAGCGATTGCGCGACGCGGCGTTCTTCCGGCGTCAGCAACCGGATTAATTGGCGCGCCGCCGCGCTCGGCATTTCTTCGAGCAACGCCGTGCGATCGTCCGGCGACATTTCGTTGAGAATCCCGACGACCTGTTCGTGCGCCATTGCGCGTAAAAGATTTTGCTGCTCCTCGACGCCGATGTATTCGAACACATCCGCCGCCAGCGCCGCCGGCAGCACGCGAAAAATAATTACCTGATCGTTTTCTGGAAGATCGAGAATCACCTCCGCGACATCGGCCGGCAACCAATCGGCAAAGATCTCGCGCAACGCGCCGAAATTGCGCGCGTCGATCATGCTTTTGATTTCAGGCGCTAAAAGTTTGCCGACCATAAAATTCGGATCGCGCGCCGCGCGCGCCGCCGAGTTTTACCACCGCGATTCGACAAGCGCAATCGCGCGAATCTCGCGCTTGGCATTCAGCGGAAACGCGCCAAAATGATTCCCCAATGAGCGCCGCCGTTACCGGTTCGATGATTCAGCGCGAGATCCATGATGATGGCGTCTGCATTCTCACGTTCGATCGCCCCGAATCCGGCGCGAATGTTTTCGATCCCGCGACGATGAGCGAGCTGAATGAACATGTCGATCTTATCGAGAAGGACACATTCATTCGCGGGTTGATCATCGCTTCGGCCAAGAAATCGATCTTCATCGCCGGCGCCGATTTGAAAACGCTTTTGAAACAAGCGCAGACCGGCGAGATGCGCGGTTTCATCGAAGAGGGCCAACGCGTTTTCAATCGCATCGCGGCGCTGAAGATTCCGACCGTCGCGGCGATTCACGGCGCCTGCGCCGGCGGCGGTTACGAAATCACTTTGACGTGCGATTACCGGATCGCGACTAACGATCCGGCCACGAAAATCGGACTTCCCGAAACCACGCTCGGCTTGGTCCCGGCCTGGGGCGGTTCGACGCGATTGCCGCGATTGATCGGCGCGGAGCGTGCGGCCGAAGTGATCTTGAAGGGCAAACTTTATTCGGCGGAAGACGCGTTGAAGATGGGCCTGGTCGATCAGCTGGTTTCGCGCGACGAACTTTTTCCGGCGGCGCGGAAATGTCTGCAATCGGGCAAACGAATTTCGCCTAACGTGTCGCAATGGGGCAAGGGCGTGAACCCGCCGCAGGATCGCGAGTCCGCGTCCGCGCGCGCTCTCGGAATTATCACCACGGGTCTCAGCAGTCCGATGGAGGAATCGCTCCGCCTCGAACTAAATGCGATTGTCGATCTTGGCGAGAGCGAATCGACGCAAAACTTGATCCGCAATTTCTTCCTGGCCGACAAATATCGAAAAGGAAATTCGAAAACGCCCGCCGAAAAAGTTGTGCACGCCGCCGTCATCGGCGCCGGCGTTATGGGCTCCGGCATCGCGCAATGGCTCAGCTCGCGCGGCGTCACCGTGATTTTGCGCGACGTGAATCGTGAAGTGCTGGATCGCGGCCTCGCTAACATCGACAAGACCTACGCCGACGCGGTCAAGCGCGGCATCATGAGCGATGACAAAGCGAAACAAGGACGCGCCCGCATCATTTGCTCGACTGCGCACATCGAAATGCGCGACGTGCAAATCGTGATCGAGGCCGCGTCCGAAAAGATCGACATCAAGAAACAAATTTTCCACGAGATCTCGGACAACGCCCCCAAAGCGACCCTGGCAACGAACACTTCGGCGTTGTCGATCGACGCTTTGGCCGATCAAACGAATGCGCCGGAGCGCGTGATCGGTCTGCATTTTTTCAATCCGGTCAGCCGAATGAAGTTGATCGAAGTCGTCGTCGGCAAAAAAACTTCCGCGGAAACGCGCGAACGCGCGCTCGCCTTCGCCCGGCAGATCGGAAAACTTCCCGTGGTCGTGCGCGACAGTCCCGGCTTTCTGGTTAACCGCGTTTTGTTTCCGTACCTGCTCGATGCCGCGGAACTTTTCGAAAACGGAGTTGCGGCCGAGAAGATCGACAAGGCCCTAACGGATTGGGGAATGCCGATGGGGCCGATGCGATTGATCGACGAGATCGGGATCGACATCACCGTCGATATCGCGAACACGCTCGAGAAAGCGTACGGTGCGCGCGATGTTTCTCCGAAGATTTTGCGCGAGATGCAATCCGCCAAATTGCTGGGGAGAAAAGGCGGCGCCGGTTTTTATAAATACGAAGGCAAACAGCAAACACCTAACGAAGCGGTCACGGAATGGCGAAGTGTCCCGGCCAAGACGGAAGATGTCGATCTTGCACGACGACTCGTGTTTCTGATGGTCAACGAAGCGACACGTTGCGTGGAAGAAAAAGTCATCGACTCGCCCGAGGACGCCGATTACGGAATGATTCTCGGGACTGGTTTTGCGCCCGCGCGCGGCGGGCCACTACGTTTCGCCGAGAACGTCGGTTTGAAAACCGTCGTCGCGGAAATGGAAAAGCTCGCGCAGAAGAATGAAAAATTCGGGCCGTGCGATTTATTGAAAAAACATGCGCGCGACGGAACGAAATTTTACGAATCATGAAATCGCCACTGGAAGCGCCTGAAAAACAAATCGCCGCCGAAACCGGCGTGAAGCCGGCAAGATCGACATCGTCGGTCATCGACACATCCAAAATGTCGGCCGGCAAAGCAGCCGCGCTCGAACTGGCCGAATCCTCGCGCGATCCGCTCGATGAGCGCGGCAGTTTCGCGAGCAATCTCTTCATCGGCCGTTTCGCTTTCGATCGCATTTATCCGTATCCGACGCAGAGCG
>JBBROO010000009.1:0-76964 GCA_038229295.1 Chthoniobacterales bacterium | reverse complement strand
CGATTTTAATACAGGCGACACCAAGAGCCTGGTATCGGCTTGTACCGATGATATGTCTATTATCGACTAATTTCCGCCGCACGAGTGGCATGGGGCAGGCACTTGCTCGAAATGGTTGGCGGACTACAATGCCGACGCCAAGAAGAATGGAATTACCGACGGACTCGTCACGATCGGTAAAGCGCAGCATTTGAACGTTACCGGTGATCGCGCCTACGTCGTCACTCCCGCGAACTACACTTACAAGGAAAAAGGGAAGTCGATGAAGGAGACTGGATCCACGTGGACATTTACGCTGCAGAAAGTCGAAGCTGGTTGGCGGGTTACTGGGTGGGCTTGGGCAAAGCACTAGTGCCGGCTTGGCCTAACCAGGCGATGGAGCGAACGGCGAACCGTTGTACGCTCCACTTTTGAGATGACTTCCACACCCTTCGCTCCGAGCAACGCGCGCTCTCGCCAGCGGTGGCTGATCTTGTTCTCGTTAGGTCGCGTACACACGGCAACCAACGCGCGCGCGCGCTAACGAACTTTCTTTCGCCAAGCTCAGCTTCTCGTGATTCGCGATCGAAGCGTTTCGCCGCGAAAGTTTTTGTAATTGTCGATCTTGCGCGCGGGGCCTACGCTAATTTTGGAATTGAGCCTGTAGGGAAGCCGTTGGCTTTCCCTGCAGAAAAAACGCTAAACGGAGGATCGACATCATGAGCATCGCGGTCGCAGAAGAGAAAAAAACCAAGTCGAGTCAGCTCGAACAGCTGAAGAAGCACACCATCGTCGTCGCCGATACGGGCGATTTCGAATCGATCAAAGATTACAAGCCGCAGGACGCGACGACGAATCCGAGTTTGATTTATGCGGCGACGCAAAAAGAGAACTACGTCCATTTGTTAGACGAAGTCATTGCCGACCGGAAGAATTCCGGATTGAGCGGCGCGGCGCAGATCGAAGATATCATCGAGCATCTGCTCGTGAAGTTTGGCTGTGAGATTTTGAAGATTGTGCCGGGTCGCGTTTCGACCGAGACGGATGCGCGTTACTCGTTCGACACTGAGGGATCGATCTGCAAGGCGCGGCAATTGATCAAGCTTTACGAGGAGCGAAAGATTCCCCGCGAGCGCGTGCTCATCAAAATTGCATCGACATGGGAAGGGATCAATGCGGCCGAGCAACTGCAGAAGGAAGGGATCAAATGCAATTTGACGCTGCTTTTTTCGTTGCCGCAGGCGGTGCGTTGCGCGGAGGCGAAGGTGCAATTGATCTCGCCGTTCGTCGGGCGCATTTACGATTGGTACAAAGCGTCGGAGAAGCGGGATTACGTCGGCGCGGAAGATCCCGGCGTGATTTCGGTGCAGGAAATTTACACCTACTACAAGAAGTTCGGTTACAAGACCGAAGTGATGGGCGCGAGTTTTCGAAACGTCGGCGAGATTCTCGAGTTGGCGGGTTGTGATGCGCTCACCATCAGTCCGGATTTGATGAAGAAGCTTTCGGATTCGGATGAGCCGGTGGCGCGGAAGCTTGACCCGGAGAAAGCGAAGTCGGCGAAGATCGACAAACTGGAGTTGGACGAAAAGAAGTTTCGTTATCTGGTTAACGACAATGCGATGGCGTCGGAGAAGACGGCGGAGGGAATCCGCAAATTCTCGGCCGACATCGTGAAGCTGGAGAAAGTCGTCGCCGGAAAACTGAAGTAGTCCACAGATTACGCAGATTTTCACAGATTGTTCCTGCAGGTAATCTGTGTGAATCTGTGAAATCTGTGGATCAATTCGGCTTTAACGTCGTCCTGGTCGAGCCGGAGATTCCGCCTAATACGGGAAACATTTCTCGCTTGTGTCTGGCGACGCAATCGACGCTGCATCTGGTGAAACCGTTTGGCTTTACGCTGGACGATCGACAATTAAAACGCGCGGGGCTGGATTACTGGGACGATGTCGATCTTCGCACCTGGGAATCGTTCCCGGAGTTGCAATCGCAAAATAAAGACGCGCGTTATTTTTTTCTGACGACGAAAACGCAGCGCGCGTATTACGACATCAAATTCGCGCCCGGCGATTTTCTGGTGTTCGGGCGCGAAACGAAGGGGCTGCCGGAGTCGTTATTGGACGCTAACATCGACAACTGCCTTACCATCCCGATGCACGGGACGCGCAGCCTAAATCTGGCCACCGCCGTGGGCATTGTTCTGTTCGAAGCGGTGCGGCAGCAGAAGCAAAGTTGAAGACCGTTGAATAAGTGCTCGGTGCACGCGGTCTAACTTTTCAGGAACAAATGGGAAAAACTATGAAAAGAATTCTATACACAATATGCATCGGCAGTCTGGCGTTGGCTTTTGCGGCGCGGGGTGCTGAGATCAACGACACGACCAAGGGCAAAGGGAAAAAAGCCCATGCCACAGCGTCTGTCCAAGCAACAACCTCTACAAACACTGGCGCGAGCCTGAAGGCGAAGCACAGTATGAACACTGCCCGTGTGCATCAACGTACCGCGGTGGCAGCGCATACTACTTCTAGTCCGGTGGTGAATCACCACCTGGCCGGGCAAGCGCATATTCGCGCGACGCACCAAGCAAATCTCGCGAGTGCCAACGTGCAGACGAATAACGCTGTCGCCGTCAGTGGCGGGAAAAGATTTCGCTCCCACAGCGGAAACTTGAACGTGAACCAGAACCAGAACCTGACCGTCAATCGCAACAACCTCATTCGCCAACGGAACATCGTCGTGACCAATAACTGGAGCGGCAGCAGTTTCAGCGGCCAACCGTATGTCGCCTTTCGGACTTATCACCGGCAATGGCACGATCGGAATTGGTGGGGCAGCCGCTACAACCGCATCGTTTTCGTGAGCGGTGGCTGGTATTACTGGAACGATGGATTTTGGTTCCCGGCCTACGGTTACGCTTCGAACTCGTACTATCCGTATGATGGCCCGATCTATGGCTACAATGGATACTCGCCCGACCGGGTGATCGTCGAAGTTCAGACGCAGCTGCAACGCGACGGCTATTATGCCGGAGGCGTGGATGGCGTTCTGGGCCCACGGACACGACGTGCGATCGCGCTTTTCCAAGCCGATCACGGCCTGGCAGTCACAGCTTCGGTGGACGAGCCAACGCTTGAGACACTCGGGCTAAGCTAAGATCGACAACTACATTCGCGGAGCCGCACGGTGATTCATCGTGCGGCTCTTTGCGTTTAATTTAGTGGCGTCGCAACATTTCGCAGTGAAGGAGTGTTGAATATCCGGCAGCTTTCGCTGTCCAAGAATCAGGAAACTAAAATTATGAAAACATCTTTCGTTTTAACATTCGCTCTCGCGCTCGTGCTGACCGCGCGCGCCGAGGACGACAATCACAAGAAGAAGCACGTGCAGGAAGCCGCAGGGCAACCGGCACAAGTGCAACAGCAAGCCGTCATCAAACCCAAACATGGCGGCGGAAATGCCGGCGTGCAGGGGGCGACCGGACTTCACGCGACGACCAATCCAACCCTGACTAACAAGCAGCGGCGTCTGTTGAAAAACGACGACAACAAACTGCCGGCGGTGCAGGCGAACACGAATGTGCAGGCGAACACGCAGCTGCAATCGAATGCGCAGCTTTCCGGTAAAGGAAAACTAAAGATCAAGCAAATGGAGATAAAGACAGCGCCGAAGCCGAACATCGCCAGTGAAACGTTCGTCGAGGGAAAACACATTAAGGGCAGCGAAAAATGGGAAGGTAAGCAGTACGCCGCCTTCAAGATGTACAAAGCGGAGAAGCATGAGCATAACTGGTGGAAACATCATCACACGACCATCATTTTGATTGGCGGCGGATATTATTATTGGAACACCGGTTACTGGTACCCGGCGTGGGGTTATGACGACGCCTATTCCTACTACCCGTATGACGGACCGATCTACACGGCGAGCGCCGAGATTCCTCCCGATCAAGTGATCGCGAATGTGCAGTCCTCGTTACAAGAGCAGGGGTATTATCATGGCGAAGTGGACGGATTACTCGGGCCGCTGACGCGCGCCGCCATCGCCGGGTATCAACAGGACCACGGACTTTACGTCACCTCTGCCATCGACGAGCCGACTCTGGCTTCGTTAGGCATGGTGTAAACGATTCCCACCAACGAAAGGCCGTCGCGGGTTTACCTGCGGCGGCTTTCGCGCGTACGGACGATGTCGATCTTGCGCGATGTCGATCTTCGCCGGAGTAATGGCTCGTGCCGCCGCAATTGATCGCCCGCGATTTGTTTCAATCATTCCGCATGGGCCCTCGCCGCATCGAAGTGTTGCGCGGCATTTCGCTGGAGATCGTGCGCGGCGAAACGATTTTCATCTGCGGTGCGTCCGGCGCCGGCAAGACCACTCTATTATATACGCTGGCCGGTTTGGAGCGGCCGGCGTCGGGCTCGGTGCAATTTGATGGGCACGAACTGTATGAGGGCAGTTCCAGTTTGCAGGCACGTTTTCGAAATCAAAAAATGGGTTTTGTGTTTCAGGGATATTTTCTTTTGCCGGAGTTAACGGCTCTGGAAAACGTGACGCTGCCGGGAATGATCGGCGCAAGATCGACAACGGCAGCGGCGGAGAAAAGTTTGAAAGAAGTGGGATTGGCGGATCGCATGCACCATTTGCCGGCGGAACTTTCCGGCGGCGAACAGCAACGGGTGGCCATCGCGCGCTCAATTGTGAACGATCCGGAAATTATTTTCGCGGACGAACCGACCGGCAATCTCGATTCCAAAACCGGCGATACGATTGTCGATCTTTTGTTGAACCTGGCGCGGGACCGAAACAAAACACTGCTCGTGGTGACGCACGATACGCGATTGGCGGAACGCGGCGATCGCACGTTGCACATCGCGGATGGTCAGGTGCAATAACGCAGTTGCCCCTTGAATTGCGCGGGAAACACCGGAGATTTTTCTCGCCATATGAAAACTTCTGAGACGGACGCGATGGTGATGGACGAACCAACGACGAAGGCCGCGGTGAAACCGGCGGTCGATAACAAGGGCCGCGCGAGTGCGCCGGCAAAGGAATCGAAAATTTACGTCGATGGGAAATTTTTCGCCGAGGCGGACGCGAAAGTTTCGGTGTTCGATCACGGTCTGCTTTACGGCGACGGGATCTTCGAAGGCATCCGGTTCTACAACGGCCGCGTGTTTCGACTTGAGGAGCACTTGCAGCGCTTGTGGGATTCGGCGCGGTCGATCTGTCTCGAGATTCCGATGACGATGACGGAGATGACCGAAGCGTTGCTCGAAACCATTCGTCAAAACGATTTGCGCGATGGTTACATTCGTTTGGTCGTAACGCGTGGCGTCGGAAACTTGGGATTGAATCCGGCGCAATGTAAGAAGCCGAGTGTCATCATCATCGTGGCGCAGATCGCGTTGTATCCGGAATCCGTTTACAAAAGCGGATTGACGGTGGTGACAGTGGCGACGCGGCGAACAAATCCAGCGTCACTGAATCCAGCGGTGAAGTCGCTGAATTATCTCAACAACGTGATGGCGCGCATCGAAGCGAATCTGGCGAATGCGGATGAGGCGCTGATGTTAAATGATCAAGGTAACGTCGCGGAATGCACGGCCGACAACGTATTCGTGATCAAGAACGGTCAGATCTTCAGTCCGCCGATCTCGGCCGGAGCGTTGCGCGGGATTACGCGGTCGGTTGCGTTTGAGATTGCGGCGGAGCTTGGGATCAAAATCACGGAGACGAACATCACGCGGCACGACGTTTTCATTGCCGACGAATGTTTCCTCACGGGCACGGCGGCGGAAGTGATTCCGGTGATCAAGGCCGATGGACGTCCGATTGGAAATGGGAGGCCGGGGCCGATTAGCACGCGAATGATCGCGCGTTTCCGCGAGATTGTGCGCGCAACCGGGACGCCGATTTATTCGTAAGATCGACAAGGGCAAGATCGACAATCCAACCGGCGCAGAAGGTGCTGACAAAGTGGCGGTTGAATTTTTCAGACAGTTGGAGGTCTAATTATTTACCGAAATGTTGTGCGACGTTTGCAAATGCAATGACGCGACCGTTTTCCTGACGCAGATTCTGGAAGGGAAAATGCAGAAGGTGAATTTGTGCGACGGCTGCTCGAAAGAGAAAGGCGTGCAGGACCCGACTGGATTTGCGCTGGCCGACTTGTTGTTAGGCATCGGCGCCGCGGAAGAAATCGAGAAAGGGGCGCCGAGTCAGAAATGTCCGGTCTGCGGTTACACGCAGGTCGACTTCAAGAAAACGGGCCGGCTCGGATGCAGCAGTTGCTACATGACGTTTTCGGAAGGCTTGAACACGCTGCTGAAAGCGATGCACAAAGGGACTGAGCACGTGGGAAAATTGCCGCAACATGCGCATCGTGTGCTGGAGTTGAGCGACCGCATGAAGGCCTTGACGGAGAACCTGGAGAAAGCGGTCGCGGAAGAAAACTACGAGGACGCCGCGTCGTTGCGCGATCAAATCAAACAATTGGAAACCGAACTTGCCAGTTAGTTAGGCCATGAAATTTTCAAATGTCATCTCCACTGCCGGAGAATGGCTGCGTGGTGAAGGGCCGCATCATCAGATCGTGATCAGCAGCCGCGTGCGGCTCGCGCGCAATCTGCGCGATCGCGCGTTTCCCGGTTGGGCGAAGAAAGCGGAACGCACGGCGATTCTCGAATTGATCAAACCTCGGGTGGAAGAGCTTCCGGAGATGCAGGATTCGTTTTCGGAAGTGCTGCAGGAACTTTCTGCGCTCGAAAAGCAGGTGCTGGTGGAGCGGCATCTCATCAGTCGCGAACATGCGGCCAAGAGTGTCGGCAGCGGAGTGGTGATGAATCGGCGGCAAACGCTCAGCGTGATGATTAATGAGGAAGATCATTTGCGCATGCAGTCGATCCGTTCTGGATTGCAATTGAAGCAGGCGTTCAAGCTCGTCGATAAGATCGACAGTGCGCTCGAGAGCAAACTCGATTTCGCTTACGATCAACGCCTCGGGTATCTGACCGCGTGTCCGACCAATGTCGGCACCGGCATGCGCGCGTCAGCCATGTTGCACCTGCCGGGTCTGGTGTTGAGCGAGTTAATCAATCAAGTCATCCAAGCCGTCAGCAAGATCGGGCTCGCGGTCCGCGGACTATATGGCGAAGGCACCGAGGCGATGGGAAATCTTTTCCAGATCTCGAACCAAACGACGTTAGGCGAAAAAGAAGACGAGATCATTTCGCGGTTGAGCAAAGTGATCGAGACGATCATCGAAAAGGAGCACGACGCGCGGCAAGTGCTGATTCAAAAAAGACCGAACACATTATGGGATCAGATCGGTCGGGCCTACGGTGTGCTTACATATGCACATGCCATGAGTTCGAAAGAGGCGCTCAACTTGTTGTCGATCGTGAAACTCGGTGTCGATCTGGGCGCGTTTCCGGAAGATCGGCGATTGCCAGCCGACGAACTCTTCATTGATACGCAGCCGGCGCATCTGCAAAAAAGTTCGCAGCAGAAATTAAACGCGGAGGAACGCGACCACTTGCGCGCGCAAATTATCCGCGAGCGTTTGAAAGTCTTTCCTAAACCTGATATTAGTAAACTGGTGAGGGAGTCGGAGGAGGATAGATCGACATCTTCATCGGAGAACAATGAATAATTTCACCCCTCGCGCTCAACAGGTCCTCGCACTCGCGCGTAAAGAAGCGGACCGGTTCAATCACAATTACGTCGGCACCGAGCATCTCTTGTTAGGCTTGATCAAGCTCGGCCAGGGCGTGGCTGTGAATGTCCTGCAAAAGATGGGGCTCGATCTCGAGACCGTGCGCATGGAAGTGGAGAAGCAGGTTGGTTCCGGCCCGGAAACGAAAATGGTCGGCAACATTCCCTACACGCCACGCGTTAAAAAAGTTCTCGCGCTCGCCGGCAAGGAGGCGAAAGCGCTGAATCATTCCTACGTCGGCACCGAACACATTTTGTTAGGCCTGTTGAAGGAAGGCGAAGGGGTCGCCGCGCGCGTGCTCCGAAGTCTCGAGGTCGATATCGAGCGCACGAAGGTGGAGATCCAAAAAGAACTTGATCCGAATTTTACACCGGCCGAAGCGGAAGAGGCGAGTGGCGAGCCGACTTCAAAGAAAGATGTGAAGACGCCGGCGTTGCGCGCATTTGGTCGCGACCTGACCGAGCTCGCGAAAAAGAATGAGCTCGATCCAGTCATTGGCCGCAAGAATGAAATCGAGCGCGTCATTCAAGTGCTTTGCCGGCGGACGAAAAATAATCCGGTATTGATCGGTGAAGCCGGTGTGGGCAAGACCGCGATCGCGGAAGGACTGGCGCAGGAAATCGCGAGCGGGAACGTTCCAGAACTTTTGCGCGATAAGCGCGTGATCACTCTCGATCTTGCGCTGATGGTCGCGGGCACGAAATACCGCGGGCAGTTTGAGGAACGCATCAAAGCGGTCATGGACGAAATTCGCCGCTCGAAAAACGTGATTTTGTTTATCGACGAGCTGCACACCATCGTCGGCGCGGGTTCGGCCGAAGGCGCGATGGACGCCTCGAACATTATCAAACCGGCGCTGAGTCGGGGCGAATTGCAATGCGTCGGCGCGACCACGATGAACGAGTACCGCAAGTACATCGAGAAAGACGCAGCGCTCGAACGCCGTTTCCAAACGGTGAAGGTGGATGCGCCGACCATCGATGAGGCCATCGAGATTTTGAAAGGGCTGCGCCCGAAGTACGAAGCGCATCACAAGGCCAAGCTCACCGACGAAGCGTTGGAAACGGCGGTGAAATTTTCCGAGCGTTATATCACGGGCCGTTTTCTGCCCGATAAAGCCATCGATGTAATGGACGAAGCCGGCTCGCGCGCGCGCATTAACGCCATGACGCGTCCGCCTAACGTCAAGGAAATCGAGAAGGAAATCGAAGAGATCCGGATTGAAAAAGAAGGCGCGATCAAAGCGCAGGATTTCGAGAAAGCTGCTTCACTCCGCGACAAAGAAAAGCAGACCAAAGAAAAGCTCGATACCATTTTGGCCAAATGGCGCGAGGAACGGGAAGAGAAAGAAGTGACCGTCACCGGCGAGGACATGATGCACATCATCTCGAAAGTCACCGGGGTTCCGCTTCAGCGCATGGAGCAGGCCGAAACGGAGAAGCTGCTCAAGATGGAGGACGAGCTGAGGACGCGTGTCATCGGCCAGGACGAAGCCGTCATTGCGATTTCGAAAGCTTTGCGCCGCAGCCGCGCCGATCTGAAAGATCCACGACGTCCGATCGGTTCCTTTATTTTCCTGGGCCCGACCGGCGTCGGCAAAACTTTTCTCGCGCAGAAATTGGCCGAGTTCATGTTTGGCGATCGCGACGCGCTCATTCAGATCGACATGTCGGAGTACATGGAAAAATTTACCGCGTCGCGATTGATTGGTTCGCCCCCGGGATACGTCGGGTACGAAGAGGGTGGCCAACTTTCCGAGGCCGTGCGTCGTCGTCCGTATTCGGTCGTGCTCTTCGACGAAATCGAAAAGGGGCATCCCGACGTGATGCATCTGCTCCTGCAAATTCTCGAAGACGGAAAAATCACCGATTCGTTAGGTCGCAAGATCGATTTCCGAAACACCATCATCATTATGACCTCGAATGTGGGCGCGGAAACGCTCAAGCGTTCGACGACGATGGGATTCGGCGCGGTCAAGCCACTGGGCGAGCATGAATATGATGTCATGCGCGACAAGCTCCTCGAAGAAGCGAAAAAAGCTTTCAAACCCGAATTTATTAATCGGCTCGATGACATCATTGTCTTCCATCAATTGACCAAGATCGACCTGATGAAGATTGTCGATCTTGAGGTCGCTAAAGTGGTCGCGCGCGTCAAAGCGAAAGAAGTCCACGTCGAACTCGAGGACAGCGCGAAAGAATTCCTGATCGAAAAAGGATACGACCCGACTTATGGCGCGCGTCCGATGCGTCGCGCGGTCGAGCGTTATCTGGAAGACCCGTTTGCCGAAGAATTGTTGCGCGGCAATGTCAAAGCCGGCGACGTTGTTCACGTTGTCGCGGAGGAAGGCAAACTCGTTTTCAAGGCGGCCGAGCCGCACGGCAGCACCGCTGCCAGCGCTAGTTAGGCAGCTTCGCTCGTGATCTGATTGGATGATCCAATCAATCGAGCGCATGTCGATCTTGCAAAAGCGCGACCGGCTTTTCGCATTGGTTTTAATCGCCGCGACTTTCCTTGCGTATCTGCCGGCTTGGAAGGGATTGCCGATTTGGGATGACGGCGATCACATAACGCATCTGCAGTTGCGGTCCTGGCACGGATTGATTCGCATCTGGACCGAGCCGGGAGCCGCGCCGCAATATTATCCCGTCCTGCATAGCATCTTTTGGTTGGAGCAAAAGTTGTGGGGCGAATTTCCGCTCGGCTATCACCTCGTTAACATCTCGCTGCATGTGGCGTCGGCGCTTCTTCTCGTAAAGATTCTGCGATTGCTTGGGCTACCCGGCGCGTGGCTCGCGGCCGCAATATTTGCGCTCCATCCATTGCACGTGGAATCCGTCGCGTGGATTTCGGAATTGAAAAACACGCTCTCCGGTACGTTCTGCCTGTTGTCCGCGCTGGCTTACTTCCAGTTCACGCAAGATCGACATCGTCGCTCTTACATTTTCGCGCTCGTCTGGTTTTCGTTAGGCCTGATGACCAAAAGCGTCATCGCGCCCTTGCCCGCCGCACTCGCGGTCACACTCTGGTGGAAACAAGGAACGTTATCCTGGCGTCGCGACGCCAAACCGCTCGTTCCATTTTTCGTCATCGGAATTACCTCCGGCCTGTTCACCGCCTGGGTCGAGCGAAAATATTGCAACGCCGAAGGCAAGATCTTCGATCTCTCCCTAATCGAACGAGGCCTCATCGCCGGCCGCGCGTTTTGGTTTTATTTGGCCAAACTGTTTTGGCCGGCGGATCTGATCGTCATTTATCCGCGCTGGCACATTGATCCGACGATTTGGTGGCAATATCTTTTTCCCATCGCCGCGCTGTCGTTGGTGGCCACATTGTCGATCTTGCATAAGCGGTCGCGCGCGCCGTTAGCCGCGCTGCTCATTTTCGCGGCCATGATTTTTCCGATGTTAGGCTTCCTCAACATCTCCTACTTCCGCTTCTCGTTCGTCGCCGATCATTTTCTCTATTTGGCCAGCATCCCAATTATTGCGTTGGCCGCAGCCGGTGCGGCAAACGGGCCAAAACGGATCACGCTCGCTGCCATACTCGTGTGCCTCGTTTTTTTGACGTGGCGACATAGCCACGTCTTTCGTGACGGCGAAACTTTTTATCGAAGCGTCCTAACAAAAAATGCAAACAGCCCGACGGCGCACAGCAATCTCGGCGGCGTTCTGGTGGAGCAGGGAAGAGTGGATGAAGCGATCGCTCATTACGAAAGCGCGCTCGCGCTGGAGCCGGACTTTGAATTCGCGCACTTCAATCTCGCGGCTGCTCTTTTACAGAAAGGTCTGATTGATGACGCGACTACGCATTTGCAAAGAGCAATCGAGATTAACCCGAACTACGCGAAAGCCTATTACAGCTTGGGAAACATAGCGGCGCAGAAAGGTGATCCTGATTTCGCGGCGGCGTGTTACCAGAATGCGCTCACACTCAATCCGGAATTTATCGAGGCCCATGGCAATCTGGGAAACATTTTGCTGCAACGTGGAGATGTCGATCTTGCCACGAGGCATTACGAGAAAGTGATCGAGCTCGACCCGGCGAATGCAACGGCGCATTACAATCTGGCCACGGTCGATCTGCGCCAGCAACGCTGGGATGATGCTATCGCTCAACTTCAGACCGCGTTGCGCATCGATCCAAATTATCCGGACGCGAAAGATGCGTTGGAGAAAGCGCTCGCCGCACGCGGGCAGCGTTAGGTCACGCGCGCGGATGTGCGCTCGCGTAGGCTTTTTTCAAACGCTCGACGGTCACATGCGTGTAGATCTGCGTCGTGGAAAGACTGGCGTGGCCTAACAAGGCCTGCACGCTCCGCAAATCCGCGCCGCCGTCGAGCATGTGCGTGGCGAAACTGTGCCGCAATTTGTGCGGACTAATCGAAATCGGAATAGATGTGTGACGCAAATAGCGCTTCAAGATCAGCCAGATCGATCGCGGCGCGATACGCTTGCGCGACTTGTTAACGAACAGGGCGCCGGTGTGAATGTTCGCGGCCGCGCGATATTTTTGGATCGCTTCGAGCGCGGGCGCGCCCACCGGACAGACGCGTTCCTTGCTTCCTTTTCCGAACACGCGCACCGACTCCGTGTAAAGATCGACATCGGAAACGTCGAGCGCGGCCAGCTCGCTCAAGCGCAGACCGCTCGAGTAAAAAAGTTCCATGATCGCGACATCGCGCAGCGGCATCCAGGTCGGCGCCGCACGGTTCTTCGGCACTTTTAACGGTGCCGCCAGAAGCTCATCAATTTGTGGCCGCGTGAGTACGAGCGGAAGTTTCTTGTCGATCTTCGGCAATTGCAGTCCGCGCAGCGGATCAATGCGTAAGCCTTTTCGATCGACCAAAAATTTATAGAACGTGCGCAAGGCCGAGAATTGCAATCGCACATAAGAGCGCGCCTGTTCGCGCTTCATGATGTCGAACAAGTAATCGCGGAAATCATCGTCCGTGCATTTCTTCCACGGCTTCTTGTTCACCGCGCGAAACCCATCGAGCGATTGGCGGTAAGCTTTCAGCGTTCGCGGCGACGCGTTCCGCTCTACGCTGAGATAGCGCAGAAATTCTTCCGCAAGCGGTTCGCGCGCTTTTTCGTCCGGCAAATTATTGCTCCGGCTTCTCGATCGTAAAACGGGTCGTAGCAGCCTGGGCGCTGCCGCTCATCTGGCTTTTGAAAATCGGCGGCGGTGTGGTCGAGATCAGTTCGAAACCTCGCACCAGAAATTCCGGATAGAATCCGTTACTGGCCGGTTCGTAAACAGTCTGGCCGGTGAACTCGCCCTTCAATTTATATTCGTAGTTATTGTCGCTGCCGAAACTGAGCTGCTCGCGGTCGGGCGCTAACTTTATCTTTTCATTCAACATCACCATCTTGGCCGTGCTCCAGGGCTGACCGGGCCGGCGGACGTAACCCCAGAACTTGAAGTCCGGTTTGTAATAGCGACGGCCGATATAATAATCGCCCGGCGGTTCAGCGGCGATCTTTTGCGAAGTGGCCGCGCGCGCTGCCTGAATTCCAGATGGGGCCGTTTCGCAACTGGCCAGCACAAAAACGCCCGCGAGGAGAAGCAATGAAGGATGAAGTTTCATTCGTAAGATCGACAATCGCCAGGATCGACATCTACTCAGCTCTGCGCGCGGCGCAATTGCCAGAATCGATTCTCTTTTGCATCATCGCGTCGAGTCCGTAAGATTTCGGCGACCATGATCGAGCTCGAAGTTTACGCTGCCGGTGTGCGCGACCTGAATAAGATTCTGGAACTCGAGCACGAACTCGAAGTCATCGCCGGCCTGCGTTACAAAGTCGACAGCAATCACGACCTGGTTTATCTCGAGCTCGACGCCCCGACCATTACCTTCCGCGAGATTCGCGCCATTTTCCGAAAGCTCGGCCTCGATCCACGATTTGTCGGCGCGATTCCGCCGGAGCTCCGCGCCAAGACGAAGACGCAGCTGCTGAGTGTGTGACAGATGTGAATGGTGATCGGTGATGAGTGAATAGTATTCGTCCTGGGGCGCATCTCACCATTCACGATGCCTATGATTGCCCGTCTGTTCAACGCGCTCGGTCGACCGATTCTCGCGTTCTGCCAATATCTCGGCGAAGTCGTCTTGCTCGCGACCGATACGATTCGCTCGATCTTTACGCGTCGACTGCGCTGGAAATTATTTTTGACGCAAGTGGTCGAGATCGGGTTGCTCTCGCAGCTCGTCGTCATCATCACCGGCGGATTCACTGGTGCAGTGTTTTCCGCGCAAACCTACTTTCAGTTCAACAAACTGGGAATGGGCTCAGCTGTGGGCGCGGTTGTGTCGGTCGCGATTTGTCGCGAGCTCGGTCCGGTGTTGACTGCATTGATGGTCGCCGGTCGCGTCGGCGCGGCCATGTCGGCGGAGATCGGCACCATGAAAGTGACGGAGCAGATCGATGCGTTGCGTTCGCTCGCAGTTTATCCCACCGATTATTTAGTCGTGCCGCGTGCCCTCGCCATGATGGTGTCGATGCCGTTGCTGGTGGCGGAATGCATCGCGGTCGGTATCGCCGCCGGTTATTTCATCGCGATCTCGATGCTCGAGGTCAACGGCACCTATTACATGGCGAACATGGTGCGCTGGACGCGCAATCGCGACATCATCATGGGTCTGTCGAAAGCGTTTTGTTTCGGCATCCTGATTGTTTTCATTAGCTGTCACAAGGGATTGACTGCGCGCGAGGGCGCTGTCGGCGTCGGGCGTGCGACGACCGAAGCGGTGGTGAATTCATCGCTGGCGGTTCTCATCTGCAATTTTTTTCTGACCATGTTGCTTAACATTATTTACCCGGCCGGTTATCAATGATCGCATTCGCTGACACGCAAGATCGACATGGCGCAAGACGTTGTAGCTGCCGCCGTCACTGGCGGCAGGATCGGTAAGTTATGACTCTAGGTAAGCCGCCCCGATTGGAACGAATTTTCCAAAAGTACGATCCGCCAATTTATTTTGTGACGATCTGTGCAAACGACTGTCGCAACATCCTTGCCAACGAAAAAGTTCAAACGGCGTTGATTCAATACGGACAATCCGGCGAATCACGCGGATTCGCCCTGGGTCGATACGTCATCATGCCCGACCACATCCATCTGTTCGTGAGCGGCACGCTTGATTTTGACTTAGGCATTTGGATCCGCGGCCTGAAACGCGTTGTAGCTGCCGCCGTCACTGGCGGCAGAGGCGGTCTCTGGCAACGCGGGTTTTTCGATCACGTAGTTCGAAATAGCGAGAGCTATTCTGAGAAATGGGACTATGTGCGCGAGAATCCAGTGCGTGCGGGTTTGGTTTCTGTCGCGGAGGATTGGCCATTTCAGGGTGAGCTTATTCGGATCGAACATCGATGAACGAGCTTGGGAGCGATGTGAACGCGAGATCTCTGCCGCCAGGGACGGCGGCAGCTACAACGCTGGCGGATGCTAGAACTTCTGCGCAAGATCGACATGATGGATTCATGATTGCCGTCCGCGGCCTAACGAAGGCCATCGGCGAACAGGAAATTTTGCGCGGCGTCGATCTCGATGTCGTCCGCGGCGAAACGCTGGCCATCATCGGCCGCAGCGGCGGAGGCAAAAGCGTTTTGCTCAAACATCTCGTCGGTCTGATGCGACCGGACGCGGGCGAAATTTGGATCGAAGGCAAAAACATCACCGCATTAAGCGAACGCCAGCTCGGCGCCATTCGGCAAACGGTCGGCATTTTATTTCAAGGTGCGGCCCTTTTCGATTCCATGACTGTGGCCGAAAACATTGCTTTTCCGCTGCGTGAAGCCGGTGAACGGAACCCGAAAATATTGCGTGAGAAAGTTCGCGAGATGCTCGATGTCGTCGAACTCGAAGGACAGGAAGACAAAATGCCGGAGAGTTTAAGCGGCGGCATGAAGAAACGTGTGGGCCTTGCCCGCTCGATCATTCGCCAGCCGAAATGCGTGCTCTACGATGAGCCGACGTCTGGTCTCGATCCAGTTGTCGCCGACAGCATCAATCGGCTGATCATGCGATTGCAGCAACGCTTCGGCATCACCAGCATCGTGGTCACGCACGACATGAAGAGCGCGTTTCATGTCGCCAATCACATCGCCTATTTGCACGAAGGCCAAATTTATTTTCACGGCTCGCCGGGCGAACTCCAGCAGACGACCGACCCCATTCTGCAAGACTTCATGCTCGGACGTTCCGACGAGCAGTTGAGAGTTGAGACCTGAACGCCGAGAATGAAGCGCGCATGAATCGGCACGAGCGAGGTTTGGAATTTAAAGTCGGCGCGTTTGTCTTCGTCGGACTGGCGATGCTGGCCGCGCTCGTCGTGCAATTCGGCCGGTTAGGCGAAGGATTTAAAACCTATTACGCCGTTACCGTCCGATTCAGTGACGCGAGTGGTCTATTGAAAGGTTCCGATGTTTTACTCGCGGGCGCGAAAATCGGAAAGGTGTCGGACGGGCCGCGCATGGTTAGAGAAGGTAACGGCGTCAATGTGCCGCTGAAACTTTACGATTACATAAAAGTTCCCGATGGCAGCAAGTTCACGGTCGGAAGCTCCGGCTTGCTCGGAGATCGATTTGTGAACGTGACGTTGCCGCAGGGACAGCCGAAAAAATATATCGCGCCGAATGCTTACATCAGTGGCACGCGTGAGACCGGTCTCGACGATCTCACTCGTGAAGGCGGCGCGCTGGTGGGCGATCTTCGCGGCACCATTCAAAAGATCGACAATACGATTGATCATCTCAATCAGGATGCGCTTTCGCCGGCGAACATGCAGAACTTCAAAGCCAGCATGGAGCATTTGAGTGAGGCAACCAACGCCCTCTCGAGTTCTTCCAAAAAACTTGATGGGGTGATCGACAAAGCGGATTCGGCCATGGGCTCGATCAAAAAAGATGCGGAAGATTTGCAGAACACCATCGCCGATGCGCGAAAAGTTTTCCAGACGGCCACACAAGGAAAAGGTTTGTTGCCCACGCTTTTGAGCAATCAGGAACTGGCGAATGACCTGCGCGCGTTAATTACCAACCTCCGAGCACACGGTGTGCTCTTCTATCGGGACAACGCTGCTAAGATCGACATGAAGGCTCGTGAACAAACGAAGCCCACAGGGCAAACTGGGGGACGCTGATGACACCGCTGCTGACCGTAAATTTACTGCGCGTTTTGTTCGTCACTTTTGCGGGCGCGATCGGCGCCACGGTCTCGGCAGAATTGCGCGATAACCTTTGGCCGGGATTAATTCTCGGCCTCGTTCTTGGCCTCGTCATCGTTTTGATCGATCGCGTTCTCAAGGGTTTTTCGCTGCGCGCATTTTCATCCGCCACTTTCGGACTCATGATCGGATTACTTTTTGCCAAGCTCCTGATCGCGTCCGACGTCTTGCATTATCAACCGGAGACGACGCAGTGGCTGGTGCGCCTGATTGTCTACAGCGTGTTCGGTTATCTCGGCATGATGCTGGCCATGCGCAGCAATCGCGACGAATTTTCGCTCATCATTCCGTACGTGCGCTTCACGCGCGAGACGACGCAACACGAGCCGCTCGTCATCGACACCAATGTCATCATCGACGGCCGCATTGCCGATCTTTGCGCCACCGGTTTCCTCAGCCGTTCGCTCATCGTGCCGCGATTTGTTTTGGGCGAATTGCAAACTCTGGCTGATTCGCGCGACCCGATTAAACGCGAACGCGGCCGGCGCGGTCTCGATATTTTGAATCAACTCCAGCGCTCACACGATGTCGATCTTACGATTCACGAGAGCATCTCCGAGCCGGGTGAAACGGAAGTCGACGCGCGACTTGTCCGCGCGGCGAAAGTTCTGCAGGCGCGTTTGTTGACTAACGACAACGCGCTCTGTCAGGTCGCGCGCTTACAACAAGTGCCCGCGCTGAATCTCACCGATCTCGGACGTGCGTTGCGGCCGGTCGTCGTCGTCGGTGACGAACTCGATCTGCATCTGGTAAAAGAAGGCCGCGAACAACATCAAGCGGTCGGCTATCTCGCGGACGGAACCATGATCGTAGTCAATCACGCGCGCCCGCATCTTGGCAAAACAACGCCAGTTGTCGTTTCAAGCGCGCTGCAAACTACCGGGGGTCGTCTCATTTTCGCAGAGCTCAAGAACGGCGCTTCCCATTCTGCGAGCTGACCTTTAACGCAAGCCGACCGCGTTGCGAACACGCGTCATTACCTTGTCGGCCACTTCGTTGGCGCGCTCGGCGCCGCGTGAAAGAACATTGTCGATGTACGATTTATCGGCCACGATTTCCTCGCGGCGTCTTCGCATCGGCTCGAAATAGGTCCAGAGTTTTTCGAATAATTGTTTTTTGAATTCGCCGTAGCCAGTGCCGCCTTTTTTGAATCGCTCCTGCATCTCCGCGAGTTCGTTAGGCGAAGCGAAGAGAGAATACAATTGAGTGATTGTCGATCTTGCCGGGTCTTTCGGTGATTCCACCGGAGTCGAATCGGTCACGATGCTCATGACGCGCTTCCGCGTTTCTTTCTCGTCACCGAAGATGTCGATGGTGTTGCCATAGCTTTTGCTCATCTTCTGCCCGTCGGTTCCAGGAACCACTTCCGTCGCGGGTTGAATCCGCGGCTCGGGCAATTTGAAGAGTTCCCCGAACGTCTCATTCATCTTCACCGCTAAATCCCGCGTGATCTCGATGTGTTGCTTCTGATCCTTGCCGACCGGCACGATGTCGCTGTCGTAGATTAATATGTCGCTGGCCATCAACACCGGATAACTAAACAAGCCGACGGATGCAGACATTCCGCGCGCGAGTTTGTCCTTATAAGAGTGCGCGCGCTCGAGCAACCCCATCGGCGCGATCGTCGATAAGATCCACGCCAGCTCGGTCACCTGAGGCACATCGGTCTGCATAAACAGGGCGCCGCGGTCGGGATCGAGCCCGCACGCGATAAAGTCGAGCGCGACGCGGCGAGAATTTTCCCGCAACGCTTGCGGGTCGCGCAGGCTGGTGAGCGCGTGATAATTCGCAACGAAATAAAACGCTTCGCCTTCGGCCTGCAGCGCGATGGCCGGCTTCATCATGCCGAAATAATTTCCGATGTGCAGAACGCCGCTCGGTTGGATGCCGGAAAGAATGCGCATGCGGCTGAACGTTCAACGTTCAACGTTCAACGTTCAACGTTGAAATTGTTCTGGGGAGCACAGGCTGCCAGCCTGTTCATCTCGGCAGCTTGCCGAGATGCGTCATCGGGCTCAATCCACATGCATGGGTTCGCGCGTGCTCGAGTGTTGCCGGCAAGCTGGCAGCCTGTGCTCCCCAGAGAAGCGGCCAATCAGCATCGACAAGATTGCTCGTAACCTTTGCGCGCTGCTGAAATCTTGCTCGCAAATTTCGGCGTAGCCGGTAGATAAACGCGCCATGGCCGAGAACAAATCCCAGCCCATCTCTGTCGTCACCGGCGGCGCGGGTTTTCTCGGCTCGCATCTGACTGATCGCCTACTCGCCGAAGGCCATCGTGTCATCGCGATCGACAATCTCATCACCGGTCACGTCGAGAACATCGCGCATCTTTCCGGCAACGAGAATTACCGCTTCATCAAGCACAACGTCTCCAATTACATTTTCGTGCCGGAAGAGAAAATCGATTACGTATTTCATTTCGCGTCGCCGGCGAGCCCGATCGATTATCTCGAACTGCCGATCCCGACTTTGAAGGTCGGCGCGCTCGGGACGCACAACGCGCTCGGACTGGCGAAAGATCGACATGCGAAATTTCTGCTCGCATCGACATCGGAATGTTACGGCGACCCGTTAGTCCATCCGCAAAAGGAAGATTATTGGGGCAACGTCAATCCGATCGGCCCACGCGGGGTTTACGATGAAGCGAAACGTTTCGCCGAAGCGATGACGATGGCTTACCATCGCTATCACAAGATCGACACGAAGATTGTGCGCATCTTCAATACCTACGGCCCGCGCATGCGATTGCGCGATGGCCGCGTCGTTCCCGCGTTCATCGGCCAGGCGCTGGCGAATCAACCGCTCACTGTTTTCGGCGACGGCTCGCAAACGCGCTCGTTTTGTTACGTCTCCGATTTGATCGACGGGATTTACAAACTCTCGCAATCGGATTTCCACGAGCCGGTCAACATCGGCAACCCGCGCGAAATGACGATCAAACAATTCGGTGAAGAAATTCTGCGCATCACCGGCGCAAGATCGACAATGGAATACAAGCCGCTGCCCGAAGACGATCCCAAAGTGCGGCAGCCGGACATCACGCGCGCGAAAAAAGTTTTGGGTTGGGAACCGAAAGTTGATTTCGAAGAAGGCATCAAGAAGACCATCGAATATTTCCGCGAGAATTTGAAAAGCCGGAAACCGACCAGCTAGGATCGACATCTATATATGATGATGCTCAAGACGAGCTGGTGCGTTGCAGCTGCCGCCGTCTCTGGCGGCAGTGGCGTTGAAGTTCTGCCGCCAGGGACGGCGGCAGCTACAACATCCGTTGGGCGTTGAGCGGGCGATTAATTTTTGTTCCCGCGCGCCTCCCATTCATGTCATTCTGAGCGGAGCGAAGAACCTCTCCGACGAAGTGTGCGTTTCCGAGTTGCGAGAGGTCCTTCGCTTCGCTCAGGATGACAATGCTTTTGTATGATTTGCACAGGGTCGCCCGCTTCCATCTCTTTATGAAAACACTCGCCTTGATTTTTGCTTTCATTGTCGCGGGGCCCATCGCGAATGCGCAGACGCGTGGGACTGAATTCCAGCTGACCAAGATCACCAAGAACCTGATCACTACGCCGCAATACACTTACTCCGGCGCGCAGCAATATCAGTCGAACCAGCGCGTGCAATGGCTCGAAGTAGAAACCACATTCACCGCCACACCACCAGTCACCGACGAGCTGACGTTGAAATATTTTGTTTTGATTAATGGCAAAGTGCTGAGCGGCGAAGTGACGCACAGTAACGTCGCGGCCGGGCGCGAATTACATTCAGTCATGTATGTGCCGCCGGCTGCGCTGGCGCGCTTCAACGCGAATCGTCCCGTCACGCCGGTGACGGTGCAGAACATCGCGGTGCAAATCGTGCAGCAAGGCGCGGTCAAAGATGAACTGAGCCTCGTGCGCGCCGCGCCACAATGGTTCGCAGCCGTGCCGGCATTGAGCGGCTTCGTGTTGAACAAAAATGAGACGCCGTTCGCGCCGCTTTACTGGGACCGCTACGAACAGGTCAAAGCCGCCACGCGCTAAGTTGTCGATCTAATGGCCGCCGCCACGCGCATTATTTCGCTGAATCTCGGATCGCAAACGATCGGGCTGGCGGAATTTCAAACGCAAGCCCACGGCGGCTTGGTGCTGCATCAACATCGGCTGCGCGAAATCCTGAGCGACGCCGGCGGCGAAGCGATGCGTTACGGCCAGCTTTCGGCGGCGTTGCGGGATTTGTTAGGCGAATTCGGAATCAAATCCGGCGAGGTCAATTACGCCGTGCCGGGTCAATCGGTCTTCGCGCGCTTCGTGAAACTGCCCGCGGTCGATGAAGAAAAGATCGAGAAGATCATTTCGTTCGAAGCGCAGCAAAACGTGCCGTTCCCGATCGACGAAGTGGTTTGGGATTACCAACTCGTCGGCGGCGGAGCGGAGGAGCAGATCCAGGTCGTGCTTGTCGCGATCAAGTCCGACCTGCTCGACGAAATGAATTCCGCGGTTGAAACAACGGGGTTGCGGACATCGATTGTCGATGTTGCGACGATGTCGCTCTACAACGCGTTTCGTTACAACTACAGCGACCTGACCGGTTGCTCGCTGCTCGTCGATATCGGCGCGCGCACGACGAATTTGCTTTTCATCGAGCCGGCGAAAATTTTTTCGCGCAGCGTACCGATCGGCGGAAGCTCGATCACATCGGCGCTGGCGCGCGAATTCGACGAGCCATTTTCGGCGGCGGAATTTCGGAAGAAGCGCGACGGCTTCGTTAGTCTGGGCGGCGTCTATGCCGAGCCGTCCGATGTCGATGTTGCGCGGGTGTCGAAAATTGTGCGCAGCACGATGACGCGATTGCATGCGGAGTTGATGCGCTCGATCAGCCACTACCGCGGACAGCAACAAGGCAGTGCGCCCGAGCGCGTGTTTCTGTGCGGCGGCAGCGCGAGCACGCCCTACATGCGCGAATTTTTCCACGAGAAATTGCAATTGCCGATCGAGTTCTTCAATCCGTTGCGCAACGTGGCGGTCGCGGAGACTGCGCCGGTCAGTGAGATCGCACGCTCAGCGCATTTGTTAGGCGAGCTCGTTGGTCTGGCGCTGCGAACGACGACGGCTTGTCCAATGGAATTAAATCTCCGGCCGGCCAGTGTGGTGCGCCGACAGGAACTAGAGAAACGGCGGCCGTTTTTCATGACGGCGGCGGCGTTGTTCGTTCTCGCGCTGGTCGGGTGGGGGATTTATTACACGCGCGCCGCACACGTGACGCAGCACGCGACGCAGCGGCTGCAGGAAAAGATCGACATGATGCGCGCGGCCGAAGCGCAGCTCGACAAGTTGCGCAAACAATCGGCGTCGATCGACAGTCTGGCCGCGCCTTTGGTGGCGGCGATCAACGACCGCAGTTTCTGGATCGAGATCATTGAGGACCTCAACGCGCGATTGCCGAAGGAAGATATTTGGATCACCGAATTGATTCCGATGTCGGCCGGAAAACCGATCGGCGTTGACGAAAAACAAATCGCGCAGCTGGCCCCGACTCCGGCGGCAGCGGCTACGCCCATCGTAAGATCGACAATCAAAAGCGCGGCGACTGGGCCGGCGATTGATGGGTTGCTCGTTCGCGGGCTTTATCTGTTTAATCCGCGGCAGCAGGAAGTGGTGGTCGATTATTTTCGTAATCTCATCGCGTCGCCATTTTTCGCGATCGATGCGAACAATCAGGCGCGCGTGATCAAGCCGAGCACGCCGACAAATACGGAGTGGGCCTATCCGTACGAGTTGCATCTCGATCTTAAGAAGCCGGTGCTATTGCCACAATCATGACGGACTGGTTTCGCGAAAATCGCTGGCTGGGCACATTCCTGATTGTGTTCGGCCTAACGACGTTGCTGGCGCTCTATTTTTTGTTTAGCGCGAAGGGGAGCGCGGACGAAGCGGCGTCGCGTTTTGAGGAAGCGTCCGCGGAACGGACGCGGCTGGAGCATCTCGATCCGTTTCCAAGCGAGCCGAATTATCGCAAGATGAAAGTGCATCTCGAAAATTACGGAACGGCGCTGGAGAAATTGAAGGAGACGCTGAAGACGCATGTGCTGCCGGCGACGCCGCTCGCGCCTAACGAATTTCAATCGCGCTTGCGCCAGGCGATGCTCTCGACCGCGGAAAAAGCGCGCGCAAAGAAAGTGAAGTTGCCGGATAACTTCGCGCTCGGGTTTGAGGAATTTACGACGGCACTTCCGAACACGACGGCGGCGCCGGTGCTCGGACAGGAATTGGCGCAGGCGGAATTGCTGGCGAGTATTTTGATTGAGGCGCAGGTGGAAGCAATCAGCGCGTTTAAGCGGGGAGCTCTGCCGCCAGAGACGGCGGCAGCTACGACGGCGGTGAAAAAACCGGTCGTGGCGACGTCGGCGAAAGTGATCGAGCGGGGGATTGTCGATCTTACATTTACGGTTGATCAGGAGAGAAAGGCTCGGCATGTGATCAATCAGATCGCGAGTTCGCCGCAGCAGTTTTTTATTATTCGCACGCTGCACGTGCGGAACGAAAAGGACAAAGGTCCGCCGCGCGAACAAGCCGGGACAACTGCCGCCGGGACGGCCGTCACTACAGTGGCGAAGCCGCCGGCAAACGCTGCGCTCAATTTCATTGTCGGGAACGAACACGTCGAAACTTCAGCCCGGATCGAGATGGTCCGATTCACTTTTTAGCGATGGATTGGATTCGCGCACATTACGAACGGGTGTTGGTGCTGGCGGCGGCGTTGTTTCTTTTTGTGGCTGCCATCTTCATTTTTCGCAACGCCGCGCAATTCGGAGAAAGATTTGCGCCGCAGCAAACGGCTGCGCCGAAGCCAGCGAAACCTCCGGCCAAAGCGCTGGAGCTGGAGGCGGCCGCGAAGAAATTAGAGTTGCCGCCGCAATGGACGTTTAGCGGGCGATCCGGGCTCTTCGTGCCGGAAAAACATTTCATCGGGGCGAATGGACAACCCGCGACTTTGCAAACGACGCAGGTTCATCCGCCTGTCCCTAACGAGTGGTTCGAGCAGTTCGGTCTGCATGTCGAAGATGCCGATGTGCTAGATCAGGATCCGGACAGCGATGGATTCAATAATCTGGATGAGTGGCAGGGGCACGCGAACCCGATGGATAAAAATTCGCATCCTGACTACGTGACGAAGTTGAAATTGAAATCATTCAACGAGGAACCGTTCCGACTGAAGTTCGATTCCAAAACGGAAGACACTTTCATTATTAATACGACTGACCTGAAAGCGCCGACGCAGTTTTTGAAGGAAGGCGACACGATCGCGGGGACGCGTTTCAAGATCGTGAAATACACGGAGAAGCATGAAACGAATCCGACCACGGGTGGAGATGTCGATCTTTCGGAGTTGTTACTCGAGCACGAGGAGACGCATGCGCAGTTGACGCTGGTCAAAGAAAAGGTGGCGATGTCGCCGGAGTCGGTCGCGACGTTTATCTATACGTGGGGCGAGCGGCGTGAGTTCCAAGTGCGAAAAGACCAGGAATTTTCATTGAAACCACAGGAGGAGATCAAATATAAGCTGATAGACGTCCAGCCGATTAAGGCAGTGATTGTGAATTCTCAACGACCGAACGAACAAATCCAGGTCGGTCTCTTCGCCCCGTAACTCCGCGTATGACAAAACTCTCCCCATTTCAGAAGATGTCGATCTTGCTCTGCCTCGCGCAGAGCGTTTTTTGTTTCGCGTTCGCGCAAAGCGTGGAGCGAATCGAGAAACGCGAGATCGTTAGGCGGCAGAATGCGATGCCGGCCGGCGAGGCGGCCCTGGCGCGTGGCAAAGTGGCGATGCGAGAAAAGAATTACGTGGCGGCGTATGAAGAGTTTCGCGCGGCGGTGAACTTTTTGCCGGACGCGGTGGTCTCGAGCAGGACGCACGACGAAGCGATGGAGGGATTTTGCGATAGCGGCGTGCGCTTAGCCGAGCAACGCATCGCCGAAGGAAAGTACGGCGAAGCGGAAGGAATCCTGCGCGAGATTTTGGATTCGCGTTTCAATCCGCAGTGCAGCGAAGCGCAGGATTTATTGCGGCAGCTGCAGGACCCGGGCCATTTTAATCGCACGATGGGGCCGAAGTTTTTGGCCAAGGTCGAGGACGTGAAGAAGCTGCTAACCGAGGCGGAAGGATATTACGCGTCCGGCCGCTACGATCTCGCATTTAAGAAATACGAGCAGGTTCTCGCGCTCGATCCTTACAACACGGCGGCGCGGCGCGGCGAAGAAAAGATCGACAACACAAAATATAAATACAACGAGGAAGCTTATAACGAGACGCGCGCGCGTTCTCTCTGGCAGGTGGAGAAAGGCTGGGAGGAACCCGTTAGGCAATATGGCCAGGGCGTCGGGCCATTGGCCGATGCGTTCCAAAAAGATGCCACCGGCACGGCGCGGATCACGAACAAGCTGAACACGATTATTATTCCGCGAATCGAATTTCGCGACGCGAGCATCCGCGAGGCGATTGATTTTCTGCGACAACAAGCGGCGGCGAACGATCCAACGGGCGAAGGACGCAAAGGCGTAGATCTTGTGTTACGCCTCGTGCCGACGGGACAAACGGCGCCTCCGCCAGTGCCGGTCACGGCCGCGACGCCTCCGCCCGCGGCTGCGCCAGTTGTCCCGACCGCGGAAGGCAACGCGCCCGCGCTGGTGCCGACTCCGATTCCGGCCGCGCCAATTGTCGCGCCGGCAATCGTCGCTGCCCCGGCAATTTCGCCGTCCGATGCGCGCATCACCATCACGCTCAATCAAATTCCGTTAGGCGAAGCGCTGCGCTATATCGCGAGCCAGGCGGGATTGAAAGTGAAGATCGAGCCGTATGCCGTTTCGATTATTCCGCTCTCGGAACAAAGCGCCGATCTGCTAACGAAAGAATATCGCGTCCCGCCGGGTTTCATTAGTAGCAGCGTGAACGTCGGCGCGTCTTCGCTGAATGCGCCGGCAACGAAAACCGGCGGAGCTCAAGCCGGCACCGGCGGCACGGCCAAGGACACGCAGGAATCAACCGGCGGACGTCAGCTAGTGAATCGCGAAGGGGCGAGAGAATTTTTGGAGAGCCAGGGCGTGCCGTTTCCGCCGGGCGCGAGTGCGAACTTCCTGCCGCAAAGCAGCCGGCTAATCGTGCGCAACACCCAGGATAATCTCGAACTGGTCGACGCGTTGGTGGAGCAGGCGAATGTGGCCGGTCCAAAGCAAGTCGAGATCGAGTCGAAGTTTGTTGAGATCACGCAGAATAATTTGAAAGAACTCGGGTTCGATTGGTTGTTAGGCCAATTCAATATTGGCAATCGTCGTGTCTTCGGCGGCGGCGGAACGTCGGGCACTTCGCCCGCGACGAGCGCAAGCGATTTTCCATTTAACGCGCCGGGGGGAACACCGGTCGGGCAATTTCCTGTGACCGGTGGAAATCGCAGCGGTAATCTCGCCATTAGCGCGAATGCGATTGATGCATTGCTTTTTCCGACGGTGGGCGCGTCGTCATTGGCGCCGGGAATTTTTGGGCTGTCGGGCGTGTTTACGGATCCGCAATTTCAAGTCGTCGTGCGCGCTCTCAATCAAAAGAAAGGAGTCGATCTTTTATCGGCGCCGCGCGTCACCACCAAGAGCGGACAACGTGCGGTCATCGAGATTGTGCGTGAGTTTCGTTATCCGACGCAATTTCAGCCGCCGCAAATTCCGCAAACCGTCGGCAGCAATTTCGGCAATGGCGGCACGACCATTATTAATCCACTTACTGGTTTGCTCAGCAGCAGCGGAGGAAGCAGCGGAGCATTCCCGGTTACCCCGACCACACCGACCGCATTTGAAACGCGCAACACCGGCGTGACTTTGGAAGTGGAACCGGTGGTTGGGCCGGATGGCGTGACGATTGATTTGAATCTTGTTCCGCAGGTAGTGGAGTTCGAAGGCTTCATCAATTACGGCAGTCCGATTCAAACAACATCGACAAACTTGCTGGGGCAGCCCGTCGTGAATATTCTTACTCCGAACGTCATCAACCAGCCGATCTTTAGCACGCGCAAAGTCACCACAAGCGTGAGCGTGTGGGACGGCCAGACCGTGGTGCTGGGCGGATTGATGCGCGAAGACGTGCAGAAGACGGAGGATCGCACGCCCATCATCGGCGATATTCCGATCGTCGGGCGATTGTTTCGGACAAATGTCGATCAACACATCAAACGAAACCTTGTTATCTTCGTGACCGCGCGCCTGGTGACTCCGGCGGGCACACCGTTCAATGCCACCGAGGAAGAAGAAGAAAAGGAAGGGATGATCGAGCCGCCGGTATTGCCAGAGGTTCCGCTTTACAAAAAATAGCGTCACCGTTGTCTTAAAAATATAAAATTATGTTCATGCGCGCACTTTCTAAGATTGCTGCGGTCCTCGTTATCGTGGCCGCGATGGCAAGTCCTGGTTTCGGATTCGACAAAAAGAAGAAGGCGCCTCCGCCTGCGCCAGAGACACACGCGACGCATATATCGAGTGTCGCCGCGGATGCGATCACCATCGCAGATAACAAGACAACAAAGACCCTTACGGTGACGCAATTCACGGAGATCACGGTCAATGGACAAAAGGCGACCGTGGCCGAACTAAAGCCTGGCATGACGGTGAGTATCACGCTTGGCACCGATCCGACGCGGGCAAGCCGGATCATTGCCCTCGGGAAGTAAGGCGACGTTTTTTTAATCCTGCGGTTTCTCTCGGCTCGGTAAATTTTTCCGAACCGGGCGAGTGCAGTCATACACATGCCAGCTATCGGAATCACGGGCGGGATTTCCACGGGCAAATCGACTTTCTGCGATTGCTTGCGCGAACTTTTGCCGGAGGCAAAATTTTTTAACGCGGACGTCGCCGCGCGTTCACTTGTCGATCTTGACCCGGAAGTAAAAGCCGAGCTGTTGCGCGATTTTGACGAGAAAATCTATTCGGCCAGCGGCGACTTGAATCGGGCAGCACTTCGCGCCATAGTCTTTGCGAACGCGGAAAAACGCAACGCGCTCGAAAAAATTCTCCACCCGCGCATTCGCCGCCGATGGAGCGCCGAGGCGCAAACGCATCGTAACTCTTCAAATTTCTTCTTCGCTGATATTCCGCTTCTTTATGAGACCGGTGGTGAAACGCTGTGCGACCGCGTGGTCGTGGTCGCTTGTGCGCCGGGAATCCAACGCGCGCGTTTGCGGCAACGCGGGTCGATCGATCGCAGCGAGGTTGAGAGAATAATTCAATCGCAAATGCCACTGAACGAAAAAATCAAACGCGCGGATCACGTGGTTTGGAATGATGGAGAGCGGGACGTGCTGATGGAACAGGCGAAACTTCTTGTCGATCTTTGGCGCGAAACAAAATGGACGAAAGTTTAGAGGAACAAACGACGCACGATGTCGATCTTGCAGCGCAGGAAACTGGCGAGTCCGCCGTCCCCGGCGGCACCGTGGAACAGCCTGCCGCCGAGACGGCGGCCTCTACAGAAGAGAGAATTGCGCCGGCGCCGCTCGATATTAATGAGCTGCACAAACTTTCGCCGAAGGAATTGCATGAGGTCGCGCGAAAACTCGATGTCCATTTGCATCCGGCGCGCTCGCGCCATCTTCACATTGTCGATCTTGTTCGGGCTGCGCTAAGCGGCGGCGGCGTCGTTACAGCGGAAGGATTTCTCGACTACAACGCCGACTCGTTCGGGTCGCTGCGTTATCCGGCGTTGAATTTTTTGCCGGTGCCGGAGGACGTTTGTGTCCCGCGCGCGCTCATTCAACAACATCACGTCGGTCCGGGGCAGCTTATCGGCGGCAAAGTTCGCTTACCGCGCGAGCGCGAGAAATCGCTCATGCTCGACGAAGTGACGAAGATTGAAGATCAGCCGGCTAACGAGTGGCAGCAGCCGACCGATTTCGAAAAGTTGACGCCGCAATTTCCGCAGGGGCGGATCATGTTGGAAAATCCGAAGACGAACTCGATCAGCGCACGCGCGGTCGATCTTCTGGCGCCACTCGGTCATGGGCAACGCGGATTGATCGTGGCGCCGCCGCGCGTGGGCAAAACGATTTTACTGAAAGAGATCGCGAAAGCGATTCGGGTGAATCATCCGGAGATCGTTTTGATCATGCTGCTGGTGGACGAGCGGCCGGAAGAAGTGACCGACCTGCAGCGCGAGGTCGATTGCCACATCTACAATTCCAATTTTGATGAAAGCGTACATCGACATGTGCAAGTCGCCGAGCTCGTTCTCGAGCGCGCAAAGCGTCTCGTCGAAATGAAAAAAGATGTCGTGGTCTTGCTCGACAGCATTACGCGGTTGGCGCGCGGGTATAATAATATGCAGCCGGGAAAAGGGCGCACGATGTCGGGCGGCGTGGAATCGAAGTCATTGAGTAAGCCGAAGAAATTTTTTGGTTCGGCGCGCAACGCGGAAGAAGGCGGCAGCCTAACGATCCTGGCGACGGCATTGACCGAAACCGGCAGCCGTATGGACCAGGTCATCTTTGAAGAATTCAAAGGCACCGGGAACATGGAGCTGCATCTCGATCGCGCACTGCAAGAGAAGCGGCTTTATCCGGCGATTCATCCGATGCAATCGGCGACGCGGCGCGAAGAATTGCTATATCATCCGGAGGAATGGGAGCGGGTGCAGTTGCTCCGCAAAACGATGGCCGCGCTTCCACCAATCGAAGCGATGGAGAAATTGATCGAGAATCTCGAGGCGACAAAAACGAACGCCGAGTTGCTGTTGAGCGGACTGAAGTGAGGGACTCGTCGACAACGCTCGCCATGACAAAGAGCGGCACGGAAGTGATCGCCACGGCGGCGCAACTGGCGGAACTGCTTCCGCAAATCGAAGCGCTGAATCGGGTGGCGATCGATACCGAAGCGGACAGTCTGCACTGCTACCGGGAAAAGCTTTGCCTGATTCAGATCAGCGTGCCGGAAGCGGACTTTATTGTCGATCCACTGGCCGATGTCGATCTTGCGCCCTTGCGCTCGGTTTTGGAGAAGAACGAAATCGTGGTGCACGGGTCCGATTACGATTTGCGGCTGCTGCGTCGAAGTTTGAATCTGAATGCGCGCAAGATTTTCGATACGGTGATCGCGTCGCGTTTACTGGGACTGCGCGAGTTCAGTCTGGCCGCGCTGGTGAAAAAATATTTCGACGTGGACCTGGTGAAAGGTTCGCAGAAAGCGAACTGGGCGCAGCGACCGCTGCCGAAACGCATGCTCGATTATGCGGTAAACGACACCCATTACCTTTTGCCGATGGCGGAGAAGTTGGAGGCGGAATTACGGCAGCGGAATCGACTCGACTGGTTTCGGCAATCGTGCGAACGCGCGATTGAGCAGGCGGCTGTCGACCGCACGCGCGATCTGGATGAAGCATGGCGCGTCAGCGGCGCGGGCGCGCTGGAGGCGCGAACGGCGGCAGTGTTACGCGAACTTTGGCGCTGGCGGGAAAAGGAGGCGGAAGCGGTCGATCGCCCGCCGTTTCATATCTTGCAAAATCACGAACTGTTGCGCGCGGCCGAAGGTTTCGCTTCGGGGACAGTGCCGGATTACCGACACTTTTCGACGCGTCGCCGAAGCGCATTCCGACACGCCGCCAAGGAAGCGCTGCGCTTGCCGGAGAACGAATGGCCGATAATGCGCCGTCGCTCCGGGACGCGGCCGACTGCGCAGATGGTGCGACGAGTGGAGGACTTGAAGCAGCGCCGGGATCGGGCAGCGGGGGAATTAAAATTAGAGCCGACGGTGCTGGCGCCACGCAATGCGCTGGAGGCGATCGCCGCGGATGAAGAGCGGGCGGGAGCAGTGCTCGTCCCGTGGCAACGGGAGTTGCTCGGATTAACGGCTTGACCTAAAAACGGCAAAGCCTCAGTAACAAGATCCACTTTCGTGGATCAAAATCTGAGACTAATGCTTCGACCGAACTGGTTTGCAGCTGTGGCCATTGTCGCGATGGGGTGGCCCGGCAGCACGATTGCCGCTCAAGATCGACAAGCACAAATCACGGCCGCCACGGGAACGGTGGAGTTGGTGGGTCGAGATGGCGTAACCGCAACGGGTTCGTTAGGCGAAAATATCCTGGAAGGAACAGCGGTCCGGACGGGTGTTGATGCGCGCACGGAACTGACTTTCGCGAACGAAACGGTGGCACGACTCGGAGCGAACACCGTGTTCAATTTCAAAGACGGAACGCGCCATCTGGAATTTCACGACGGAATAGTGCTTCTTCAAGTTCCGAAAAACGCCAAAAGCGCGATGGTTCGGACTGAAAAAATGGCGGCGATATTAGCGGGCAGTACCGCGATTTTCGAATGTCATCCCACGGTCTACAAATTTCTCGTTTTGGAAGGCATCGGCCGATTGTATCGACCGGACCACCTGGGGGATTCGGTTCTGGTGCGTGCCGGGCAAATGATCATCGGCAATCCGAATTCGCCGGTCAGTGAACCGGTGGACTTTGACGTCGCGCGTCTTCTACGGACCTCGAAGTTTATTACTGATTTTGCGCCGCTTCGTAGTGAAAGATTGATGGCCGGTGCAAGTCAGAAACAAGAACGAGCGAAATCCAAGAAAAGGTTAATCGATACGAACCTGGTTATTTTCGGTGGCGGCACGGTGGTGTCGCTGACTAATCCGAAGCAAACCGAGCAGGCTAATCACGAAATTCTTGCTTCCATTGCGCCGCCGACGGGGACAATTCCGGCTTCGAGTGATCTTGGAACCATCGAGAGTGGGGCGCCGGTCTCAAATCCAACATCGGCTGGGACATCACCGGAAGGAGCGCAGTAGCAAGACGCGATATGAAACCGCTATTAAAAGTTCTCGCGCCTAACGGATTCATCACGCGATTGTCGATCTTAGGTGTTGTCGGTTCGGTTTTGATGGCCACGCCGGCGCAAGCGGCGCGGGTGACGCAAATCATTCGCGATGTGAAATTGATGCCGGGCCAGGCGGCGCCGCGGCCGGCAGTAGTAAACGACGAAGTGAAAATCGGAAGCGCCGTTCGCACCGGCACAGAATCACGCACCGAGTTGACGTTTGCGGATTTGACAATCACAAGACTGGGCGCGGACACGATTTTTAGTTTCAACGAAGGAACGCGCGAGCTGGCGTTGGGTAGTGGCGCGATGCTCGTCCAGGTTCCGCGCGGCGGTGCCGAGGTGAAGATCACGACCGCAGCAGTCACCGCAGGCATTACCGGTGGAACCATGCTCATGGAATCCCACAAACGTTCCCCGACGAAATGCCTCGTGCTCGAAGGGCTCGGCCGTCTTTATCCGACAGGCCATCCGGAGGAGGCGGTCATCATTCACGGTGGCGAAATGGTCGTGATGACAACTGACGGACGCATCACTCGGCCGACAAAATTCAAAGCCAAACTCGTTTTCACGACGGCAAAACTGATCACTGATTTTGATCCGCTGCCAAATGTAGACTTGATCCTGGCGGTGATCGAAGAACAACAGCTTGAAGCGAGCAACACAGCTTCAACTTCTGGCGGTAACGATTCCACGGACGTGCTCGACCTGAGATCGAACACTTTCCCGAGCGCGACAACCGCCAGTTCTGCGAAGTTTGGTTCGCCATCGGTCATTACGGCGCCGAATCCTTACGTAATCAACAGCGGCACGCTCATCGGCACCGATCCTAAGATCACCACGAATGGCAAAACGGATTCCGGGAAAATTTATTGCGGTCCAGGCATCGATGGTTCATTTCTCAGGTATCTGGGCGCTTCCGTCACGCCGTTCGATATCGCGAGTGGCCAACCCAATCCAAAGGACGTTGTTCCGTTGCCGGTTTTCCTCTTCTCGTCGCTGCAACTCGACGGAGATCCGAAAGTGTCCACGGCTAATGGCGGTGTCCCGCGTCTTGCTCTTGTCAGTCAGGGTGGGATTACGTTCACCCCTTCCGGCACCGCATTCACTTTCAGCGGCTTGGATAACGTCGGTCTCGTCGCTCTGAAGGGATCGATTGACACCTCGGGTGTTAGCTTCGCGAATTTTGGCGATCTCTTTATGGAAGCTCGCGGTGCAGGCTCAGATCTCACGCTCGCGTCGCCCATCTCTAACCTTAGCAATACCCATCTTGTTGCCGAAAACTCCATGACGGTAACCGCACCTGTGAAGGTGAGTGATCAGTTCCAGTCTTTTGCTGGCAATAACTTCGACGTCAGTTCGACTGTCACCGCGAACCGAATCAAAATTCAATCGCTGGGCGCCGTGAACGTGCAGAGCAGCGCGCAACTTCTGGCCATGCTTAACTCTGCCGGAACCGCCGGCCAAATCCTCCTTCAGGCCACCGGCAGTGATACCGCCGTTACTGTAAACGGCACCGTCCAAGCAAATGGGGAAGTCGACATTCGCCAGACTGGCGTCGCCGGCGCAACGGTGCTGAATACTGCGACCATTCACGGCGACGTAGTCAAAATCTCCGCCCTCGGAACGAATGGAACGCTAAATATCGGCAACGGAAATTCCATCAGCGCTGACACCGTGCTCAAGCTTTATGCGGGCGGCAGCAACGGCACGCTCAATTTTCAATCGAATGTCACTCTCACCAGCCCCACCAATATTTTGTCGGCCAACACCATTAACATTGCGCAAGGCGTCATCGTCACGATCAGCAATGCGGCCAATCGGCCGGCCGACGTCTTCACCAACAAGGCGAACTATTTCGGTTTTGGCGGAAGCGCTCCGTCGTTGGCCACTGCCGGCACCTTTGGAGGAGCCGGCGCAAAAAACCCGCAGCCATTAGCAAATGCGCCCGCACTTGGGCCGCCCGGTGGAGGGCCGTAGAAACCCTCGCCGGAATCGGTGCACTTTATGAATTCGATTAACTTCTTGACGCGTCAAATTTCGGGCCTCAGAAGAGGAGGCTTCCGTATGAGATACCGACTTTCATTTGTACTTTGTCCGGCGTTGATCGGACTCGCAGTTTGTTTTTTTCCCGGCGGTAAGCTGGCGGCGCAAGCCAACCAGGACGTTGATCGTGCCGAACTCTCGCGCACCCAATCCCCATTTGGCGGAAACGTTTCGCCGAGTGGCATCGAAGACGGGCACGCCGTTTCCAGCCCTAACGACAGCGACTTGGGCGAACAGGAAATTCTTAAGCGTTCCGAACGTTACCAGCCTTTCACCGCCTCAGTCAGCGCGCCGTTTTTCTGGACCTCGAATGTCGCTCTGACCCGCACCGACGAAAGGAGCGATTTCGTCGTCGCGCCGGCCGCGGGCATTTACTATGAGCCGCGCCTTACGCCCACGCTGTATGGGCTGGCGGATGTACGCGAGCAGCTTTTCTACTACGACAAGTACGACGACTTTAATTTCGGCGCGTTCGATGTCGATCTTGGCCTCACCTACATGATGCCGCAGCTCGAGAACCTCATTTTGCGCGCGGAATATAATTACAATCGCCTGACCATGCGCGATTCCTTCGACGATTTCTTTTCCAACCACGCGCTCATTTTCAATGCCGAGCTTCCATTCCGTTTTGGCCGCGCGCAGCAGCTTTCTTTCGGAACGACGGCCAACATCAGTCTCACTTCGGAGCCCGAAGCGCCGCGTCGTAACGATTACGAAGCATATCTTGCTTACTCCGCCAATTTGACGCGTGCCTTCAGCATCAACGCCATCGGTCGATTGGTCTTGCGCGATTATTACCATCAGGATTCGCGCGTCGACATGAGCGAAGTAGTGGCTTTGACCGCCAGCTATCGCGTCACCAAATTTTTTACGGCCAGCGCGATCAGTTCCTTCGCTGCCAACCAATCAAACCACAGCGTTTTTGATTACAAGGTTAGCAACGCGGGCGGCGCGTTATCACTTTCGGTAAAGTTTTGATGCAGATTGCTTCGCGCCGGAGGACCGCACTCGCTGCAAGATCGACATAAAGGGTTTGCGCTTCGCCGGTCGCGGCATCCATAATGTTTAACGCGTTCCTAAACGATTCATCACAATGAAAAATCTCCTCGGCTATCTTTTGATAATTGTGTTCGCGATTGGCGCGGGAAAATTCCTTGGTGCGTCCCAAAAGAAAGACGCCCGTGTCACCCAGGTCATCAGCGATGTGCGCGTCCTTGCTTCTAACTCCGCGCCGCGCCCCGCGGCCGTGAACGATCGCGTGGTCGAAGGAAACGCTGTCCGAACCGGCGGCGATTCGCGCGCTGAGCTCACGTTTAGCGATCAAAGTCTCACACGCATCGGCGCCAACACCGTTTTCAGTTTCGGTGACGGCGGGAAAGAGTTCGATCTTGCCAGTGGCGCCATGTTACTGGCCGTGCCGAAATCCGCCGGCACCGTGCGCGTCAATACCGCTGCGGCCACCGCCGCCGTGACCGGCTTCACCGCCTTGTTTGAAAGATCGACAGCCAACAAGATGGTCGTGCTCGAAGGTCATGCCACGCTCACTTTCAAAGAGTTTGTCGGAAACCCCTGCGAGATCGAAAGCGGACAGATGATGATCTGGCCGCGTCATCCGACTCAGTGTCCCGAAGTTCATACCGTCGATGTCAGTAAAGTCGTCAAGACGGCGAAGCTCATCACGCTGTTCTCGAAACTGCCCGATTGGGCTTGGGAACCGATCCTCGTTGTGATGGAAGGGCAAGAGGGCAAGAACCTCGAAACTTTTACCGACCTCACCGGTCACGACGATGCCGACCAAAAGAACGCAGGGCCGCCCGCACCGCCGCTGCGTATCATGCGTCCACCGATTGCGCCGGGCGGATCGTTCTGATCCCGTTCGTTAGGGAATCACGAGCGTCTCTCCGGGTTTTAGTTTTCCCGGCTTGTCGATCTTGTCTTTGTTCGCGTCACGAATCTCCTTCCAGCGCGCGGCCGACTTGTAGAACTTTCGCGCGATTGAAAACAGCGTGTCGCCCGACTGCACCACATAATTATGTGGCCCGGAAGATTGCGCCGCCGCATCACGCGGTTGTGCTTTCTCGATCTGCATTTTCGGTCTTGCCGAGCGCTCTTCGATTTCCTTGCGCAAATTCAAGTTCTCGTTTCGTAAGCGCGCCGCGTCTGTCCGGCTAACGACTGAGTCGCCCGACAAACTCGTCAGCAGCGTCACCTCATCACGCTTCATAAAATTCTTCACTTCGCTCGCGCGTGATCCGCTCGGGCTCAGCGTCAGGTAACGTTTGAAATGGTGCAGCGCATTGAGTGGATCGTTTAACTTGTCCTCGTAAAGCAGCGCCAGTTTGTAGTGAATGTCGGCGCAACGGGGCGTGTCATCGAGCGCCGCTTCGTAAAGATTGATCGCGCGGACATAATTCCCCTGCGCCGCCTTCGCGTCCGCGTCTTTCAAAATCTGCGCATTGCGCGGCGTCATCATTCGGTCGCACCCGCTTAACGCTAAGATCGACAATAACAAAACCGCGAGCTTGTCAGATGCGCTCATTGCCGCAACGTGCTTACTCGTGAGCAGGCGAACACTTCAATTCTTTTTCTTCGCCGCACTTTCTTTTGTTTCCGCGGCCGTCGCCAACCCGACCGTCGGTCACATCTACGCATTCAACATGGTCGATGTCGATCAACACACCCTCGCCACCGCCGACGGTCGCGTCACCATCCTGGTTCTGACCTCGTCCGCCGATGTCGAACGCGCGCGCAAAGTGGGTGAACGCGTTCCCGATTTTTGCCTGGCTAATCCCGAATACCGAATGATCACCATCTTGCGTTTCGAAAAAAAACATAACGCGCCCGCGCGTGCCATCGTTAATGCACTTGTGCGCCGTCGTCTCGACCGCGAAGCAGAACGCCTCGGTCAACGTTACCGCGCCAAGCATATCGCCCGCGATGCCCGCAGCGATGTGTTTGCCGTAGCCGATTTTGATGATGCCGTCGGTTTGCAGTTCGGACTTTCCAGCCCGATCCGATTCCAAGTGATCGTTCTCGGCCGAAACGGCGAAGTGGTGCGCGAATGGAGTGACGTGCCGAGCGCTGAAGAACTCGCGGCGGCGCTCCGCTAGTCAATATCGAGGCATCGCCGGATCGATCTCCGTCGCCCAGGCTTCGATTCCGCCCGTGAGGTTGAATGCGTTAGCGAATCCCGCCTCTTGCAAAAGATCGACAGCGAGCGCGCTACGCACACCCGTATGACAAAGCGCCACAATCTCTTTCGACCGGTCGAGTTCTCCCAAGCGCTCCGGCAGTTCGCCTAACGGAACTAATTTTGAAGGTTCGATATGCGCGATCTCGTATTCAAACGGCTCCCGTACATCGACAACCACCACCGCGCCGTTAGTCTCGAGCTTCGATTTCAATTCCTGCACTGAAATCGCGCGAATGCTCGGGTTGGCTTTCACGCCGCAAAAATCTGCGTAATCGATCGGCTCGGTGATACTCGGTGATTCGCCGCACACCGGGCAATGCGGATCGCGCCGCACATTGAACTCGCGAAATTTCATCTTCGACGCATCGAAGTACAGCAGTCGGCCGACGAGCGATTCGCCGTGTCCCAGAATTAATTTGATCGCTTCCGTGGCCTGGATGAGTCCGATGACGCCGGGCAAAATTCCGAGCACGCCCGCTTCCGCACAATTTGGAACAGTCCCGGGCTCCGGCGGTTCCGGGAACAAACAGCGATAACAGGGTCCGCCGAGATGCGGCGCGAAGACGGTCGATTGCCCTTCGAAACGAAAAACGGATCCGTAGATGTTTGGCTTTTTCGCCCAGACGCAAACGTCGTTCGATAAATAACGCGTCGGAAAATTATCGCAGCCATCGACCACGATGTCGTAACGCCTAACAAGATCGCTGGCGTTGTCGCTGCTGAAGCGAGCGTCGTGCGTTTCGATGTCGATCTTCGGATTGATGTCGTGCAATCGGTCGCGGGCCGATTCCACCTTCTTGCGCCCGACATCCTTCGTGCCGTGCAAAACTTGCCGCTGCAAATTTGTAAGATCGACATCGTCCATGTCGACGAGGCCGAGCGTGCCCACTCCCGCCGCCGCCAGATACAACGCCGCCGGCGAACCAAGGCCGCCCGCGCCGATGCAAAGGACGCGCGCGGCGTTCAGACGCTTCTGACCATCCATGCCCACTTCCGGCATAATGAGATGGCGCGAATATCGAATGCGTTCGTCGTCCGTCATTTTGTTTTCACCAGGTCCCAATTGATTCCAACGATGCGTGTGTTTTCAAATCGCTTCAACGATTTCGGGAAGACAAGATAGCGGCTGTTCTTGTCCGCCTTGAAGCCGACCAATCCGAATTCGGTTCCCGTCTCGCTTTGTTGAATCGTCATGACGCGATTGTTTTTGATCTGCCTTTGCAGATGTCGATCTTGCGCCGGCTTCTGCCAGAGGGTGTAAGCCTCTGGTTTGCCCGCGCTCTCTGCGATCTGGGCGAAGCGAACCGTTTTGATCTTGAGAAGTTTCACCGCCGCCTCGATTCCAAAAAAAAAGTCCGCCAGAGAACTACGGCAAGGAGAATCAGACTACCGTTGCTGCATTCCTGCCCTGGCGGGGTTCGTAAGTCCTCGATCCATAGCCCCTGACGGAGACAAAACGTTCGCGCAAGATCGACATCGTGCAATGCGGGAGTTTGTCACCGCGCGTTGACACGGCTGCGGGCATTTGCTTGCATCGAATCCGTGAAATGGTTCGCCCTGTTCCTGGTCATCGCGTTGCAATGTTCGTGCACCACGCTGGAGAATCGGCGCGATCTTTACAGTCCGTCGCCGGCGCCGGACTCGCCGGAAATGATGAAGCGCCGAACGTCGACCACGACCACCACCACGACGACGATCAAAACGGAAGTGCCGGAAGAATCCGCGGTGCCGCCACCGCAGTTTCGTTAGGCCGCGCCGCCTTCGCCGAGGCTACGGCGCGGCAAGCATCGACGCCTAACCGTAGGGTAGGTTGGCTTTGATACGTGCGACGTCGGTGTGATGCACGAGTGCGGCTTTACTTGCCTGGCGTTTGCGCTTGGCGTTTTTCGACGACATCAAATGACGTTTCGACGCTTGCGAGCGTAAGACCTTGCCCGTGCCGGTGATCTTAAATCGCTTCGCCACCGCCTTTTTGGTTTTACTCCGCGCAATGGACTTCGGCATAAGGCGCGAAAGATAACGTCACTTTCCCGACTGACAAACGCTTTTGCTTGTCGATCTTTTCACGGGACATTGTCGGCGATGGAAGAGGTCGCGCCAAAAATATCGAAGGTTGTCATTATCGGCGCCGGCTTCGGTGGCTTGGAAGCAGCGAAGAAGCTGGCCTGTGAGGATGCGGTCCGGATGACGGTCATCGACCGAACGAACTATCATCTTTTCCAGCCGCTGCTTTACCAGGTGGCGACGGCGGCGCTGTCACCGGCGGACATCGCAGCGCCCATTCGCGGCGTGTTGAGCAAATGCAAAAACGTGGAGGTCATTCTCGCCGAAGTGCAATCCATCGACGTGAACGCGAAGAAGGTGAAGATGGTCGATGGCGAGATCGACTATGATTTTCTCATCGTCGCCACGGGCGCGAGGCACTCTTATTTTGGACATCCGGAATGGGAACGAATCGCGCCGGGTCTGAAGAGTTTGGAAGATGCGGTGGAAATTCGTCGGCGCATTTTGATGGCGTATGAGTACGCGGAAAAAATTACCGATGAAACTGCGCGCAAAGCGGCGATGACGTTTGTCATCATCGGTGGGGGACCGACCGGCGTGGAAATGGCGGGAGCGATTTCGGAGATCGCGCGTTACACGTTGGCGAAGGATTTTCGCCACATCGATCCTTCGCAGACGCGCATCGTATTGGTGGAAGGCGAGCCGCGGGTGCTCGCGTCCTTTCCGGACGATCTCCGCATTAGCGCCATGAAACAACTTGTCGATCTTGGCGTGGAAGTGCACGCCGGCGTGCATGCGACCGACTTGACCGAGGCCGGACTACAGGTCGGCGATGAATTTATTCCATGCCGCGTGAAAATCTGGGCGGCCGGCAACACCGCGTCGTTTGTCGGCCAAGCGCTCGGTGTTCCAGTCGATCGCGTTGGTCGCGTGATGGTCAACAACGACCTAACCATTCCCGGATATCCCGAGGTTCAGGTCATCGGCGACCTGGCAAATTTTCCACATCAAACTGGGCAGCCGCTTCCCGGTGTTTCACCAGTGGCAATGCAGCAAGGCCGCCACGCCGCGAAAAATATCTTGGCGATGATCGACAATCGCAAGCCGCAGCGATTTTGGTATTGGGACAAAGGAAGTATGGCAACGATCGGCCGCAACAAAGCGGTGGCCGATCTCAATTTCATTCACTTCAGTGGATTTCCGGCGTGGCTGGCCTGGTTGTTCATTCACGTTGTTTTTCTCGTCGGATTTCGGAATCGCGTCGCCGTTCTGCTGCAATGGGCGTGGGCCTATTTCACTTTCAACAAGGGCGCGCGGCTGATCACGCGGAACTTTCAATCGGAGACGCGGCCGCCGGCGTGAAAAGTTTTCGCATTGGCGTCGTCGGTTCTGGGGCAATCGGTTGTTATTATGGCGGCAAACTGGCCGCGGCCGGACGCGACGTGCATTTTTTGATGCGCGGCGATCTCACGGAAATTCGCCGAGACGGTCTGCGCATCCACGGACCAGCTGAGGACATTCATGTCACCGAGCCTAACTGTTACAATTCGACGAGCGAAATCGGTGCGTGCGATCTTGTCATCGTTGCCGTCAAAGCGACGTCGAACGCGCACCTTGTCGATCTTGTACCGCCGTTGCTCCAGGAAAAAACTCTGCTGCTGACTTTGCAGAATGGTTTGGGAAACGAGGAATTCCTGGCCGAACATTTCGGCGCCGAGCGCATCCTCGGCGGTCTTTGTTTTATCTGCCTCAGCCGCGTTTCCCGGACCACGATCGAACGCGCCGACTACGGACACGTCACCATCGGTGAATTCAATCGCCCACCAATGCCGCGCACGCGAGAGATCGCAGCCGATTTCAAAAGCTGCGGGATTGAATGCAACGTTGCTGAAAATCTAGCGCTGGAACGCTGGCGCAAACTGGTTTGGAACATTCCGTTCAACGGATTGTCGATCTTGGCGGACGGCGCCGACACCGCTGCGATTCTGGCCGATGAGAATTTGCGACGCTCGGCGCAGACTTTGATGGAGGAAGTGATTGACGCCGCGAATCGCAACGGATTCGCGCTCGCGCGCGAGGCGGCGGCCGAGCAAATGAAGCGGACGGAAACGATGGGCGCATACAAGCCTTCGACGTTGCTTGATTTCGAGGCGGGCAAACCATTGGAGATCGAAGCGATTTGGGGAGAGCCATTGCGGCGCGCGCTCGCCTCGGGTGCGAATGTGCCGCGGCTCGAGCTTTTGCATGCGCTGCTCAAGCATGTCGATCTTAGACGGCGATGCGAGTGAGTGTCAGAAATCTGCAGCGCAACGTGCGGGTGAATGTGGCGGCGTTGCGCAAATCGGCGGAGAAATCGCTGCGATTGGTCCTGGATATTCGCGCTCCGCATTCCTCAAATTTGGCCGAATTAGAAGAAGTCGCTGTGCTCGTGATCTCGGGTCGCCGCATGACGGCGCTACATCGACAATTCCTTCATCAGGACGGGCCGACCGATGTGATCACATTTGATCACGGCGAAATTTTTATCAGCGCGGAGACGGCCCGGCGGAATGCGCGCGAATTCGAAAATTCACTGCGCCGCGAGCTGCAGCTTTACGTGGTGCACGGCCTGTTGCATCTACATGGGTTTGATGACAAGAGCGCCGCCGATGCGCGCAAAATGGAGCGGGCGCAGGATAAGATCGTGGCTGCATTGAACTGAAGGCCTGGTGTGTTAGCGTTTTAGAATGATTCACGCAGCGACGACTGTCGACGTGCCTGGAATCGAACAAGAAACACACACGAAAGAAGATGTCGATCTTCCATGGCAGGTGGTGGTGCATAACGATCCCGTGAACCTGATGACGTACGTCACGATGGTGTTTCAGCGCGTCTTCGGATTTCCGCGGACAAAAGCGGAGAAGCACATGCTGGAGGTGCACCAGTTAGGCCGCTCGATTTTGTGGAGCGGCGTGCGTGAGCGCGGCGAACTCTACGTGCAGCAATTGCACAGCTACCTTCTACTGGCGACATTGGAAAAGGTGGAGTGATATGGAGATCTGTCGGCGAAAGGAAGGGCTGGAAATTACCGAGCTCGATACTTTTCTGGCGGAGCTTCTTCGGCAGATTCCCGAAAGTGCAAATCCGGAAAATGTCCCGGCCGCGAAGACACGGCTCTTCAGCGACCCGGCGCCGGAAAATGAAAAAGAATTTTGTCAGGAATGGAAGCTGTACGTGCAGCCGGAGCTGCAGCGTCTCTTTCAATCCGCTACCGAAACGGTGGTGGCCGATCTGAAGCAACTTTGCGGCAAGGAAAAGACTTTCGACAATCGGACGCTCCGGATTCCGGCAGAGCACGCTGATGCCTGGCTAAACGCGCTCAATCAAGCACGGCTGGTCATTGCGGCGAAGAATGATTTCAGCGAAGGCGAGTTGTGTGACCACTACCGTTCGCCTATCGGATCGCGTCGCGATCTGAGCTTATTTCAGGTGAACTTCTACGGTTTCGTGCAGGAACTGATCCTGCGTGAGATGTGCGGTTGCGGCGAGAACGGCGCGGGTCAATGATGTTGCGCGCGTTCGCGTACCATCGACATGAGTCGGTTTTTGAGCGCAGCCGATGATTTCGCTGGCTGCAAACTCAGTGCGAATGCTTCATGAAGAGCATAGCATTCGCTGACGAATGCCTCGCCCTGAGATCCGAGCTCTTTTCGCGCCTGCTCGAATTCCTCCAGTTCGTCCGTTTCAAGCGCGCCGAGGACATAAAGCCGCGCGCGGTTTTGGAATTCTTCAAAGTTCATCTCTCAACTCCTTGAGACCGTCATAAATTTTTTTGAGCCCCAATTCGAGGCGCGTCTTAACAGTCCCTAATGGTGTATTCGTATCTGCGGCGATTTCGCGCTGACTCATACCGCGAAAAAATGCGAGTTCGATGGCTTGCTGCTGGGGTGGGGGGAGCGAATTGATGACCCGACGAATGTGGACGCGGGTGTCGCCGAGCGCAATTTCGTCCTCGGTCGTGTTCTGGATCCAAGCATCTGGTTGCTGCTCAGTCTCGGCCTGTAAACGCTCTTCGGCACGGGCGTAAGCTTGTTTCTTACGCAAACCATCGATCGCGCGACGCCGAGCCAGGGTGACCATCCAACCCAGCGGCTTGCCCTTTTGCGGCGAGAAGTTTTTCGCTTGGTTCCAAATTTCCATGAAAATTTCCTGGAGGAGGTCGTCCGCTTCGGCCTCGTTGTGGATTACGCGAAGGATAAGAGCCTTAACTATGCCATTGTAGCGATCGTAAAGCTGTGAGAGCGCTTCGGGATCTTCGGCTTGGATCCCGAGCATCAAGTCAAAGTCGGTCGGGGCGCCTGCCTGGAGCGGCGGCGTAACGGCGGGGAAACGTGGCGGCGCTTCTACCTCCGTCTCCGGATCCGCCTCGAGTCCAATGCCGTTTTGCCTCTCTGGGTTCATCCCCGCGAGCTAAGATCGACAATCACGCTTCAGTGTATGACTGAACAGCTCCCATTGGCCAGAGCAATCACGCCGGACGGGAAAACCTTGACCGCCAAAGGCGCCCGCAAATACGATTCAGCCTCAGACGCGAATCGAAGCGCTAGTGGCGCGCGATGGCTGCCAGAGTGGGGAAGTGGGGGCTGGGCTGGCCGGCGTTCGAGCCTAACCACGAAAGGAAAACTGAAATGAAATCGATCATCACATTACTCGCCATCACCGCCTTGAGCTGCGTAACATCGGCCCGCGCGCAAGACGAGAGTCCGACCGCCTCGCCCGCAAGTGAGGAAAAAGCTTCCGCCACGGTAGAAGCGCCTTCAGCCCCATCGTCATTGCGGGAAACGAGTCCGTCACCCAGCCCTGAAGTGAAAAGCACGTCTACGTCATCGACTGTCGAAAAGAAAGAATCAGCGGCCGCAACGTCGAGTGCCAGCCCGAGCGCGAAAAAAACAAAGGCATCAACTGAGACGACGGAAAAAACTTCCACCAAGAAAGCTTCTACGGGCGCCGATACCGGAAGCGCCGAGTCGAATGTCAAACGCCTCGAAAACGAATGGGAAGCCGCGGTGATGAAGAAGGACCCGTCGTTTGTGCAAACGCGATTGGCTGAAGATTTCATCGGCACATCTTCGAAAGGCAAAAGAATAAACAAGGCTGCGCTCGTGAAAGAATTTAAGAACGATAACGACACGTATTCGTCCGCGAAAAACGGCGGCATGACCGTCCGCACCTTCGGATCGAACGTCGCCGTGGCGACGGGAGTGGCGAAGGAAGCGGGCAAATCCAAAGACGGCGCGTCATTCAATCGCACCTACGCGTGGACCGACACGTGGATGTTGCGCGGCAGCCAATGGCAATGCATCGGCAGCCAGGCCATGCTCGTTTCCGGAAAGTAATCCGCGAAAAATCTCAGACGGCCTCGCGTCCTCATTGGATGCGAGGCCGTTTTGCTTAGATCGACAACTTGCCGCGCGGCCATTGTGCGCCAAGAGTTAGCCCCATGGCGCGAACCCAAAGTGAAATTGTCGATCCACTTTGGTACAAAGACGCCGTCATCTACGAGCTGCATGTCAAAACGTTTCACGACAGTGACGGCGACGGCATCGGTGATTTTCGCGGGCTCATCGACAAACTCGATTATCTCCAGGAACTCGGAATCAACGCCATCTGGTTGCTTCCGTTTTATCCATCGCCGCTGCGCGATGACGGCTACGACATCGCCGATTACTTCGACGTCAATCCGAACTACGGCACACTCGACGACTTCCGCGCGTTTCTAAAAGCGGCGCACGATCGCGACCTGCGCGTCATCACCGAGTTAGTAATCAATCACACCTCGGATCAAAATCCGTGGTTCCAAAAATCACGACGCGCATTGCCAGGTTCGCCGGAACGCGAGATGTATGTCTGGAGCGATACGCCGGAAAAATATCAGGAAGCGCGGATCATCTTCAAAGATTTCGAGACTTCGAACTGGTCCTGGGATCCGGTGGCGAAGGCGTATTACTGGCATCGCTTCTATTCGCATCAACCCGATCTTAACTTCGATAACCCGGCCGTGCACGAAGCGGTCGAAAAGGTTTGCGATTACTGGCTCGAGATGGGGGTCGATGGTTTGCGGCTCGACGCCGTTCCTTATTTATATGAGCGCGAAGGCACGAACTGCGAAAATTTACCGGACACGCATGCCTACCTGAAAAAGTTGCGTGCACATGTCGATCTTAAGTTTCCCGGTTGCATGTTGCTGGCGGAAGCGAACCAGTGGCCGGAAGACGCCGCCGCTTATTTCGGCAACGGCGATGAGTCGCACATGAATTTTCATTTTCCGCTCATGCCGCGGATGTTTATGGCGCTGCAAATGGAGGATCGGTTCCCGATCATCGACATTCTCGAGCAGACGCCGGCCATCCCGGAAAATTGTCAGTGGGCCATGTTTTTGCGCAATCACGACGAGCTCACGCTCGAAATGGTGACGGACGAGGAGCGCGATTACATGTGGCGCGTTTACGCGAACGATCCCGCCGCGCGCATCAACCTCGGCATTCGCCGCCGCCTCGCGCCGCTTCTCGCCAATAGCCGCCGCAAAATGGAATTGCTCAACACCATGCTCTTCTCCATGCCGGGCACACCGATCATTTATTACGGCGACGAGATCGGCATGGGCGACAACATTTACCTGGGCGATCGCAACGGCTGCCGCACGCCGATGCAATGGAGTCCGGATCGCAATGCCGGTTTTTCCAAAGCGAATCCGCAGCGGCTCCATCTTCCCATCATCATCGATCCCGAGTATCACTACGAAGCGACCAACGTCGAGAACCAGCAAAAGAATTTGTCGTCGTTGCTGTGGTGGATGCGGCGCGTCATCGCGATGCGCAAAAATTTCAAAGCATTTTCGCGTGGCACGCTCGAGTTTCTTTTTCCCGACAACGCCAAAGTGCTGGCGTTTCTGCGCCGCTACGAAGACGAGACCGTTGTCGTGGTGGTGAATCTTTCGCGCTTCGCGCAATCAGCCGAGCTCGATCTGTCGTGTTTCGCCGGTTGCAAGCCGGTGGAGATGTTCAGCCGCAATCCATTTCCGACGATCAAGAAATCGCCTTACGTCCTCACGCTCGGGCCGCACTCGCATTATTGGTTTGTGTTGCAGGCGCAGACCGAAGCGAAGCGGCTGAGCAAGAAGCGCGTGGTGCCGACGTTGAAGGCGGAGGCCGACTTGTCGATCTTGCTGCAAGACGGCGCGCGTTCGCAGATCGAAAACGAAATCCTGCCCGACTACATCGGAAGTTGTCGCTGGTTCGGCGCGAAAGCGCGAAATCTTCGCCACATGCGCGTGCTCGAGCAATCGTCCGTCTCCGCCTCGCCCGGCGCCGGCCAATTTTGGTTTGTCGAAGTCAGTTACCTCGATGGGCCTAACGAAACCTATGCGTTGCCGGTCAAGATCGCGCGCGGCGAAGCCGCGGACGCAGTTTCACGTTCTGCGCCGCACGCCGTCATCGCGCGTTTCGACGGCGGCGAAGAAGCGATCTTGTTCGACGCGGTTTGGGACGCCGGTTTCCGCGAAGAACTTTTCCGGCTCATGTTACATCGACAACGTGCCACTGGAAAAAACGGACATCTCTTCGGGACGATCAATCAGACTTTGGCGGAAACAGTCCGCGAAAAGATTCCGCAGTCGCACGTTCTCAGCGGAGAGCAGAGCAATTCGTCCATGCTTTTCGAGAACAAATTTTTTCTCAAGCTTTACCGCAAACTCGAAGACGGAGTAAATCCCGACGTCGAAGTCACGCGCTTCCTGACCGAGCGCGCAAAGTTCGCAAACGTGCCCGCATTCGGCGGCGCGATCGAATATCGCCGCGGCAAATCCGATCCCACTGTCGTGTGTCTCCTCCAGCACGCCGTCACGAGTGAGAGCGACGCCTGGACGATGACGCTCGATCACGTCGGCCGTTATTACGAACGCGTTCTCGGCCGCAAAGCCGATTTGCAAAATGAAACCGCGCCCGGCCCGTTACTCGATGAATTGACGGGTGGGATTTACCCTGAGAAAGCGAGACTGCTGGCACAGCGCACAGCCGAATTGCATCTCGCTCTCGCCTCCGCGCCAGACGACCCCGTGTTTGCGCCGGAACCGTTCAACGCCATGGCGCAGCGTTCTGTTTTTCAATCGATGCGCGCGCTCCTTCGCCGCACCACTGATCTCCTTAACAAGAAGATCGACAATCTCCCGCAAAAATTTCGCGATGAAGCGCGCGAAGTTCTCGCGGCGGAGAAAGACATCCTCGAGCGTGAAAAACTTTTGCTCGATCGCAAAGCGAACGCCGCGAAAATCCGCATCCACGGCGATTACCATCTCGGCCAGGTCCTCTACACCGGAAAAGATTTCGTGATTTTAGATTTCGAAGGCGAACCCGCGCGCGCCTTGAGCGAGCGAAAACTAAAGCGCTCCGCCCTGCGCGATGTCGCCGGCATGATGCGTTCATTTCAATACGCTGCTTACAGCGCGCTCTGGCAGCCCGCCATGCGCAGCGAAGACGTCCCATTCCTCGAGCGCTGGGCCGACCTTTGGTATCGCGAAATGAGCAGCGTCTTTCTCCAGCATTATTTAAAGACAACCGCCGGCGCCATCTTCATTCCGCAAAATCAGGACGATCTCCAAATCCTTCTCGAAGCTTATCTCCTCGACAAAGCCGTCTACGAAATCGGCTACGAACTAAACAATCGCCCCGACTGGGTCGTCATTCCCATTCGCGGAATCAAACACATTTTGAAATCGGGTTAAATTTTCTGATCTACAGAATTCTTTAATCTGTGTAAATCTGCGTAATCTGTGGACGAATAAACAATTCCTATGAACCAACATCTGGACAAGATCGACAACGACATTGCGGAGAAACATCTGCTCAAGCATCCGTTTTATCTGGCGTGGACGCGCGGGGAATTGAGCAAAGAGGCGCTGACGGATTATGCGCGGCAGTACTATCACCATGTCGCGGCGTTTCCGACTTATCTCTCGGCTGTGCATGCGAAGTGTGATGATCTTCCGACGCGGAAACAGTTGCTCAATAATCTCATCGACGAAGAAGCGGGATCGCCGAACCATCCGGAACTGTGGAAGACTTTCACTGAAGCTCTCGGCGACGACGATGTCGATCTTGCGCAGATCGAGAAACAGCCGGAGACGAAAAATTTGATCGATACGTTTCGATCAGTCTGCGGCAACGGAGCGACCGCGGAAGGTCTCGCCGCGCTCTACGCTTATGAGAGCCAGATCCCGGAGATTTGTGAATCGAAGATCGACGGATTGAAAAAGCACTACGGCTTCAATGATCCGAAGCATTACGAATACTTCAGCATCCACATCGAAGCCGACCGCGAACATTCCGCGGCTGAGCGCAAAATGCTTTCGTGTTACATCGATAGTCGCAACATCGACAACGTGCGCGCGTCAGCGCAACGCGTTCTCGACGCGCTTTGGGAGATGCTCTCCGGCGTTTGCCGACGTCACGCTATCGCCTGCTAAATTTTTCACCGCGGGGTGATGCCTTCGGCAAGATCGACATGAAAGGTTTGTTTCTCTTTCACGTTTCCGAAAGTTAGCTCCGCAGTGTAATCGCCCGCGGGCAAAAGTCGCTTCGGGTCGTCGCCGCCGTATTCGATGCTGAGATCTTTGGTCGGTCGCAGGTCCCAATTCAATCTCGTTAGGCCGGGCGCGCCGGGCGACTTCAAGTTCGCTACCGGTTGCCCGTTTGCTTTCGTGACGGAAATTTTGATTTCGTCTCCGGTAAATTCTCTCAACCAAACCGTGAAGAGCGCCCCTTCGGGCGGGTTTTGCCCGCGATAAACACCTTTGCCGTTCCAATCGCCGAAGCCGGGTTGCAAATAAGCGCCGGTAACGGGACGCACGGTAAATAGGTGCGCCGGTTTCGCCGCGACCTCAGAGGTGAGCTCGCGAAATGGAACGCTGTCGTCGAGGATGGCGATGCTGCGACCGTGGGTGCCGATGACGAGATCGTTGGTGCGCGGATGGATCTGGATGTCGTCCACGCGCACGGCCGGAATGTCGGCGATGCGCACCCAATGCGTTCCTTGATCAAACGAAGCGAACAATCCGAAGTGCGTTCCGGCGTAAAGTAATTTCGGATTGACCGGATCTTCGCGCACAACTTCGACGGGGTCGTTAGGCGGCAGATCGCCCATGACTGGTTGCCAGGTCTTGCCAAGATCGACAGTGTGCAGAATCATCGGCCGCTCGTCACCGGCGCGATAGGCGTTCGTCACGAGATAGGCGGCGTTCGCGTCCTGCGCGCTTGCTTCGATGCGCACAATCCATTGTCCCCGCGCCGGCTCGGGCAAATTATTTGTCAGCTCGGTCCACTGACCTCCATCGTTTTCCGTTAACCAAAGCCGGCCATCGTCGGTCCCGGCCCACAATAATCCCGCGCGTTTCGGCGATTCGGCGAGTGAATACACTACTCCGTAATTTTCGGCGCCACTTCCGGTCGCGGTTGTTTTCGCGGGATCGTTCCGCGTCAGGTCCGGACTGATGACGGAATATTTCTCCGCGTGATCCGTTAGGCGAAAAACGCAATTGCCGGCTAAATAGATAACGCCCGGCTTGTGACGACTGCCGATAAGCGGCGAGTTCCAATGAAAGCGATATTTCGGTTGGCCCTCCGGCGGTTCGGGGCGCAATTGGCGCAGCTCGCCGTTGCGCAGATTAATTCGATGCACTTCGCCGCCCTGACTCTCGGCGTAAAACGTGTCGCGATCAGTCGGATCGAACACAATGTAAAATCCATCGCCGCCCGCGAGATTGGTCCAGTCGGCATTGCGGATTCCCTCCTTGCTCGGCACTCCGCTCGGCCCGACCCAATTCTCATTGTCCTGCAATCCACCGGCGATTCGGAAATTCGGTTTCGTGTCGTCGAGCGTGAGCCGATAAAATTCGCCGGCCGGAATGCGATTAAGATGGTCCCAACCTTTGCCCGCGGAAAAACTTTGGTAAACGCCACCGTCTGTCCCAAGAAGCACGCGCTGACAAAGCGGCGGCTTCGGCGGTTTGTTTTTGTCCTCGGGTTTGGGCGGTTTCGGCGCGGGGACGCTGTTCGGCTGAATCGCCAAGGCGTGACAATCCGGATGAAGTTTCTCGGAAAGATCTTCCCGAAAATTTCTGCCGCCATCATCGGAAACGAGTAATGCGAAACCGAGCGCGTACACGCGTTGGTCGTTAGCCGGATCGATTCGAATCTGGCTGAAATAAAATGGGCGTGAATCGATCGCGCTGATGCGGGTCCACTTTTCGCCGCCATCTTCCGAGCGAAAGACGCCGCCGCTGCGACTGCGCAGATCGTTGATGTTGCTCGTGCCGCCTTCGTAACTCTGCACGATCGCCATCACGATTTTCGGATTGCTCGCCGAAACTGAGAGACCGATGCGTCCCGTTTGCGTCGCCAATCCAGCCGCTAATTTTTTCCATGTCGATCCACCATTTGTGCTTTTGTAAATTCCGCCAACATCTTCGCCGCCGGTGGCGGCCGGGCCGGAAGTAAAACTCCACGGCGTGCGCTGTCTCGCATAAAGCGCGGCGTATAAAGTTTCCGGATTTGCGGGATCAAACGCGACATCGCAACAACCCGTGCGCGCATTGTGCGGCGCCGGCGCTTGCAGAATCGCTTTCCATGTTTTGCCGCCGTCGATCGTTTTGAAAAGGCCGCGCTCGCCGCCATCGACCCAAAGATTTCCACTCGCGGCCACGTAAGCCACTTCGGGTTTTCTAGGATCGACAATCAATCGTCCGATGGCGCGACTGTCTTTCAGTCCAACGTTCTGCCAATTCTCGCCACCGTCGGTCGAACGATAAACGCCGTTCCCCCAGCCGGACGAATTACGATCGTTCGCTTCGCCAGTCCCGACCCAGATCACATCCGAATCCGAAGGCGCCACGGCAATCGCGCCGATGGAAAGATTCGGTTGCTTATCGAAAATGGGATCGAACGAAACGCCGTTGTCGCCGCTCCTAAAGACGCCGCCGTGAGCGAGGCCGACATAAAATACAAACGGATTACGCGGATCGATCGCGATGTCGGAGACGCGTCCGCCCATTGTTGCCGGACCGATCGAACGCGCTTTGAGATTTTTGAAAAGAACGTCGGTAAATTGCGGCGTGGTCGCAACCGGTGCAGGAGCGGCGGCAGAAGACAACGGTGGTGTCGTACTTGCCGGTGATGCGGCGGGCGAGGCGGCCACTTCCGGCGCAGCACTAACCGATGGCTTTGCCTCTGGTCGATGAAGCGGGTCTTCCTGCGCCGAAATGAAACACGCTCCGAAAATTAGAAGCAACCAGCCGCAGAGACAACGAGGTCGAGAAATCATGGCGATTACTCTAGCGCGACACTGGCTTTGCGGGCAATTGATCAATGCTATTGTCGATCTTGTATGACTGCACAAGTGTTGGCTGGAAAAACCGGCGTCGTTTTCGGCGTGGCGAACAAACGCAGCATTGCCTGGGCGATCGCGAAGGCGTGGGCGAACGCGGGCGCGAAATTGATTTTCAATTATCAAGGCGAGCGCTTGAAAGAGAACGTCGAGGAACTCGTCGGTGAATTTGGCGAACAGACGCCGCTCTTCCCGTGCGATGTGTCGAACGACGCCGAGATCGCAAAGTTTTTCGAGCAGGTGAGGGGACAAACGCAAGTTGTCGATCTTATGCTGCATTCGGTCGCATTCGCCCCAAAGGAAGCACTGGAGGGAGACTTCGTGAGCACGTCGCGTGAAGCGTTTCGAACTGCGCACGACATCAGTGCGTATTCGTTAGTCGCGCTCGCGCGCGAAGCTTCAGCGTTGATGACGAACGGCGGCAGCATTCTCGCGATGACATATTACGGCGCGGAGAAAGTGGTGCCGCATTACAACGTCATGGGCGTGGCCAAAGCCAGTCTTGAAGCGAGCACGCGTTATCTCGCTTACGATCTCGGCCCGAAAAAGATTCGCGTGAACTGCATCTCAGCCGGACCCGTGAACACACTGGCCGCGCGCGGCATCAGCGGGTTCAGCGCCATGTTGAAACATTATCAGGAACGCGCGCCGTTGAAACGCAGCTGCGATCCGGCAGAGCTCGGCGAGACGGGCGTGTTCCTCGCGAGCGATGGCGCGGCCGCGATCACCGGCCAGGTAATCTACGTGGATGGTGGTTACCAAATTATGGGGATGTAATGACGTCGCTGGCGGACGAGCTGCGACATTTGTTAGGCGACAACGTTGTCAGTGATGACGAAGCGACGCTCGCCGCGCATAGCGGCGATAAATGGTTCGCGTCCGAGGCCCCGGAGGTGGTCGTCTTCGCAAGATCGACAAGTGATGTTTCCAAGCTGCTGAAGTTTGCCACCGAGAAAAGAATTCCGGTGACGGCGCGCGGCGCTGGATACGGTTATGTCGGCGGCTGCGTTCCAGCGCGAAAAGGAATCGTGCTTTCGCTCATGCGCATGAATCGCATCAAGGAAGTTCATTTCGCGGATGCGATCGCCATCGTCGAGCCCGGCGTGATTACGGGTGATCTGAAAGCGGCCGCGCGCGCGCAGAAATTATTTTATCCGCCGGATCCCGCGAGTATGAAAGATTGCAGCCTTGGCGGAAATATCGCGACGAACGCCGGTGGTCCGCGCTGTTTAAAATACGGCGTCACCCGCAATTACGTCATCGGTCTCGAAGTGGTGCTGGCGAATGGCGACGTGTTGCGAAGCGGCGGACGCGTGCACAAAAACAAAACCGGATTCAATCTCATCGGATTGTTTGTCGGCTCGGAAGGGATGCTGGGCATCGTCACGGAAATCACGTTGCGCTTGCTTCCGTTGCCGCCGGCGCGCGCGACACTTTCAGCGGCGTTCGGCAAGATATCGCACGCGGCCGAAGCGGTGCAGGAGATTTTCGCGGCGGGATTTTTGCCGTCGTCACTCGAAATCGCGGACAGTTTCACGCTCGAAGCCGCGCGCGAGAAAATCGGCAAGGCGATCGTGCCATCAGGCAGCGCACATCTCCTTGTCGATCTTGATGGCCAGGTGGAGAGCGTGCGGAGCGAAGCGGAAGCTGTTCGCGATTTGCTGGCGAACAAAAAACCGAATGCGCTGGAGATGGCGACGGGAGAGGAAGATTGCGAAAAGCTTTGGGCCCTGCGCCGCGAATTCAGCAATTCGCTGCGCGCCACCGGCCTAACGAAACTGAACCAGGACGTGGTCGTCCCGCGAAGTCACATTGTCGATCTTGTCGAGTTCGCGGAGAGATTGCAGAAGAAGCATGGATTTCCGATCGCCTGTTTCGGTCATGCCGGAGATGGCAACGTGCACGTCAACATCATGGCGGATAACTATGTCGATCTTGCGGTGCGGGCGAAAGTGGACCGCGCGCTGGACGAACTTTTCGCGCAAGTGCTGGCGTGGGGCGGCGTCATCACCGGCGAACACGGAATCGGTTTGGCCAAGAAACGGTGGTGGCCGGAAGCGACCAGCGATGTCGCGCGCGAGATGCACCGCAAACTGAAGGCGGTGCTCGATCCCAACGGAATTTTGAATCCGGGAAAATTTCTCGATTAGATCGACCCGCCTGCGCTGCGCTACGGCGTGGCGCGCATTTAGGGCAGATCGAATGTGGCGACGACCGCGCGGTGATCGCTGGAATGCGACGAAGTGTTTGCGACCCACGCTTTGCGCAATGTCAGTCCGCGATAAAAGATGTGATCGAAAGATGCCGCCGGAAAATCGCGGCCCGGTGGCAGCGACGCGCGTGATGCTGCCGGAACATTCTGCCAGGTCCAAAGAAAACCGGCTTTGATTAACTCGCGTAAAGTTGTTTCCGCCGCAAAGCGCGGATCGTCGAGCGAAGTATTGAAATCGCCGCCGACGATGAGACTGATGGCGCCGAGTTTTCCGTAAGCCTGTTCCATCGCCGCGATGTGGGAACGCAACTGGCGAATCGATTCCTGCCGCATCGCAACGTTTTCGAGAATATCGCCGCGATTACTTTTCAAATGCACGCCGTAAACAAAGAGCAATCGGCGCGGCGCGATCTCATACGCGGCGAAAGCAAAACCACGCGGCGGCGTCATCGCCCCGGCGGTTTTCCATTCCTCGGCCCACGCGCTCAGCGGTTGCAACCGGCTGGCGATAGCGACTTCCTGCGCGTGCGGTTGGCCTTCGCGCGGCGGAAAATTCGCGCACACATCGACGTTGAATCCGCCAAGCGGCTGCACGGCGACGGCGGCTTGGGCGAAATCGCGCACTTCTTCCATGCCGATGATATCGGGATTAATTTGCGCGATGTCGGCGTGGACGGCGTCGATTTGGTGAGCTTCTTCGCGCGATGACGGATTTGCGCGGGCGCCCGGGAACCATTGGATGTTCCAAAACGCGGCCGTGATCGTGGGCGGTGAAGATGTCGATCTTGCGTCGGCAAAAAGTGTTGTCGTCGCGAGACAGAGACAGAGAACGAGACGCATCATAGATTCAGCGTAGCCAAATTTTACGGCGGGGAAAAGTTTGTTGACTCATTCGACTTTGCCGGCAAATTCCGCGGCGCTTCATTAGCGCAGTAACAAATTCGGAGCCAATTACGCGCATTTGCGCTATGGTATTCGAATCATGAGAGAGAACCTTCTCTCGCTCCCGACGCTCCGCGCCGCAGGATTTTTGCAATGAAACCAGGAACGATTATTCACACCGTCGCAGTTGTCTTATCATCGGTCTCGTCGCTCTTTGCCCAATCGGCGCCGGTGAAAGGAAATCCGTCGAAGATGAAGGTCAGCAAAAAATCGGACAAACTCTCCGACGATATTTTGCTTAACGTCGATTCGGTGGCGTTTGCGCCGCGACATCTGTCTTCGTCCACTCCGGAGGTGGGCGAGCGTTATCCGTGGAAAAAACAAATCGTCACGACGGTGTTTTGGATTGGCGAAGAACCGAGCGGAAATAATCCGGTGCCGAACCGCTCCAGCTCGTGGGACAAAGATTGGACGAGCAGCTATGGCGGGTTCGATGACCCGACGGCCTTACGCCGGAGTAACTACGCGCCGGTTAAATTCACGCCGCGACAAAATCCATTTTATTGCGCGCTGCCTTACAATGATAAGGCGAACACCGGACATCGCCCGGAAGCGCCGCAAGTGGTGCCGTGGTTCAAAGCGGCCTATCAAGGCCCTGGCGTTTCGACCTGCAAGGACCGCTGGATCGCGATTCGCAAAGGCGACAAAGTTGTTTACGCGCAATGGGAAGATGCTGGTCCGTTTCGCACGGATCACTGGCAATATGTTTTCGGGAACGAGCGTCCGAAACCGAATTTGAACAAAGGCGCCGGTCTCGATGTTTCGCCGGCGGTGCGCGATTATCTCGGATTGCAGACGACCGACGTGACCGATTGGAAATTTGTCGACTTCAGCGAAGTGCCGCGCGGTCCATGGTCGAAACTGGGTAATAACAACACGTTTGTTATCAACGATCGCAAAACCGGTCAGGCTGTCGCCGAAATCAAGAAGCCAGCGGCGACTACGGTGCGATAGCGGGTGGAGTCGCGCCTAACGAGGGCGCGACTCGGCAAGATCGACATCGTCACTTCGGAGCGTTCGCTTCCGTGGGCGGCGGTTGATTAGCGCGCCGCTCCTGCATGACCGATGACATGAACAGAAACGCGATGACTGACGCGGCGATGAGCAAAAACAGAAAGACAAAGCTGGCCGTGCGAAGACCGCGGCGACGCGCGCCGGCGTTTTTCCATTCCGCGCGTTTCTGGATGAGTTCGAGCTCGAGCAACCGCGTCAATTGCTCCGGGTCGAGGTCCTTCGATCCCGCATTGGCATTTGTGTCCCTCTCCGCCATCGTCAGCTCAAAGTACGAATAAATGTCTAATCTGCAATTGTCATGCCGGCAAAAAAAGTAACCGCCTACATCGCGCCGATGCTGGTCTTTTGCGGCTTCCTCGCGCTAACGAGTGGACTCCACAAGATCGACAATCACATCTGGCTGCGCCGTTGCGAATACTGGATCTATCCGCTGCAAACGCTCGTGTGTGGATTTCTGCTGGTGAAGTGGTGGCGAGAATCTTCCATCACTCCGCCACGGCGGCTCATGATTGGAATCGCAATCGGCATTCTCGTATTCATTCTTTGGATTTCGCCGCAGGCATTTTTCGGTTACGCCCGCCGCATCGATGGTTTTAATCCCGATCTGTTCGCTAACCAATCGTCGCTTTATTGGCCGACCATATTGTTTCGTTTTCTGCGCCTCGTGGTGGTGGTGCCGTTAGTCGAAGAAATCTTCTGGCGCGGTTTTCTTTTGCGCTACTTGATCGACGAAAAATTTGACCGCGTTCCCTTCGGAACGTTTTCGTGGTTGTCGTTTTCGATCGTGACCCTGGCGTTCGGATTTTCGCATTCGCAACCTGATTGGGCCGCGGCAATTTTGACCGGCGTGCTCTACAACATGGTCGTTTACTGGAGCAAAAATCTCGCGACGTGCGTGCTCACTCATGCCGTGACTAATCTCCTTCTCGGTCTCTGGATCATGCGGACGGGCCAATGGGGTTTTTGGTGACCGGGCATGGCACCCCACGTGCTCGTTAGATCGACATGCACGCCACGTTCATGCAGAAAGTCATTCTCTGCGCCATCGCCGGGTTTCTCGCCGCTTCGCTCATCGAATGGGGCAAAGTCTTCGTCGAAGGCGCCGATGATGCGTTGAACAAGGGTTACAAACATCACTCGGTGATGGGCAGTAACTAAACCGCGCAAAAGAGCGATTGCTGGCGTCTGCGTTGCGCATAATCTGCGTTACGCAGATGAAGATCGGCTTTGCCCAACTCAATCCGACGGTCGGCGATCTCAAAGGGACTTTCGAAAAGATCGTTTCCGCTTACGACCGATTGTCCGCCGCCGGCGCCGAGCTAATTCTCACGCCGGAACTTTCGATCCCCGGCTATCCGCCGCAGGACCTTGTTCTTAAATCGCGCTTCGTTCCGCAAAATCTGGAGATCGTGCAAAAATTGCAGGCCCATGTCCGCGGGGCCGCATTGCTGGTGGGATTTGTCGATCTTAACGAAGAACGCGGCAAACAATTTCACAACGCCGCCGCATTACTTCAAGCCGGCCAGCCGATTCAAAAAGCGCACAAATCGCTTTTGCCGACTTACGATGTGTTCGATGAAGACCGCTATTTCGAGCCGGCCACGCAGGTCGCGCCGCTCGGTCTCGGCAGCAAAAAGATCGGCGTGACCATCTGCGAAGATATTTGGACGGAACATTATTTGCCGCGGCCGCTTTACGATGTCGAACCCGTGCGCAGTCTCATCGAGCAGGGCGCGGAGCTCATTGTCAATCTGAGCGCGTCACCGTTTAGTCTGCACAAGCCGGGCGTTCGCCGCGAAATGGTCGGGGCGCTGGCGCGCACCTACGAACGCCCGATTTTCTACTGCAATGCCGTCGGCGGAAACGATCAACTCGTGTTCGATGGCAATTCCATCGCGGTCGATTCTGCCGGCAATCTGACGGCGCAGTTGGCGCCATTTCGCGAGGACGAGGTGGTGATCGACTCCAATACAAAATCCATTGTCGATCTTCGCGAGCGCGCGGCGGGCGAAGATCTCTTTGCGGCGCTGTCGTTAGGCGTGTGCGATTACCTGCGGAAGTGCAATTTCAAGACGGCCGTTCTCGGCTTGAGCGGCGGAATTGATTCTGCGGTGGTAGCCGCGATCGCGGCGGATGCGCTCGGCGCCGAAAACGTCGTCGGCGTCGCCATGCCCAGCCAGTATTCCTCGCCCGGAAGTGTCTCCGATGCGCGCGCGCTGGCCAAGACGCTCGGTATTAAATTTTTGGAGATCCCGATCACGGATGCATTCGCGGTCTTCAAAGCGCAAGTCGCCGAAATATTTCGCGGGATGCCGGAAGACACGACCGAAGAGAATATGCAGCCGCGATTGCGCGCCATGACTCTGATGGCGCTCTCTAACAAATTCGGTCATCTCTTGCTGACAACGGGAAACAAAAGCGAGCTCGCGGTGGGCTATTGCACCATTTACGGCGACATGGCGGGCGGACTGGCGGCCATCAGCGACGTGCCCAAGACGATGGTCTACGAACTCGCGCGCTGGATTAATCGCGACGGCGAAATCATTCCAAGATCGACAATCGATAAGCCACCAAGTGCCGAGCTGAAGCCGGACCAAAAGGATCAGGACACCCTGCCGCCCTACGAGATTCTCGATGAGATCCTGCGGTTTTATGTCGAAGAAAATCTGAGCGCGCGCGACATCATCGCGCATGGTTTCGACGAAAAAACGGTGCGTTGGGTGCAACGCCGCGTCGATCTTAACGAATACAAACGCGAACAAGCCGCGCCCGGACTTCGCGTGACCGCGCGCGCCTTCGGTGTCGGCCGCCGCATGCCGATCGCGCAGAAGTACGTCGATTGAAATTTTCAACTCGAAATTCAAAGCCGGATTAGACCCAAAAATTTGGCATTTCTCTTGAAAGGTCCAAAAATTGGGTCGAATTCTTTCTAGATGTCAAAGCGGCCTCGTGAATACAACGATGATGAGCTGCGGGCATTCCTGAGCAGTCAGCAGCCCAGCCATTTCGATTATCCGGGTGCCAAATTCGAGTGGGATCGCCGCCAAGAGCAGAAAAAAGTGCGTCGTTGGTGGTTCGCAACGGCAGTTGCCGTTCTCACGTTATTAGTCCTCGTTGCGTCGTTCCTCGTGCAGTATCGTACCTGGAGAGAATCGCCCCCGGGTAGGGCATCCACAGCTGTGCCAGCACTTTCGCCGGCCGCGACGACATCGCCACCACCCCAGTGACAACAACATCTAACCAGGCGATGCAGCGAGCTAGCATTTGTTTGGTATTTGTTGTGTACGTTAATGCAGCCTAACTAATCGATGGAGCCGACCGCGAGCCGCCGTACTATCCAGTTTTGTATGAGTGCAACGCCTCAAGCCGCAGCCACGCGTGTCCTCGCTCGCGGCAGCTCATCTTTGTCTCGTTAGGCTTATGGACGCCCAGACGCTGGTTCCCATTGCGATTTCGCTGATATGGCTTCTGTGTTTAGTGGTCTGCTTCCTCAAAGCTAAATTCGGTATGGCGATCGTCGGCTTGGTCGCGGCGGTTGCACAAGGAGTCGGATTACCGCCAATCGGCGGCTATTACATCTTGAATCTTATCTATCCGCTTTCGCTATTGCCGTTCTTCGGAGCAATGCGCCTAGCGCATCCCATGTCTTATTACGCAAACTGGTTTTACCGGCGCAATCTTCATAAATACTGGCGCGCAGTCGAGAGATTCGGATTGATCGAAGAATACGCCACTATGATTTCCGGAGATACCGAGCTTTCCACCGAGTTCGAGTTTTTCTTGAGGCGGAAGCTTACGCTGCAGCAACCCCTCAGCGGATTGAAGACCACGGAAGCCGCGGAATTTGCCAAGCTTACTCGGCTGGGCAAGGACGGATACCTCGCCGAGAAGAAAGCCGAAGTCGCCCCCAAAATTGACCCAATTGTTGCCGAAGCAAGAGAACGACAAAAAAACAAGAAGGAAAACACACAATGAGCGATGGAACGGTCTAACCAAGCGCTGGAGCAAGCCGCCACCGGACGTGCATTCATGTTTCAAATGAGCAACACAGTTTTAGTCGCAACGATGCGCGCCCTCGACGGCGGTCGCACCGCTTGTTGTCGCTAGGCCTCAACACGCATGCAAGCGATCACTGGTCTGCTGTTCTGTGTGCTACTCGGCGTGATGCTGAAGGTTCAGGGCATTTTCGCGCTGCTCTGGTTGCCGCTCGGTTTCGCGATCGGCCTGGGTTGCCGCGCGCCATCCGGTTGGTGTCGCGCGGTGACATGAGTTCGCGTGTCTATACTCGTCTGCTTATCACACCTATTTTCTGGGTCGTTGTGCTATTCGTCGCTCTCTTTCTCGTCGGTTTCTTTTGGCCATTAGCCGCAGCGTGGGTCGCCGACAATGCAGCGCTCAACGTGGGCACATGGCTCGGTATCGTTGCTATCATGCTGTCACCCCTTTCGAAGAAGTCGCGATGCGATTTCCGAGCAGACTTCGACCGCTCTTATGGCCGCTTTTATAGTCATCTTCCGCCAGAGGCCCATCCTACTTTAGAAAGCCCAGTGGAAAACGAAGACCAATATCTACACGACGAACTCTTCGATTTCGCGATCATAGGAGCTAGCCATATGGCCAAAGGGGTGACTGAGTATTCAGCATGGTCGAAAGCCATGCTTGCTGAAGAGGGCAGCGAATCTCTCCGCCCGTTTCTTCGCATGGTATACGCCAATTCAAAGACCCTGCTGGAGAAGACGCGAGAACATTTTTCGGACTAACGGTGGCAAGAGTCCACTATGTCCCGCTGCCCAGGTCTAACCAAACGATGCAGCCAACCGCTGGCCGCTCCGAAGCGGCGCCTCAATTTATGAAAACACCTCTATTGCAGTTCACGCTCGCCCTCGCCAGCGGTGGCTGAGCTTGTTCTCGTTAGACCGGTACGCAAGACAACCAAAGGCGCGAACTTGTTGCGCATTCATTTCTCTTCCGTTCAGCTCGGCTTCTCGCGAAAAATTTCCTCGCTATCAACCGAACACTCCAGCACCCGGGCCTCGCCACGCCGGAGTCGGCTACGGCCGCGCAGGCGGGCCACCCATCTCCAGTGCTCGTCCTTTACCAACCTCGATGTTCTTTGCCGGAATCGTCTGCGAAGTAAAGTTAGAGGTGCGACCGAGCTCAACTATTTCTTTGATCGGCTCGACACGCGATTCACTTAAAGAGATTATAGCGCACAATCGCGTAGATGGCGCGGAAGCCATCTTTCCAACTTACCTTTTTTCCTTCGGCATACGTTCGTCCGCCGTACGAAATTCCCACTTCGTAAATACGACAACGCGCTTTCGCTAATTTCGCGGTGATCTCAACTTCGAAGCCGAAACCATTTTCCCGAAGATCGACATCTTTCAGCAGCGAGGCGCGGAATGCTTTGTAGCAAGTTTCCACGTCGGTCAGGTTGAGATTAGTAAACATATTCGAAAGCAAAGTGAGAAAGCGATTGCCGACCATGTGCCAAAAATAAAGAACGCGATGCGCGCGCGCGCCCATGAAGCGCGATCCATAAACAACGTCGGCGTTTCCGGAAAGAATCGGTTCGAGCAGGCTCGGATAATCGGCCGGACTATATTCAAGATCGGCGTCCTGAATCAAAATGACGTCGCCAGTGGCGACGGCGAATCCAGCGCGCAACGCCGCGCCTTTACCGCGATTGCGCGGCTGATAAATAATCCGGTCTACCGCCGCGCTCAGTTTTTCTTTGAGCATTTCGACGGTGCCGTCGGTCGAGCAATCATCCACGATGATGATTTCAATTTCGGCAATCGGCGCGGCGCGCACAGCGGTGACGATTTGCTCGATCGTTTGCCGCTCGTTGAAACAGGGAATGACGACGGAGATTTTCACGGATCCACAGATTACAGAACCCTAATTCCCTCGCAGATTTAAAAGAACGGTACCGAGAAAATCTGGGCGTATTTCCAATGAAGACTGAATGAGAGTTTGTTCGTCCACAGATTTCACAGATTTACACAGATTTCTCGGAGAAGGATTTCCGGTTCTCTTTAATCTGCGAAAATCTGCGTAATCTGTGGATGAAAAAATATGCCTGAGAAGGCCGAACTCGTGGTTGGCGGAAAGAAGCTCGCCGTCTCGCACCTGAACAAAGTTCTTCCTCAGATTCAAAAGAACGGTTCCGAAAAAATCTGCGGAAATCTGCGAAATCTGTGGATAAAAAGAGATTTTTCACACCGGTGCCGTGGAGCTGACTTCGGTCAATAAATTTTCCACGTCGCGTTTGCCATAGAAATGCCAGAGCGGTCCGTCGCGCCGCAACAATCGCTGGCCAAGTTCCATCATCAATCCGCGATCGTAATATTTGTTCACGTTCTTCGAGCTGAGGTTCTCATCGAAATCTGCCGCCGCCGGAAAAAATTTTGCCAACTCACGGCCATGGGATGCGATCAAGTCTTCATATTTAACCAGCGCGCCGTCGGGGAGGAAATGACGAAAGCGATCGTAAAACCATTCCAGGATGCGGATTTGTCTTTCGAACGGATCGGGCTCGTTAGCCAAATCTCGCGCAAGATCGACATCGAGCTTTTCGCCGATGGGCGCGTGTCCATCTTTAACATTGAGCCAGGCGAGGCTGTTCCAGGACGCAAGCGTGGCGAGAGGATTTCGAATGATGGCGTAGCATTCAAAGCGTTGCGACAACGTTTCGAGTAACGCCGAAAACGCGACCGGATGTTTAATCGCGAGATCGAAATTTTGCGATAACGGTTTATCGACCACGACCGGGCCATGCTCCGTATGCCGGAGCCGCGTTCCCGCTCGATTCACCTGGTCAGCCGCGACGTTATCCGGAATTTTTCCCTGAACGTGCTTCGACATGGCGAAGCCGTGTTCATGCAAGGACGTGCGGGTCTCGTCACAAAATTTTCCGATGACATCTGCTACCGCGCTGGCGTCGCGGCAATTCGGAAAATCCCAGACATTCATCGGCTCGTGCAGTGCGACCGTGTCGGGGAGTTTGTTAAGCAACGCGCAGAGGAGCGTGGTCCCCGAACGCGGCGTTCCGGTGATAAGCACGTTACGCATGGCGCTGACTACCATAACGATTTTGCCGGTGCAAGATCACCGGCATCACGATGTCGATCTTAGGAGCCGCAAAAAACTTTCTCGTTCGCTCATGAGTGAATGCATGAGCGCGGTCTCTTTCGCGCGCTCAAGCATTCGCGTGCGCTCTTCGTCGGTTTGCTTTTGCGCAATTTCGGCGCAGGTCGCGATCGCTTTCACATTGAGCGGGGGGCTAAAGCAGTTTACGCGGTCGATGCAGAAACTGCGATTGCCGAGACAATCCGGACAAACAACGACCGTTCCGCAAGCCATTCCCTCCAACGGCGGCAGGTAAAAACCTTCGACCGGGCGTGGCAGGAACACGGTGATTTTCGCATCGGCGAGGTGGCGCAAAAATTCAGCGCGCGGCATCCAGTCTGTGATCGCACGCACATTTCCGTGCGTATTCGCGAGCGCTGCCTGGAGATCGCGCGCCAGCTCGGGCGCTTTCAGTCCGCAAATCAAGATGTCGATCTTGCGTTCGTTAGGTGAGACCTCCGCCGCCGCGCTCAGGTCGATTCCATTTGGAATCACAAACACGGGGCCATTCACTTCACCCGTTTGCTTGATCGCCTCGGCGACCTCTTCGCTCACGCAGATACGCAGCGCGCGATGTTTCAGGAACTCGCGCAATTCACTGCCGGCATCAGCATGACGTGGATGTTGAATGAGGTTGATGACCGGCTTGGGGAAATTGGCGCGTTGTGATTCTGGCAGGGCGCGCCAATCGGTGCCACCGAGAAAAAGAACATCGCCCTTGTTAGGCTCCCACTCGACCACGCTCGTCCGAAAATCAGACCACGGATTTGTCGAATCCCATTTCGAGTCCGGCGAAAATGAAACCCGCGGCTCGTAGGCCAATGAAGCGGCGACGTGATTAAAATAGTCCCAGACTTTGAGATGACCGCCGGTGAAGCGTTGGAAGTCGCGATAAAAGAGAACGCGTTTCATCGGCAGCGAAATTTTTGCACCGTATAGGACTTGAACCTATAACAAGCTGATTAAGAGTCAGCTGCTCTACCAATTGAGCTAACGGTGCGAAAGTGCATTTTACCAGGTAAATCGTGCTGCCACGTGTCCTTTCGTGCTGTCAAAATCGGTAGCACGATTGGTAGCAGAATCGGTAGCATAAATTCACGTTTTAACAGGATTTGTTCTATGAAGGATCGGAAACTACTTATACCGGTGCGGTGCACAACGCGGAATCACTTCATCCCTGTATGCTTAGACGAGTCTCGAATCGTGAATGTACTGGCTCGCCTCGCAGATCCGTTAAAACCGCGTCTTCGCGAAGGTGCATAGTTGTCTCGAGCAGCCAACCGCGGACTGTCCGTATGCGCAGCTTTCACTGTTATGAACGCCCCTTGTAATTCGTCCATCAGCCGCGCGAAATCGTAAGTGACGCATCGCTCGCGATGTATGAGCCTTGCTGAATCGCTGAAATTCGGTCGGCTCTTCGAAGAGTAGATGAGCCCGCAGTGGAATGCAGCCATGAATGGCCAGAAACGCGGTGGTCTAAACCTTGAAACTTGAATTTGAGCTTGTGTCTGAACTTACTTCTTTGCTGTCGATTTTCGCTTCGCCGCCCACCGCGCTTTCATGAGTTGTGAAAGTTTCTTCCTTCCCGCAGGGGTAATGCTTCCCCTTTTCCTAGCGGTTGGGGCGGTAGTAGTCGAAGTCTTACCACCTTTTCGTTTGGCCCAATGGGCTCTGGCGGCGGCAGCTAATTTGGCCCGAGTCACTGCTGACACCCGCTTATGGCCCACGGTGCCCGAAGTTACAGAGGAAGCTCCAAACAACGAGGTAAGACGCTTTTCCAGCGCATTGATCTGACGACGAATGCCAACTGCTTCTTCGAGAGCTTTAAGAGATAAGTCCATGCAGCCTAGCTAGTCGCTGATCTGAGCAAACGCAACTTAACGTTTTAGTTGGTTCATATAATATGAGGGGTTCACCGTTTGCCCCTGAGCATTTTCCGATAGTCCACTTCTATCCAGAAAAGTCAGGACTGAACGCGTGCTCTGTTAGGCATTATTGCAGTGGCGGTATCGGCGACCCGATGACCTGCAAGCTGTGCGAGACATAGTCGATGCACTCCAACCTTTTGACGAGATCGAAGAAGCTCGGTATTTGGCGGCATGCCACCGTCGGTCACCACACCTCGCGCTCCATTAATCACGGAACGCTCGGAGAGGCTAGGTTCATCACCTTAGAACAGCTAACACCAGGGTCGTTAGGCAGCAGCACCCACATCGTTAGTCGATCTCTCCATGGAAAGGCATACCCGCATTGGCGCGAGCACGCCCGGTGGGACTGGAGGAGATGCGTTGGAGCGAGCAAACCTCGTCCTTCGCGCGTATCCGCGGTTCGGCCGCAAAGCTTACCAGCGCTAAAGAGAGTCCGACCGAGCAAAGAGTAAAAGCGACTAGACTATGGAGATTAAAAATGCCCGGATTACGAGGAGCAATCCTTTTGCACGATACTTTGTCTTCGTTCGCTTACGGTAGCGCGGTTCCCGATTTGGACTTTAACAACGCGATGTCGCCGCTGTTAAGGTTGCCATCGACAGTAACATCTTCACGGAAGTAAGTGCTCGATGCTGGATCGAACAGCTCCGCCACCGGCGATCAAAACCTTGCCGCTCGGGAGGAGCGTCGCGGTGTGCTGGTAATGCGGCGCGGTCATCGTGTTGGACACCAGAGTGAATGCTCCCGAGGCCGGGTCGAACAGCTCGGCCGTGTTCGTGAAGACGCTTCCCGTGTAGCCTCCTGCAAGCAAAACCTTGCCGTTCGCGAGCAGCGTTGCCGTGTGGCTGTGGCGCCCCGAGGTCATGGTGTTGGGTACCAGAGTGAATGTTCCCGAAGCCGGATCGAACAGCTCGGCCGTATTCAATGTCGCGCTTCCCATCTTGCCTCCAGTAAACAAAACCTTGCCGCTCGGGAGCATCGTTGCCGTGTGCTGGCGGCGCGCCGAAGTCATGGTGTTGGGAGAGAGTGATCTGAAAGTCCCCGAGGCAGGATCGAACAGCTCCGCCGTGTTCAAGGTCGCGCTTCCCGTGGTGCCTCCGGCGATCAGGACCTTGCCATTCCCGAGCAGTGTCGCCGTCTGAAAATAGCGCGCAGCGGTCATCGATCCTACCGCGGTGAATGAGCCTCCGCTACTTGCGGGGGCTATCGCGAGAGGCGCTTCGCGAGCAGCGAATGTTTTCTTCTTATCCGATGCCTGCGCGCTGAATGCGAGCGCGCCGATAACGAGAAAGCCCAGGAAAAGGAAAACGAAACGAATCAATGATTTCACAGTTTTAGTTCGGCCGGAGCAGTCAGATCGGAACAGGAATCCGCTCTCAATAATTATGATGGCGTCTCCTGGATCGGCGGCGATCCCCGGCGATCTCATCGGCAAATCTGTTGCGCCTGTGGCTGTCGTGGGTACGCCGAGTGTCGCGGGCACGCCGAGCGGCTGCTCGTCCCCGGGGGATGATGACCGGTGCGAAGCGTGGGTGACGACGGTCCCGCGCGAGGTGGCGGGAGTCCCCTATGGCTCCAACCAGGCTTTCGCCGCGGCGATGAGCCCGGACGGCACTGTGGAATACATCACCGGCGACACTTTTCCGATCCCTATATACGGGCAGGGCAACGTACTGACTACCGCGATTGATGTGGTCACGGGTGCGAAGCTGTGGCAGGCGGTCTTTGACGCATCGCCGTCCGGCGACAATTATGCGCGGTATGTCGCAGTAAGCCCCGATGGCGGCAAGGTCGTCGTGCTCGGTTACTATGACCGCCTGCCGCGGGTCGGGTTCGGCGTGGGGTGGGACATCGCCGTCGTTGCCTACAATGCGACGACCGGCGAACAACTGTGGACGGCCTCGTACGATCGTGGTGGCGGTTTCGGCACTGGCCCTGCGTCTGGCCCTGTGTCATCCCTGGCCTTCTCGGCTGACGGAGCCACGGTGGTGATCACCGGCGCGGTTGACGCTAACGGCGAGGTGGGATTTGTTAGGGCATACGATACTTCCGACGGCCATGTGCGGTGGACGCGAGTCGGGGGTGGCGCCCCCGCCTATGTCCGCGGGATAGTCGCCGCGGGGTCGAGTATTTATACGCTCACATTTGTTCTGCAAACCGGCGACATCGTCACAACCCGCTACGACTCTCTGTCTGGAGAGATTGCCTGGAGCACTGCGATCAACCTCGGGCAAGGGGCACAGGCGCAGAGACTGGCCATAGATCCTGTGGGCGGCAAACTGTTCGCGGTCGCCATAGCACAGCCGTACCTTCCGCAAGATTATACCGCGGTCTTTGATACCGTTGCATACGATGCCTCAACCGGAGTTAATCTCTGGGTCTCCACCTACAAAGGCGATTTTGTGGGCGGCGGCAATATTCCCACTGCCATCGCGGCAGGACCCGAGGTCACGCTGGGCGACGGTTCCCGCCAGGCGCGGGTTTACGTAACAGGGCTGGTAGTGAACACGCGATTCGGTGACTACGACTTCGGGACGATCGCCTACGATGCCGCGACCGGCGTGCAACTCTTCGCCGCGCACTACGGCACCCCGCGCGACGAGCGCGCATGGGCCCTCGCGGTCAGTACCGACGGTAGCCGCGTCTATATGACGGGCCGCAACGGGCCGCCTTACAATGGCGGAGCATCGGGTGGCAGTGCAGCTGACCTGATGACGATCGGCTACGATGGCGGCACGGGAGAGCAGCTCTGGGCGGCGCGTTACGCGACCGCGGCGGGCGAGGGCGGCGATCCTGTTGGTGTCAACGTCTCCCGGGATGGCCGCCGGGTTGTTACAGCTGGCACGATTAACTATAATCTGTCCCCGGAATATCCGCGCGATTTCGTTGCCCTCGGCTATCGGGAGACTTTACCGGTGCAATTACTTGGTGCCGTCTCGAGGAAAGTTCACGGCATTGCGGGCACGTTCGATGTCGATCTTCCACTGTCGGGCAACCCCGGCATCGAATGTCGTCGCGGTGGCGCCAACGGCGATTACACTCTCGTCTTTACCTTCGTGAATAATACCACTGTTGCGAGTGCCAGCGTTACCAGCGGAACGGGCAGTGTCTCCAGCAGCTCTCTTGGCCCGAACCCAAATCAATACACGGTCAATCTCACCGGTGTCACCAATGCGCAGTATTTGACCGTTACTCTAAACGGTACGCTCGATTCAATGGGAAACAGCGGCAACGTCGTTGGACCGAGAATGGGCGTGCTCATCGGTGACACAACCGCTGACACCTTTGTAAACTCTGGCGATATCGCTCAGACCAAATCTCAATCGGGACAGTTTGTGACCGGTTCGAATTTCCGCTCCGATGTGAACGTCGACGGCAACCTCAACAGTGCCGACATCGGGTTGGTGAAATCCAAATCGGGCACGGCGCTGCCCCAATAGATGTCGATCTTGCATGACCTGATGAAATCTCCTCTTAAGCGTGACCAGCGCTGTAAATCCATGGCCGCAATCGTGGCATGGCTCGGCCTCGCTTTAGCGAGCGGCGTGTCGATAAACATTGCAAGCGGGCAAAGTCCTAACCCCATCCAGCCCCGGTCATGGTATTTGACCAATAATTTTGCGTGCTTCTCCGATGGAAGCATTACTAATTGCGGACCACATCTGGCAATGGATGAAGGCAATGGCAATGGCACTTTCCCGAGCGGTTTTGTGCAGGTTTCTGATGGAGTGTCACGGTTCTGGATCGCGCCGGAGATTTCGCCACTCGACATTGATTACAGCGTAAGCGTTTGGACGCTGAGCGTCGGAGGCTCTGCCGCGGTCACGAGTTTTGGTTGGACAGTGGGTTTATGGGATTGGTCGACCTCAACGTTCACGGCCGCTGAAGGCCCGGAGACAATCGTCACCCAAACTGGGCGAAGCACGTTCACGCCGACCGGTCCCTTCGTTGTGCCGGGCCGACGTCTGCTCGCGTTCCGCGCGACCGGAACCTCAGGTAATGGCGCGCCGTCCTTGTTAGACGTTTATGATGAAGCGGGCGGTAATAGTCCCACTTCGTTAACCGTCGCCGGAGAGCCAAGCGACGTGGCGCCACCGAACGTCATCATCAACGACGCCGACAAAATCGCGTGCGATAGCACTGGCGCAACGCTGCAGTCGGGCTGCGGATGGAAATGGCGGGACCGATATGATGACACGCTGTCCGGCACCGATGCGGCGCTCGATGTAGTCGTTAGTCCAAACGGTGCGGCGGTATTCGTCGTCGGTGTGAGCGATGGCGATCCGCCTCAAACCGATGGCGCGATCGTTGCATACGACAGCGAAACCGGCGGGCGGCTTTGGGTAGCGCGGCTGAATGGATCGACCAATTCAGATGATCAGGCAATCGCGGCCGCGATCAGTCCCGACGGCGGGCATTTGTACGTGACTGGCAGAACGTGTGCGGCGAAAGGAACAATTAATTGCACCACAAATCTGGATTTTGTGACTGTCTCCTACGCCGCGACAACGGGCACAGAAGAATGGCGCGCCATGTACGGCGGAGCCGCGGGCGATTACGATACGCCGGCAGCAATTGCTCTGAGTAATGATGGAGCGACTCTCGTCGTTACAGGCCGGAGCTGGGGCGGCGCAGCTTACGACTACGCCACCGTGGCTTACAACGCCCGCACCGGTGTGCAACGATGGGTGGCGAGGTTCCATGGACCGGGATCGGGTAGTGACACTGCTCAAGCGGTCGCCATCAGCCCCGACTCAGCGACCGCGTACGTCACCGGCACAAGTAAGGGCGCTGGCACCGGTTCGGATTTCGCCACGCTTGCCTACAACATTGGCACTGGTGCAGCCGAATGGACGGCGCGGTTTGACGGGGCCGCTCACGCAGAAGATTTCGCGGCAGGGCTGGTCGTCGCGCCTAACGGAACTGCTGTCTACGTCACAGGCTCAACAACGACCGTTAATTCCGGCCGTGACTATGCGGTGCTCGCCTACTCCGCTACTGCCGGTGAGCTGCTTTGGACGCAGGATCACAATGGCCAATGGGATAAGGATGATTGGCCATCGGCGATTGCGATTAGTCCTGATGGTAAACAGTTATTTGTCACCGGTCGGGAAGACGAAGACAGTCTCGCGTCCGATGCCGCGACCGTCGCGTATCGAACCGACACGGGCGCGCAATTGTGGATCTCTCGTTACTCAGGCGCGGGGAAACATCAGGATGATCCGCGTGATCTGGCAGTGAGTCCCGATGGCAAAACGGTCGCCGTTACGGTGATGAGCTTGTCGAAGTTCCAGTATTCCAGCGCCGATTACGTAACGGTCCTTTACGGCGCGAAATTCGGCGAAGCCCGTTGGAGCGCTCGCTACGATGGCCCCGGGAAAGATGACGATGAGCCGACCGCCCTCGCTTTCCGACCCGATGGCTTTTCCATTTTCGTTACCGGTCTCAGTGCCGGTTACGCTACTTCCACCACTTCCTCGTATGATTACGCAACCGTCGGGTACGCCCTGCCGGTCCCGCCCACTGTTGTTTCCAGAAAATCGCACGCCGCCGCCGGTACGTTCGATGTCGATCTTCCACTTATCGGCGGCGCCGGTGTGGAATGTCGCAGCGGTGGCGCAAACAACAATTATCAAGTCGTTTTCACCTTCACCACGCCTCTACTCAGCGTGAATAGCGCTAGGATTTCCAGTGGGACCGCGATGATAAGTAGCAGCGCCATCGGCGCGGATGCACATCAATACATCGTCAATCTTACCGGTGTGCTTAACGCGCAAACGATCACGTTAACGTTGGTCGGCGTAAACGATGGTACGAATACCGGTGACGTTTCCGTCCCGATGGCGGTTCTGGTTGGCGACACCAATGCGGATGGAACCGTTAACTCGGGGGATATCGCCCAGACCAAATCGCAATCGGGTACGGCGGTGGGCGCTTCCAATTTCCGCGAGGATGTCACCGTTGACGGCAATCTGAACAGCGGCGACATCGGGCTCGTGAAATCGAAATCAGGAACGGCGTTGCCTTAAATGGTGAAATGCAAATCCGGCACACCGCTGCCGGCTAGAGACGCTCCACTGCTTGGTGGCGTATTCGGTAGCCCGGCATTGTATGCCCAGTAATGAGGGTAGTTAAGAGTCAGCTGCTCTACCAGTTGAGCTAACGGTGCGAAATCTCAATGGTCGAATCTTGGCAATGTCGATCTAACAACGCCAGCGCCAAAGGGCGTGTCTAGGCTTGCGTGTGGCGCGCGTACGAGATCTCGACCCCTTTTGGCAGGAGACGTTTGCGGCCGCGTTGACGCCGGCGGGCGAGGGTCGCCCGGCCCGCTTTGGTCTTCATGCGCGCGCGAAATCCATGCTGATTTTTACGCGTTCGTTTCGAAGCCTGATAGGTGCGTTTCATATAGGTAGAGCCACTCCGGAGGGAAGCGGACGGCTACGGTAAAAGGCTAACGGACGTTGTCAATCGCGGTGCAAGATCGACAATCGCATTTGCCAGCGCTCCCGCTTTCTGGAATAAGAGAGCGTGAGCGCCAATGTAGTAATCGAGCCGGCGACGGAGCATGATCTGGATGAGTTGTCCGGATTGCTCGGCGAGCTCTTTAGCCACGAAAGCGACTTTCGCCCGGACAAAGACAAACAGCTGCGGGGGTTGCGTCTGATTTTCGAGGAACCAAATCGCGGACGAGTGTTTGTCTTGCGCCGCGACCGCGCCATCGTCGGGATGATCAATCTGCTTTTCACCATCAGCACGGCCGAAGGCGGCTTCGTCATGCTGCTGGAAGATTTGGTCATCCACGAAGAGTACCGCGGCAAAGGATACGGCTCGATGTTGCTCAATCATGCGATTGAGTTCGCGAAGCAGAAAAATTTCCTGCGTATCACGCTTTTGACCGATCGACCGGAACTGCGTTCGCAGGAGTTGTTTCGCCGCCACGGTTTTCACGATTCTGCGATGATGCCGATGCGGCTGTTGATTTCGCAGACGAGCTCCCCAGTTACGATCTGAGCGAATCGTGTTGGCTAGTTGGGCGGGGTGCTCTTGTCGATCCAAGAGTCTAACTGCGCGATCAAGCGCGCTTTGAATTCGGCGCGGAATTCAATTTCGTCGACCGCTTTGGCCACTTCTTTCGCGCTCGACGCTGGCAATTCCGCTTTCGCATAAGCTTTCAGTTCGTCGGCGCGCGCGCGGTCGGAAAAAAATGTGAACATACTTGGCGCGTAACTGTTGCTGGCGAGCGCATCGGCTTTTCCGAGCAGAATCTTCATGTTCGCTTTCGCGAATTGCCACGCGATCTCGGGATGATCGCTCCAACGCGCGACTTTGCCGACCAGAAAAATCGCGCGACTCGTCGGTAATTCATCCGTTAGGGCAATCTGCAACGTTTTTCTCACCAACTTCGGATCGGTCGCCCGGGCGAGCGCGTCGTAATAGTTTTGCTTTTCTTCCGCGCTCGTCGTTTTCACCCCGAGCTCATGCAATTTATTCCAAGTGGCATCATCGGCGAAGCGGCCGACCACTCCAAACACATTGTGTCGCAGATCTGGCGGCAGCGACTTTGGATTGCTGGCATAAGTTTGAAAACGGCCACGGCAGCCCGCGCGAATTTCCTCGTCGCCGAGAGTGCCCAGCGCTTCGATCAGGCTGGCGCGCAAGGTAGACAGTTTAGGTCCTTCCTTTTCTTTCGGTTCCCAACCAACCGCGTGGAAACTCGGTTGCAAGATAGATCGCGCGTATGCCTGAAACTTCGCGTGCTCCGGTTGCCCGACTAATAATCGATTAATGTAATCGAAAACGTTGATGATTTGTTCGCGCTCGGCTAGTTCAGTCGCGCTCCGCAGCTTGTCGATCCAGCCGAGATATAACGGAAGCGGAGCGCGATTCGCCTGCACCAATGCCCATGAGTCGCCGAGGAGATTGACGCGATCCTCCGCATTTAATTTTTCGATCAAGCCGACTAGCGAATCCCATGACGCCGGATCGTATTGCACCCGATAATTTCCGGCGCCGTTCACATTAATCTTGAATGCCGCGCCGGCCGGAATGTTTTCGAGCTTGTCGATCTTGCCGGACATCAACTGGCTTTGCGGCGGTTGGCCGACGACGAAATAGGTCAACGGAATTTTCCATTCGAGCGGCCGCGGATTTTTTGTGTTGATGACGAAACGCTCTTGCGAAAGCGAAACGGTGTCGCCGCCGTCGCGACGTACCTTGACGACGGGGAACCCCGGCTGCTCGGTCCATCCAGCCGCAATTTCGCCGACCGGTTTTCCGGAACTCTCGGCGAGCGCGTTCCAAAGATCAGCCGTCGTCGAGTTGGAAAATTTGTGGGCCGCGATGTAACGACGAATTCCATCGCGAAAAACATTCTCCCCGAGAAAACTTTCGATCATGCGAATGACGGACTGGCCTTTTTTGTAACTGATGTCGTCGAAGATGCTGTTCGCTTCCGCTTCCGTCGCCACCGGTACCTGGATAGGATGGGTTGTCGATCTTGCATCGCCTTCCATGGCTTGCTCCTTGGAAATACCGACACGCCGGGTGGAATTGCGCGGCACTTCTTTGCGCAGCCAAACTTCCCACTGCGGATTGAAATGCGCCGTGCATTTCGTTCCCATCCATGACGCGAATCCTTCGTTCAGCCAAAGATTATCCCACCACGCCATCGTCACCAGATCGCCGAACCACATGTGCGCCATCTCATGCGCGAGCACGGCAAAGATGTCCTGTTTTGTGCTCTCGGAAGATTTCTCGGAATCGAACAGCAGCACGCTTTCGAAGTAAGTGATGCCGCCCCAATTTTCCATGGCGCCGCCGAAACCGCCCGGAATCGCGATCTGATCGAGCTTCGGCAACGGATAGGGCTCACCGAAGTAATCATTAAAGTACTCCAGAATCTTGACCGAACTGTCGAGCGCGTAGCGGCCCCATTCCGATTTACCTTTGGTCGTGATGACGCGGATTTGGACCCCGCTGCTTTGGGTCTCGATCAAATCGAGTTCGCCCGCGCAAAAAACATTCAAGTAACTCGACATCGGCGGCGTCGCGGCAAAGCGGACTTCTTTCCCGATGTCGATCTTCGCTTCGGATTCAATCGGCATGTTCGAAATGGCGAGCCAGTTTTCCGGCACCACCGCGGTCAGTTGAAAGCGCGCGCGGAAGCTCGGTTCGTCCCAGCACGGAAAAAATCGGCGCGCATCGGTCGCTTCGAATTGCGTCCCGAGCATTAACTTCTTCGCCCCGCTGCCTTCCTCCTGGTACCGGCAATAGAAAAGTCCCTGGCCCTGCTGATTTATATTGCCGGTAAATGCGAGCGCGAGCGTGTGTTCGCCCGCCGGGAGCTCGTTAGGCAAATTCAAGCGCAGCAGTTCATTCTTCTTATCGATCTTGATAGACGACTTCGGCAGCGCTTCCCCATCAACAGATGCGGTGGCGATTTCCAACTCGAGCACATTGAGGACGAGCTCACGCACCGGTTCGCTCACATTCACTTTCACCGTTTCGCTGCCCGTGAACTTCAACTTGTCGATGTTAGGAACAATCCGGATCGAGTACTCAGTCGGAACAACCTGCTTCGGCAGTTTGCCGGGCGTGGTGGCGAAATCGAACGGTTTTTCGGCGAGCATGCTAACGGAGGACAGGAGCAAAAGACCGAGAGCCGCAACGGAACGCATGTTTGCCCTTAGTCGAAATATCGCGTGGCATCAACGGTCCGCTTGATTACGGCAACGCGTTTCGGACCACGCGTGAAAGACGCCGCCAGGCGACGACGACCTGACTGGATTCGCGACTGGAATGACGGGCCCGCTTTTGTGATTCGCTCGGCTGGCTTTTCCAGTCTTCCGCGTCGACCACCAGAACGAGTAGCAATTGGCCACTGCCCACTTGCGGCCCTTTGATGACGAGCGGGCTTTGCTTACTCAGTTTGGTTTCGGTTTCGAGCAGCAGTTGCTTGTCCTGAAACAATTTTAGATTGAGCTCGTAGCCGCTCGACGTCACGCCGCGAGCATCGACATGCAGCGAAAAATATTTGCTCGAGGCCAGCCAATCTTCGTCCCCGGTCTTGAGCGTCTTGTTCGATTCGCCGATGACGTCGAATTGGTTGTAACCGAAAAGTTCCTTCAGCGTTCCTTCGAGGCGGCCTAACTGAGATGGGACGGTGTGTGGTTTCTCGGCGTTGTCCGCCATGACCAATCCGCTCCAGACTTTTTCAGAAGCGCGGACGTTCGACCCGCCGGCCATCATCAGCCCGGAAAGAGCGAGGAAGACCAGAACGCGGGCGCGCATGGCGGCAACTATTTTGCTGCGTATTCCGACGGCAACGATTGCAATCCCTCCGTCCAGAGGACAGTCACACGGTCTTCTTTCGATTCGAACATGGTGACGCTGGCATTCGGGCTCAACGCCGGATCAACGCGCGCGTTCATGATCTGCGACAGGTATTGCGATTGCTCGCCGGGATTTTTGTCGCGCATGACTACGACCGTGAAAAGGACAAACATGGCCAGTGATGTAGCGCCGGCCCAGACCAGCCGCGGCACCGTCCACCATGTCGATCTTTCATCATGTCGATCTTCCGCCGCGTCGTCGCGCGCCATTCGCTCGCTCAATTGGTGACTAAAGAATTCTTCGTTCGCAAACGTGGTCGCTCCGAGCTCTTTCTTCAAAAGCGCTCCGAGCTTTTTCGCATCGAGCCGTTCCGCTTCCGCGGCGGCGCGATCCGGCAACGACGCTTCGAACTCGACCAGCTCTTTGCCGGTGAGTTCGCCGTCGAGCCACGCTGTCCACTTTTCTTCAAACGTTTTCATAAACATCCTTCAACAGATTCTGCAGTTTCTTGCGCGCGTAAAACAACCGCGACATGACCGTTCCGATCGAGCAGCCGAGCGCCTCTGCGATCTCGTGATATTGCATGTCTTCGGTTTCCTTCATTAAAATTACGGCGCGATGTTCGGGCGAAAGTTGCGCGATCGCCTTGTCGATCTTTTGACGTAGTTCGCCGCGTTCCATTCGTTCGGATGGCAACGCATCCGCGCGCGGCGCAGTCCTCGCCGCCGGATCGATCTCTTTCAATTGCACCGCGTCATCGAACTCTGCGCCGGCGCCTTTGATCTGCTTTTTGCGCAGCCAGTCGATCGTCACGTTCATCACGATCCGATACATCCAGGTGTAAAACGACGACTTGCCGCGAAAGCGTCCGATCGATTTCCACGCTTTGACGAAGCTATCTTGCGCAAGATCCCAGGCATCCTGCTCGTTATGCACCATGTTATAAATCATTCCAAAAATCCTTGTTCGGTAACGAATGACTAACTCGTCAAATGCCTCGGAATCACCAGCCTGGCACCGTTTCACCAGGTCTATTTCCGACACATCGGGCTGAGCTAGAGTCGCTTCCCTTTGCATATTTGGACGGATACCCGGCTATTTCATTCAACTCCGAAAGCCTTCGGAGCCGAAGCGGCGGCGCCATTCGCCGCGATACTCACCCATGAGAGTGATAATGCCATCCCGCACTTGGAAAAGGCGCTGCTGCAGAATGGAGTGTTGCGCCACCGTGATAAGCTTCTCGGAGATCAATTGCGCGGAGGCATCGAGCGAAGTGGTGATCGCTTTCAATGCGCGTTTTAAATACGCAATCGTCATCCCGATTTCATCGACATCGTTATCGCTGAGCGCAGCGGCGAGCTTGGCGCTGGCCAGCGCCGACTGCGTCGCCAGCTTCACCGCGGCTGGTTCATTTTGCAGCGCACCATCGCGGTCAAACAGTTCGTCGATCCACACCGTTAGGGCGAACGCCGCGCGATAAAGAGTGTGGCCTTCGAACGATTCGAATTCCGAATCGCCTTCATCACTCTCCACGAACTCATCTTCTTCATCCGTGTCCTTGTCCATCAACGCCTCGACTTCGGAACTCCAGTCCTTCGAGTCGAGCAAGTGCGTCCAACCCATTTCGCGCGCGATGATTTCGTCACGTTGCGGATCGTCCAGATATTTCTCCAGCAACTCCATGTATTTCTCCGTCTTATGGTCCTGCTGCTGCAAAAAACGCTCCCATTGGTATTCATCCCAAATCCGCTCAGGCTCGTGATCGAAACTGGACATGAGGAACTAAAAGCTACGTTCCGACTGGGCGCAAAAAGTTTTGCGGCGATTCCTCGCGCTTGGTTTGCAGCCGCAATTGCCCGCAAGCCGCGTCGATGTCGTGGCCTTTCTCGCGGCGCAACGTCGCCGCCGTTCCATGTTCGCGTAAGATCGACAAGAACTTCTCTTGTCGATCTTGCGACGGGCGCGACCAACCCAGGCCTTCCACCGTGTT
>JBBROO010000008.1:0-78479 GCA_038229295.1 Chthoniobacterales bacterium | reverse complement strand
GATTTCAAGCCTAACGAATGCGCCACGTCCATCACTTCCAGCCAGCCGTCACTGTCGATCTTGAGTGGCGAAATCTTTTTGCGCACGCGATCGACCAAAATCTCGCCGCCGCCGCCGGGGATCGATCCCAGCCCGGCCTCTTTGAATTTCGAAATCACTTCCCGCAACGGCATCCGGAACGTCTCCGCGAAATGCTGAAACTCCGGGGGACTAAACCCATGAATATTAATATGAGGAGATGTCCCGCGGATATGGCGCAGAAGATCGACATACCACTCGAACGGCAACTTCGGGTGATGCCCACCCTGCATTAAAATCTGCACTCCGCCCGCCGCCGACAGCTCATCCAGCTTCTGGTCGATCTGCTCGAACGAAAGCACGTAGTGATCGTCATCCTTCTCCGTCCGATAAAACGCGCAGAACTTGCAGTAAACATTGCAGACGTTCGTGTAATTGATGTTTCGATCGACGATGTAAGTCACCACCTCGTTTCCATTGCCGTTGTAAGATCGACATTTCGCCTGTCGACGGCGCTCGTTCGCCAAAACCCCCAGCTCCTCCAAAGGCAATCGATAAAGCTCCAGGGCTTCGTTAGGCGAAATCCGTTCGCCCGCGAAAACCTTCTCCATCAATCCATCTCCATTCAACGAAACCATCGCGCTTCAATTTATATGACGCCGCGGATGGTTGCACGTAGATCATTTCAATGAGCAAAACCGTGGCCATCATCGGCGCCGGAGTTTCCGGGCTGACCTGCGGAGTTGTTTTCGCCGAGCGCGGATATCGCGTGTCGATCTTCGCCGCGGAAGTCGGCCAGCAAACAACTTCTGCCGCTGCCGGTGCGATGTGGTACCCGTACGATGCGGAGCCCATCGACAAAATCACCGCGTGGGCGCTGACTACTTATAAGGTCCTTGTCGATCTTAGCGGCGAACCGAAGACCGGTGTTTCAATGATCGAGCTGCGAACATTCTCGCGCGCCGATCGGATTTCAATTCCGGATTGGGCCGCGACTTTGGGTGCGATCGCCATTGAACCTTCAACGTTCGTCATGAACGTGCCGCTGACGGACACGACCATCTATCTCGATTATCTGGCGAATCGTTTCCGAGACGCCGGCGGCGAAATCAACGCCGGCGCTCGCTTCGAAAAAATTGAAGATGTCGATCTTGAGTTTGATCTCGTCCTCAACTGCGCCGGATTCGGCGCGAAGTCGTTAGTCCACGATGTCGATCTTGAGCCGCATCGCGGCCAGGTCGCCATTGTCCCGAAGATCGATAATCTCTCGGGCGCGATTGTCTGCGATGACGCGCCGCTCATGTACGCGATTCCGCGCGCGAATGATTGCCTCTTTGGCGGGACCAACGAGATCAGCGAAGATCGACATGTCGATCTTGCCACGACCTCGCGCATCGTCGCCGAATGTTCGCGCGTTCTAAAAATCGACCCGCCGAAAATCACCGCCGAACGCGTCGGCATTCGTCCGTTTCGAAAAACGGGCGTGCGACTCGAGCGCGAAAAACTTCGCGATGGCCGCACCGTCATTCACAATTACGGCCACGGTGGATCCGGCTTTACGCTGTCGTGGGGTTGCGCGCGCGAAGTTCTCAGTCTGGGCAGCTTGTGAACCAATGTCGCACCGTGTAGGAATCGACGTCGCACGGTTGCCAGCGCGATAGCATCCGGATTTGCAACGCCGGCCACGAGTCGCGCACGGAATAAATCGTGTCTTCGAATTTCACTTCCCCGGATCCGACGCGATCGATCAACACGTGAGTCGGATCGCGCATTAGTGCCAGCACCTGCACCGCAAATCCGAGCACAGCCAGCAACGACACGACGGAGACGAGCCATTTTCTTTTGCTGAAAATAAAGTCGAGCGTGGGCGCGATTAAAAATCCGAGGATGGGAACAATCGGCGTCATCAATCGCATGCCCCAGGTCAGGCCCCAGCCTAACGGACCCCACGACGCGACGACGGCGGCGTAACTTAACACCGTGATGAGGCAAAGAAGCGCCAGGATTTTCTCTCTCTTATAAAATAGATATGCGCCGGGAAGGGCCAAAAGAAGAACGGGCGAATAAACGAAAAGCGAGCGGCCCGGACTAACGAACATATTAAACAACCCTTTGAAAAACGGGACGCTGAGATTGCCTTCGGGGTAGCCGAAGGTCAGCGGCGATCCGAACCGCGCCCAGTTGTAAAGGGCAAGGAGCAGTCCGGCTGCGGCGATGATTAATCCTGAGCCGAGCGCGTGTGGGATTCTTCGCCAAACCGTTTTCGCCCAGATCGGCAGCGCGAGCAGATTGGTCGGGCGAAAGAGAATCGAGACGGCGAGGGCGGCGGCGGTGCCGTACGGTTTTTGCAAGATCGACATGTACAAACACGAGATGAGAAACGCGCCTGCGCCGACCTCGGAAAATAATCCGCGCGATTGATACCACCAATCGGAACAAAGCCCGACCAGCAGCACGGTCGCGATCGCGGTTCGCCGGTCAAAGTAGCGGCGCGTTAAAAAAAGCAGCGCCGTCAGTCCGAGCGCGCCCCAGAGAGCGTTGATGCGCATGGCCCAGCGCGCGCCCGTGATGGAAGGCGCCGCTTCCTCGACCCAAACGTATGGCTTGTCGTTAGGCTGCGCCGTTAGTTTGTAAATGCAGGCGACACTAAAAGCATTGCCCGGAAAGTATTTTGTATAGAAATGTCCATCAGGGCCGCATTGTCCGATGTTGACCCGTTCATTGAGCGACGCGAATTCGTCGATGGCGAGATGGCCGCGCGTGGCCAGCGAAACGCCGGTGACGAAGACTGCGGCTTCGTCCGAAGTTTGCAGCTTTCCGCGCGAAGTGATTCCGTAAAAGAGGAGGAAGAAAACGAAGCAGACGGAGCCGGCCAGGAGATTTCGGCGTGCGCTCGACATGGACTCGGCCGGATGGAGATGTCGATCTTGCCGCTCGTTAGGGCGACGCTTGCAGGCGACAGGCTTCGGCGATCTCCGGATAATTATTGGACGCGTCGCTGAAAAACTTATCGCCCACGCAAGCGGCGAAATGTCCGTGCAGAAGCGATTGGTCCGACAGCCGCGCCTGTTGCACGAGCTTGACCGCTTCATCGATGCGCCCGGCATGAATCTGCAGCGCGGCCGCGATCATCAACCAATCGACCGGCAACGGCCCCGCGCTTTTTTTGTTCTCCAATTCCATGCTCGTTTCCGAAATGTCGCCCGCTTCGATCTGCGTTAGGCGCATTTTAAATCGGCACACATTCGCTTCCGATTCGCCCGCCCGCAGTGCCGCTTGCTCGTAACGCGCGATCGCTTCCTTCGGCCGACGATCGCGCCGCAACGCTTCAGCCCAGGAATAAAAATAATCGGCGTTGAACGGGGCCACGACGGTGGCGGCTTCGTAAAAACGTTGCGCGGCCGCATAATCGCGCCGGCCGGTCGCGATCATGCCGCGATAATAATTTGCAAGATCGACATTCTCGCCGAAAGCGACGGCGCGCTCGAACAAAGTGTCGGCGCTGTCGAAGTTGTTGTGATCGTAAAAAAGTTTCCCGGCGCGATACAAAAGGCCGGGATAAAGCAGGTTTTTATATTTCGCGGCGATGAAACGGTCGGCCGCTTCTTTCCAATTTCCCATCCGCTCTTCCACGATCGCGCGCTCGACCAATTCTTGCGCGGACATGTTTGGGAAACGGTTCGCTTCCGCGGCCGAAAGTTTCGGCGCATTCCGCATCGAGATGAGGTATTTCCAATACTCGAATTTTTTCCCGAGCATGAACGTAATCGCGAGAAGAAACAGACCGCCGAGGATGAGCGCGGCATTTTGGACTTCGAGCGCGCGCGAAAATTTCGAAGATTGTCCGGCTGCGCGGGCCGGCCGGCGTTCCTGCGCTTCGTCCACATCTGCATGTCGATCTTCCGGTGGCGGAACACTGACTCCGCTCGGACTGACCGGTTCACGCGCCGGCGGCGGAGACGTGCGCTCTTCTCGCGCCGGAATCTCTTTCGCTTTGTCCTCCCTCCCGACCCAATCCTGCCGCGTGCGCGCCGGTCCTAAAAAACGTCGCTGCTCCGGAGTGATCCGCATTCGCCGCGATTCCTCTTCGCGTCGGCGAGGTTCCGCCGAACTCTCTTCAGATTCTTCGTCCGCCATCAGGGAAACAAACTATACGATTCTGCCGCGGGCGCATAGGCCTAACGAGAAAGAGGTAAGCCACGGCAGGGTGTTGTGGCAAACATACTGAAGTTGCTTCGCAATGGGGCCGTTGGCTTCATCGATTGGTTAGGTCTTTGTCGGCTTCTTGTCAGATTTTTTAATCTCATAGGTAATCGCGAGAGGCGTAGTGACCGAGATCATCCGTCGCGTTCGCTCGTCGACAAGGACGTCGGCGAAATAGGCATCATCCAGGATGATCTGATCACACAAACCCCCGCCCATGAGGATTTGAACGCACCTCTTTGGGCGGACCACCTGCATCACCTGCTTCTCCGTCATTCCTGGCCGGAGATGACGAAGCCTTTTCGCCCACATATCGAAATCTTGCGGCCGGTATTGCTGCTGCATCTTTCGGAACTCGGCCGGTGTCGCCGGAAGAGTGGACCATGATGCGTAGGCGCGAGCTCGTGGGTGTGTGTCCAACATCCGCCAGTGATGTGCCTTTGCTTCGTCTGTGAAAGCGCTCGGGTTGGATTGGGCAGCAAAAACTGCGACGCCGACCAACAGAAAGGCAAACGCAATACGCATAGACCTAACGAGAAAAAGATCAGCTACCGCTGGCGAGCGCGAGCTTTGATTGCAATGAGGATGTGCAAGTCACGCCAAAGCGGGAACTCGGAGCGGCCAGCGGTTAGCTGCATCGCCTGGTTAGGCCTCTTGTGGGTATCAGAACCAGTCGGCCTGGCTCAACGTCTTCTCGAGAAGGGCTCTGATTTCCACAGGCTCGCCCTCGACGGTTGTTTGGGAGCCCCAATGCCACTCGTCTTCACCCGCGCGTCGCCGGTAGTAGCCAAGCCGGATCGAGCGTGTGCCGTCAGTCCAAAGTATGAGCTGTGAACAAAACGAGTAGTCCCCGCAGTCCGCAGCGCTCACCGGAGCGCGTACTGGCTGGCTGTTGATTGACGGGTCAGCCCAAACTTCCTTCTCTACGATACCAGATCTTCCAGCTCCGCCGGCTCTGGCGACGTCGTCCGGCGCTTTAAAGGATACTTCCTGTCCAACGCGTGAGGTCAAAGGCCCTTTGATGTGAAAAGGTTTCGTCATGGCGGTACTCCGCGCCGGACTTCCGAAACTCCGGTATCCCAGCCATCGAAGAATGCGTTTCGCACGTCCACTGAAACACCGGCTTTTGCTCCTTCCTCTGAAATGATGGATCGGCTTTCCGGTACCATTGGCATGGCAAAGTTCATCCGTTCGATGTCGTCTTTCGTCAGCTCGCGCTCACCCTTCATTCGTTTAAGCTCGTTTAGCGAATCGAGCGAATTTAACGAATTCCGCCGCCCGAGCTTGGACAAGGCGTGCGACGAAAGTCGTCCGTATTCTCGTGCTTGTTCGACGGTCAACCCCTTGAGTTTTTCCCCCGTAGAGTCGGATGTGTCGGCTGTCATACCGGTTGGTCCGGTAACTCGGACGCCGTCACCTGCAGGTTCGGCTGAGCCTGCGGAAAGAGACGACGAATTAGGTGCGTTGGCGGATTGAGACGAAAGATAGAACACGGTCAGGAGTACGCCAACGCCGGTCAAAACAACTCGCAAGCGTTTTGACAACGCCTTTTGGAACCACATCAAAGGAACCTGCACGTACGGGAAGATCAAGAGTAGAATCAGGTGGAACCAAAGTTGTCGATACCATGGAGTGCCAGAAGCAGCGGTCACTTGCACCGGTTCAATGGGATTCTGGCCTGTCGGTCGCGCTCCTGGACCGCCTTGCGATCGTAGGCTGCCCTCGAATAAGGCTCTGATAAACTGACTAGCGGTCATAATGCAGGTCTAACGAGAATTAGACCGAATTTTCCGGTCTAATCCGCGACTCAAGTCAGCGCAATTGCTTGAAAGGAACTGACCACGTCGTCCGGACCTTTTTCGGTGAAGAAACTTTCGTAGTAACCCGGTCCGAGGTCCCACGATGGGCCCTTGTAATATTCGTCGCGGAAAAATCGCCACACGCCGCTGACGATGATGATGGAGCTGATGCGATCGTTCCAAAAATCACCGACGAAATTAAAACTCAGATTTGTGCGCGCATAGGCGCCGCCGAAACAGGCGTGATCGTAAATGACCAGCTCGGGCAGGCGAATGGCGTCGGTGGAAGGCGCGGCCTGCTCTTTGCCGGCGGCGGAAGCGTGGTAGCCCAGCGCACCGAGCTTCCATTTCGTGTCGATGATGCAGCCGTTGTCCGGCGACAAGTCAGTTTTCGGTATTTGTCTCATAAGTGGCGAAGGTTCGATGTCGATCTTGCATGAAGAACTGCGGCTCTGTCGAGCCACACTTTAAACTCGAAATCCGAAGCGCGAAATTCCGAAACAAGGTTCGAAGAACCAAAATACAAAATCGATCATTCGCTTTTGCGGACGATGGAACCAAAGATGTTCATTAACTCCTGCGCTTCCTGGATTAACAGGTCCCGTTCCTTGGTGGTCACTTCATCGTGAGGCTCAACTAGCCGAAGCCAGTAGCGAGATTCTTTTGCTTCTTTCCGGCAAATTTTCACCCGCAGCACAAAGTCCTTTTTGCTGAACGCCTCATTGGCTTCGATGTAGTTCGCGCCGACCGACCCAGAAGATCGAATTAGCTGACGCGTGTCTTCGATATTGCCGGCAGTTTTTGCCAACTTCTTGACGAACTCTCTCGTGCCCTTCGCGAACGCGAACGTGCGATCTTCGAGGTCGAATCGTTTCGGACTTTCTTCTTCGCTCATTCGATCATTGTTTCGAATTTCGCGCTTCGATATTCGAATTTTCTAAATCAGATGTTCTCTCTTGTCCGAGCGCAAACGAATCGTTTTCGTCTGCAAATTATGCGTCGCGCGAATGAATCGCACCGTTCGGCTCTTCGCTCGCATCAATATTGAATACGTCACCGCGGTCGCCGCGCCTTTCGTTTTGATCCCGCGCAAAAGCGCGCTGTCGCTGATGCCGGTCGCGCAAAAGATGATGTTCTTGCCGTTGGCTAGATCGTCGGCGGAAAAAATGCGATCGATGTCATTTTCGCAGCCATCAGCGATCAATTGCTGGCGTTCCTTTTCATCGCGCGGCCACATCTTGCATTGCATGTCGCCGCCCAGACATTTGATTCCCGCTGCCGCCAGCACCGCTTCGGGCGAACCGCCGATGCCCATGTAAAGATCGACATCGCTATCTGGCAACGCCGGCGCCATGGCTGCGGCGATATCGCCGTCGCCGATCATGCGCAACGACGCGCCGCACTCACGAATCTCGGCGACGATTTCTTTGTGACGTGGGCGGTCGAGCAACATCACGACCACATCCTGCACTCGTTTTTCCAATGCGCGCGCGACAATGGCCAGCGTCTCTGGAATTGGATTGTCGATCTTGAGCGAATCACCGCGCTTCTGCATGTATTGAATCACGCGCGGGCCGTAAGCGAGTTTCGACATGTAAAACGACGGCACATCGCGCAGCGCGACTTTCACTCCTTCTTCCGGACTCGCCGCCGCGATGCAACTGATCGAGTTCGGCGCGCCCTTGGAAATGTTGGTCGTGCCATCGATCGGATCGATCGCGATATGGAACGGCGGCGAACCGGGCAACCAGGTGCCGAGTTGTTCGCCTTTGAAAATTCCGGGCGCGTCGTCTTTGATGCCTTCGCCGATGACGACTTCGCCGCAGATGTTCATGAGATCGAACATGCCGCGCATGGCATCGCACGCGGCCCAATCGGCTTTTTCTTTTTCACCGCGGCCGAGCCAGCGTAACGAATTGAGCGCCGCGGCTTCGGTCGCGCGCACGAAGTCGAACTCGATGATGCGTTCGATGTCTGGATAATTTAATTTCGGCAGGCGCGGCATGGACTAGGAGATTAAACTCGAATAACGAATGTCGAAATCTGAAACAATGTTCAAAGAAAAAAGTATTGTTTCGAGCTCCAAGCTTCGGGTTTCGAGCTTCAAATGTGTAGATGTCGATCTTGTGAGGCGGAATCGATTAGTTAGGCGTTGACACAAACGCCTCTACAACTCCGACGAGACCGGAGATCCGATTCCATCCGGAGGAGTGATTGCCGGCGTCTCTGGCGGCGTCGATGTCGATCTTTCGGAAGCGGATTGTTCCCGGATGCGGGTCGACATTAGCATGGCGGTTAAAAGCAGCGCTGCGGCGAGGAAATAGGGCGCGCCGGGCAAATGCATTCCATGTTTCGGATCGATGAAGTAACTAAACACGCGCGAGAACATGATCGGGCCGATGATAAAAGTGATGGAGCGCATGCTTTGCAGCGCGCCTTGCAGCTCGCCCTGTTCGCGTTCATTCACGCGGTGCGTCATCATGCTTTGCGCCGCGGGCATGGAAATATTCCAGAGCGAAATGATCGGAATGGCGCTGAAAAAGGCGGCGCTGGTGCGGGCCAATCCCGCCAGGAACATTCCGCCGGCGCCAAAGAGTTGGCCGATGTAGAGCGTGGTTTTTTCGCCGAAACGTTTGACCATGAGACCCGTTAGGCCGCCGGAGATAATGGCGGCGCAGATTCCGACGACCATGAGCGAAAATCCGGTGGTGAGTTCGCCCCAGGCATAACGATAAATTGCGTAAAGCACCCAAACGCTGAAAACATTGTGCGCGGTGTAAGCGAGAAATTGAATGACGGCGAGACGCCAGAGCTCGGGATGCGATCGCAGCAGAACGAGGGAGCCGACGGGATTCGCGCGGCGTAACGCAATCTCTTTGCGCCGATCCAGTGCCAGCGATTCCGGAACGAACAGATAGCCGTAGAGCCAGTTCGTTAGGCTCAACCCCGCCGCGATCCAGAACGGGAGACGCGGACTGAATTGACCGAGCAATCCGCCGATGGCCGGTCCAAAAGCGAAGCCAACGCCAAAAGCCATTCCGATCATTCCGAAAGCCGCGGCCCGTTTCTCGCGCGGCGTGACATCCGCGATGTAAGCCATCGCCGTCGGAATGCTCGAGGTCGTTATGCCAGAAATGATGCGACCGAGAAAAAGCCAGCCGATGGTCGGCGCGAGCGCCATGACGACGTAGTCGAGGCCGAGGCCGAGATTCGACAATAAAATCACCGGGCGTCGCCCAAAGCGGTCCGAAATCACTCCGAGAATCGGCGCACAAAAAAACTGCATCAGTGCGAAAACCAAAGCGAACCAGCCATTCCAATTCGCGGCGTCGGTCATTTGTCCGCCGAGAAAATTGAGAATCAATTTCGGCAAAACGGGAATGATTAATCCCATCGCCAGAACGTCGAGCGTGACGGTGACGAGAATGAAAGTGACGGCGGCTTTGCTCGCGGGTTTCACGCGAGGATATTTAACGGGGGCTGTTGCGGTCGCAAACTAGAAATCTGTCGGCCGAAATAAGATCGACATGCGGAAGTGGTTTAATACGCTACCGGTCGTGCGCCGATTAATTCTAGCCGTTGCTCTCGCGCTCGCGCCAACATTGCCGGCCTCGCAGCATCTGTGGGACATCCAGGAAGTTTATACGAACAGCGATGGCTCGGTGCAGTTCATCGAATTCTTTACCGCGTCCGCCGGCCAGCAATTCCTCAACGGTTTTACGCTCACGGAAATGAATGGCGCGACCACGCTGAGTTCATTTACCTTCCCAAATAATCTGGCGCTAAATTCGCCTTTGGCCGGCCATCCGAACACGGCCTCCAGCACTGCGAACCAAACATTTCTCGTCGCCACTTCGAACTTCACTTCACTTTACGGAATTGTTCCGGATTACATTATTCCGGCTGGATTCCTTACGGCCGGCGCGGGCCGCGTGCTCGATTTCAACGTCTCACCGCTTGAGTCGATTAATCTGGATAGCCTTCCGACCAATGGCGTGCAATCCCTCAATGGTCTCGTTGGTGATGAAGATCCGTCGCATTTTTCGATTAACTCGACCGCGACCCCGAAAAACTTTCGTGGCGAAACCGCGGTTATCCCAGAGCCGAGCAGCCCAACGATCGCGTTGTTCGGACTTTTTCTTCTGGTTGGCTTTCGCCGTCTCTTTCGTGCGTTGAGCTAACGGCTACTTCGCATTCGTGGCCGCCATGTGGTGACTGTGCAGCGATGGCCGAATGCGCAGGAAAACCTGGAAGCCGTATCCGACACCATTGCCGTAGTAGCGATCAAGCTCGTTAGGTCAAACCTCGAGCGTGAACTGTCCGCCCAGTCCGATGTCGATCTTATCGCCGTGCGAAAAATCATGCACGTAGCCGGCGCTTAGAGAATTGACCGAGAAAATTCTTTCCTGGTCGATCGGCTTGAGCACGAGTTCGTGTCCGGATTTTTCCACCAGCTCCCAGCGCCCATAAACGGTGTCGCGTCCGCGCTGATAATTTGATTCGAGCAAAAACGAATGCGTCTTCTCGCCGGCATCGTTGTTCTTTCCCCAGACAAAACTGCTCGACCAATTGGTGTCGTGGCCTAACGGCAGGTTGTAAATCGCGGATGCGGTCGTGCGATGTCGATTCACGTCGTGATCGAGCGCTTCCGGACTCCGGATGTAGACATGCGAAATTTGCAGCGCGAGATTTTGCGTCGGGTTCCAGGAAATGCGGCCGCTGAACGAATCAAAGTTTGGGCGATCGAAATCGTAACGCTCTTCATCCGGTTCGCGGCCGGTGAAAACGCTGCCTTCTATCTTCACATTGCGCCACTGAAGGCCGCCGGTCGCGACGCCGAAGGTGATGTGCGTTGAATCCTGCCAGTGATGCCCGATGGGCGCGTCCGGATTATCCATCGCGCTCAGTCGATGCATGAATGTCGACGGGCCGAGCGCCGGTTCGCCGGGATAACCGAAATAGAGAAACGCGCTAAGATCGACAGGCAACTTTTGCGAAAGCGAAATCGAACTTCGTCGAACAAATCGTGCGGATGCTGCCGGTCGTGCAACGGGCGATCGTGCCACGTCTCGCCGCTTTGAAAGAGCAACGGGTAACCGCGCCCGCCTTCCGTCAGCGGATCGAGACTCATCATCAATCTCCCGCCGATCTGCAAACTATCGCTGAACGGATGCGAATACATCGCCATGAACCAATTCGGCGCATCGATACGATCGTCGCCGCGTCGCGAGCTCACGTTGGTGTAACACGGAAAGATTCCGCCGTGCAACATGAGCATATCGTCGCCGAGCATAATCATGTGTCCGTACATCGGCGTCGAATCCGGCACCCACGCCGTGCCCGAGCTCTCGCGATTCATCGGGTCGGCAACGTTGATCGACGATTGCATCGACATCTGATGCTCGTGATGAGCTGGCATCGCCATGCCGTTTGCATTCATGTTCGCGTGCGCTGAATGCTCCTCTGCCTTGGGCGTTGAACGTTGAGCGTTGGGCGTTGAGCGTTTCTTCTCTTCTTTCAGCGGCACCAAAGGCATCCCGCACTTCGGGCATTCGCCCGGCTCATTGCGCACGACTTCAGGATGCATCGGGCAAACATATCTTTGCGTATGTTCTGCTGGCGGCGACGAGCTTGGAGCTGGGCTTGCTTGAGCGAAAGAAGTCTTCGTCGCGCAAATCATTGTCGCCGCGATTAAAATTAAAAATTTGTTTCTCATGTTGTTGTTGAAATTGAAATTGGGTTTTGTGAACGCGCGGCGAGGACCGCGCGAAGATGCTCCGAATCAATTCCGCAAAACAAGTTTTGCCTGGCGGACTGGTATCGAGCGTTCCGCACTGAAACGAAATGGTCGACGGCGCGACGACGATGAAAGCCGCGAATAAAAGATCGACATGGGCAAGATCGACAATCGCGCTTTTGGCTGGAGTCGTGGCGATCGCGCGTAAAATTTTGCAACACGGCGAATCGCTCGCCGGCTTTCGTTTTGCGGGCGCGCGCTCTTTGGCGTGAAACGGGCATTCATTTTCGACCGGCTTTGTCTCCGGAGCGGTCGCGCCGAGCGCGCAGTGATTTGAAATGGCGAGCCAGGCCGACAGCGCGACCATTGTCACCAAGATCGACATCGTGTGGCTCGCGCGATTCACCATGGATTCAATCGGTCAAAGAACGAGACGCGCAATTTTTCTTTGTCCGCCGCACTGGACGCGCGGCGATTCACTTCTACGTTCATATCGTCATGCGGGAGCGCTAAGGGATGACTCAGGGAACGAAGTTGCGTTTATTTTATGGCGCGGTCTTCGCGCTTCTCGGCAATTCGGCCGCGTTTGCCCAGGCGGTGCCGGGATTGGATGCATTGCGCGTCGCGACTGGATTGACCCAGCCGGTCTTCGTGACCGTCCCGCCCGGCGATTACAATCGCTTGTTCATCGTCGAGCTGACTGGCGCGATAAAAATTTTGAATCTACAGACCGGCGTCATCTCGACATTTCTCTCCATCACCGTGGGCACGACGGGCGAGCAAGGTTTGCTCGGACTCGCATTCGACCCGAGCTACGCCACGAATGGAAGGTTTTATGTGCACTACGTTGCGAACATTGGACAAGGCGAAACGCGCATCGTGCAATACCAGGTCTCCGCGAATCCCGACCTGGCCGACACGACACCGGCGACGATCAAAACACTGCTGACGCTGGCGCAACCGCAAACGAATCACAACGGTGGCTGGATCGGATTCAGTCCCCGGCCTAACGACGATCACAATCTCTACATTGCCCTCGGCGATGGCGGGAACGGCGATGACGCGGGCACCGGTCATCATGAGCCCGGCGGCAATGCGCAATGGAACCAGACCTTGTTAGGCAAAATGTTGCGTATTCATGTCGATCCTGCGAGCGGCACCTACACCATCCCGGCGGACAATCCTTTCTTCGGCCAGGCCGCGCCGATCAAGCAGGAGATTTGGTTGTTAGGCCTGCGCAATCCTTTTCGTGATGGGTTTGACCGCGGGACGGGACGGCTGTTCATCGGCGACGTGGGCCAAAGCAGTCGCGAAGAAATCGATGTGCAACAGCCGAGTAATCCCGGTGGCGGCGAGAATTATGGTTGGCGGGATCGTGAAGGTTTGATCCAAAACCCCACCTACGCCACCGCGACGCCGACGCCAACTCCAGTTCCAGCGCGCATCGATCCGGTAATGGATTTCACGCGCTCGGTCGCCACCACCATTATCGGCGGCTACGTTTATCGCGGGAAACAAATCCCGGCGTTGCTCGGCACTTACGTGTTCGGCGATGACGGGGTGAAGAAGATTTACACTTTCAATTACAACGGCGGCGCGTTCGCTTCGAATTTCCAGGATATCACCGGACAGTTGTTCCCGACGGCCGTTGGCGGTTTCTTGTTAGGCGCTCCGGTCGCCTTTGGCGAAGATAGCAATGGCGAGATTTACATTTGCGACATCAATAACGGCGCCGTGTTTCGGATTGTGCCGGCGACGCCGAATGTGAAAATCACGCTCATCACTAAAGCGCCCGGTGGCCTCGCGACGGTGCAGGGTCTCGGTGTTCCGTTTACCACGGTGACGCTGCAATCAACCGACAGCCTGGTGCAGCCGTTTTCGTTTCTCAGCCCGGCTTCCGTTTCGGGCGACGGCACTTTCCAGTACATCGACAACACTCCGCCCGCCTCGCGATTTTACCGCGTGGTTTATCCGTAAGATCGACAGCGGTTGTTTCTGCCGCCTTCGCCATTAATCTTCGGGCGAAGTGCTTCCGCTCTCTTATCGCTCAGCCAAAACCGAAGTGCGCGAAAGCGCGATCCACGGGCGCGGTTTGTTCGCCATCGCCAAGATCGACAAGGGCGAAGTGGTGCTGGTCAAAGGTGGCCACATTGTGAATCGCGAAACGTTGCAGCGCGAAGTCACGCCGTCGTTAGGCCCGGTCGAAATTCAGATCGGCGACGATGTTTTCATCGCGCCGGTGACGGCGGAGGAACGCGAGTTGTCGATGTTGTATAGCAACCACTCATGCGCTGCGAATCTCGGCGTGCGCGGCGAAATCACTTTCGTGGCCCTGCGCGACATCGAAGCGGGCGAAGAATTGACGCACGATTGGTGCACCACGGACGACGACGATTATTCGGTGAAATGCAATTGTCGATCTTCCAACTGTCGGGGCACGTTGACCGGCAAAGACTGGCAACGTCCGGAGCTGCAAAAACGTTATGCCGGATATTTCTCCGCGTATCTGGCCGAGAAAATCGCGCAGTTAAAATAACAAATCGATGAGATCCATTCTGAAATCTTTGCTGGTCGTGTTCGTCACCGTTTCGTTCGCCGGTCGTGCGGAAGCCGCTCGAGGAAAAGTCGTGACGAAACCGGCCGCGACGCACGGCAAGAGTTTCGAAGCGACCGGCCGAGTGAGTCTGCATCAAGGGCAACCGTGCGCGCCGCAAATCATGTTCGATTTTCGTAGCGGCAGAATGTTAGTCGGGATGGCGGCGCGTTTCACGGAATCACGCGCGTTAACCGAAGCAGCCAGAGGCCACCTCAGCGTTCGGGTCGAGGGCGTGTGGCAACGCGGAAAACTTTCGACGTGTGAGTACATCGACGTCACGGACGTCACGGTCGAGAAAAGGTTTCTCGGCATTTTCCCGCAACCGCCGCGCGCTCGCTGATGGATTGACGAAGCGAGGTCAAATCGGGTATCACGCTTCGTCAGGAGCGTTTAAGCGATGAGCAAAACTTATTTTCCAAGCGACCGGACCGGTCAGATCAATTGGTATAACAACTTCGGCCAGGAATTTTCCGCCGTCGGGGCGGAGCTTGGTTTCACTGACGCCGAGATCGCGGGAGCGGTGAACGATTCCAAATACGCAGCCTATATTTTGGAAACACTCGGTCCCGATATCGATTCCGACCCGAACCACGCCGCGCACGCCGTCCTGGAAGGTCAATCTCAAGGCGCATATGTCGATCTTCCAGCCGGCGCGGATGCGCCCCCGGCTGTTCGCCCCGGCATCGACACGCGGCGACAGGCCCGCGTCGAACGCATCAAGGCACATCCGAAATTCAACGACGACATTGCCAAGCGATTGAAAATCGCTTCGGCCAAACTCGATCCGAGCAAATACAAAGCCGAGCTCGGTCAACCGCGGCGCACCGGAAATTTCGTCACCATCCCATTCCGCAAAGCGGGCGGAAACGTCAGCGGGATTAATCTCTATCGCCAATGCAAAGGCGAGAAGGCCGCGCAAAAAGTCGGCTTCTTTTTTCGCACCCCGGCCATCGACACGAGTGCGCGCTCGTCCGACGATTGCACCTACACTGCGCGCGCGGTCGTTGACGCTCAGGAAATCGGACAGCCGAGCGACGCCGTCACGGTGAAGTAATTGTCGATCTTCGCGAAGGTCAGTAGCGATAATGCTCTGACTTGAACGGGCCTTCGATCGGCACGCCGAGATAATCCGCTTGTTCTTTCGAAAGCTTCGTCAATTTAACGCCGATCTTTTCCAAGTGCAGACGCGCGACTTCTTCGTCGAGTTTCTTCGACAAGACGTAAACGCCGGGTTTGTACGTTTCGCGATTTTTCCAGAGATCGAGCTGAGCGAGGACTTGGTTCGAGAATGAATTCGACATGACGAAGCTCGGATGGCCGGTGGCGCAACCGAGATTCACGAGTCGCCCTTCGGCGAGCATGAAAATTTCGTGGCCGTCGGGAAACGTATACTTGTCCACCTGCGGCTTGATGTTGGTGCGTTTCACACCTTTGGCGTCGTTGAGCGCGTCGACCTGAATTTCGTTATCGAAGTGGCCGATGTTCGCGACGATGGCCTGGTCCTTCATCTTCTCCATGTGTGCGAGCTTGATGATGTCGATGTTGCCGGTGGTACTTATATAGATGTCGCCGCGGCCTAACGTGTCTTCGATGGTCGTGACTTCGTAGCCTTCCATCGCCGCTTGCAGCGCGTTGATCGGGTCGATCTCGGTGATGACGACGCGCGCGCCCTGGCCGCGAAGTGATTGCGCGCAACCTTTGCCGACATCGCCGTATCCGCACACGACTGCGACCTTGCCGGCGATCATGACGTCGAGTGCGCGATTCAATCCGTCGACTAACGAATGGCGGCAGCCGTAGAGATTGTCGAACTTCGATTTCGTGACCGAATCGTTCACGTTAATCGCGGGAACGAGCAGTTTTTTTTCCTGGTGCATCTTGTAGAGTCGATGCACGCCGGTGGTCGTCTCTTCGGAAACGCCGCGCCAATCCTTCACCATCTCGTGCCAGCGGTACGGATTTTCGCGCTGCACTTCGCCTAACAAATCCTTGATGACCTGCTCTTCCTTCGATGTCGATCTTGTCTTGATCCAATCGCTGCCTTCTTCGAGCTCGTAACCTTTGTGGATGAGCAACGTCGCGTCGCCGCCATCATCGACGATGAGCTGCGGGCCTTTGCCGTCCGCAAAAGACAACGCCTGGTAAGTGCACCACCAATATTCCTCGAGCGATTCGCCTTTCCACGCGAACACCGGCACGCCGCTCTTCGCGATCGCGGCCGCGGCGTGATCTTGCGTCGAAAAAATATTGCACGAGGCCCAGCGAACCGACGCGCCAAGATCGACAAGTGTCTCAATCAACACCGCCGTTTGAATCGTCATGTGAAGCGAACCCATCACGCGCACGCCGGCCAGCGGTTTGCCCGGCGCATATTTTTCGCGGATCGACATCAACCCCGGCATTTCCTTTTCGGCGATGGAAATTTCCTTCCGGCCCCAATCCGCCAAATTGATATCGGCTACTTTGTAATCTTGTTTTGTTTTCGGTTCGGTGCTTGTCGTGCTCATAGATTTTTTTACAGATATATTTCGTCCACAGATTTCACAGATTTACGCAGATTTCAGAGGGGCCGAAAACGAGACGTTTATGCTCCAGACTCGTTGATCCGAAATTCAACAGCAGACCGCGCTGCATGCCGGTCGCTTTTAGTTCGTTGATGAGTTGTGCTTCGTCCGCGCCGGTCAACGTCGCGATCGCTTTCGTTTCAACGATCACTGATTCGAAGCAAACAAAGTCAGCGCGATACGCACAGGTGAGCAGCTTGCTCTTGTAACGAATCGGTAAAGGGACTTCCGCTTGGTACGGAATTCCGCGCTCCTGAAATTCGAGCGCGAGAGCAGTTTGGTAAACGAGCTCAAGAAATCCACGTCCGAGCTCGCGATGAACTTCCATCGCAGCGCCGATAATCGCGAATGTTTCCGGATCCTTCTGCATCTTAAAATCTGTGTAAATCTGCGAAATCTGTGGACTACTTTACTGCCTTCTTCAGTTCCTCGGCCTTGTCTGTTTTTTCCCAAGTGATATCCGGATCGTCGATCTTGCCGAAGTGTCCGTAGTTCGTCGTTTTTGAGTAGATCGGCCGCAGAAGATCGAGCTGCTGAATGATGTCGGCGGGTTTGAAACTGAAAACGCTTTTGACCGCGCGCTCGATCGCTTCTTCGTCCACCGTCGCGGTCAGGAAAGTATTGATGTGAATGCTGACCGGTTGCGGATGGCCGATGGCATAAGCGAATTGAACTTCGCAACGCGTGGCCAATCGAGCCGCCACGACATTCTTCGCCACCCAACGTCCCATGTAAGCCGCGCTGCGATCCACTTTGCTCGGATCCTTTCCCGAAAATGCGCCACCGCCGTGCCGTCCCATGCCGCCGTAGCTATCGACAATAATCTTGCGACCCGTTAGGCCAGTATCGCCCTGCGGTCCGCCGACGACAAAACGTCCGGTCGGATTAATCAGGAATTCCGTCGTGCCATTCATCATCGAGTCGGGCAAAACCTTGCGAATCACTTTCTCGATGCAGAATTCTTTGATCTCTTTGTGCGTCGCGTCGGCCGCGTGTTGTGTCGAAATGACGACGTTGGAAATGCCGACCGGCTTGTTGTCGTCGTAAATTACGGAGACCTGCGACTTCGCATCCGGCCGCAACCAATCGCATTCCCCGCTCTTGCGGATGCGCGTCAATTCACGGCCGAGCCGATGTGCAAACATGATCGGCGCCGGCATGAGTTCTGGAGTCTCGTCGCAAGCGAAGCCGAACATCAAACCTTGGTCGCCCGCGCCTTGTTCGGCGTGTCCTTTGCCTTCGGCTTCGGATTGATCAACGCCCTGCGAAATATCGGCCGACTGATCCGTGATGATGTTGCTGATGAAAACTTTGTTGGCGTGAAAGACGTCGTCCTCGTGCACGTAGCCGATCTCCTCGATCGTATCGCGAACGATCTTGTCGATGTTGAGAACAGTGGTGAGCGACTTGTGCTCCTTCTTCAGTTTCGGAATCGTGATCTCACCGCCCACGATAACGACATTGCTCTTGGCGTAGGTCTCGCACGCGACGCGACTATGTCGATCTTGCGTGAGACAGGCGTCGAGCACCGCGTCCGAAATCGTATCGCAAACTTTGTCCGGATGACCTTCGCCGACGGACTCAGACGAAAAAATGAAACGGCGAGACATGCGTGAAAATGAAGCGAAGGGAATTGATCGGTCCAACATATTGACCAATCATGATACGTAGATGTATCGTTTCGAGTGGCGATAGCGTCAACTGTAAATTTGCTGCGGCTCCTCGCTGACGAAACGCGCCTGCGTTTGCTCGTGTTGCTCGAAGAAGAAGAACTGTCCGTGGCCGAGCTTCAGGAGATTCTGGGCATGGGCCAATCGCGCATCTCGAGTCATCTCGCGCAACTCAAGCGCGCCGGAGTGGTCGATGATCGCCGCTCCGGCAAGAACGTTTACTACGGGCCGACGAAGGCTTCCGCGAAAGCAGAGCGCGTTCACGAGATGGTTAGGATCCTCGCGCGCGAATTGCCGGAAGCGACGCGGGATCGCACGTCGCTCAAATTGGTTTTGCGGAAACGTCATGACAAAGCGCGTGAATATTTCGACGAGCTCGCCGGAAAATTCGGACGCAGTTATGTGCCCGGCCGCTCGTGGCAGGCGCTGGCCCACGCACTTATTCCGTTGATCGCCCCAGGTGTGATTGTCGATCTTGGCGCGGGCGAGGGGACGCTCTCACAATTGCTGGCCAAGAACGCGCGCAAAGTTATCGCGGTCGATAATTCGCCGAAGATGGTCGAGTTCGGCTCGAAACTGGCGCGCAAACATGGCTTCAAGAATTTGGAATATCGGCTCGGCGACATTCAGGACCCGCCGATCGAAAAGAACGTTGTCGATCTTGCCGTCTTCAGCCAGGCCTTGCACCACGCCGTTAGGCCGGAGCGGGCGATCGCGTCGGCGCATCGGATGTTAAAAAAGAATGGGCGCGTCGTGATTCTCGATCTGCTCAGTCATCGTTTTGAAAAGGCGAAGGAACTTTACGCCGATCACTGGCTCGGCTTTAGCGAAGTGCAGTTGCTCGATTGGCTGGAAGATGCGGGATTCAAAAATGTCGATGTGCGCGTGGTCGCGCGGGAAAAACAGAGCCCGCATTTTCAAACTGTGTTCGCGACCGGCGTGAAGTGATTTCATGCAACATGTCGATCTTGCCCGAACGTCCGGTTGAGCCCGAGCTGAAACATGGATGACGATTCTTTCGATATCGTTTTCGTGCCCGATTTCAGCACGCCGCGGGCGGCCGCGATTTTTGAAATTCGTTCGCTTTTTTTTCTCGGTTCGTTTCTCGAAAATGGCGGGCGCGCAAAACAATTTCCGCTGCGTCTCGCGTGCATCGGCGAACCGCCACGAAGCGTCGCGGCCCTGGCGGAACGCTGCGGCGCGAACATCACAACGTCCACGCCGGTGGAATCGAGCGGTTGGGGATTCGCCAATAAATTGCGCGGACTGGAGACGCCGTGCCGCACCTCGCGCCGTCTGCTCCTCGATGCCGACGTGCTCGTGCTGGGCGATCTGGCAGAATTATCCGGCGAAGCTGATTTCGCCGCGGCGCCCGCGGGCAAACCGCATCTGCCGGAATCGCAGTGGCGGCTGATTTACGAGCATCTCGGGTTACCGTTTCCATCCCGGCGCATCGCGAGTTTAATGCACGAGCTCGGTCTCGCGATCGATGACGTGATCTTTCCCTACGACGAGCAAAACGCCGAAGCGTCATCGATGGTGCCGTATTATAATTCAGGCGTGATTCTGGCGCCGGCGGAGTCGCCGCTGGCCGAAATCTGGTCGCGGCATCTTCGCGCGATCGAGCAATTCGGCCAGAATCTTGCGCATCCTTCGGCCGCGGCCGCAGCTGCGCATTACGATCAGGTTGCATTGGCTACGGCATTCCATGAGCTGGGCGAGCGCGGCTTTTCTTTCGCTCGATTGCCGGATGCATTCAATTGCCGTTTCATTCATTTTCGGGCGGGAACGATGCGACTGCGCGATGTGAATCTGCTGCACGCGACCGGATTCTGCCGGTTGCTCGAATCGCGCACGCAGGCACGGGCTTTGGTCGAAGAATTCATCGCGCGCTGGCAACAAAACATTTTGGCGGGCGCGAAAAAATCGCCGGACATGGCGCCGGACGCGGCGCGAGCGGCTGAGTTGATGCGATCGCTCTTCGAGAAATTCGTTGCGCCGGTGCTGTAAGATCGACATCTGATAAACAGCATGCACCGAAACGTCGTTCTCACCGGCCTGCCGCGCAGCGGAACGACGCTCTCCTGTCATCTTTTAATGACCGTCGAGAACACGGTCGCTTTGCACGAACCGATCGATCCGCGCACGATAACGCACCTCAAAAAGCGCGAGAAATACTGCCGTTACGTTGCGGATTTTTTTGAAAAGAATCGCGTCTCATTATTGACCCGGGGAAAGGCGATTTCGAAACACGTTGGCGGCGTCGTTCCGGATAACACCGGCGCGGCCGAGCGCGGCGAACACGGGCTGCGGCCGATGCTGGCGCGTTTTGGCGAGATCGAAATCGCAAAACCGCTCACTGAAAATTTCACGCTTTGCATCAAACAAAACGCCGGATTCGCCGTGCATCTCGATCTGTTGGTGGCGCGTTTCCCCTGCTTTGCCATGATTCGCAATCCGCTCGCGACCCTCACATCGTGGACCACGGTTAATATTCCTCCCGGCTACGGCCGATTGCCGGCCGCGGAGCGGTGGGACAAAAAACTAACGCGCGAACTAACCGAGATCCCCGGCCGGTTCGATCGCCAGATTCACATCATGAATTGGTTTTTCGAAAAATTCCGGACGCTGCTTCCAGCAAGCGCCATCATCCGCTACGAAGATCTCATCGCCTCGCGCGGAAGCGTCCTCGCCCTCGTGACACCGCATGCGAGTGCGTTGCAGCAACCGCTGGAATCCCGAAACCGGAACCCGATCTACGATCATAAACTGATGCGCGAAATGGGCGCGAAGCTTCTCGAGCGCGATGGCGCATTCTGGGACTTTTATGCGAAGGACGATGTGCGGCAGTTGATGGACGAGCTCGCCGCGGGTTCTTGAGCACTCCGCGCATTGGTTGATAGTAGCGCTCGTGTTTTTGCGACTCCTTATTTTTCTCGCGCTTGCGTGCGCTCAGGGCGCATCGGCCGAATGGCAAGTTGTCTCGGCGCACGACGAACCTTCGTCGACGGCTGCGGTTATTCATCGACATGTCGATCTTACCGATGCCGACAGCGGCGAACGCGCGATTGTCGATCTTGCATTGTTCTCCGCGAAATCGTGCAAGCTCCGCGTGGTCGATAATCCTGATGGCGCGAACAATCTCGATGACGCGATGCGGCAGTCGCATTGTCTGGCAGGAGTGAACGGCGGTTATTTCGACCCGGCTTTTGCGCCGCTGGGTTTGCGTATTGTCGAAGGCAAAGCCACCGCGCGCCTAACGAAAGGCCGTTTGCTGAGCGGAGTAGTCGCGTCCAATGGCGCGGTGCAAATTTTTCGGGTGGCGGAATTTTCGCGCGCAAAAAAATTTAATTCCGCGCTCGAGTGCGGACCCTTCCTTGTCGATCTTGGCAAGCCAGTTAAAGGCTTGGAAGCGACGCGGTCGGCGCGACGAACTTTTGCCGCGGTTGGCTCGGGTGATCGCGCGGCGCTCGGGTTTTGCTCCGACGGGACGCTGGCTGATCTCGCAAGTATTCTAACGACGCCGATGGGCGACTTCAAAGTTCAACGCGCACTTAATTTCGATGGCGGATCATCGAGCGGCTTTTGGTTCAAACGCGAAAACGGAAGCGCGGTTTCCATCTCAGAAGATAAAACGGTGCGCGATTTTGTCGGAATCATTCCGAAATAGTTGTCCACAGATTTCGCAGATTTACGCAGATTTTTTGACGCCGGCTTTCTTTAATCTGTGAAAATCTGTGTAATCTGTGGACTTTAATGCGCACCTTCGGCGGCTTCAGATCGGGTGAAGAATTTTTCTACGGCGAAGTTCTGCGCGATGAAGTTCACAGACTGACCAATCCATATTGGATCGACATCGTGCCGACGGGTGAAGTGACTAAGCTCTCACTTATAGATGTCGATCTTGCAGTCGCGCCGTCGAAGATCATCGCCGTTGGATTAAATTACGCCGAGCACATCGCCGAGATGAAACGGACGCCGCTCGGCACGCCGTTGATCTGGTTGAAAGCGCCGAGCTCGCTTCTACCGCACAATGGCGCGATCGAGATCGCGTTCCCAGAACATCAGACCGATTTCGAAGCGGAACTGGCGATCGTTATCGGCAGCGACGCAAAAAATATTTCGCGCGAACGCGCGCTCGACCACGTTTTTGGTTACACCGCGGCGCTCGACATCAGTGATCGCGATTTGCAGAAGTCCGAGAAGCAATTTGCGCGTTGCAAATCGTTCGACACTTACACGCCGCTCGGGCCGTTCGTATATGCCGATGTCGATGTTAGCGATGTCGCGGTCGAACTCCGCCAAAATGGAGAAGTGCGCCAGAGCGCGCGGACAAGTCAGATGATTTATTCGGTCGCGGAGATAGTTTCATTTTGCAGTCGATCGCTCACCCTGCGCGCGGGGGATATTATTCTGACGGGAACACCGGCGGGCGTGGGGCCGATTCGCGAAGGGGACGAACTCGAAGCGCGTCTCGCGGAGTGGCCACCGCTGCGAAATCGCGTGGTCAATACGAAGTAGATGTCGATCTTAGCAGTTGTCGATCTAACGAACGAAATGGAATTTTAATATTTCGTGACCTTGCCTACATCCCACAGCCCGAGCTAATTCGAAATATAGAAGCGACCCTTCATTTGCTGAAGCGTCTTAATATAAAAGATGAAAAGTTTTAGCTCGACTGAATGCAAATCCCTTTGGGATAAAGACAGTTCACAGAAATCGAGTTCATACTCAACCTTGGCTGCACCTATGAAAACACTCCTAACTCTCTGTCTCACTTTGACCGCGTTGACCGCGTTGACCGCGTTTGCTCAAAATCGCCCCGGTCAAGCGCCGCCGCCTCCGCCACCGCCCGGAGCGCCCGCGCCCGCCGCGCAAAATCCCGCGGTGGCTCCGAATCCGGCCGCTCCTGGAAATCCGACTGCGGTCGCTCCCGGTAATCCAGCGGCTCCGGCCAATCCAGTTCCGCCGCCTCCGGGTGGAGTCGCACCAGGTGCGCCCGCAGGTGCCCCGGCGATGTCAGCAGCTCCAGGTGGTTCGCCCGCGCCGGGAGCGAGTGTGAATGCAACTCTCAGTGGAAGCTTGACGCCTGCGCCGGGCGCGAGCGCTTCACCAGCCGCCAGCGCCCCGGGCGCTCCAACTACGGCGACTACTGGTAATTTCTTGATCGACAATTTCATCAAGGGCGGCCCGATCATGTGGCCCATCCTGATTGTGTCGATCATCGCCATCACGGTCGTGCTCGAGCGTCTCTTCTGGTGGCTCAGCCGGTGGTTCCGCCGCGATCCAAAACGCATCGAAAAAGTTTTCACCGCCATCGAAGTGGGCGATGTCGCGGAAGCGTCCAGATTATCACGCGATACGCGCGATCCTGTATTGCGCATGATGTGGAATGGATTGAATCACCAGCACGCATCGCTGCAAGGCGCGTTGCAAGTCGCCGCCGGTATTGAAATCAAACGCGCGGGCCGATTCCTCGTGGTCATGGACACCCTGGTGACGCTCGCACCGTTGCTCGGTTTGCTCGGCACGATCACCGGTCTGATGAAATCTTTCAGCTTCCTCGGCAACGAAGAACTGGCCGTGCAAGCCGTGACTGGTGGTATCGCCGAAGCGCTCATCGCCACCGCGTGCGGTCTCGGTATTGCCATCTTCTCGCTGATTCCGTTTAACTTTTTCACGTCTCGAGTGTCTAACCTAGAGTTCGAACTGCAGACAGCTGCGACGAACCTGGAGGTGATGCTGGAAGCGAACTCGAAAGCCAAACGCGAAGTGGAAATGCCGACGACTACGACGCGATAAGCGTTTTACCCATCGCGAAAGCAAACCATGCAAGTCACCTCACCCATCCCGCACAAGAAAGCGCGGATCGAGATCATTCCTTTGATCGACATCATGTTCTTTCTTCTCGCCAGCTTCATGATGGTGAGCTTGAGCCAGGTGCACATGAAGGGCATGAAAGTGAATCTGCCCAAGGGCATGTCCGGTGAAACGCAACCCAAAAACGATTATATCGCTGTTTCGGTGGATCAAGGTGGCCGGTGGTATTTCGACAAAGAGGAGCTCGATGCCGAGAAGATGCAGGCCAAATTGAGACAAGTGCATCAGGAGAATCCGGAAGCAAAAGTGTTCGTGCGTGGTGACGCCGGGACGCCACACATCAATGTGACACGATTGTTGGACGAACTGCGCGTTGCCGGGTTTTACAAGATCGCGTTCGAGATAAAAAGTTACTCAGCGGCTGAATTGCCCGCGACAAAAAATCGATAAATATGGCCAAGCCTATTCTCTATCGCCCGTCGCCGCCCTGGCATTTCTGGGCGGCCCTTGGCGGTGCCGCGCTTCTTCATATTGGCGCCGTTGTCGCCGCCATTAAACATGAGGCCCCGCCGGCGGACCTAAGCAGTATTCCCACCGCTGAAGTCATCGCGACACTCGAGACGCCGACCGACGAACCGACACCGCCACCGGAAGATATTCCTCTTCCCGAACCGCCGCCGATGCCCGAGGTGCAACCCGAGTTTCACGAAGAAACGACACCGCCGCCCAAGCGGCCGCCTAACCAAAAACTTGCGCCCGTCAAAGCGCCAGTTGTCGGTTCGCCTCGTCCGCCCGGGATGATGTCGATCTCCGGCGCGAAGGCGCTCGCCATCAATTCACCCCGGCCAGTGTATCCGTACGAGGCCAAGGCCCATCACGTCACGGGAAGCGGTGTTTGTGTTGTTTCGGTGGATCCCAGCAGCGGCGCTGTCACGGACGCGTCCATGGCCACGAGCATCGGCAATCCGATTCTCGATAACTCCGCCATGAGTACTTTCAGACAGTGGCGATTTAAACCGGGCTCAGTTTCGAAAGTAAAAATCCCGATCACGTTTACCATGACGGGCGCTAACTACTAGCTATGCGAGTCGCTTCACCTATTCCCAAAAAACACGCTCGCATTGAGATCATTCCTTTGATCGACATCATGTTCTTTCTCCTCGCTAGTTTCATGATGGTGAGTCTCAGCCAGACGCACATGAAAGGAATCAAAGTGAATCTGCCATCGCAAAGCCTTCCGCCGCCTAACCAGCAGAAGGACTATATTTCCGTCAAGGTGGCCGCCGGGCCGGTTTACTATTTCGATGGCGCCTATGTCCCGGCCGACGAAGTGATGGCGCGCCTTTACAATTACCATCAGCAAAACCCTAACATCAAAGTTTCCATCAGCGCCGAGCCCATGGCCATGCACGGCGACGTCATCGATCTGCTCGATAAGGTCCGCAACTCTGGCATCACAAAAGTCGGTTACCAGATTCGCGCAGCGGCCGTCGCCGGCGGCGGCCATTAATCCGCCAACGTTCGCAGCGCTTCGCGCAGTTTGCCGATCGCTTTCGCGCGATGGCTAATTTGATTCTTAATATCAGCTGGTAATTCGCCGAAAGTTTTCTCGAACCCGTCCGGCCTAAAGATCGGATCGTAGCCGAAGCCGACACTTCCTCGCGCAAGATCGACAATCACTCCTTCGACCGCGCCCTCGAACGTTTGCAGCAATTTTCCATCACGCGCCAGCGCGATAACGCAGCGAAAGCGCGCCGTTCGCGATTTCTTTTCCTTTAGCGCGCCTAACAACTTGTCGATGTTCTGTTCGTCCGTCGCATCCTCGCCGGCGTAACGCGCCGAAAAAATTCCCGGCGCGTCATCAAGCGCATCGACTTCCAGCCCCGAATCGTCCGCCACCACGAGGACATGTCGATCTTGCGAGACGCTCACCGCTTTCAAAATCGCGTTCTCCGCAAACGTGCGACCGGTTTCTGCAACGACTGGAGCATCCTTCACGCTTGAAAGTCCTCGCACGACAAACTCGTCACCGAGAATCTCGGCAAACTCGCGCGTCTTGTGCACATTCCGCGTTGCCAAAAGCAAATCCATTTTCTTTTCCTGCTTTCCTGCTTTCCTAAGAGATCATCCGATGAGCAGCGAGCGCCGTAAACCTTATCCTTTCGACCAGATCGAGCCGAAATGGCAACGCCTCTGGGAAGATCGACAATCGTTTCATGCGCCCAATCCGGGCGACAAAAATTTCGATCCGGCGAAACCAAAATTCTACGTCCTCGACATGTTCCCGTATCCGAGCGGCGCCGGATTGCACGTCGGACATCCCGAGGGTTACACCGCCACCGACATCGTCGCGCGCTACAAACGTCTCCACGGATTCAACGTCCTGCATCCGATGGGCTGGGACGCGTTCGGTTTACCGGCCGAGCAATACGCCATCAAAACCGGCCAGCATCCCGCCATCACCACGCGCGACAACATCACGAAATTCAAATCGCAACTGAAGGCCATCGGCTTTTCCTACGATTGGCAGCGCGAAGTCAACACCACCGATCCGCGCTACTTCAAATGGACGCAGTGGATTTTTCTCAAGATCTACAACTCGTGGTTTAATCCGGAAACGAATCGCGCGGAGCCCATCTCGACTTATCGCGGCGAAAATCCCGACAGCGTGCGACTCGCTTACGTCGCCGACGTCGCCGTGAATTGGTGCCAGGACCTCGGGACTGTTTTGGCCAATGAAGAAGTGGTCGATGGCAAAAGCGAAGTCGGCGGATTCCCTGTCGTTAGGCGGCCGATGCGGCAATGGATGTTGCGCATCACCGCGTATGCCGAGCGCTTGATCGATGAACTCGACGGACTCGATTGGCCGACCGGCATCAAATTGCTCCAGCAAAATTGGATCGGCAAAAGCGAAGGCGCGGAGATCGATTTCAAGATCGACCAGCGCGACGAATCGATCCGCGTGTTCACCACGCGGCCGGACACGCTTTACGGCGCGACTTACATGGTGCTGGCGCCGGAACATCCGCTAATCGATTTGCTGACCACGCAAGATCGACAATCGCATGTCAAAAAGTATCGCGCCGATATCGGGTCCAAATCGGATCTCGAACGCACCGACCTCGCCAAAGATAAAACCGGCGTCTTTATCGGCGCGTATGCGATCAACCCCGCGACCAGCGAAAAAATTCCCATTTGGATCGCGGATTATGTCCTGATGGGTTACGGCACGGGCGCCATCATGGCCGTGCCCGGACATGACCAGCGCGATTTGGAATTCGCGCGCAAATTCGAATTGCCGATTGTCGATGTTGTCCGACCGCCCGGTGATGAATCCCCGATTGGATTTGTCGGCGAAGGCATCGCCATCAATTCGCCGATCATCGATGGCCTAACGAGCGCTGAAGCGAAAAAGAAAATCACGAAATGGTTGGAAGAACGCGGCCAGGGCAAAGGCGCGATCAACTACAAATTGCGCGACTGGCTTTTTTCGCGGCAGCGTTATTGGGGCGAACCGTTCCCGATTGTCTGGGAGCAAGATCGACAAAACCGCCAGTCCGGCTCGGACCAAGATCGACATCATCGCGCGCTGGACGAATCGGAGTTGCCGGTCGTGCCGCCGCCGTTGGAGGATTACAAGCCGACCGGCACGGGCGAACCGCCGCTGGCCAAAGCAAAAGATTGGGTCCGTTATTCCGACAAAGCGACGCGCGAAACCAACGTGATGCCGCAATGGGCCGGCTCGTGTTGGTATTACCTGCGCTTTTGCGATCCGACTAACGACTCGCGCTTCGTCGGCGAAGATGCGGAGAAATATTGGATGAATGTCGATCTTTACGTCGGCGGCACCGAGCATGCGGTTTTGCATCTTCTTTACGCGCGCTTCTGGCAGAAGGTTCTCTTCGATCTCGGATTCGTTACAACCTCGGAACCGTTTCAGCGATTGGTGAATCAAGGAATTATTCTCGGCGAAGATAATCAGAAGATGTCGAAGTCGCGCGGGAATATCGTGAATCCCGATGACGTCATCGCGCAATACGGCGCGGACGCGTTTCGTCTTTACGAAATGTTCATGGGGCCGCTCGAGCAGATGAAACCGTGGAGTATGCGCGGCGTCGAAGGCGTTTCGCGATTTCTCGCGCGGGTGTGGCGATTAATCATGACCGACAATCAGGCGGGCGAATGGGAATTGTCGCCCGCGGTGCAAGATGTCGATTTTACGAAGGCGCAACAGAAGATCGTGCATGCGACCATCAAGAAAGTCACGGACGACATCGAGACGCTTTCGTTTAACACCGCCATTTCGCAGATGATGATTTTCGTGAACGCGTTCATTCCGCGGGGCGAAACCAAAACCGTTCCGCTGGCAGCGATGCGGACGTTTTTGATTCTGCTCAATCCGTTTGCGCCGCATCTTTCGGCGGAGCTCTGGGAAAAATTGAAATCGCGCGGCGACGTCACGGAGCAGCGCTGGCCGGATCACGATGAGAAATTCTTGGTCGAGGACGAAGTCGAAATGGCTGTGCAGGTGAATGGCAAAGTGCGCGACCGAATGACGATGTCGATCTTAGCGAGCGAAGCCGAAGTCAAAGCGGCGGCGTTGGCGAATCCGAAGATCAAGGAATTGATTGCCGGCAAAACAATTCGCAAAGTGGTGGTCGTGCCCAAAAAGCTTGTCAACATCGTCGTTGGTGACTAGACCGGCGCCATGTGGAAAGAATTCAAAGAGTTCGCGGTTAAGGGAAACGCGTTCGATCTCGCCGTCGGCCTCGTCATCGGCGTTGCGTTTACCGGAATCGTGGGGTCGTTAGTCAAGGACCTCATCATGCCGCCGATCAGTGTGCTCACGGGCGGTCTCGATTTTTCGAACAAGTTCATCGTGCTGAAGGCGGGAAAGGATGGCGCGACTGTCTTTACAAACACAACCGACGCGCTCAAGGCCGGTGCCATCACTTGGAATTACGGCGCGTTCATCACGCTCTTCGTGAATTTCATTATCGTCTCGTTCTCGATCTTCCTGGTCGTGCGCCTCTTCAACAATCTGAAACGTCCGAAGCCAAACACCGCGCCGGTGTCGAAAGATTGCCCGGCTTGCGCAATGACCATTCCGGTGAAAGCGACGCGCTGCCCGCATTGCACAAGCGAACTCTAGGTGGAACGCGATCTCCGAGCGCGTTGATAAGCAAGGGCGGCGCAGCCGCCAAAATTGTGTCATCGCGCCCGGAGGTCGCGATCCACCTTACGTTTGGAGAACCCGTTCGGGCGAACAAAGCCAGATGCGGCCTTCTTCGTCGCGCGGCCATTCGGCTCCGGCTGCCCACGGAGAAAACGCAGGCATGATCCAACATTTTTTTTGTTGAACAAAGGCCGGCAGTTTCAAACGCAATCCCGCGCCGTCGCGGACGACACCGGCGGGATGATGGTGGCCGATGATCTGAATGCCGTCGGCGGATTCGAGCGCGCAATGACCGTGATGAAAGTAAAACCCGTCGCTTTGCCACGACTCGACAAGATCGACATCTTGAAGTCCGCGATCGTGATTGCCGGCGATGAGAAGAACTTCGCGCGATGCGCGCAGCTTCCGAACGAGCGTGGCGAGATCGCGAGCGCCGGCTCGGTCGTGCACGAGATCGCCTAACAAGACCAGCCGCGCCGGATCGTAATCGCGCAACAATTCCTGCAAGCGCGATTCGATGCTTTGCATTCCCCAAAGCGGGACAAGATTTCCGGCGGCCCGTTGACTGAGCTCGTAACCAAAATGGAGATCAGCAATCGCAAGCCAGCGTTCGCGCTCATGAAAAAGCGCGAGCCGGCCATCGAGCACAACATTTTCGGCGACAAAAACCTGACTCGTTGACAGCGCGCGCATGGACAAGATCGACAATCGCGCGGGAAAGTATCGCTTGCCACTGCGCGCTGCAATGTTATTGAGCCGGCGATGTTCCCGACAAAACTTGCCGTTGTTATCGCGACTGGATGTTTACTCGCGAGTTGCGCCGAACAACAACCGTCGCCTCTGATTTCATCCACTAATGTCCATCGCATGCATCGTGTCCGAACGACCGCATACGCTCGCGCTGAAAAAGGCGGCGGGCCGCGTAACGCCATCGGCGAATATCTTTCCGGCCGCCACGTCATGAGCGCAGCGGCGGATTGGTCGCGCTTTCCGCTCGGGACGCGCTTTCGCGTTGTCGACACGAACCAGGAATATGTGATCGACGATTACGGGACGGCGTTGGTCGGCACGAACACGATCGATCTCTACAAACCGAGCCGGCTCGAAATGAAACGTTGGGGCGTGCGTTATGTCGACATCGACATTTTGCAATGGGGTTCGAACGAGCAAAGCCTCAAGGTTTTGAATCCGCGCAAAAAACATTCGACTGCGCGACGCATGATCGCGGGACTGGAGAAGAAGGGTTCGACGCGGCCGGCTTTGGATTGATTAAGCGCCAGACCCGGCGACGTTGGCGGCGATGAAAATTTTGGTGGTCGGCGGCGCGGGCTACATCGGCAGCATCTGCGCGGAGCTTCTGCTCGATGAAGGCCACGAAGTCGCGATCCTCGATAATCTGAGCGAAGGCCATCGCGCGGCGATCGACGGCCGCGCGCGATTTCTGGAGGGCGATCTGCAAGATCGACAAGGAACGATGTCGATCTTGTCCACACATCGGCCGGATGCGGTCATGCATTTTGCGGCCAGCGCACTCGTTTCCGAATCGATGCGCGACCCGTCGAAATATTTTCGCAACAACGTCGCGAACGGAATCAATCTTCTAGACGCCATGATCGCGGCGAAGGTGAAGCGTTTCGTCTTTTCATCGACGTGCGCGATTTTCGGCACACCCGAGCGCTCGCCCATCGACGAAAGTTTGCCGCATCGCCCCATCAATCCCTACGGCGAATCAAAACTCGCGTTCGAAAAAGTTTCGCGGTGGTACGGCGACATTCACGAGCTGCGATTTGTCGCGTTGCGTTATTTCAACGCCGCGGGCGCATCCGAAAAATTCGGAGAACATCATCGCGTCGAGACGCATCTCATCCCGAACGTGCTCAAGGTCGCGCTCGGAGAAAAATCGCACGTCGAAATTTACGGGACCGATTACGGCACGCCCGATGGCACCTGCATTCGCGATTACATCCACATTGTCGATCTTGCGCGTGCGCACATGCTCGCTCTCGATTCGCCAAAAAGTGAATTCTACAATCTCGGCACCGGCGGCGGCTCGAGCGTCCGAGAAGTGATCGACGCAGCTCGCAAAGTGACTGGGTGCAAGATCGACATCGTGGAAAAGCCGCGCCGTCCAGGCGATCCGCCGCGGCTAGTCGCGGCATCGGAGAAAATAAAAAGCGAACTTGGCTGGCAACCAAAGTTCGAATCGCTCGACGCGATTCTGGAAAGCGCCTGGAAATGGCACCAGAAATTTCCGCGCGGTTACGAGGATTAAGCCGCAAAAAAAGCGCCCGCAGTTTTCACCGCGGGCGCCTTGAATTTTGCCTAACTAGTTCGACAAAGCCTTACGGCCGGGTCGTCGTCGTTGTCGTCGTCGTTTCCTTTTCGGTCACGATCGGCTTGGCCAACGTCACTTTGCTCACGACCATGCGATCGCCTTCTTTGACGTAGGTGTAAGTCACCGGCATGTCTGGCTTGAGCGCGGTCCATTCCACCTGGCGGCCTGTTGGGTCGACCAACACGGTCTTCTTGGTGTAATAATATTTCACCGGCGCCGTGCTCGTTTCGCTACGGAACTGGATGTAATCCGAACCCGGCGTGTAGGCCGAGATAGTCCCCGTGCCGTTGAGAGTCGAAGTGGTCGTGGTGCTCTCACTCACGCCGCCGAGACCCGCGCTGGTTGTGGTTGTAGTGGCTTCAGTTTGCGCGAAAGCTGTGCTCAATGCGACCGCGCCTGCCGCACCCGCGGCCAATATTTTCATTAATCTGGTGTGTTTCATATTTGTCCTTTGCTTTGGTTAAACGGATGCTCTCCGTCGTGACTGTATCCGACTCGTTCCAGCGGGAGTTTATTCATCTCCACTCTTGTTTCGTAAGATCGACATCGCGCGGTCGCATCATTTTATGAGCGCAATGCAAACATTGCCCGGGTTCCGCGATTTTTTGCCGAACGATTGCGCCGCACGAAATTACATCTTCGCCCAATGGCGGGAGATCGCGCGCCGCTACGGATTCGTCGAATGGGACGGGCCGATCCTGGAATCGACCGAGCTTTACCGAAAAAAGAGCGGTCACGAAATCATCGGCCAGCTTTTTAACTTCACCGACAAGGGCGAACGCGAAGTCGCGCTGCGTCCGGAATTAACGCCGACCCTCGCGCGCGTCGTCGCCGCGCACGACCGCGAATTCAAAAAACCGCTGAAGTGGTTTTCCATTGGGCAATTCTTTCGCTACGAGAAACAACAGCGCGGACGTTTGCGCGAGCATTACCAGCTCAACTGCGACATCATCGGCGAAAGCGATTTCGCGGCCGATGTCGAACTGATCGCGCTCTGCATCGATATCCTGCGCGGGTTTGGATTTACGGAGAAGGATTTCGTTGTCCGAATCAGCGACCGCGAATTCTGGACCGATTTTTTGCAGAAACAAAAATTGCCGAGCGAACGTTGGGACGAAGTCTTGCAGACGATCGATAAATCTGAGCGCGAACCGCGCGAGAAAACGGCGGAGAAGCTGGGCGAACTGGCCGACCCGGTGATGTCGATCTTGCAGGAAGGCGGTCGCAGCGAAAAACTCGACCGGCTGGTCGATGGTCTGGGCGCGCGCGATCTCGCCCAATATGTCGACATCGATGTGCGCATCGTGCGCGGTCTCGCCTACTACACCGGCACGGTGTTCGAAGTTTTTGACCGCGCCGGGAAACTGCGCGCCATCGCCGGCGGCGGACGCTACAACAATTTAATCGGGCAACTGAGCGACGGCGCCGTTTCGTTGACCGCACTCGGTTTCGCCATGGGCGACGTCGTTCTCGGCGAACTGATTCGCGACCGCGAGCAAGCGCGCGAGCAAATGGAGAGGGCCGCGCGCGATGAACGCAAGATCGACATCTACATCGTCATCGCGAAGGAAGAACGCCGCGCCGATGCGCTCGCGCAAATCCAGCAGCTTCGAGAAAAAGGTTATCGCGTTGATTACCCATTCGCCGCCGCCAAAGTCGGCAAACAATTTCAAACCGCCGAAGATTTGGGCGCGACTCTCGCCATTCTTTACGGCGACGAATGGCCGCAGGTGAAAGTGAAAGATATGGCCACACGCGGGGAGAGTTTGGTTCCCCACGATGAGTTGATCGCCCAAATAGGTGAATTATTTAGATTGGCCAATTATTGAGTCGCATGTACCGCACGCACGATTGCAATTCACTTCGCAAGATCGACATCGGCAAGCAGGCGACGCTGGCCGGATGGGTGCACGGATCGCGTGATCACGGCGGGGTGATTTTCATCGATCTGCGTGATCGCGAAGGTCTCACGCAAGTTGTCTTCCGACCGGAGGAAAATGCCGATCTCGCGAAGCAGTCTCATCATTTGCGCAGCGAAGATGTGATTCAGATTTCAGGAAAAGTCGCGCCGCGTGTGCCCGGAACGGAAAATCCGAAATTGGCAACCGGCGATATCGAAGTTGTGCCAACGGAATTGCACGTGCTCAATCGCGCGGACGATTTGCCGTTCGCGATTGACGCCGACATTCACAACGAAGATCTCCGGCTGACCTATCGCTATTTCGATCTGCGCCGACCGCGACTCGCGCGCAATCTGCGGCTGCGACATCAAGTTACCAAAGCGACGCGCGATTTTCTCGATAGCCAGGGATTCATCGAGGTCGAGACGCCGATTCTTTCGAAGAGCACGCCGGAAGGCGCGCGGGATTTTTTGGTGCCGAGCCGATTGACGCCGGGAAAATTTTACGCGCTGCCGCAGGCGCCGCAGCAATACAAGCAGCTGCTCATGGTCGGCGGTGTCGAAAAATATTTTCAGATCGCGAAATGTTTTCGCGATGAAGATTTGCGCGCCGATCGGCAACCGGAATTCACCCAGATCGACATCGAAGCGTCGTTCGTCGAGCCGGAGGACATCTACACGCTGACTGAAGGAATGCTCGCGGCCATCTTCAAAGCGTCGCGCAAGATCGACATCAAGACGCCGTTCGAACGGCTAACGTATCGGGAAGCAATCAGTCGATTCGGCAGCGACAAACCCGACCGACGTTTCGGAATGGAACTTGTCGATCTGAGCGAAGAGTTTCGCGCCAGTAGCTTCAAAGTTTTCCGCGGAGCACTCGATTCCGGCGGCGTGGTGAAGGCGATCAACGCGAAGAAGTTTGCGCTGCTAACGATTGGTCAGACCGACGAGCTAACGGAGATCGCAAAAAACTTTGGCGCGAAAGGACTCGCGTTCATCAAGATCGAGGGCGGGGAATGGAAATCGCCGATCGTGAAATTTTTCAGCGACGCAGAGAAGGCGGCGTTGCAAACGAAGTTAGAGATCGAAGAAGGCGATTTGATTTTGTTCGCGGCGGACAAATGGGACATCGCCTGTGAAGTGCTCGGCCGAATTCGATTACGCATCGCCGAGATGCAAAAATTGATTGTCGATCTTGCGCAGTTGGATTTTCTTTGGGTGACCGATTTTCCATTGCTCCAATTCAGCGCGGAGGAAAACAAATGGAACGCGGTGCATCATCCGTTCACGCGGCCGAAAGCGGAAGACATGGCGCTGCTTGAAGCGAAAAAGTTCGGCGAGATTCGCGCGGAAGCTTACGACGTTGTCTTGAACGGCGTCGAGATCGGCGGCGGCAGCATGCGAATCTTCGAACCGGAATTACAGGAGAAGATGTTCGAAGCCCTCGGGATCAGCGCGGAAGATCGACAATCGATGTTCGGCCATTTGCTTCGCGCCTTTAAACTGGGCGCGCCGCCGCACGGCGGCATTGCGCTCGGTCTCGATCGCCTGGTCATGCTGGTCTGCGGCGAAGAATCGATCCGCGATGTGATGGCGTTCCCGAAAAATAATCGCGGGATGGATTTGATGTCGCAATCACCCGCCGATGTCGATCCACGCCAGTTGCGCGATTTGGGAATCAAACTCGCGTCAGAAAAGAAGAGCGGCTAAATTCAATCATGTTCGTCGAAGGCGGTCTTCATCCCGAGCAGGTCAAAGCGCTCCGCAAAATGTCACTGCAGCGACGGCTCGATCTTGCTTTGGCCGGAATTGAAAGTGTGCGTGGGTTGCGTGCGGCGGTGATTCGGACCGAGCATCCTGATTGGTCTGACAATCAAGTGGCGGATGCATTGCGTGAAGAAATTCGCAATGCCGGAAGATAATCCACTGGCAATTTTCGCTCCGGGCTTGAACGCGCTCGGCGTCCCGTGGATGACGGTCGGGTCAATCGCAGCGAGCGCGTACGGAGAACGGCGCAGCACTCTCGATGTCGATGTTGTTGCGGTAGTAAAAGAACATGATGCCGCGCAGTTTTCATCGGCATTTCCAGAAGCGCACTTTTATTGTCCTCCGGCGGATGTCATTCAGTCGGAATCAGCTCGACCTGACCATGGACATTTCAATCTGATCCACCAACACACGATCTATAAAGCTGACGTTTACATCGCGACGGGAAATGCCTTCGAACGATGGGCTTTTGCGAATCGCAGGGCGTTGGCCGTTGGCGACATTCCGGTATGGCTCGCGCCTCCTGAGTACGTCATCGTGCATAAACTCGAATTCTATCGCGAAGGCGGGAGCGAAAAACATGTGCGCGATATTCGCGGCATGCTGGCGGCAACGGATGTCGATCTTGCATTGCTCGAAAAGGAAATTGCCGAGCGCGGACTGACGGAGCAGTGGAGAGCGGTCAGACCTTAAGCTGGTGGGGGGAGATGCTCGCGCGTCGTCCGGAAACCAATCGCGACGAAAAACGTGACGATGGTTCCGAAACAAATCCACCACGGGAATTCCATCACCGGCAGCCACGTCGGCTGTTCGTAGAATTTTGTGCCGAAGATTCCGGCGATGTTGTTCGGCAATCCGCTCAAGATCGACACGACGATGAAGCCGGTCACCATGGCGATGATGTTGCCGCGATCGTTGCCGCGCATTTTCGTGAGCATTCCGCAAAAGAAAACGCCGAGGAGCGAGCCGTAGGTGTAGCCGAAAATGCCGAGGACGATCGGGATGATGCGGACCTTTGGATACACGATGACGAGATACGCTGTGGTCGAGGCCACGATGATCATGAGCACCGAGAACCAGACCGTGGCCCAGCGCACCGCGCGGAGACTTTGTTCCTCGGTCGCGGCCGGATTGATGTAGGGCTGATACCAATCGCGCGTGAAACTGGTAGCGAGCGCGTTCAGCGCGGTGCTGAGCGAACCCATGGCGGTGGCGAAAATTCCGGCGATGAGTAATCCGCGCAGCCCGGTGGGCATTTGGTAGAGAATAAAATGGCAGAAGGTTTCGTTAGGCGTTTTCGATAACGTCGGATCGGGATGCGCTTGATAATAAACCCAGAGCAACAGGCCGATGCTGAGAAACGTGAACGCGATCGGAATGTCGGCGAGCCCGGAGAGAATCAGTGAGCGGCGACTCCGGCGAATATCGCGCGCGGTCAACATTCGCTGCACCATGTCCTGGTCGGTGCCATGCGTGCCCATGGTGATGAACACCGATCCAATCAAGCCGGCAAAAATGGTGTACTCCGTTTCGAACATTCCCTTGATCTGATCCCAACCGTGTCGCGCGGGATCGAGACCGGTCGCGATGAGATCCGAGGCCTTAAACGCGCCGTGACGTTCTACGATTTCGTGCCAGCCGCCAGGAATGGCGGAGTAAAGCAAACCGAGCGCGATCAATGCGCTGCCGATCATGATCGAAGCTTGAATCAAATCAGTCCAGATGACGGCTTTGATTCCACCGAGCGTCGTGTAAACGGCCGTGAGCATGACGATGACGACGGTGGCGCCGATATAAATCCAAAGCGTTTGGGTTTGGTTAGGCCGCGTCCCGCTGATCATTTCGTAAGCGAGCGCGAGCGCGATGGCTGCGACATACAAACGCGCGCCGGACGCGAGCAGACGTGTGATCATGAAAACTGCCGACGCCGCGTTCTTACTCGCGACGCCGAAACGCGCAGTGAGGTATTCGTAGATCGAGAAAACTTTGTAGTCGTAGTACGGCTTGATGAAAATGTAGCTAACAAGAATGCGGCCAATGATGGTGCCGAACGCGAGCTGCAAGTAGGTGTAATTGCGCAATGCAAAGCCTTCGCCAGGCGTTCCGAAAAATGTGCCCGCGCTCGTTTCGGCGGCGACGAGTGACGCGAGCACGGCCCACCACGGAATGCGCCGGCCGCCGAGCGCGAAATCTTCCAAATTATCTTCCTTCCGGCCCATGCGCAGGCCGATGAAGATGATGACGAAGAAATAAAGAAGCAGGACGGAGCTATCGATTGCGAGCCGGGCGTCCATGTCGATCTTACTTATCAATGACGAATGAAGATTGTCGAATGACGAAACAAATCCGCGCGCCGGATTTCGATTTGGAGAAGACACTCGGGTCCGGGCAGGTGTTTCATTGGGAGAAGATCGACAATGGATTTTGCGGGGCGATCGGAGACCGCGCCGTTTATGTGGAGCAGCATGGCGATTCAGTGCGATTCGCGGGCGAATCTGGAAAAGTCATTCGAAACTATTTCGCGCTCGATCATCCGCTCGCGCGGATTTGCGCATCGTTTCCACGGGATGAGGCGATGGATTCGGCGAAAAACTTTTGTCGCGGGCTGCGCATCATTCGGCAACCGAAGTGGGAATGTCTCGCGACGTTCATTTGTTCGTCGATGAAACAAGTTGCGCACATTCGGCAAATCTCGCGGTCATTGCGCGAGCGCTTTGGTGACGCGCGCAAGATCGACAATCATATTATGTACACATTTCCGCCGGCCCAGCGACTGGCCGAAAGCTCGGAGAAGGAATTGCGCGAATGCGCACTCGGATATCGGGCGAAGAATCTTTTAGCGACGGCGCGACTGGTCGCAAATGGAGATGTCGATCTTAGCGCGATGTCGATCTTATCCGATGTCGATCTTCGAGAAAGGCTCTGCGCGTTGCCGGGCGTGGGTGCGAAGGTGGCTAATTGCGTGATGCTCTTTGCTTACGAGCGGCTGCGCGCATTTCCGATTGATGTCTGGATCGAACGCGTGTTGAGGGAAAAATATTTTGCGCGGAAACGGAAGGTGACCACTGGAGATTTACGCGATTTCGCGGCGACGTACTTCGGCGAGCATGGCGGCTATGCGCAGCAATATTTGTTTCATCACGCGCGCATGGCGAAACGGAACAAGCTGAGATAGTGTCCGCCAGCACCAGATCGCAATGATTACGTCGGAATTTATCATGGGCCATTCGGCCGACGATGCGGCGGATCGAAAAGATGAAGCGCGCAAAGTTCTGTGGGCGCTTTTGGCGGCGCTGGCGATTCATCTGGTCGTCGGTTGCTTCATCGCGACGTTCAGCGGCGTTTTCTCCGCGCCGATTCAAGTAGACGAAGACAAGCCGATGGAGATGACGATTGTCGATCTTCCGCCGACGGCGCCAGACGCGACGAAGAAGAATTCGATGTTCATGGAAACGGACGAGTCGAAGAAATCGGCGGAGGCGCCGAAAGAGAAAACGTTTGAGTCGAATGCGAATTCGATTGCGGCGAGTCAACAACCGGCGACGGGCAATGCGCCTTTACCATCGCAGCAAGGCAAGGATCGACCGACGGTGGATTTGGAGAATCACAATTATTCGTTGCCTAACGAGGGCGTGCAGCCGCAGCCGAGCGCGGCGCCGCAAGAAACGCCGAAGCCTTCCGCTACGCCGCAACCGACATCAACACCTACGACCGAGGCTCAGCAATTCGCGATGTTAACGAACACGCCGGCGCCGACGATTCAGCCGACGGTGGCGCCGACGCCTGCGCAGATTCAATCAAAGTATCGCCCACTGAAAGAACAAACGCGCATCTCGGGTAACATCAGCACGCGAGGTATTTCGTCGGTCAACGCGCTCGGCACGCCGCTCGGGCGTTACGAAAAAATATTGAAGGATGCGATCGGGTCGCGCTGGTATGCGTATATGGAAAAGCGGCGGGAGATGGCGAACGTCGGGACGTTGCAGGTGCATTTTTTTATCGACCGCGACGGGCATGTGCAGAAGCTCAAGATTACGGAAAACACTTCCAATGAGACGTTCGCCAATATTTGTTTGCAAGCGGTCATGGAAGCGCAGTTTCCGCCGATTCCCGAAGATCTCGCCAATACTTTGCCGCCGGAAGGATTGGAAATTGAAGGAATGAACTTCATCATCTATCCGAACTGATGACGATGTCGATCTTAGCGCAAATGCCGGAGGCGTTGCAGAGCGTGACCGGATTTTTTACGAAAGGCGGGCTCTTTATGTGGCCGCTGCTGGCGTGCTCGATCGTTGCCGTGACGACGATTATTTTGCGCATCTTCGCGCTGCGCGAGAAACATGTGCTGCCGGTGACGATCGAGAGTGAAATGGAGAGATTAGCGCCGGGCGGAAGTGCGGAGCGTCTCGCGCGCATTGTGCATCACGATCCGTCATCGCTTGCGCGACTCGTTAGGGTGGCGTTGCAACATTTGCGCTGGCCGCGGGCGGACAATGTGGAAGCGGTGCAGGCGCGCGCGCGTTATGAAATGGTGCGACTGGAACGCGGGCTGGTTGTGCTCGAAGTCGTGGTCGGTATCGCGCCGCTGATTGGATTGATCGGGACGGTTTCGGGATTGATTCATGTTTTCGCCAGTTTGGGATTGAGCGCGGGTTCGGCCGATGCGAAACGGATCGCTCTCGGAATTTCGGAGGCGTTGAGCACGACGATCTTCGGTCTCGGCATCGCAGTACCGAGCTTGATCGCGTTCGTTTATTTCTCGAAGAAAGTGGAAGTGATGGCGGTGGAAATGGAATCGCTCGTGACCGATTTGCTCTCGAAATGTTATTACGGCCGCGTCGCGGGTGAGACACCGCCGCCGCGAACGGTGACACCGGCGGCGCGGGCGCCGGTGGCGTGAGCAAGATCGACATCGCGCCATGAAGTTCGCCCCCAAGAAGCGCCGCGCACCGTCGATCATCATCGTGTCGCTCGTGGATATCCTGACGATCCTGCTCATCTTTTTCGTCGTCTCGACCACATTCAAAAAGGATCAACCTGAGGTTCAGATTAATCTTCCGGATTCTAAAACGGCGACGAGTGCGCCCGCGGAAATGGAACACGCGATCGTGAGCGTGAGTGGCGAGGACGAAGTGAAACTCGATGGGCGGGTGATTCCGGTGGAAGAGCTCGAGAAGGCCGTGAGCGAGCTGCCGCCGACGCGGAAATCTTCGCTCGCGTTGCAGGCCGACAAGAAGGCAACGTTCGGCACGATCATTAAAGTGATGGACGCGCTCAAACTTGCCGGCGTGAAAAATCTGCCGGCGTTTACGCAGCCGGACAAATGATGTTGTCGATCTTGCAATACGGCGACCCGATTTTGCGGGCGAAGGGCGAGCGCGTCGACAAGATCGACAATCGCATTCGCGAATTGGCGGCGAACATGCTCGAGACGATGCACGCAGCGAACGGTGTCGGTCTGGCGGCGCAACAAATCGGCGAAGCTTTGCAGCTGACGGTGATTGATATTTCGAAAGCGGAAGAGCGGCCGAGCGGGATGAAGCGCGGAGGTGCAGATGTCGATCTTGCGACGGCGATGCCGCTGGTGTTGATCAATCCCGAAATCAAATTGAGCAGCGCGACGGAAACGGGGAGTGAAGGCTGTTTGAGTTTTCCGGATGTCACGGGCGACATCGCGCGAGCGACTTCAATTTCCGTGCGCGCACAAAATCTCGAAGGTGAAACGATTGAGTTCGAAGCGAGCGGGCTACTCGCGCGCGCGATTCAACACGAAGTGGATCATCTCAACGGGATCCTGTTTATCGACCGGATGAATTCGGCGACGAAGGTGACCTTGTCCGGGCGATTGAAGCGAATGCAGAAGGATACGCAACGCGGTTTGCGCACGCGACTGCAAGATCGACATGCAACAGTCGGTCAGAGCGCTTTGTAATCGACGCTGATGGTGCGGTAAGATTGCTGGCCGCGCTCGGCCGAAAAATAAAAGAGCTCGAGCATGGTGGTGCCGACCATCCATTGATAACCGACGAGTGTTTGGATGACGTCGGTCTCGCCGCTATCGCGCGAACGCGAAACTAATTTGCCGGTGCCGAATTTGGCATCGAAGTAGCGCCGAATGTCGCCCATGCGCGCGTTGTACCATTCGATGGTGCGGTCCTGATATTCGTATTGCAGCTCCACGCCGAAGAGCGAGCCGCCTTTGAAAGTGAAGAGCGTTCGCTTTAATCCGGGATGGACTAAACCTTCTACGGTCCAGACTTCGCGGTTCTCTTTTTGCTCGCGGGAGAGAATCCGCGCCTTCGCGCCTTTGAGTACGTTCTCGACGCGTGAGGTGGGATCGTTCCAGCGAAAGCCAAAAGGCGGCAGCAATTCATCGGCGGCGTGCGCGCTCGAGGCGATGACGAAAAAAAGACCGAGCGTAGCAAGGAAAAGCCGCATGATTAACGAACAAACAACATCAAGAGAGATGGCAGAGAACAAAAATGCGCGAGCGCATGCGTCGGGTCAACTTTGCGTACGCTTGGTGAAATTTTTTTGTTTTTCGGACAAGATGTTTTGCGATTTTGCGTCAAGATTTTTTTGAGCGACACGAAAAATAAAAGTTCCGGTTTTTTCTTGTCGATGTTGTGAACGGTTTCTAATCTCAAGCCCGCTGCAGGGCGAACAAGGGAGCGATGTTAATAACGTGTGAACAGTACGAAGAGATTATAAACCCCGAGAATGATTGACTCCCTGCCCTTTTCGCAACTTTCCCTGAATCACGATGTCGATCTTAGCGCCGAGCGCGAGAGATGTGCCATCATGAACAACGATTCTCCCTCGTATTTCTCGCGTTTCCCCAGCACGTCTCGGATTTTTCCCCGCGTTTCGCTAGCGCAACTCGGAAGTACAGGCAGGCGCGTTAGGAAGCATTTACCATCGCCGGCGCCCTTTGTGGCAATTGTGTAACGCTGTTAACAAGTGGCCATGGACGCGCAATGTACTCAACTCTGGCAGAAACTGTCGGCTGCACTTAAGCCACAGGTCAGCGCGGATACTTTTAAGCGTTGGTTTTCATCGCTCGAGCTGGTCGAAGCGACGGAAGAATCACTCACCTTTCGCGTCCCGAACAACATCTACCAATTTTGGATCGAGAGTAATCACATGACGGCTTTGCAGAGCGCGGTCGTCAAAGCGCTCGGTCAAACGCGGCAAATTAATTTCGTGGGCCCGGCCGGCGCCGCGACGGACGGGATCGAACTGCTCGAAGTCATCGAAGAACCGCCGGCCGCGTCGAGTAGCGATGGCAAAGCGCCGCGCAATGCCGCCGGATTGAATCCGCGCAATACTTTTGAATCGTTCGTCGTCGGCCCGAACAACGAAATCGCGCATGCCGCCAGTCTCGCCGTCGCGCAATCACCGGTGCGCACCTACAACCCGCTCTTCATTTACGGCGGCGTCGGTCTGGGCAAGACGCATTTGATGCAGGCGATCGGCCAATACGTTTGCGCGAAAAAGAAAACGTCGAAGGTGATGTATTTATCGAGCGAACTTTTCATCAACGAGTTCATCGACGCGATTCAACACAGCAATCTGGTGAAATTTCGGAAGCGTTATCGCCAGGCCGATTTGCTTTTGATCGACGACATTCAATTTCTCGGCGGCAAAGAACGTTCGCAGGAAGAATTCTTTCACACCTTCAATACGCTTTTCGACGGACATAAACAGATCGTGCTCTCGAGCGATCGGCCGGCATCGGAGATTTCCAATCTCGAACACCGGCTCGTGTCGCGATTCGAATGGGGCCTAACGGCCGAACTGCAACCGCCCGACATCGAGACGCGGCTTGCCATTCTGCGAAAGAAAGCGCGGACATTGCAGATCACATTGCGCGACGAAGTTTTCGATTTTCTGGCCAATCGCATCCGCACGAATGTGCGCCGGCTCGAGGGCGCGCTCATGCGCGTGGCGTCGTTTGCGTCGTTGAGCGGGAAGGAACTGACGCAGGAAGTGGTCGAGCATTTGCTCAAAGACATTTTGCAGGAAGAAGCGCGCAACTTGATCACGATCGAGCAAATTCAGCGGCGCGTGGCGGAACATTTCGACATCCGCCTCGCCGATATGACGAGCAAGCGGCGACCGGCGACGATCGCGTTCCCGCGCCAAGTGGCGATGTATCTCGCACGCGAATTGACCAAAGCGTCGCTCAATGAAATCGGCGATGCGTTTGGCGGACGTGATCACGGCACGGTCTTGCACGCGTGCAAATTAGTGAAGAGGCGAATGAAAGAGCAGGACAGCATTCGCCAAACGATTTCGTTTATCGACAGCTCGCTGAAGCGCTGAGTGTACTTGTCGATCTTAGCGCGCGAGAGTTTGCGGTTGCCGAACAAAAACGGAAGCCTTACATCTTAGACGCAGCTCTCATGAAATTTAGCGTAACGAAAGAAAAACTGCTCGAAGGTTTGCAACAAGTCCAGAACGTCGTCAGCACGCGCACGACGCTGCCGATTTTGTCGAACGTGCTCATGCAGGCCAACGGCAACGAAGTTCATCTCACCACCACTGATCTCGACGTGGGCGTGCGTGGAAGTTTCGAAGCGCAGGTGGAAAAAGATGGCGCCACCACTTTGCCGGCGCGTCGGCTTTTCAACATCGTGCGCGAGCTTCCTTCCAGCGACATCCAGATCGACATCGACAACAAGAATGCCGCCTCCATTCGCAGCGGCCAAAGTTTTTTCAAGATTCTGGGATTGCCGGAGGAAGAATTTCCGCCGCTGCCGAAATTTGAAAACGCCAAGGTCGTCACCATTCGCCAGAAAGATTTGCGCGATGGTTTGCGCAAAACCTCCTACGCCATCTCGACAGACGAGACGCGTTATGTTCTCAATGGCGTCCTCTTCAGCTTCAAGGAAAACAAACTCACGCTCGTCGCGACGGATGGCCGCCGGCTGGCCATGCTCGACATCGAGCTGGAGTTTCCCCGCAGCCACGAGGCCGACATTATTGTTCCGACAAAAGCGGTGACGGAGTTGCAACGTCTCCTGACCGACGACGGCGAAGTCAAAGTGAGCGTGGGCAGCGGACAGATCGCGTTCGATTTGAACAAGACGCTGCTCGTTTCGAAATTGATCGAAGGAAATTATCCGAACTACAAACAGGTCATCCCGTCGGAAGCCAAAGAGCGCATCACGCTCGAGCGCGAGACGCTTTTGAATTCGCTGCGCCGCGTTTCGCTTCTGGCCAGCGACAAATCAAACTCGATCAAGCTCAACTTCACCAAGAACAACATCGAGATCACCGCGAACACCCCGGAAGTGGGCGAAGCGAAAGAATCGCTTCCTGTCGTTTACAAAGGCCGCGAATTTTCGATTGCGTTTAATCCGGAATTTTTCATGGCGCCGTTGCGCAATTTGACCGAAGACGAAGTCTTTCTCGATCTCATCGACGAGATGAGCCCCGGCGTTTTGAAAATTCAAACGCCCTTTCTTTACGTGCTGATGCCAATGCGCATCAGCGCTTGAGCGACTGTCGCAAGATCGACATCTTCCATTCGGCCGGAAGCGGCGCGAATGATCTGCACGTTCTCGCTCAGCGGCGCCCAAACTTCGGGGTCAGTCGGTCCGAAAAGCAAAACGCATCTGGCGCCAGCCGCCGCCGCCAGGTGCGAGATGCCGCTATCGTGTCCGAGGAAAACGGTCCTTTCCAACAGAGCGCCAAGTTTCGGAAGCGCCAGATTCTCCGCGAAACGAACATGTCGATCTTTCCATTCGCATTTTAACTTTGCGATGCGCTCTTCGTCGGCTTCGCCCGAGACAACGATGAGTGAGCCCGGCAGCGAGTGGCCAAGTGCGATCCAATTTTCCAGCGGCCAATTTTTCTTTTCACTCCCGCTGCCGGGATGAATCGCGATGATCGGATGCGGACAATCTCTCAGAAATTCGTCTGCGAATTGTCGATCTTGCGGCGAAGGATAAATCTTCGCGGCAAAATCCGAGACGGGGATTCCCAATTCCGTAATCGGCCGAGCGAGTTGTCGTGTAGCGTGCGCGTGATTGTCGATCTTAGCGGGCCCTGCCAAAATTCTCCGCGCGCCGCATTGGCGTAAATTGTTTTCGAAGATTTGATCCGGATCGTAGAGATAGCTCAGGATCAAATCGAAGCTGCCAAAGTATTCGCGCAATTCGGCCGGCAGTTCTGGATTCCGGGCGAAGAAACTGGAGAGCGCACCGTACTCAATTGAGCGAACTGCCTCCGCGTAAAACCGTTTTTCGGCGAGGGCCGCAATGTGCGTGTAGCCGAGAATCTCGATGCGCGTGTTCGGATGCGCGTCGCGCAGCGCTTTCATCGCCGGCAGTGTCAGAATGAAATCGCCAATGGCGCCGCCGCGGATAACGAGAATCCGATTCAATAGACCGCGACGGCGAGAACCAGAAGTGCGGCTCCGTAAAGCAGAACGAAACCGTGCAGCGAGCGCCAGCGGAAATGATTGCGCGTGCTCCAATCGATCTGCTCGCGCAGCAAATACGGCATCGTCACCCAGAACAGTCCCACGACGATGAGAAGGTAAGCGAACACCGTCACGACCAGCCGCACGTGTTCATAACGAAGGAAGGCGGCGTCGAGCAGGGGTTCGGCCGCGACCAAACAGAGAATGCCGAGCGCGCGCACGGCCAAAAATTCGTCCACGAATCTGAGCACGAGAACGAAACCGATCGGCAGCACGATAAGCAGCGGCCGGCGAAACGGCGCGAACTCGCCCATCTCCATCGTCGCCAGCAACCAAAAGCTCCATGCAAGATCGACAGCGAGCAGAACAATGCCAGCGACGCGGGAACGCGGGAAATGTTTCGCCAGATTCTGGAAAACGCCGGGGCGAATGAGACCGGGCAAGCTCAGCAAGACGAGAATCGCGCCGGCAATTAATCCGGCGGCATGCAAAGACAAATGGTAGATCATCAGCGGCGCGTTCAGGTTTGCATGAGCGGCGTTCCATACAAGCTGAATCCGTTCGCGCGCTCGATGCGAAGATCGACCATCTCACCCGTCAATCGACCATCGCCTTCGAACACGACGATTTTGTTCGTGCGCGTGCGTCCCATCAAACGGGCGGCGTTGGTCCGACTCGGGCCCTCGCAAAGAACTTCCAGCGTCTGACCGACAAGTTTTTCATGCGCGCGGCGCGTGGCCGCATCCACGATTTCAAGCAAGGTGCGGTTTCGTTGTTCTTTAATTTCCTCATCAACTTGTTCGCTCATTTCCGCCGCGGGTGTTTCGCGTCGCGGCGAATAACGAAAGACAAAGGCGTTGTCGAACTCGATCTGCTCGACCAGTTCGCGCGTCTGGTGGTAGTCGTCATCGGTCTCGCCCGGAAATCCGACGATGATATCAGTCGTTAGGGCAATGCCGGGTCGCGCCAGGCGAAGGCGGCGGACAAGATCGACATATACTTCTGCCGTATACGCGCGGTGCATCGCTTTCAGGATTTTATTCGAGCCCGACTGCAGCGGGAGATGCACGTGCTCGACCAGTTTCGGCAAACGCGCGAAGGCTGCGATCAAGTCCTCGCGAAATCCGATCGGATGCGGCGAAGTGAATCGGAGGCGTGCGAGCCCGTCGATTTCATGAACGGCCTCGAGCAATTGCACAAACGGACTCTTGTTGTCGATCTTGGGAAATTCGTGGCGGCCGTAGAGGTTTACGATTTGCCCGAGCAGCGTGACTTCTTTGACGCCGCGGGCGACGAGATGGCGGACTTCGCCGACAATTTCCGCAATGGAGCGACTGCGCTCCGACCCGCGCGTCTGCGGCACAATGCAAAATGTGCAATGCATATTGCAGCCCTGCATGATGGAGACAAACGCGGCCGCTTGTTTTGGCGCGAGTGTTTGTTCGCGGATTGTTTGCTGCGACCCGACCTCTTCTGCAACATCGACAATGGAAAAACGAGGATCGTCCATGCGACGGTGCCGTTTTCTTTCCAGCGCATGCTCCACATAATCGGCCACGCGATGAAACTTCTGCGTGCCCACGACAAGATCGACATGCGGCAAATTTTTCAGCAGTTCAGCTCCGCGCGCCTGCGCCATGCAACCGAGAAAGCCGAACACGACATGCGGACGATCTTTAGCCACGCGTCCGAGCATTCCCATTTTACCGATCGCCTTCTGGTCGGCCATGTCGCGCACGCTGCAGGTGTTGAGCAGCACGACGTCCGCGTCGAACTCGTTAGCCGCAAGTTCATAGCCGCGCTCGACCAGCGAATGCGCGACCTGCTCCGAGTCGCGCTCGTTCATCTGACAGCCGTAAGTCTTAATAAAAAATTTCGGCATCGACGGGCGGAAAGAATACACCGCCGCGTGCGCTTGGCCACGGCGAGATTATCCGCTTCCCAACATGTCGATCTTTCCGATTAAATCGCGGCCTAATGAGCACAGAGGCACCGGCAATTGGAATCATCGGCGGCAGCGGTTTGTATCAAGTGGATGAAGTGCGCGACGCCACCGAACACAAGATCGACACTCCGTTCGGTCCGCCTTCGGACGCGCTCATCGGCGGGAAACTCGGCGAACGTCAGGTTTATTTTTTGCCGCGGCACGGACGCGGCCATCGCATCTTGCCGCACGAATTGAATCACCGGGCCAACATTTACGCGCTCAGATCGCTAAATGTGCGTTGGATCATCTGCGTAACGGCGGTCGGCAGCCTCCAGGAAAAATACGCACCGCGCGATGTGCTTTTGCCATCGCAATTTTACGACCGCACGAGTCAGCGCAGCGGCCATACATTCTTCGGCGACGGAATCGCGGCGCACATTTCGTTTGGCGAACCGATCAGCACAAACTTGCGCAACATGCTGGCCGCGTCTGCGACCTCGCTCGGAATTACCGTTCATAATGGCGGGACATACGTGAACATGGATGGGCCGGCGTTTTCGACGCGGGCAGAATCCGAGTTGAACCGCCGCAATGGTTTCGATGTTATCGGTATGACGAATTTACCAGAGGCAAAACTGGCGCGCGAAGCGGAGATCGCACTCGCGACCATGGCGATGATCACCGACTACGATTGCTGGAAGGTGGAAGAGGAACCGGTCTCGGCCCAGACCGTTTTCGGTCATCTGGTCGCGAATGCCGAAACCGCCAAGAAAGTTCTTGTTGATCTTATCCCGAAGATCCCGACGGCGCCGGACTGGCCGGAACACACCGCTCTTGCCGCCGCGCTGACCACGGACCGAAAGCTTTGGCCAAGATCGACAATCGATAAGTTAGGCCCGATTTTAGCTCGCTTTGTTTGAAGCGAAAAAAACACTTGCGCTCTCCCGTCGGATTATAGTAATTATATATCCATCGGCAGAACCAATTAACTCTGCCAGACACTCGAACCGAATATGAAAATCGAAATCGCCGCTTGTTTACTCAGCCTCGCATTGCTCCCCGCTTGTTCGACTACCAGTCAGACCACGGCTCAGCATCAGACTTTGGAACAACGTTTGACGGCGAAATACGCCAGCAACGGTAACGCCGCGGTGGGTGAGCCCGCGGCGCCGGCGGAAGGCCCTGAAGATATTCCGGCGGAAGGCCCGACTGAGCCGGAAAAGAATCCGTCGCTCGTCCCGACACCGTTGTTGCGTTACTCGGCCTCATCGCGGACGCCGTAAATTAGCGCTGCGCGGAAAGCTGATGTCGATCTAACGAGCGAAGAAATTCGCTCAGCCGTTCCAGAGACCCCACGCCAGGAGTGCGCCGGCATCTCGCCATACGCCCGCTTTACTGTCGCCGAGGACGACGACGATAACGTCGCGTCCCGGCCGCGCGCCGCTGGCGATGAGGCAGTGGCCAGCCGCTTCGGTGTAACCGGTCTTCATGCCGTTGCAATACGAGAGTTGTCGCAAAACTTTGTTCGTGTTTTCTAATTCGCGCGTGCGGCCGTTGGCATAACGAAAAACGAGCTGGGGCAGGCAGACGATCGAACGGATGGTCGGATTCCCGTAGGCCGCGCGCGCAATTAGAGAAAGATCGCGCGCCGATGAATACTGGTTCGGAATCGGCAAGCCGTTTGGGTTCACAAAATGTGAATGGGTCGCGCCGAGTTCACGCGCACGTTGATTCATGACCATGGCGAAAGCGTCGATGCTGCCGGCGTTGTCGCGCGCCAGGCAACGGGCGACATCGTTAGGGCTTTTCACCAGCAACGCGCGCAAGAGATCGATGCGCTGATAGCTGTCGCCTGGTTTGATGTTCAACTTCACCGGCTCGGCCATGGTGTCGATCTGCTCGACCGTTACTTGTCGATCTAAGAAGCCGTGTTCGGCCACGATGAGCGCGGTCAGCAATTTTTGCGTGCTGGCCGCGGCACGCGATTCGTCCGGATTTTTTTCGTAGAGTGTTTGTCCGGTGCGCGCGTCGATCATCATGACCGATTTCGCTCCCGTGTTTGGCACGCCGCCGGTGACGCGAGGAGGCGGTAGCGGTTCTTCGCGCTCCGCCTTTACGGCCTTCGGTATTTTCGCGTGCGCGCGTTTTGCTTTCGGCGCCGGTGATTCCGATTCTTCCGCATCGGCCTCGACGTGTTTCTTCTTCGCCGGTTTCGTGATCCCGGTCGGGCGGACTGCGTTGTCCGATTCGTCTTGGGCGAAAATCGGAGCCGCGATGAAAGTCGCGCAGAAAATTACGATCCAAACGCGCGCGAATTTCATGAACGAAGAATTAGCGGCAAACATTCGGGAGGCGCAAGCGGACATAACATGTCGATCTTACGCTACTACTTCGCGGGTTCGATCAATTCGATCTCGTAACCCTCCGGCGCATCGATGAACGCGATCCGTCCGTGACTACCTTTATGCGGACCGTCCGACAACGGATAACCTTTGGCCGCCGCTGCCCGCGCGAATTGATCGAGATCCTCCACTTCAAAAGCGAGATGCGTGATGTCCGGCCCCATCGTTACCGGCCCGCTTTCATCGAATTTGCAAATCTCGATCTCCTCATCGCTGCCGGGCGCTTTGAAAAAAACCAGCTGCGAACCGCGTCCGGAAGTTTGCCGGCGAGTTTCTTTCAATCCGAGCACGTCCCGATAAAACGCGACCGTCTTCTCCAGATCGGCCACGCGATAGCGCGTGTGTAAGAGTTTTTTGATCATCGCGTATCTTATTGCCCCGATCCGCGATTAAATTCAAACTTACTCCGATGAAATTCGTCATCGCCGCCACTGGCGCCAGCGGCACGATTTATTTGCAACGTTTGCTCGAGCAGCTCGATCCCGTCGCGCACGAAATCCATCTCGTCATGAGCGGGCACGCTAAACAAGTCGCCGCGCAAGAAGTGGATGAGCTCAAAGTTCCGGTGGGAATCGCGCAGCATGGCGAGAACGATCTCAATGTTCCATTCGTTAGCGGCTCGGCGCGGTTCGACGCCATGGTGATTATTCCTTGCTCCATGTCGACCATCGGTCGCATTGCTTCCGGTTCGGGCGAGAGCGCGTTGTTGCGCGCGGCCGATGTGTTTTTGAAAGAGCGGCGCAAACTTATCGTCGTCCCGCGCGAGACTCCGTGGAGTTTAGTACACGCGCGAAACATCGTCACGCTGCTCGAGGCCGGCGCCGTTGTCCTTCCCGCGATCCCATCTTTCTACAGCCGGCCAAATTCGATTGTCGATCTTGTCGACACCGTGGTCTGGCGCGTGCTCGATCAACTGGGCTTGCCGAATCCGCGCGCGTATCGCTGGCAGGATTCGCCGGAATCGTCCCCGAAGAAAAGTTGAAAATCGAAGGCCGACTCGCGCGCTGGTTGATCGCGCTCGGGTTTCCATTGCTAAAACTTTGGACGCGCACGCTGCGCTTCGAATTGGAAGATCGCGGCGCCGTAACCACCGTGCCGCCGACCGAGCGCTTCATCGGCGCGCTCTGGCACAATCGTCTTTTGCTGAGCGCTTACGTCGTCTGGAAATTCTTTCCCGCGCGTCGCGGCGGTGGCGCACTCATTAGCGCAAGCCGCGACGGCGCAATCATCGCCGACGTCATCGAGCGTTACGGATTCAAAGCCGTGCGCGGATCGAGTTCGCGTAAAGGCCCGAGCGCGCTTTTGCAATTGGCCGACATCATCGCATCCGGCGGCGATGTTTTAATCACGCCCGACGGTCCGCGCGGTCCGGTCTACCAACTCGGCGACGGAATTGTCTTTCTCGCGCAAAAAACTGGCGCGCCGGTTGTCCCGGCCAACTTGGAATTTTCCAATTGTTGGCGAGTCAAAAGTTGGGACCGATTCATTTTGCCCAAACCCTTTTCGAAAGTGCGAGTCATCTTTGGGCAACGCCATTACGTAAGATCGACATCTACCGACGCGGAATTCGAAGCCGAGCGTGTGCGTTTGCAGGAAACGATGATGGCACTGGTTGAAACGCGCTGAGTCATTTACCTTCCGCGCGTGAGCAATCTGATCGACGGCCGTGCCATCGCCGAAAACGTTTATGTCGATCTTCGCGCGCAGATCGCCGAGTTAAAATCTACGGGCGTCACACCCGGACTTGCCGTCGTGCTCATCGGCGACGACCCGGCGTCGCGCGCCTACGTCCGCTCGAAAGACAAGATAAGTCGCGAGCTCGGATTGCACTCGGTCAAATTAGAATTGCCAGCTGCGACGAAGCAGGACGAGTTGTTAGGCCGCGTCGCCGCGTTGAACCGCGACCGATCGATTCACGGCATCCTAGTCCAATCGCCCCCGCCGAAACAAATCGATGAGGCTGCTGTCGTCCGCGCGCTCGATCCGCAAAAAGACGTGGACGGTTTCCATCCGGAGAACGTAGCCAAGCTCGCGCTCGGTGACGCGAGCGGATTCGTTCCCTGCACCCCGTTAGGCATTCAACGTCTGCTCATTGAAAGCAAGATCGACATCGCCGGCGCGCACATCGTCGTGCTCGGCCGCAGCATGATCGTCGGAAAACCGCTCGCGCTTCTGCTAATGCAAAAAGGCAAAGGCGGCGATGCCACCGTCACGATCGCGCATTCGCGCACGCAGAATCTCGAAACGATTACGCGCTCGGCCGACATTCTGATTGCGGCAATTGGCCGCGCCAATTTCGTCAAAGCCAATCACATTCGCGAAGGTGCTGTCATTATCGATGTCGGAATCAATCGCGTGGAAGACGCGAAGGCCGAGCGCGGCTATCGATTGGTCGGAGATGTCGATCTTGCGGAGGTCGCGCCGAAAGTGAAAGCGATCACGCCGGTGCCGGGCGGCGTCGGACCGATGACCATCGCGATGTTGATGGCGAACACGGTCAAGGCGTGTCGGCAACAATCTTTGTCGTAAGCAATCGCAGAAGCGACGGCTGGAATTTGGCCGCGTGCACGAAAGCCGATGCAATTCGCGGCGAAAGAACGGCGGCGCGTGCGAGTTGGTTTATCCACAAACGTCCGCGATACATGGCGGCATGTGCGCGGGTAAATTCGCGCAAAGTCGATTGTCGATCTTGCTCGCGCGCAAGATCGACAATCGCATTCGCGGCGAGCTCGCCGGAACGCAGCGCGTAATAAATTCCTTCGCCAGTGAATGGCTCGACCACACGCGCCGCGTCGCCGACGAAAAGCAAACTGTCGTGCGCCGGCGCCAACGGCGCGCGCGTCAGCGGCGTGATCGTGCGCCAGGAATGTTCGGTCGAAATTCCGAAGTGGTTTTCGGCCCAGAGCTTGAGATTGGAAATCGATTTCGGGCGGCCGACCAAACACACATTGAGCTCGTGTTCGTTCACCGGGGCCTGACCGGAATAGCCTTCGCGCAGAAATTGCAGCACGACGCGATTTCCGAAACAGTCCGGCAACGGAAGGTGGGTTTGCAGCGCGACCCGTTCGCGTTCCGCGCGCGGAAGTAAATTGCGTAGCCGCGCGATGCTGGAGTTGCGTCCGTCGGCGCCGATGAGAAAACGCGCGCTGATTTTTTCAGTGACGATGTCGATCTTCCATGTTTCCCAGCGCGTCCGCTCAATCGCGCTGACGATGGTTGACTCGCGGACCTGCGCGCCAAGTTCGCGTGCGCGCGTGAGCAGGAGTTGGTCGAGAAAGCTGCGCTTGATCGCGATCTCGGCGTTATCGCCCGCTGGAAGATCGACATGAACATTTGCGCCGCCGATGGCGATGAACTCGACGGCGTCGAGTTTTCCATGCGGCAAAGCGCGAACTTGATCAGCGACATCAAGTCGACGCAACACCGGCCAGCACGCCGGATTCAAGCAATCGCCACAGACTTTCTCGCGCGGAAATTTTTCGCGCTCGATGAGAATGGTTTGCAATCCCGCCGCGGCGCAGAACGCGGCGCAGGTCGATCCGGCCGGGCCGGCGCCGACGATTGCAACATCAAACATGATTGTCGATCTTGTAGGAGATGGCACTCGTGACAAAAGAAAAACCGGACTTGAGCAAGAAGGTGCACGATGTCCCGCACAAGCCGGGCGTGTATCTAATGCGCGATCGCTTCAACCGCGTGATCTACGTGGGTAAGGCGCGCGATTTGCGCAAGCGCGTGAGTTCATACTTTATGCCGTCGAAGCTGGCGGTGGCCGATCTCAAGACGCGCGCGCTACTCGATGCGGTTTGGGATTTTGAGACGCACGTGGTGCGCAGCGAAGCGGAATCGCTTTTGCTCGAAGGCAAGTTGATTAAGGAATATCGGCCGCGTTACAACATTTCGTTTCGCGACGATAAACGATTTCTTCTGGTGAAGATCGACATGTCGGAAGAGTGGCCGCGATTTCGGCTGGCGCGATTCAAAAAAGACGACAACGCGCGCTACTTCGGGCCGTATGCGCACGCGGGGGCGCTGCGGCAGACGTTGAATTTCATGCGCAAGAAATTTGGCGTGCTGACATTTGGCCGCGGTTCGCCGACGCCGCGCGAATTGAAGTCATCGACTTATCAAGTGCCGGTGCGATTGAGCGAGATCACGGCGGAGCAATATCGCGAGCGCGCCGGACAAGCGTGCCAATTTCTGGAAGGGCATTCGCGCGAACTGATCACGGCGCTGGAAGAGGAGATGCGCAAGGCGGCGGACAAAACCGATTTCGAAAAAGCGGCCGAGCTCCGGAACATGATCGACGACCTGCGCAACACGACAAGATCGACAAGGAGATTTACGCGCGGCAGTTTGCCGAGCACGATCGATCCGGTGGCCGATGTGCAATCGCTCGCGGACGCGCTGCAACTTTCGCGATTGCCGCGCGTGATGGAGTGCTTCGACATCTCGAATATTTCCACGACGCACGTGGTGGCATCGATGGTTTGTTTTCGCGACGGCGTGCCGGACAAGGATTGTTATCGGCGATATCGGGTGCGGACGGTGGAAGGCCAGGATGATTTTGCGAGCATGGCGGAGGTCGTTAGGCGGCGATACGCGCGCGTGCTGCTGGAAGCGCGCGAAGCAAATCCGGACGTGGCGGAGTTTTCGCAGGAGGAAACAGTGGATGGCTTGCAGCGATTGGAGAAGCAAACGTCCAACGTTCAATCAACGGAAAGCGCGGCGCCGGTGCGTTTGCCGGATTTGATTATTGTCGACGGAGGGAAAGGACAGCTTTCGTCCGCTTGTCATGAGTTGCAGCGACTGGGCTTGCATGAATTGCCGATCATCGGACTGGCGAAAGAGCACGAGGAGATTTATCGGCCGGGGCGCGCATTGCCGTTGCAGCTTTCGCTTGATTCGGGTGCGTTGCGTTTGCTGCAGCGCATTCGCGATGAAGCGCACCGATTTGCGAATACGTATCACCAGTTGCTGATGAAGAAACGGATCGGCGAAAGCATTCTGGATGATTGTCCGGGCGTCAGTCAGAACCGAAAAAATTTATTGCTGCGAAAATTTGGATCGGTCAATCGCTTGCGGAAAGCGAGCGTGGATGAGATCGCGGAGACGGAAGGGATCGGGCGAAAACTGGCGGAGGATGTGCATCGCTTTCTGGAGCGGCATTGACGGCGCATCCGCGCGAACGAAGATGTCGATCTTGTGATGCAGCGCCTCGCACTTTTGTTTCTCCTGGTTTCGCCGCTGGCGTCTGCGCAAACGTTAGCGCCGAGTCCGAGCGCGAGTCCCGTTACCGCCGAGGACGAGACAATTGTCCCGACATTTGAAACGCAAAAACTGGCGCGCACGTTCGTCCTCGATGTTCCGGCGCCGCGCGGACAGATCACGGATCGATACGGCGCGCCGCTGGCGCAGAACCGATTGAGTTACAATCTCGGAATCAATTTTCCGACGCCGCTCGATTTCTCCGACGCGAAGGCGATCGCGTTTGTGAGGGAGCAGATCGGGCGGGCGGAGAAATTGCTCGGACGAACGATTAAAATTTCGGACGAGGCAATTGTTAGGCATTACCGCAATCGCGGCATCATGCCGTTCGAGATCGCGCAGAATCTGCCGCAATCAGATTACGACGAAGCGAAGGACGGAATCAAGCCGCCGATGATCGTGCGCCCGATTTACGTGCGCACTTATCCGAACGGAAAGATCGGCGGGCAGATTGTCGGTTACACCGGCAAAACGGGACGAAATCTCGACGGCATCATCGACAATCACGAAACGCTCTGGCCGGAAACGGAGGGGCGCGAAGGACTCGAGCAGACGTTCAACGAGATGCTCAAGGGCAAGCATGGCGAATACAAACTGACGTTCGACAAAGACGGGCGAAAGACTTCGGAAAAATTGGTGACGCCGCCGGTGCCGGGAAACAATGTGGTGACGACGCTGGATTTGCGAATGCAGGAAGCGGCGGAGAAAGCGCTCGAGGCAAAAGCGAAACGCGGCGCCATTGTGATTGTCGATCCAACGAACGGCGATGTTCTCGCGCTCGCTTCGTGGCCGACTTACAACCCGAACGTTTTCATTCCGTCCATCTCGGCCGAGAAGTTCAAAGCGTTGCAGGACGATCCGGATATTCCGTTATTGCCGCGCGCGTTTCGCTCGTCGTATCCGCCCGGATCAACATTCAAAGTCGCAGTCGGAATTGCCGCGCTCGAAAGCGGCGCGGTGACGCCGCGAGACCTTTATCAATGCGTGCCGTCGATCGACATCGGCAACGTCACGTTTCACAATTGGAAGAAAGGCGACCGCGGCGCGTTGAATTTCGTGCAGGCGCTGACGGAATCCTGCGACACGTGGTTCTATCAAGTCGGCATCAAGACCGGCGCAGAGCCGATCATCGATTGGGCGTTGAAACTCGGGTTCGGCGCGAAGTGCGGCATCCCATTGCGCGGCGAAGTGGAAGGACGAATTCCTAACGACCAATACATGAAAGCAACGCACGGCCGGAAATTGCTCAACGGCGACATCGCGAATTTGTCGATCGGCCAGGGCGATGTGCAAGTGACGCCGCTGCAAATGGCGCAAGCGATGGCGGTCATCGCGAATGGCGGGACGTTGTTTCAAGCCCGACTCGTGCAGCAAGTGCAATCAGTCGACAGCGAAATTGTTAGCGCCTATCAGGTGCGCGAGAAACGCGCGCTCGAGTTTTCTCCGACGACGCTCGATGAATTGCGCACGGGGATGATCGACGCGGTCAACGCCGGCAACGGCACGGCGCACGCGGCCAGTCTCGACAATGTCGAAGTCGCCGGCAAAACCGGCACCGCGCAATGGGGTCCGAAAAATAAAGAACGCACGGCGGCGTGGTTCGCGGGATTTTTACCGGCGGACCAACCGCGTTACGCTTTCGCCGCCGTTTATGAGGGCGAAGTCGGCAGCAAAGTCCATGGCGGCACAACGGCTGCGCCGATGATCGCGGACATTTTCAAGCCGCTTTACAAAGGACAGCAGGTAGCGAACGGAAATCGGAAACGTCGCGTGGTTGAGCCGCCCGGGCCGACGAATGTGCGTCGCGCCGAACCGGTTGAACAAGACGAGTCGGATTAGATTTTCACACCAAGCTTGTCATCCCGAACGGAGTGAAGGGACCTCACAGTAGCAGTGGATGTTAGCTGCTATGTCGCGTGATCAACAACGTGGTTGCGAGGTCCTTCGCCGTCTGCGCGGCTCAGGATGACAAACGCTTGTTAGGCCGCCGCCGGCTCAAGCGACATCGTCCCTTTGTATTTCGGCTCTTCCGGCTCTAGCCCGAAGTTCTCGGAATAGAGATTGTCGATCTTAGCGAGCTCGTCCGCCGTCAGAGCGGGAGTCTCGGGCGCTCTGGCGAATTCAATCACTTGCTCTTCATTGTAAATATTCGGCAACGTCGATGCGACACGATCATCTGCCAGCAGCCACTGCAGAGCGGCCTGGCCTAACGAACGCTCCGAGCTTTCCAAGAAACGCAACTTGTCGATCTTCTGGATTCCATTGAGCAGCCAACTGCGCGGACGATGACTGCGATGATCAGTCGGAGGGAAAACGGTTTCGGCGGTGTATTTGCCTTCGAGCATTCCGGATGAATGCGGAACGCGAATGAGAAACATCGTGCCCTTCCCTGCGTCGCTCGCGGCTTCGTGCATGGCGCGCCCCGGATGTTGCTCGAGCAAATTGTAAATGTGTTGCACGCTCGTGATGTTGCGTTCGCGAATGCAATTCACGCCTTCGTAAAGCCAGCCGATGGCCGGCCCGAGCGCGATGCCGTAGTAACGAATCTTTCCCGCGCTCTGCAATTTTTCGAGCGTCGTCCACAGCGCGTCGTCGGAAATCTGCTCCATGCGAACGTTGTGCAACTGCATAAGATCGACATGGTCGGTCTTGAGTCGTTTCAACGCCGCATCCGTCGCGCGCACGATCGCTTCCGCCGAAAAATCCTGCGGAATCTCGCGCTGCCCGCGCCCGCGCGTCTCGCCATGCGTGACAAAATCGTATCCAACTTTGGTCGCGATCACGATTTCATCACGTTGATTCGGAAACGCTTTCGCAATGAGTTCCTCGCTCAATCCATTTCCGTACGTGTCCGCCGCATCGAACAAGGTCACGCCGAGATCAAACGCCTTGTGCATCAGCGCGATCGCTTCGCCTTCGGTGAAATTTCCCCACCAGCCGGTCGAGATGGTCCAAAGACCAAAGCCGACTTCGCTGACCTTGAGGTCGGTGTTCTTGTAAGTGCGAAACTTCATTGAGTGAGAAGCAAACGTTCAACGTTCAACGTTCAACTTTCAACGTTCAATTCAGCGACATTCTGCATTTAAGCGTTGAGCGTTGGACGTTGAGCGTTGAACGTTTTCTTCTGTGCAATCAAGCGCTGCGCTTCTCATCGTCGGCCACGGCTCGACCGTGAATCCGGATTCGAGCGCGCCGACCCTGGCGCATGCGGCCGAGATTCGCCGGCGAAATCATTTTGCGGAGGTGGGCTGCGCGTTTTGGAAAGAGGAGCCGAGTTTGCGCGATGCGTTGTCGATCTTTCCCGATGCGCGCGAAGTTTACGTGGTGCCGAATTTCATCAGCGAAGGTTATTTCACGCAGGCGGTGATTCCGCGTGAGCTGGAATTGAATGGGCGCCTAACGAAACGTGCTTCGGGCCAGCTTTGGAAATATTGCGACCCGGTCGGCAGCCATCCTATGATGACAGAGCTTCTCATGCAGCGCGCCGCCGAAGTCGCACCCGATGTCGACCTTGCCGAAACAACTTTGCTCGTCGTCGCGCACGGAACGGATTTGAATGACAACAGCGCGGTCGCCGCAAAACGAGAGGTCGAGAAAATCCGGGCGCTCGGCAAATACCGAGACGTTCTCAACGTTTACATGGAAGAGGCGCCGCTCGTGGCCGACTGGCGCAGCCTAACGAACTCGGCAAACGTCGTGGTCGTCCCGTTTTTCATTTCCGATGGCCTGCACAGCTTCGAGGATATTCCGCAGCTGCTCGGGATTACGAATGAAAGATCGACATCTACTGCGCCGGGAGAAGTTTTCCGGCGCAATCCATACAAGATCGACAATCGCTCGTTATTCTACGCCCCCTCCATCGGAACGGACCCGCGCTTTGCCGATATCATCGTCGCGCAAGCGATGAAGTTTAACGACCTAAAGTAATTCCCGCTCGCTCTCGCCGTTTTTTGCACCAAGTTGCCTCCCGCGATGAAACCGGCGACGATCAAGCAACTGCAAGAGCTCGGTGGTTTCGTGCTCGCGAATGGATGCGAAAAAAAGGGGATGAAAGAAATCGCGGAACGAATTCGAGCGGTGCGCGATTACGAATGGGTCGGCATCTATAAAGTGACCAAGAAAGATTTCGTCGTCCTCGCCGGCACCGGTGACGAACCGCCGGCCTATCCAAAATTTCCGATCACGCAGGGGCTTTGCAGCGCGGCGCTGGAATCGCGCAAACCGATCGTGGTGGGCGATGTGCGCAAAGATTCGCGTTATCTGCCGGCGTTTCACGCCACGCGTTCGGAAATTATCATTCCAATGATCAGCGAAGATAAGCGCGTCGTCGGAATGCTGGATGCCGAGAGCGAAAAATTAAACGCGTTCGGCGACGAAGATCGACAATTCCTCGAGCGCGCGGCCGGACTCATCGCGCACTGCTTGAGCTAGATGCTCGGTGCCATCGAGGAGACGCTAAAAGATTGTCGGGCGATTGGGCAGATTGCCATTCGCGAAATGTCTGGCGCCGGGTTCGCGCTTTTCCATCGAGATGATGAAACGCGAGATGATCTGAAAGTTTTTCGCGAGGTCGAGAATGCGATTCCACTCAGCAAATTCGATGACGCTGGAAATTATCGCCCGCTCAAGACCGCGCCGAATCTGCGGCACGGTTGGCGAATGGAAGTTGTCGATCTTGCCGCGCTGGGGCGTGCTCTGGATTATTTTTATCCGGGGCGATTGTCGATCTTGGCGGCGTGGCGCGAAAGTCGCCTAACGACCACGCCACTGCGCGCAACATTAGATCGACAATCGGGCATGTATCGTATCGCGGCCAAGATTTCCGATGACGAGATCGACGAGGTGGTTGGAAATTTCTGTCGCAGCGACGGCGGCTGCTTGCGCAAAATTTTGTGGCGACGCGATGCGAGCGGAACGATCCCTTCGACAAAGTTGCCAGCGGAAAAATATGCGGCGGAACTGGACGGAGCGATTCCGTTACTTTGTCAGGAAGCGTGCAACTTGCTCGTGAACGAATGTCGCAAAGCAGTCAAAGCGGAATGAATCTGCGCGCGCGCGTCGTCGTGACGATGGACGGGCCGCCGATCGACAACGGCGCGGTCGCGATCGAGAACGACCGCATTGTCGATGTTGGAACATTCGACGAGATCAAAGCGCGCCACGCAAATGCTGTTGTCGATCTTGGCGAGCAGACGCTGCTGCCGGGATTGATTAACGCGCATTGTCATCTCGACTACACTTGTTTGCGCGGGAAGATTCCGCGGCAGAATTCGTTTACGGATTGGATTCGCGCGATCAATGCCGCGAAAGCGGAGCTGGCGCCGGAAGATTATGTCGCGTCGCTCAACCACGGATTTGCGGAAGCGAAAAGATTTGGGACAACATCGGTGGCGAACCTGACGGCGTTTCCGGAATTGATTCCGCAAATCGAGGAGCAGATGCGCACATTTTGGTTTGCGGAACTCATCGACGTGCGCGCAAATGTCGATGTCGATCTTGCGCTGACTTCCGGGTTGGCGCCGCATGCGTTGTTCACGGCGTCGGCAAATTTGTACGGGCGTTGTGAAGAGACGGGACGATTGCTCACGACTCATCTGGCGGAATCGCGCGAGGAGATGTCGATGTTTCGCGATGCATCCGGTCCGCTTTTCGATTTCATGAAGGAGATCGGGCGGGACATGAGTGATTGCGGTGGCGTAACGCCGGTGCAGAAATTCGGCAAACGATCGCGAGAGTGGATTCTTGCGCATTTGAATGAACTGACGGCGGATGATTTCGAGTTGCTGGCAAGATCGACATCGAAATTTCACGTGGTGCATTGCCCGCGCAGCCACGAATACTTCGGACATTCGCCCTTTCAGTTTGCGCGATTGCGCGAGCTCGGATTCAACATTTGTCTGGGCACCGACAGTCTGGCGAGTAATGACGATTTGAGTTTGTTTGCGGAGATGCGCGCGTTTCAGAAAGAATTTCCCGATGTTTCGCCGGAAGATATTCTCAGAATGGTGACGACGAACCCGGCGCGCGCGCTCGGCCAGGAAAATTTTCTGGGAAAGATTTCCCGAGATGCACCTGTCGATCTTATCGCGATTCCCAGTAATGGCGGTGACGTTTTCGAAGAGATCGTGGGTTTTGCCGGTTTTCCACAATTCTCATTTCCGCTTTCTTTTTCTCAAACCTGAAATATTCTCCGCGCTGAGATTATGGCGAAGATCATCATCATCGACGACGAACCGGCCATGGTGGAAGTGATCGTGACGCTCTGTCGCGAGAAGGGTCATCAGGCTTTTCCATTTAATTCCGCGACGAAAGCGGTCGAGCAACTCGACGCGATTCAACCGCAGGTGGTGATCACCGATATTAAAATGGAGACGATGAGCGGGTTCGATGTCTTGCGGCATGTGCGCGAGCATCATCGCAACACGCATGTGATTTTGATTACGGCGTTCGCGTCGGTCGATACGGCGATCGAAGCGATGAAGATGGGCGCGTACGGCTACGTGCCGAAGCCGTTCAAGATCGACGAGCTGCAGCTGACGTTGCAGCGGGCGCTCGATCACCAGGCGGCGGTGCGCGAGAACACATATCTGCGCAAGGAGCTGAAGAATCGTTATCGGTTCGAGAACATCATCGGCACGAGCCGAAAGATGCAGAGCGTTTACAATTTAATTAACAAGGTCGCGGACACGGATAGCACGGTGCTGATCATGGGTGAGAGCGGGACGGGAAAGGAATTGGTCGCGCGCGGTCTGCATTTTAATAGCAATCGCCAGCATCACCCGTTTGTGGCGATCAATTGCAGCGCGCTGCCGGAAAATTTGCTGGAGTCGGAATTATTCGGACACAAAAAGGGATCGTTCACCGGTGCGGTGGCGGACAAACGCGGATTGTTCGAAGAAGCGAACCTCGGGACGATTTTTCTCGATGAAGTGAATTCGATGGCGCCGTCGTTGCAAACGAAGTTGCTGCGAGTTTTGCAGGAGCGCGAAGTGCGGCGTGTGGGCGACAACAAAAGTTCGCCGGTGAATGTGCGTGTGGTCGGCGCGACCAATGAAGAATTGCAGCCGAAATTAAAGGACGGAACTTTTCGCGAAGATCTTTACTATCGGCTGGCCGTTATCCCGATTGAGCTTCCGGCATTGCGGGAGCGTTTGGAAGATGTGCCGCTGCTGGTGAATCATTTTCTGCAAAAGCAGGCGAGCGCGACCGGCGGTGAGCCGAAGAAGATCGATTCGGACGCGGTCGATATTTTGTGTCACTACGATTATCCCGGGAATGTGCGCGAATTGGAAAATGCGATCGAGCGCGCGTGCGCTTTGTGTGAAGAAGACTTAATTCATTCGAGCGATCTTCCGCCGCACATCGTCAGTCACGCCAAGGGTGAAAAGAGCGACGAAGCGATCGCGGCCATGCCGGTGGGACAAAGTCTGGATGAATTCATCCAGCAACAGGAGCGCGGTTATATCGAGGCGACGCTGGCGCATTGCGGCGGCTCGCGCGAAAAAGCGGCGAGCATGCTCGGCGTCAGCATGGCCACGCTCTATCGCAAGGTGGAGCCGAAGAATAAGAAGTAGGCGCAACCGGATGAATCGTCCGGATGTGATTGTCGATCTTGCCGATTGTCGATCTTGCGTGGACGCGCGCGCTTTCTGGAAATGAATTCTGCCATGCGCCGGATCTTGTTCGGCCTTTTCTTTTTGTCGGGGTTTTCCAGCCTGGTTTACCAGGTGGTCTGGACGCGAATGGCGTTTGCGTCTTTCGGAATTATTTCGCCCGTGCTTTCGGTCGTCATTTCGATGTTTATGCTCGGGCTTTCCATCGGTTCGTGGGCGGGCGGACGTTGGATTGATTCGCTCATTCGGAAAACGGGTCGATCTGCGATTTTATTTTACGCTCTGGCCGAATTGATGATCGGGGTGAGCGCGTTTGCCGTTCCGAGATTGTTCGCGGTGGGAGAGCGGCTGTTGTTGGCGACCGGCGAGATGGACTCCATTTCTTATCTGTCGTGGTCCGCGATCGTGCTCGCGATTTCGATTTTGCCCTGGTGCCTCTGCATGGGAGCGACGTTTCCTTTTATGATGGCGTTCGTGCGCGAGAAGGATGAGCGCAGTGCAGGAAGTTTCAGTTTTCTTTACGTGGCGAATGTTCTGGGCGCGATGACGGGCACCTTGCTGACGGCGTTCGCGCTGGTCGAACTCTTCGGATTCAGAAAAACACTTTGGATCGCAGCGATCGGGAATTTCGTGATTGCGGGAGTAAGCGGATTTTTCGCTTCGAAACAGGAATCGATTGAACGCAAAACGGTGACCACGGCGACGAAGCGCGCCGAACCGCTGCCGGCGCCGCCGCGCCGAAGATTGATCATGTCGATCTTGTTCGCGACCGGTTTTATCTCGATCGGCATGGAAGTGATTTGGGCACGTTCATTCACGACCGTGCTCAAGACGCAGGTGTATTCCTTCGCCATAATTGTGTTTGCATACCTGGGCGCCACCTTCGTGGGGTCGTTGCTGTATCGACGGGATCTGCGCGCGAATGCGGTGCGCTCGCTTGCGCAATTGGTTTCCATTCTCGCGGTCGCGGCGTTTCTCCCGATTATTCTGAACGATCTGCGGCTTCTGCCGAACCTGGAAACTTCATCACGTTATCTCGACGCCATCATTGTTCTGGCCAGCATCTGTCCATTGTGCGCGGTTCTGGGGTATCTGACTCCGAGCTTGATCGACGAAGAGGCGCGCGGCCATCCGGACGAAGCGGGCAAAGCTTACGCGGTCAATGTGCTCGGGTGTATTCTGGGACCGCTCTTCGCGTCGTATGTTTTGTTGCCGTGGATGGGGGAACGCTACGGACTCATTGTTCTCGCGATTCCCTTTCTCGGAATTTGTTTGTTCACGATGAAGTCGCTGCCGGTGTTGTGGCGATGGACGACGACATCGATTGCCGCGATCGCATTGCTCTGGTCTCTCTTCGGTGCGGCCGACTTCGCTAAATTGCTCGCGGCCGATTATCCCAACACCGAAGTCAGGCGTGACTATGCCGCATCGGTGATATCGACCGCGGAAGGTTTCGACAAACAACTTCTGGTCAATGGCGTCGGCATGACGGCGCTGGTGCCCCTAACGAAATTCATGGCGCATCTGCCTTTGGCACTTCACCACGGCAAACCGCAATCCGTTCTCATCATTTGCTTCGGGATGGGCACGACGTTTCGCTCGGCCTTGAGCTGGGATGTGGAAACAACGGCGGTGGAATTAGTGCCGAGCGTAAAAGACGCATTTGGTTTTTATCACGCCGATGCGGCCACGGTTCGCGCGAATCCCAAGGGACGCATCATCATCGATGACGGCCGGCGTTATCTGAAACGAACTCGTGAAAAATTCGACGTGATTGTGATTGACCCACCACCGCCGGTGGAAGCGGCGGGATCGAGTTTGCTTTACTCAGAAGAATTTTACGCGCTGGCCAAGCAACGTTTGCAACCGAATGGAATCGTCCAAGCTTGGTTGCCCGAATCCGATCCGATTTCCGCTCAAGCGGTTCTCGGCGCTCTCCATAATTCTTTTCCGTACGCGCGTTGCTATCCTTCGCACATCGGGTTCGGCATCCACATGTCCGCTTCGATGGAACCGATCCCGCCTCTTACCGCCGAACAGATGGCGGCGATCATTCCCACGCGCGCGCGCGAAGATCTTTTGGAATGGAGTCCTGATCGAAACGTAGAGGCTTATCTGGAACCGGTTTTGTCGCACGAGATCGCGATTGCCTCTGCCCTTAATTCGGATCCGACAATCCGCATGACCGACGATCATCCCTACAACGAATACTTTTTGTTGCGCCGGTGGGGATTTCTCAAAACCGGTCGCCCATAATTCACGCGGGCAGGCGTGATGAAGATGTCGATCTTAGCCGCCGCTGCGGTGGGCGAAGATTCTGAGTTGGTCCGCCGCTTTGTGCATCTCTTCGAGTTGCTGCAAAGCCGCGTCCTGCTTTTTCAACATCTCATCATTGGCCGCTTTGACTTCCTGGAGCGTTTTCATCGCTGCGCGAATCGAAGCGGCCTCTGGTGCTGGCGCCGCCGGCGGTGGCACTACCGCGCTGGAATTAGCAGCCTGGACGACGATCACTGGTGGAGTCGGCGTCTGCGCGCGCACAGAGTGAGCGAGCAGACATCCACACGCGCCGAGCAGACTAACAAGTTTGTGAGCGCGAATCATTTTCCACCTTTGCCGGCGAACAGGCGGGCGACCCGAATTGTTTCGGCCAGCTCGGTCAGCTTGGCTTCAATTTTGGTTTGGTTGTCGCTCATTTGCGCTTGTTGCGCCTGGATCTCTTTCGCCAGGGTAATGAGTTGTTGCTGCTCATTTGCGTCGGGCGCCTGCGCTGACAGTGGCAGTGTGCTGAACAGGACAATCGCGGAAATAGCGGTGAAGAGATGTCGCTTCATCGAATGATGAGAAAGAGGTAGCAAGTCATGTTCCGCGGCCAGATGTCGATCTTGCACGAGGGCTCGGCCTGCAAACTGCTTGCCTGTCCGTGCCGCCATCGGTAAACTCCGTTATGGCCGGGCAAGGAATGCACCAATCGCAAAATCTTTCCCTGCAGCAGGTCCTCGCCCCGCAGTTGCAACAAAGCTTGTTGATCCTGCAGGCGCCGCTGCTCGAATTGCGCAATCTTGTGCAGCAGGAAATGGAAACCAATCCGGTCCTGGAGGAACTGGCTAACGAACCGCCGGCCGAAGAAAAAAAGGAAACGAAGTCGACTTCGAGCGATGACGAGTTCAAGGCGGAGTTCGATCAGCTGGCCAAGCTTGACGAAGAATGGCGCGATTACATGGCGCAATCGAGCAGCTACAGCGGCCGCTCGCAGGAACAGGAAGACAAGCGGCAATTCTTTTTCGATTCCATCGCGACGCAGGAAACCTTGCAGCAGCATTTGATGGGGCAACTCAATCAGACGGTGCTGAGTGGTGATGATCGCAAGACGTCGGAGCTGATCATCGGCAACATCGACGATAACGGTTTTCTGCAGACCACGCCGGAAGAGATGGCGCTGAACACCGGCATCGCGCAGGAAGATTTCGAAAACATGCTCACGCTCATTCAGAGCTTTTATCCGCCCGGCGTCGGCGCGCGTGATTTGCGCGAGTGTTTGCTCATTCAATTAAAGCGCGAAGGCAAAGGCAGCAGTCTCGAGTACAAAATTATTGCCGATCACATGCCGGACCTCGGAAAGCGTCGTTTCCCGGAAGTGGCGCGCCGCATGGGCATCAGCGTCGAGCAGGTGCAGAAGTGCGCTAACAACATTGCCCAGCTCGATCCGCGCCCGGGGGCGATTTTCGCGCAAGCTCCCCAGAATTACGTGTTGCCCGATGTCACCGTCGAAAAAGTGAATGGCGATTACCAGGTCATTCTCAATGGCGAACAAATCCCGCACTTGCGCATCAGCAACACTTATAAAGACATCATGTCGCAGGACGGCAACGGCAGCGAAGTAAAGGATTACATCCGCGATAAAATCCGCAGTGGAAAATTTCTGATCAAATCCATTCATCAACGGCAGCAAACTATTTCCAACATCGCGCACCAGATCGTTTCGCGGCAGCGCGAATTCTTCGATCACGGCTCATCGCATTTGAAACCGATGACGATGGTGCAAATCGCTGATGCAGTCGGTGTTCACGAAACGACCGTCAGCCGCGCCATCTCCGGAAAATACATGTCCACGCCGCAGGGCGTGTTCGAGATGAAATATTTTTTCACGCCCGGCTATCAAACCGCCAGCGGCGAATCGATGAGCAACACCAGCGTGAAAGAAGCGATCCTCGGTTTGGTCAAGGACGAGGACGGCAACTCGCCGCTGAGCGACAAAGAGATCGTCGAGATTCTCAGTCAGCGTGGAATCCCGATTGCGCGCCGCACCGTCGCCAAGTACCGCACCGAACTAAATATTCTGCCGAGCAACATGCGGCGGAAATATTGATACGCCCGTCCGGCTCGGACTTGTCGATCTTAGCATGACCCCATCTCTTCGCGCGGCCGTCATCGCCGAATGGCGCGGTATGCCGGAAAGAAAAATCCGGCCCGATCACTTCCGCGCTACGGCCGAATTGTTGCCGCAAGTGATGCAACGTCTCGGATTAAAAGAGCGGCTGCACGAGAGCGAAGTGATGGAAGCGTGGGGAAAAATCGTCGGCGATTTCATCGCGTCGCATTCAGCGCCAGTCGCATTACGCGAAGGCGTTTTATATGTGCGCGTGCTGCAGCCGGCGCTTCATTACGAACTCGAGCAAGTTTCCAAGATCGACATCTTGCGAAAATTGAAACAGCGCTTTGGCTCGAAAACGGTGCGCGATGTCCGCTTCCGCATTGGTTGAACTTGGGGTTTGACGACGGGGTGGGTTTCTCTCTAGGGTCGCCGTCACTATGACGACCAACGTCTTCTCGAAATACTTTCTTGTCGCAATTTTAAGCGCCGCTGGAACTGTTCCCGCCGTTTTCGCAGGCCCGGAACCAATGGCCGATCGCTCCAAAGACAAAGAAGTCCAAATGATGCAGCAGGCCCCGGTCTGCGATCCACGCTGGTATTTCAGCATCGGCGGGGGCGCCGATTTCAATGTCGGCGACACATCGATCAACAAAAAGGTGGACGCGTTCGCGGTCGCATTTTTCACCAACGGCTTCATCAAGGAGCACAGCTATGACGACGTTTACGACACGGGCTGGCGCATCCAGGGTGAGGCCGGCTATGCGTTGACCGAGCACCTGGAAATCTTCGGCCTTTTCAAATACGCCCATGCCGATGCGGTAAATCGCACCAGCGGAAGTGCAGTCGTCACCGACTTCAGTTTTTTCGGCGGGCCCACCTTTGTTTTCCCGATTGGCAGTGAGTTCGAGGATTACGACTCTTGGGGCGGCGAACTCGGCTTTCGGTTTTATTTCCTGCCGCGCGCGGCGCATTGGCGGCCGTATCTCGCGGTCGCCGGCGGCGTCTCGCATGTCGACGCGATTGGTATAACGACGTTCGCTGACCTGAGCGACCTCGGTGGCCCGCGCGACCAACGCGTTTTTAACGGCGCCTTTTTCGATGAGACTTGGATCGGCAGCGGCTCGGCCACTCTCGGACTTGAGTACAACGTCACCTGCCATTGGACCGTCGGCGTAAACGGCGGCATTCGTTACGAATCGAAATTGAGCGATGACGATCGCGACCTAAGTCGCCAGGGTTTCAGGTTTGGCTCGACCTTCGTTCCCACGAACTTCGCCACTCCGTCGAATAATGATTCGGGCGATCGCTGGACCGTTCCCGTGACCGGTTACGTGAAGTTTCGATTTTGAAACACGCCTGCGAGGTAAGTCCTTGCGAAATTCGTGCCTCGTGTAAGTGCTAGCAGCGTGGGCACTGCTTCTTCCACGAATCAAATTCATATCGAGCAACTCGAGATTTTTGCTCGAGTCGGCGTGACCGAAAATGAACGAGCGAAGCCGCAGCGATTGACCCTAACGATTACCGTTTGGCCGGATGAAGCGTTCGAAGATTTACAAGACGATATCGGACGCGCGGTGAACTATTCGGCCATCTGCGCGGCCAGCCGCGAGTTCATGCGCGACCAATCTTATCACTTGATTGAAACGACTTCGGCTAAATTGGCCGCGTATCTTTTGCAATCCTTCCCTATTCGCAAGATCGACATCGAGCTGCGCAAGTTCGTCGTCCCGGATACGCAATACGTTTCCGTCGCGCTGACCAGAACCAAGTCGACCGCCTAACGAGATGCGCAGCGGGAGATTGTCCGGCCAGCCGAGCGAGATCGCGCAACGCTTTTCCGAATCGGTCTCCTTCGATTGGCGGCTTTATCATCACGATATCGCCGGTTCCATCGCGCACGCGGCTGCGCTCGCCGCTGCGGGAATTATTTCCGCGGACGAACGCGACAAGATCGACAAGGGACTTCGCGAAATCGAAAAAGAAATCGGCGCCGGCAATTTCAAATGGGATCCGGCGCTGGAAGATTTGCATATGAACATTGAAGCGGCGTTGACCCATCGAATCGGCGACGCCGGCGCGAAATTGCATACCGCGCGCAGTCGCAACGACCAGGTCGCGCTCGACCTGCGACTTTACATGAAGGACGAAATCGATCGAATCGATGCGCAGTTAACACAACTACAAAACGCGCTGCTCAATGTTGCAGACCAGCATGTCGATCTTGTTATGCCCGGCTACACGCACATGCAGCGCGCGCAGCCGATTTATTTTGCGCATTATCTTCTCGGGCAAATCGAAACCTTCGCGCGCGATGTCAATCGACTGAAAGATTGCGCGGAGCGCAGCGATGTTCTTCCACTCGGCTCGGGCGCGCTCGCCGGTTCGACCATCGTGTTAGATCGACAACTCATCGCGCGCGAACTCCGTTTTTCTCGCGTTTCGCAAAACAGTCTCGACGCCGTGGGCGATCGCGATTTCGTCGCCGAATTTCTTTTCTGCCTTGCCATGATCGGCATGCATCTCTCGCGCTTGAGCGAGGATTTGATTTTATGGAGCACAGCCGAGTTCGGCTTCATCGAATTCAGCGACGCGTTCGCCACGGGTTCCAGTTTGATGCCGCAGAAGAAAAATCCGGACATGGCGGAATTGACGCGCGGAAAGACCGGACGCCTTTACGGAAACCTATTGTCGATCTTGACCACGCTGAAAGGATTGCCCTCCGCTTACAATCGCGACCTCCAGGAAGACAAAGAGCCGCTCTTCGATTCAGTCGATACCATCGCAGGCGCTTTGGAAATTTGGTGCGCGATGTTGCCGGAATTAAAAATCAATCGCGAGCGCATGGAAGCAGCCGCGCGCGATCCCGCATTGCTCGCGACCGACATCGCTGAATATCTGGTGAAGAAAAGCGTTCCGTTCCGCCAGGCGCACGAAATTGTCGGCAAGCTCGTCGCGCGCGCCGCCGAGTTGAACGTGACTCTCGATAATGTCTCGCCGTTACAAATGCAGGAAATCTCGTCGCACTTCGGAGAAGATGTTGCTGGTATTTTCGATGTGCGGCGTTCGCTGGCAAAGCGGACGGCGACGGGCGCGCCTTCGCCGGAAAATGTCGCGGCGCGGCTGGTGCATTGGCGAAAGCAGTTGGGCTGACCTAATCTTGGCCGGTGCGATCCACGAACTTGGTGCAGGACGAAAACGGTTGGGAGACAAGATCGACATCGTCGCAATATTCCGATGATCATGTCGCAGTGGTAACCGAGTCGGTGAAAACGCCGACCGGTTCCAAGCCGCAATCGTGGACGACCGTGAAACGCAAAGCGGCCGTCGTGATTGCGCCCATGACCGAGGACGGAAAATTTGTGCTCGTCCGCGAGGAGCGAATTCCCATCCGCGAAACGATTTGGTCAATGCCAGCCGGACAAGTCGACGGCGATGGCGACGAGATCGAAGCGACCGCCGTCCGCGAATTGCGGGAAGAAACCGGCTACGAACTTGCTCCGGCTGGTGAATTGGTTCCGTTAGGCCATTTCTTCACCTCGCCCGGTTTGACTAACGAACACTGTTATTTTTTCCTTGCCCGTCATGTCCGACAGGTCGCGGCGTCGGAGGATGAATTGATTCTCGAGTGCCGCGAATTCAGCGTCGCCGAACTGCGCGACATGATCGCGGCAAATGAAATTAGCGATTCCAACACGCTGAGCATCTGTGCGCGCATGGCCGCGCGCGGATTCTTTTCGTTCGGCGTGCAAATGTAGATGTCGATCTAATGGGACTGCGAGACATCTTCCGCTTTCGCGAATTGCCCGACAGCGAAACCTCCAAACCATTCCTCGAACATCTAGAGGACTTGCGTTGGACCATCGTGAAAATCGCCATCACGCTCGTCCTCGCGATGATCCTTTGCTTCGCCTTTCGCACGACGCTGGTGCGCGTGATGCAGGCGCCGTTGCACGCCGTCGATCCGCAAATGGGAACGCTGCGCGCGCTCGGCATCACCGATTCGTTCACCATTTCATTTCATCTCGCCTTTTATGCCGGCATCGTCATTTCGTTTCCGCTGCTGCTCTATTTCATCGCCGAATTCGTTCTGCCCGCGCTTAGCGCCGTCGAACGTCGCTTTTTGTTGCCGGCCATTTTCGCCAGTTTCGCTTTGTTTTTAACCGGCGTGACGGTTTGCTATTTCTGGCTGTTGCCGAAAACAATTCTGTTTTTTTTCCACGACACGCAATCGCTCGGTTGGACGCCGGCCTGGACGGTGCAGCAATATTATTCTTTCGTTACGCGCTTCACCATCGGCTTTGGTCTTTCGTTTGAATTGCCGGTGGTCGTGTTGGCGCTGGTGAAATTCGGAATTGTTACCTATCGATTCATGGCGCGGACGCGACCCTACGCCATCGTTTTAATTTTTGTCGCGGCCACCATCATCACGCCGACGCCGGACATTCTCACGCTGGTCGCAATGGGACTGCCGATGTGTTTGCTTTATGAAAGTTGCATCTGGATCGCGTATTTGATGGAACGCCGAAGATCGACATCTGCATCTGCGTGAATCTCGCGAACGTGACTAACGAATCTCTTTTCAGCGCGTTCGCCTTCGTTCTCGGCGCCGCCATCGGCTCTTTTCTGAACGTCTGCATTTATCGGTTGCCGCTCGATCTTTCGATCAACAAACCGCGCCGCTCATTTTGTCCGAGCTGCAAGCAACCGATCCCCTGGTATCAAAATCTGCCGCTGTTGAGTTGGCTCTTTCTGCGCGGTCGCTGCGCGAATTGCGGAGCGAAAATCGCGTTTCGTTATTTCGGCGTCGAACTCATCACCGCGTTATTTTTCGTCGCGATCTGGAAATGTTTTCCGTGGCCGGTCGCGCTGGCATACTGGGTTTTCGTTTCGCTCGTCATCGTCGGCACGTTCATCGACTTCGAACACTTCATCATTCCCGATCAGGTAACGATCGGCGGGACGGTTGCCGGATTAATTGCCAGTCTCGCGGTGCCGGAACTGATGCACACCGATTCGCGACTGGCCGCTGTCGTTCGGTCTCTGCTCGCCGCCGCGCTCGGTTACCTGACGCTGCTCTTCGTCCTCGAAGCGGGAAAGCTCGCGTTCGGAAAAAAAACAATTCCTCTTGATGGGCCAACTCTGTTCACGTGGAAACGGCATGGGGAGGACGCCGATTTCGTCGTCGGCGCCGAGCAAACTTTGTGGAGCGATCACTTCGCACGCGAGAACGATCGACTCCTTTTGCAGTGCGACGAAGCGAAGATCGACAATCGCATTCACGGAAACGTCACGCTCGAGTTTCACTACAACCGCGTTACGGTCGAGGGCGAATCAATCGAGCTGGATCACGTCGATGAAATCAGTGGTCTGGCGCGTGAGTTGCAAATTCCGCGCGAAGCGATGGGACGCGGCGACTTGAAATTTCTCGCCGCCATCGGCGCGTTCCTGGGTTGGCGTGCGGTTTTGTTTAGCATCTTCGCGGGATCTCTTCTCGGTTCGCTCATCGGCCTCTTCACCATGCTGGTGGGAAAGCGCGTCTGGTCGGCGAAATTGCCGTTCGGTCCTTATCTCGCATTCGGCGCGCTCACCTGGATGTTTTTCGGCGACGCTCTGGTGCATTGGTACGTCGCGTTGTTGAATCCGCTGTAAATCAATCGCCGTCGAAAAGGGGCGTGAACGAAAACCACTGAGGCCAATAACTTCTCACCGTTTTCTCCAATACGGCCGACCACTGTTGCATGGCCGCGGCGATTGAATCATCGCGCGAACCTCCGCTCCGCGAAGAACCGATCGGCTCCTGCGCGATGATTTTGTATTTTCGATGGCCCATTCGCACAATGAAGAGCGGATAAATCGGTATCTCCGAAACAAAAGAAAGAACGAATGGTCCGGTCGGTAAAAAAACTTTCTCGCCGAAAAGCTTTACCGGCGAGCGCGCGACTTCGCCGACAACGCGATCGCCTTGCGCCGAAATAATTTCGCCCTCACGCAACGCGTTGAGCAAATCAAACGCGAGCGAAGTTCCGTCGCTGCTGTAACCGATTTTCACACCACCGGCGCTCGATTGTCGCAGTGCAAGATCGACATGTTGGGCCGCGAGAGCATCGGGCTCGGGCGCGCGCACCATTCGAATGTGGCGTTGAAACTTCTCCGCGAAAATGGCGGCGCCGAGATCGTAATTACCCATGTGCGCGGTGAGAACGATCGCGCCTTTGGCGGCGGCGAGTTGTTGCAGGAACGTTTCGCCTTCGAGTTCGCAGGTGAAAGGAGCTTTCAGCAAGCGATAGACAGCGGCGTCAGTCAACGACCAGCCGAAATTGCTGAAGACGCGAAATACGCGCAGATAGTTCAGCAGCGGCGACGATTGCGGCAGGACGACGCGCAGATGCCTAACGATCGCCCTTCGCGCCGGCGCAGCGAAGAAAAAGAAAAGGAAAGTTGAAATCCAATTCAAAAGTGGATGAAAAAAAGAGGGAAGGTTGAGGACGGTCCAATCGACAAACTTCCGCCAAACAATTCCTTGAACAGCGAACCCGTGCCACCAGCGACGCGATTCGCCCACGAGAGCGGCGTTCAATTGTTAGGCCTCGGCCGGCGCGGTGGAGCGGCGCGCGACCGGTGTCGGCGCAGTCGAAGCGAACAAGAGTCGCAGATTCGTTAGCTCCGCTTTCCACCAACGAAACAAACCTTTGCGCAGCAACTTCAACACGCGCGCGTCGGGCACAAACCCATCGTAAAGTTCGCGCCAGCCGGCGTTGTGTCTGCCGAGATAACCGGTGGCCTGTCGTCGCTTTCCGAGCGCGACCAAACGACGATTGTAAAATTTCATCATCCCGGCGGCGACCCGGCCCGGCGTTCCGCGAAAAGGCAATTCCAGAAATGCTTTCTCCGGATTTTTGTAGGCCGGTATAACGAGGCCGATGTAGTAGGACGCGACATCGAGCAGCAATCCGGCCGACATCAGCTCGGCGTCGCCCATGTAATAATATTTGTCTTTGTAGAGCGTCTCGAACCACGATCGATACATCGTCGGATATTGCTCGTTGTATTGGCGGATGCGTTCACTCGCGTCTTCGCCTCCGAGCTGCGCCCCGATGAAATCCGCGACGTAGTAACTCGTGTACGAACAAAAATCGAGACCCGGGCTGTAAAGTGGATCGATGAAACCGGCCGCGTCGCCGACACACGCCCAACCATCGTCGCAAACTTTCTCGCACGAATACGGCAACGCCGAAAACGCGTGCACGTCTCCTTCGATCGCGCGCGCGGCAGAAAAAATTTCGCGCCCGACCGGATGACCCAAAATGTGTGCGTGCAAACGTTCGGCAATGCTCGGTCCATCCGGCAGCGTGAAGATGCGGCTGTCGTAAACAATTCCCGCGCTCACGTCGCCGCCGCGCAACGGAATGATCCAGCACCACCAGCCATGTCCCATCAAATGGTTCGTCGCCCATGCGCGCGAGGTGCGACATGCGTCCATGTATTCGGGAAATTTTTCGCGCCAATCGTAGCTGTCCCAATCTTTCACGCCGGTGAATCGCGCCCAGACGGCGTTGATCGGGTGTTCGAGATTTGGGCGGAAGTGTCCGAGCTTGCGCGCCAGCATCGTCGCGCGTCCGCTCGCATCGACCACCCATCGCGCGCGCACCGTTCGCTCGTCGGAAAGATCGACAATCGCATTCACGGTCTGTCCGCGCGCGCCGTCGAGTTCGCATCTCGTCACTTTCGCCGGCCGCCAAAGATCGCAGCCCGCTTTCACCGCGCATTCGAGCAAATGCGAATCGAGCTTTGCCCGATCCACTTGAAACGTCGGCACACGCGCCGAATAGCGCGGCCCGACTTCGACGCAATCATCAAAACGCTGCTCGGGCGAATTACAAAACCACAAACGCAATCCTTGTTTCGCCAGTTGCTCGTGCCCGAGATAATTAGCGAGCCCAAGAATGCGCGTCATGTAGCAACTGCTCACTTCGGTGGTCGATTCGCCGACCTTGCGGTCAAACTCTGCGGTCTTCTCGATGATGAGCACGCGCGCGGCCGGATGCTTGCGTTTGATCATCATCGCCGTGGCCGCGCCGGAAAATGCGCCACCCATGATGATCACGTCATAATCGAATTCCATCGCGTTTCCGAAAATGGACTTTAGCGCTGGCAAACGCAATCGTGTTCCCTGCCGATGATCCTGCAAAACGCGCGCTGCATTTTTCCCGATGGCATCCGGGACGGCCTCGAGGTCGTTGTCCGCGAAGGGAAGATCGCCGATCTGCGTCAAGCCGGTTACGTCGGCGAAAGGGATATGCTTGATCTCGCGGGCAATTATCTCGCGCCTGGATTTGTCGATCTTCACATTCACGGCGCACTCGGCCGCGACACGATGGAAGCTTCGAGCGATGCGTTCCGTGCCATCTGCGATTATCACGCGAGCGGCGGCACCACGTCGTTACTGCTCACGACGGCGACCGCGCCGATGAGCGCGATAGTCAAAGTGCTGAAGGCGGCGCGCGATTGTCGATCTTCCATGAAACAAATCGCCGGCGTTCACATCGAAGGCCCATTCATTTCGAAAGCGAAAGCGGGCGCACAACGTGCCAGTTCGATTCGTCATCCGACGCCGAAAACTTACGCGCCCTTGCTTGAATACGGTGACGTGATCAAGCGCATGACTCTCGCGCCGGAATTGCCGGGCGCGCTCGCGTTGATCGACCAATTGCGCAAGATCGACATCGACCCGAGTGGCGGTCACAGCGATGCGTGGGAGGAAGATGCCCGCGCCGCCTTCGAGCATGGCATGCGCAGTGTCACCCATACTTTCAATTGCATGTCCTCGACGCGGCGTCGCGGGATTGATCGCATCGCGGGCTTACTCGAGTTCGCTCTGGGCGAGCGGGAAATAATTTGCGAACTCATCGCCGACGGACATCACGTTTCGCCGACGCTGATGAAGATGTTGTATCAGGCCAAAGGCGCGCGCGGCACCTGTCTCGTTACCGACGCCACCGCCGGCGCGGGTTTGCCTAACGGATCCAAGTTCGATCTCTCCGGCATAAAGTGCGTGGTCGATAACGGCGTTTGTCTCTTGGCCGACCGCTCCGCGCTCGCTGGCAGCGCCGCGCGCATGATCGATCTCGTGCGCACGATGGTCACGAAAGTGAATGTGCCGTTGCCGGAAGCGGTCGCGATGGCGACCGACACACCCGCGCATGCGATTGGCCTAACGAGGAAAGGTCAATTGAAAATCGGCGGCGACGCCGATCTTGTTGTCATCTCGCCGGAGCTGGAAGTGTTGCGCACATTCGTGAGTGGCGAAGAAGTCTTCTCGTTAGATCGACAATAAGAATTCAGCGATGTCGAGCGCCGCGCGCGGTTTGCTCAACGCGCTGATGTTGGCGGACCATTCGCGCCATTGCCTCGCGTCGTTCGCGAATGCGCCCTCGACTTGTGCGACGACTTCCGCGGGCGTGCGCGCGACCGCGCCAGAATTTGTCTCCACGATCAACCGCGCGTTGCCTTCTTCCTGGCCGGAGACGATGTGGTTGATAATCATCGGGCAACGGGCGGCGATGGTTTCCTGCACGGTCGCGCCGCCAGCTTTGCCGATGAGGATGTGGCTTTCGCTAAGCAGGCGCGGCAGTTGATCGGTCCAGCCGACGATGTCGATCTTGCGATTGCCAGCGGCGGTTTCGATAAGGCGCTGAAGTTTCTCATCGCGACCGACGGTGACGGTGAGATCGATGTCGAGCGCGAGAAGTCGGGAGACAATTTCGGGAGCGGCGCGCGTGCCGACGTGGATCATGTAAAGAACACGCGGTTTTATTTCGGATGGCGATTGTCGATCTTGCGGGAGGTCGGCGAACTTCGGGTTGACCGGGAAACCGAATGTCTTGATGAGCGCGGAATCGACTCCGGCAGCGCGCATGACGGCAGCGCTTTGTTCGTTAGGCACAAGAAAGTAATCGGGCTGGCAGCGATACCAGATGGCATTGACGGTGATGGAATCGGTGACCACGACGACGTTCCGGCAGCGCGGCGTTGGGCCCAGGATTTGTGCGAGCAAGTAGGGATAAGGCGGGAAGACCGAGACGACGACGTCGGGATCGAAGCGTGCGAGCAATTGCGCGAATTTGTTCTTGAGCGCGCCGAGTAACACAAAATCGCGGTCGAAACTTTTTTTGCGGTCGAGCCAGCGATAGACGGTGCCCCACGAGCGCGGCCAGCGATTAATTAATTCGAGATAAGCTTTGCGGACTACTTGATGGAGGCGGCCGTAAGTTTCCGCGAAGAGATCGTGCAGCTCGACTTCGGCATTGGGCGCGATGCGCGCGAGTCCGTCGCGCACGCCGCGCGCGGCGCTGTTGTGTCCTTCGCCGTAGCCCGCGGTCAGAATCAGGATTTTTTTCACGATGAGATGTCGATCTTACGGGCGGCGGCGGAAGTTTAATGGATATTTACGAGCGGCAAAGTAAACTCTCGCAGCGATGAGTGCGTTCCGTTTTGTCTGGCGAATTGCGCGGCGTCTGGTCTGGGAGACGGCGACCGACAACACGACCGGACTGGCCGCGCAGATGGCCTATCAACTTCTTTTCGCGCTCGCGCCCGTGCTTTTGTTTCTCTGGCATTTGCTCGGACTCTTCGGCACCGATCCGGCGCGGCTGCACCAAATCTTTTCGGTGCTGAAAAGTTTTCTGCCACCGGACCCGAAGGTCCAGGATATTCTCGATACGGCCGTAGCCAGCGTGGTCGTCACCGGCTCGAGCGGAATGCTGGCGAATGCTGGAATTATTTTGGGAATTTATTTCGGCACGGTCTTCATCGCGACGATCTCGCGCGCGCTGAGCGAGACCGGCGGCGTGCGTGAAGAAACGAACTGGTGGTCGAAATACATC
>JBBROO010000007.1:0-86272 GCA_038229295.1 Chthoniobacterales bacterium | reverse complement strand
TGTGACCTAACGAGTAGGTGGCATAGACAATGCCAGTGTCGCTGTCAGCCACGCGCACATAAAGCGAGGTGTGGTCGGGAAAGCGATTTGTCAGCAGCGAATAAGTGCGCGTTTTGCCCGGGCCCGCGTTTACGTCCGGCATGCCGACGGTTCGTTGCCAGACTGGCCGCGCGTCGGTCACTTCAAAGACTTTGGCCGGCGAATAAAAGAATTTGTTCAAGTCGGCGAAGTAAATATGAGCGCGCACGTGGTAGACGCCGAAATCTTGCACCGAGAAAATCGAGGTCAGATTTATTTTGCGCGTCACATGTTTGCCCGCTTCGATCTTCAGTGGTGGCTGGCCGGCCGCGGTTTTGATCGTCCCAATCGGTTGCCCTTCCCGGCCGGTCACTTCGAAACCGAACCACGCTTGCTCCCCATTATCGCGAAGATCGACATCTCGACCTGCGAGATTCGTTATGCCGACCGTGGCGATGACCGGCTCGTAAGCGATGAATTGCAAACGCGGCAATTTAAGATCGACCTGGATTTGGGCATGCAACTGCGCGATGCCGGTCGCAAAACAAATCAGCCACAGGACGCGCTTCATTTCGAAGATTCTTTCTCGGCTTTTTCGACGTCGGCCGCTTCGAGCAGCAATTCATCCCATGGCGCCGTGACCGTTTCGACAGGTGGCCGCACCGTCTTGTCGTAAGCGAATTCGACATAATTCCATCCGACGATCTCCAGGAGCGCATTCTTGCCCCGTCCCACGGTCGTCTCCGCGTGCACGATTTTCCCGGCGCGCAAAAACACGATGCCGCTTTTGTTTTCCTTTACCATTTGGATGGCGCCGCTGCGTTTACTTAAGCAACACATCTGCAGTACATCGACAACGTGAAACAAATCGGGCGCTCCCGCTGTCGCCGCTTCCGCGCCTGCGATTGCTTCGAGCAATGCTTCGCCGTCGATCGGCTCCGGAAAAATTTTGGTTTGGCTAACGACCAGCCTTTGCTCCGATGCCGGATACGGCGGCAGGAAAAGCGTTTGCAGTCCCGGAAAAATTTCGCTCAAGGCTCCGCCCAGCGCGAGGCCATCGAGCCCTTCGCCTTCTAGTTGAGTGATCAACAACGTGCAGCGCGCATGCCGCCGCCCCCAATCGAGCGCCGCAACATGGCTGCCCGCAAAATCGCAACCGTGGGCGGTGTAATCTTTCACCATCTGCACCAGTTGATCGCCGATCTCAGCGTCGCGGTGCACAATGAGCAATTCCATTACGGCGAGGAAGCGGTGTTAGGTGGCGGGAAAAGGGTGAGCAGTTTCGTGGGATCGGCGCGGACCGCCTGAAGTTTATCATTATAATATATGCGCACGATGTAGCCCAGATATCTGCGATGCCCGGCATCCTCCGGCGCCGCGCCTTTTGCCGGCCGCGTTTTCTTTCCCGGAACAATCGCAGCGGCTGCAGCCGAGAGAGCTTCTTCCTGCGACTTCGCTTTGTTCTTCGGTCGCACATACGTCACTGCGAGGACTTCCGGATTCGCGCCCGCCCAATCGTGATTCGGCGTCAGCCATTCGTAATTCACTTCCGCATCCGTCAGCTTGATGTCCTTGTCATCCACCGTGTCGTAAAAGAAGACCTGGATTTTTACCTTCGTGTGATCAACCACCGCATTCGGTTTCTTCTTCACGCCAATGCGCAACATCAGATTTGTTTCTGCGTCGGGATCTGGCGTTTCGCTCGTCGCGAGCTCAGCCACGCCGAATGTCGATCCTTCCGGAATGCCTTCCGCGCGCGGGGCCGCCGCTTCAGCTGGCGAAGTCTGCGTCGTGGCCGGCGGCGGTGTAGCGGCCGCGCCTTTTTTTAATTTCAATATCGCCAGTTCGTAAACGGATCCAGCCGACGGACCGATCTCTTCCACTTTGCGCCACGTTTCGTTCGAGCGATCGAATTGCTCCATCGATTCGTAAGTCGTCGCCATCTCCGCGAGCACATTCGCGTTTTTAGGATCGCTCCTGGTCGCGTCTTGCAAACGCGCCAAGGCATTAGTCGTATCGCCGCGTTCGCGCAGTGCGGTCGCTTCCTTTAAGAGACGATCCGCCGCTGAAAGAGTCGAAGTCGATGGCGAAGCCGCCACGGCCGGCGGCGTCTTGGGCGCAGCGCTCGGCACCGGGGTCGCGGAAGGGACAGATGCCACGGCGGCCTTCGACGGCGTCGCCACTGCCGTCCGTGGATAACGCTTACCCACATAATAATATCCCGTGCTAAAAATTTGCGCCGCGCCGAAAAGCACGACCAGGCTCAGCCCGATGCGAAAACTCCAATCAACATTCGCCGAAGAAGAAAACGGCAGCGTTCGCATGGCCGAAGTCTCAGTGGCAAACGATTTGTCGATGAAGCTCATAGAAAAGGGAACGTGACCTTAGCGCGAAATATCGTTCTGGCTCAAAATTTTGAAACCGGCCCCGAGCAAAACCGACGACGCGCAATCGGTATCATCGACATGCAGTGCGATCGCCGCCATCCCGCGAGGCCGCGTCAATAACGGATACGTGAAATGCACATTCACTTCCGCCATAAAAAGCGCGGCCAGCAGTTTCACCAGTTGCGTCGCCACTTCACGCAGCTCCACCACCACCACTTCACACACGCCGTAGGCGATATTGTTTTGCTTGAACAAATCTTCCACTTGCTCCGGATCGCTTACCACGATGCGGGCAATGGCGGAATCAGTCGACTCAGACACACTCAATGCGACGATGTGAGTGTGATGCGCGTTCAATAATTTCACGATATCGAGCATGGCGCCGACCTTGTTCGCCAAAAAGACGGAGAACTGTTTAACGAGCGGTCCGTCTATTCTTGAAGTTACTTCAGGTAAATCGAGAGCCATGGCAGCATGTGCGGCGCCTCGGAAAATCGAGCACCGATAACCTTCAAACTATCTCGCCGCGATAGTTTTCTTTGCAACCGATTATTGCCGTCGCCGCAAATCGTATTGTCGATCTTGTCCAACGCGCTTTAGAGTCGCTGGCCAAAGATGGAACCGGAAAATGATTTGATCGCGCAACGGCGCGAGAAACTTGCCGCCATGCGCGCCAAAGGAGTCGAGCCTTTCGGCGCGGCCTTCGAAACATCCGGCTCCATTGCCGAGGTGCGAGAAAAATTCAAAGAAGGCGATACTTTGCGCGCGGCCGGACGCATGACGGCGCATCGCGACATGGGCAAAAGTCATTTCGCCGATATCCGCGACGCGACTGGCCGAATTCAAATTTATGTTCACGCCAAAGAGGTCGGCGCCGAACATGTCGATCTTTTCAACTTGTTAGACTTGGGCGATTTCATCGGCGTGGAAGGAACTTGTTTCCTGACCAAGACGGGCGAGCCGACGTTGAAGGTCCTCAAGTTCGAAGTGCTTTCGAAATCGTTGCGGCCGCTTCCGGAAAAATGGCATGGCCTTCAGGATGTCGAAGCGCGTTATCGCCAGCGCTATCTCGACCTGATCACGAATGAGCAATCGCGAGACAACTTCGCCAAGCGCATCGCCATGGTCAGTCACATGCGACGCTTTTTCGAAGAGCGCGGTTTTGTCGAAGTGGAAACGCCGATGTTGCAAGCCGTCGCGGGCGGCGCCGCGGCCGAGCCGTTTCGCACGCATCACAACGCGCTCGATCTCGATCTTTATCTGCGCATCGCGCCGGAACTTTATCTGAAACGCTTGCTCGTCGGCGGGTTCAACAAAGTGTTCGAGCTCAATCGCAACTTCCGGAACGAAGGAATTTCGCGGAAGCACAATCCGGAATTCACCATGCTGGAAGCGTATTGGGCTTACGCCGACTTCGAAAAGATCGCCGACCTGGTCGAGGAACTGATCTGTCAGCTTGCCGAAAAGATTTGCGGCTCGCTCAAGATCGAGCACAAAGACGCGGAGGGGAACGTTTCGCGCACGATCGACTTGAAGCGGCCGTGGCGGCGCGCCCGCTATGTCGATCTTATCCGCGAAGTCGCGGGAAACGATTGGTTCGAGCTGACGACCGAGCAACGCCGCGCCAAAGCGAAGTCGTTAGGTGTAGAGATTCTGCCGACACTGGTCGATTTCGAAATCACGCAGCACGTTTTCGAAAAACTGGTCGAAGAAAAAACATTCGATCCGCTTTTCGTGACCCATTGCCCGAAGGAACTGGTGCCGCTGGCGAAGCAGAACAAGATCGACAATTCGTTAGTCGATGTTTACGAACTCATCATCAACGGCGTGGAAATGTCGCCCGGTTACACCGAGTTGAATGACCCCGATGTGCAACGCCAACGGTTGCGTGAGCAAGCCGGCGAAGAAACCCAGAAGATCGACGAAGATTTTTTGCTCGCGCTCGAACACGGCATGCCGCCGGCCGGCGGGTTCGGCCTCGGCATCGATCGCTTGTCGATGTTACTGACCGGCGCGGAATCGATCCGCGATGTGATTTTATTTCCGCTGCTGCGACCAAAGCGTGATTGATCGGGGGTTTGGTCGTTAGGCGGCAAGATCGACATCTACATCTTCCTGGAATCGTAAGCCCAATGCAGCAATGCCTGTCGTTGCTTTCGCCGGCAAGTGAGATCGCCGCGCGCGCAATTCTTTTTCAGCTGCGCGATATGTCGCCGCACCGCTTTCCAGCGTTTTATCTGACGCTCGTCGTCGGCGCAGCGGCGACCGGAATAATATCGGCAGAACCATTGGAACCAACCGCGCGAATCTTCCGGGTAAATCCATCCCTTCTTCTGCCAAAGCGCGAGTGGCTGTGATGCGTTCACGCCGAAGAAGTTCAACGAAGGATCATGTCGATCTTGGCAGAGCTTCGCGCGGGAGAACCAATCTCGCGGGAATTCGGCCGTGCAATCATTCAGGTATTTCCCGCCGAACACTCCGAGAGCGAGCATTTGTTTAGGCGTTAACTCCGGCCGGAAGTCGGCTCGAAATTCTTTCCCGGTCGGTTTCGTGCGGAAGTAAACGTAACCCTGTTGCATCAGGTCATTCACTTCGACGCGGACCGGCTTCACCAAAAAAACTCAGCGCATGCCGCTGTCGCACATCCATTCCACTTTCGTGAATTGGCGTGCCGTAACATCGACATCGAACGGACCGAATCGTCCGATTCCGCCTTTTTTGTTTTTGAGCGAAACCTGATAATGCCCGGGCGCGACGGAAATTTTGAACTGGCCTTGTTCGTCGGTCTTGAATTCTGCGACCGCCGATTTTTCATTCGTGACCGCGAATTCAGCATTCGCCAATGGTCGCGAATTGGGAATGCCTACGCGGATCGGGCCGCCGTGCGCGGGACTGACCGAAATCACTCCTTCGATTCCAGACCCGTCGGTCTCTGATCTTGCGAGAGAAAGAAACGAAAAGAGTTGGAAGAACATGAGAGCGAGTAAAAGCAAAGATCGTTGGTTCATCGGATGGGTAGTGAGTTAAGAAAGAAAATCGGCGCGCCAGATTTCCCAGCGCGCCGATTCAAGAATTTAATCTTCACGGAGGACTTTCGTCGCTCCGAGTAATTTCGAATTAATCGTTGTCGGTCACGATCACTTTGTCGACGAGCATGTCGCTGCCTTCTTTCATGTAGTGAACGCGAACTTTCGAGTTCTTCTTCACTTTGGAGGCCTCGATCACTTTACCGTCTGGTGTGACGTAGGTGACGGTCTTGCTGAATTTGTAGTGAGTCGGCTCACCGGTGCCGGTGTTCAACACGAGCGATGCGCCCGGGCTGTATTCCGTGATCGTGCCCGCGCTCTCCGTCGTGGTGGTGGTCGATTCGGTGACGCCGCCCGCGGTGGTGCTGGTGGTGTTCGATGTCGATGAGGTCTGTGCAAACGCGACGCCAGCGAACAAAGCGGTGGCGCAAGCAATTCCGAATAGTGATTTAATCATATCTAATCTGCCTTTCTTGTTAGTTAGTTGAATTGACGCTGCTGCAGGAGAACCAACGCGACCGTCACCCTAATCTTCAATGCGAACCGGACGGGTCGGACTGGCTGTAGCAGTCGTTGTGTATACAGTCTGACGAATCCGGCCGTCGTTTATTCAATCCGGCGACGCTCCTGAAAACGAATATCCAGAGATGAACGATGACACGCAGCGGTCGGGCGCAAATTTATCTTTGTGGGAAGCAACCGCGGAGTTCGATCCGCTCGCGCCGTTGCCGAAAGATGTCAGCGCGGATGTTTGCATTGTCGGCGCCGGCATCGCCGGAATGACCACGGCGTATTTGCTCGCGCGCGAAGGAAAATCTGTCGTCGTGCTCGACGAACGGCCGGTTGGCTCCGGTATGACTGGGCGAACGACGGCGCATTTGGTGAATGCGCTCGACCATCGTTATTCCGATCTCGAACGGTATCACGGCGAAGAGGGCGCGCGCCTGGCGGCCGAGAGTCACACCGCGGCGATCGATAAAATTCAGGAGATTGTCGATCTTGAAAAAATCGAGTGCGACTTCGCGCGCCTGGACGGTTTTCTTTTCGCGCCGCCCGGCGGTTCGATCAAAGAGCTGGATCGAGAATTAGAGACAGCGAATCGCGCCGGTATTAGAGTATCGCGACTGGAGCGCGCGCCGATTGACTCGTTCGATACTGGACCGGCGATTAAGTTTCCAAACCAGGCGCAATTTCATCCGCTGAAATATTTGCGCGGATTGCAACGTGCCATCATCGCGAAGGGCGGACAGATTTTCACCGGCACGCGCGCGATGGAAACCGAAGGCGGCGACGAAGCGAAGGTGACGACAAAAGATCGACATGTCGTAAGCGCGAGATCGATCGTCATCGCGACGAATTCGCCGATGAATGATCGCTACGTCATTCACACGAAGCAGGCGCCTTACACCACATATGCGTTGGCATTTGAAGTGAAGCGCGGCGATGTCCCGCAGATTTTGCTCTGGGACACGGCGGAGAGCGCGGAGAAAGAAAAAGAAAGTCGGAACGCTCCTTTCCATTATGTGCGCACGGCGCCGTTGAATGACGATGTCGATCTTCTGATCGTCGGCGGGCAGGACCACAAAACTGGACAGGCGGAAAATTTCGACGCGCGCTACAACGCGCTCGAACGTTGGACGCGTGAGCGATTCAAAGTCGGGGAGATTCGTTACCGCTGGTCGGGGCAGGTAATGGAAGCGACGGACGGGCTCGCCTTCATCGGACGAAATCCGGCGGACAAGGACAACGTTTACATCGCGACGGGCGATTGCGGCAACGGCATGACGCACGGAACCATCGCCGGAATGTTGATTGTCGATCTTATCAAGGGCCGCGCGAATCCGTGGGAGAAAGTTTACGATCCGTCGCGCAAATCGCTGCGCGCCATTTCCGATTTCGCGAAAGAAAATCTCAACGTCGCCGCGCAGTTCGGCGATTACGTGACGAGCGGCGATGAAGACTCGGCAGATAAAATCAAAGCGGGCGAGGGCGCGCTCGTGCGCGAAGGATTATTGAAGGCGGCCATTTACCGTGATGAAGATGGAAAGCTGCATCGCATGTCAGCGGTTTGTCCACATTTGAAATGCATCGTGCAATGGAACAACAACGAGAAGACTTGGGATTGTCCGTGCCACGGCTCGCGTTTCGATTGTCGCGGTGGCGTAATTACCGGTCCCGCGGTCGCCGATCTTGCTTCGTTGACGAAGTAGTTTACTGGCTAACGAATGAAACCGAACGACGAGAACGGGCGCCTGCCCACGAACGAGCGGCCATTTCGCATTCTCATCATCGCCGGATCGGATCGGCGGCAATACAATTGTCCGGGAGTCGATTCGAAAGCGCGCACGCTGATGTTGCGAATGGCGGCGCGATTGCCGGCGGAGTGGGAGATCGATTACGAAGATCTCGGCAATGTTTTCGCTCGGGCGCGCATTCAAAGTTGCAACGCCTGCGTCTCCACCTCGATGGCGCTCTGCGTCTGGCCTTGTAACTGTTACGCCAAGGAGAACAAGAAAGAGCCCGACCTGATGTGGGACCTCGATCTTTACGCGCGGCTCGATCTGGCTGACGCGTGGGCCATCATCGGGCCGGTCAATTGGTACGGGCCGACGAGCAATTTGAAACTTATGTTCGATCGTCTCGTTTGCATGAACGGCGGGAACCCGCGCGAAAAATTGATCAAGCACAAGGACCCGGAGCTGGCCATGAAGCTGGAGCATTCCAAGGAATGGGCAGAGCTGAGTGTGAATCATCTCGAAGGCCGGACCGCGTCGTTTTTTTGTTACGGCGACGGCGGTGGCGACGAGTTAGATCGACAAGGGCGACCGCAGGTTTTGCGGCACAAGGAATACTTCGATCCGGACAAGGAACCGTTCGAGAACATGCGCGACAGTTATGCTCCGCTGGTGTGGCAATGTCGCTACGGCGGGGTCGAAGTTCCCGATGACCTGTGGCACTACGTCGAGTTTGGTCGTGGAAAAAAATACAGCGAGAACCAGGCCGAAGACATGGAGGGCGAGCCGCAGATTTACGGCGAGTTTGACGCGTGGTGTGCGCGTTTTGCCGAGTTCGTCGGGCGCAAAGGAAAAGTCGAGCCGGGGAAATATCGCGCGTTCGGTTACGAAGCGCCGGGGCATTTCCTGCACGATTTAAAATTGGCCTGGCGCGACCGGCGAATGCGCACCGGTAATCCACGCGTCGGTTCTTCGCCGCAAAAACAGCAGACACTCGGTCTGAATCAAGACGCGACGTCCGATCCAAAAAAAGGCGAAGGCGAAAAACTGCGCAAGGAATAGGTCATTTCCTGATTGCCAATTGATCGGGAAGAGAGAGGCAACCGTTCGGGTTGCTCATTGCCCTTGCTTGTATGCAAAGGATTCGCCGGAGCGGATCGAAACGAAACGAATAACGACTCTCCCGCGCGGCCTAACGATTACGGAGAAAGCGGCTCGGAAACGTCGGCGCTGAAATGGCGCTTTCCGTTAAAGGCATTGCGCAGCGCGATGACGAGTCCGTCGATCGCTTCGTTTTTCAAAACGTAACCCATGGCGCCGGCTTGCAGGGCGCGGAGAGCGAACTCGGGTTCTTCGTGCATGGAAAGAATGAGAACGATGAGATTCGGAAATTCTCGCAGCACTTGTTCGGTCAACTCAATGCCGTCGGCGTCGGGCAAACTGACATCGATGATGGCGCCGTCCGGACGTAATTCGCGAATCAAGCTCACGCCTTCGGCGGCGGTGCCGGTTTCTTCGCAAATGACAAATTCGTTGCTGGCATTGAGGAGACGTTCCAAGCCTTGCCGCAACAGAAGGTGATCGTCGATAAGGATGATGCTTTTGCGCTTGGTGCTTAACATGATTGGGCGAGGTCGACCGCTCGTTTTAGCGACAATTCCAAACGGATGCAGCAGTTTTCTCGCGACTGCTCTATGTCGATCTTGCGCGAAATCGAAGTCAGCGGCCTTCCGCGCTGACCCATTGCACGGCGTAGCGCGCCACTTGCCTGGCATTATCCAGCCGCAGCTTTTCTTTGATGTGCGCGCGATGGGTCTCGACCGTTTTGGGACTGAGGTGCAACGCAGTGGCGATTGATTTCACTTCTTCGCCTTTGCCGATGCGCTCGAGAATCTCGATTTCGCGATCGGTCAAATTATCGGTTGGGTTTGCGCCTGGGCCGCGCTTTTGCAGAACGACATTCGAGATGACTTCACTCGCCATCGATGGACTCAAATAAACGCGGCCATCCATCACTTCGCGAACGGCGACGAGGACACTGCCGAGCGCGTCTTGTTTGGTGACGTAACCGTTCGCGCCGGCGCGCAAGGACCGCACCGCATAGGTAGGCTCATCGTGCATGGAGAGGACGAGGACCGGCAGTTTCGGAAATTCAAAACGAACCGACTTGGTTAATTCCAACCCGCCCGGCCCTTTCAATCCAAGATCGACAATGACCAAGTGCGGTTTCAATTTTCGAACCAGGGTCAGCGCTTCGGGCGCGCTGCTCGCTTCGCCGCAGACGGAAAATCCGTCATCGGAGTTCAACAATTGGACGAGGCCGTGACGAAAAAGCGGATGGTCGTCCACCACGATAATGCGAATCGATTCCGGCAATTCACATTTCGGATTGTCGACCACTCCGCCGGAAAGAGAATTCGGCGCGACCGGTTTTGAAACGAGCGCCTTCGGTTGACCGCTCGCTTTGTGGGCACGCTTTTTTACCTGACGGCCGACCGCGGCCACTGATTTTAATTTCGTTTTCCGTTTCATTTCCGCGGCAAATAACAGGCCACGCGCGTGCCGTGCGGTTTGACGGGGGAAATTTCCAGCCGCGCGCCGATGGAGCGCGCGCGATATTGCATAATGTGAAAGCCGAGCCCGGGGCCGGCCGCCGCATCGCGAGAAATACCGACACCATCATCGGTCACGCTTAACTCGAGTTGTTTGGGCGAACTGTGCATGCGCACAATAAGTTCGCGCGCGCGGGCATGTTTGTTCGCATTAATCACGGCTTCGCGCGCGATCCGATAAAGGTGAAGCGCCACGGTCGGATCGATCGAGGGAATCTCGTCGTCGAGATCGAGCCGGCAAGGGAGTTGCGATTTCTCGGTCAACAAAGCGGTCAACGCCGTCGTTAGGCCACTCGGGTCCATCTCCACCGGATGAAGGCCGCGCGCGACCGTGCGCGCTTCGGTCACGCCCTCGTTGATCAGATTACAAATCTCATCCAGCTCCTTCGGATCAGCGCCTCTTCCGGCGCGCACCTGCTCGCCGATGGCGCGGGTCATAAAAGTGATCGCGGTAAGATGCTGGCAAAGACTATCGTGCAAATCCTGTCCGAGGCGGCGTTGCTCGCGGTCGCTGATCTCGAGAACTTCGCGTTCAAGACCGCGCGCGCGTTCTTCCAGAATGGCCTGGGCTTGTTTGCGCGCGCCGATGTCGAGGATGACGGCCACGGCCGAACACGTTTTGCCGGCGTCATCGCGCATGGGCGACGCGCTCACGTTCGCCCAAAGGACGGAGCCGTCTTTGCGAATGTAACGTTTCTCGATGCGATACGGCTCGCTCCGCCGCACGATGCCGCGGAATAACGTCAGGCTTTCGGCGAGATCATCGGGATGGGTGAAATCTGAAATCGATTTGCCGAGAAGCTCTTCCTTGGTGAAGCCGAGCATTTCGCAAAACTCGCGGTTCACGAAAGTGACTTTGCCTTTGAGGTCAGTCCGCGCCATTCCGACGGCGGTCTGACTAACGAGTGCGCGATGGAAATCTTCCGACTCGCGCAAGGCGGCCTCGGTCTGCTTGCGGTCAGTAATGTCGTAGAGACAATTGATCGCTCCGACAATTTTGCCGCGTTCGTTTCTAAGGGCGCGCGGGCTAACGACTACATCCCGGCGCATCCCGTCCTCGCGTTGCACCGTGATCTCGAGATCGCTTGGCTGCAGCGTTTCGCCGCGCAAGGCCCGCGCCATCGGACATTCTGCGTGCGGCATGACGCTGCCGTCGGGATAAAAGATTTTGAAGGAGCCACAAAATTTTTCCTTCGGATTGTCGATCTTCGGTTCGCGCCCCCACAACTCCACCGCGCGTTGATTGCATTCGTGGATGAGTCCGTCGGCATCGCAGGTATAAACCGCCACCGGCACGAGATTGAACAAGGTGCGATAGCGTTCTTGCGAGCGGCGCAACTCCATTTCGGCGCGCCGATTCTCGGTGAGATCGATGATGGCGGTGTGGTAAAGATCCGCGCCTTCGTGGATGGAAGAGGTCGTCGGTGAACTGGTCAGATGAAGGAGTGCCGGCTTGCCGCTGCGCTTTTTCATGCGGAGCTCGGTCTCGACCCGTTTCTTTAAAGATCGACAACGCAGGAGGTGATTAAGAAACAACCCCGCGTCGGCCTTCAGAACGTGCATGGCAAACGGAGTACCGATGAGCAAACGCTTCGGTCGCCCGAGAAGTTTGAGCGCCGCGTGATTCGCTTCTTCAATCCGACCGACGCGATCGAAACTGACGTAAGCGACGGTTGAAAATTCGTAAAGATCGACATAACGCGCGATGGCCCGTTCGAGTTCAGTGGGAGCACGAAAATCGGATGACCCGTTGCCAGATCCATTCCGATGGCTCAGCGGCATCGCTACTTTCGCTGAGTTCTTCCTCGTCGCGGCGCCGTTCTTATTTTGTTTTCGCACGCTCACTACATATGAATCGCACAAAGAGCCGGGATTAGCGGCCAAATTTTCACGCGAACCCGGCCGACTGGATGTCGATCTTGCGTTGCAGGATCGACAATCGTTTCAAGCCGCGATGCGTGGCCGGAGCGAGCTCATGTATTGCGTATCAAACGCGCGCAACGCGGCCTCCACCGTCGGGCCAAATCCAGAAATACCGCTCTGCATATCCCGCCCGAGCAGCGCGATCCAGAGATTGCCGCGTCGACTCAAGCGCGGGCGCCGCACTGCGGCCGGCCCGCGCGGGTGCGCCGAGCAATAAAGCTCCATCCTTTTCAATGCCGCCACGTGGTCGAGTGCTCGAGTTTTCATCGTGAGGTATTCCGGTTTCTACAGGGGAATCGTAACGACCTCGACTTTTGGCTATCAGGCTGCGCTCCGACCGCGTCGTAGGGAAAAATCGTATCCCGAAAGCGCGGGCCCTGGCTGTGATTGTCGATCTAATCGAGGACCAACAAAAAAGGCGGGGTTTGCGGCCCCGCCTTTTCGTTTCTAAAAATGTATTCGCGCTATTCTCGCGGCGAAGCGCTCGGGATCGGGCTAATGCCGCGACTTGCAGTCGCGCTCGGCACTGGATTTGGACGCGGAGATTCCGTCGGCGGATGCGATGGGACGGTGGCGCTGGGAACAGGGCTCACTCCGCGGCTGGCCGTTGCACTTGGAACTGGATCGACACCGCCGCCGGTGGCCGAACTTTTTTCCGAGCGAAGACCGCTATCGAGCAGACTTGAAGTGAATCGCGGATCCGAGGTTTCCGGTTTTGACTCAGAGGACTCCTCAGCGCTCTCGCCAGATTTACCTCTATCCGGAGTTACAACCATTCGCTCTTCCGCGCGGGAAATCGCCGCGGTCGCGTTTTCGCTACGATGAGAAAGGCCGTTTGCCGAAGCATTGGTAATTCCGTTCGACGCATTTGATGAACCGCCCGACGCCGCGTCGGATGAATTAGCTTGCGCGGCGGCGGCGGTCGATTGTCCGAACGCGCTGCTTTGTGCGCTGGGATTACTAGAAGAATTAAATCCCGCTCCGCTGCGATGGCTCTCGCTCGCGCCCGGTCCAGCGATGCTGTACGAGACTAAGGCAGCCAGGCCGGCGGAAACGAGGAGACTTTGATGGAAGATGTTCAATTTCATAATTGTGGAATTTTTAGTGATTACGTCTTCTTTCGGATTCGAAGTCAACCTTGGACGTGTCTCGCTCCGTGATCACGGATCGAAAACGATGTCGCTGATGGGATGAATTTCCCACGCCGTTTTAGGCGCATCGTTTCCAGCAGCCGCTTCACCGGCGGCGTGATGCAGATCGAAGAACAACGAACCTTTCACGCGGACTTTCATGGCCGGTTGGAAATATTCGTACTTCGTCCCGGGGGGGTTCTCCTCCGCCTGCGCGTAAAGATTTTCGAACTTCGCTCGCACTGTCGCCAAACGGGCGCGCGATGAATTCTCCGCCAGCCCGGCCACTTCGCTGTTCAAAAACTGGGTTGTCGATCTTGCCGACGATGTCGATCCAAGGATAAGATGGTAATCGTTGTCGTTAGTCTCGCGCTTGGTCGCGTACAGATACGCCGTCACGCTGACGTTTCTGTTTTCCTGCGCCACCCGTCCGGAATCCGCCGCGTCGGAAATACGTAACGCGCGCATGCTGCTGTCCGGCGTCAGTGCTCGAATCAACGATCCGAGGTTCGCGTACTGGCGCAAAGGTCCGCTCGCGATCGAAGTCTTGGCCGCTTTCCGCGCGCTTCCACTAAAATCGACATTGTCCTCCAGCCGCGTCCGCGCCAGCGCCGCTGACGGCGCGAACAAATCTCGCTTCGTTAGGCGCGGAATCAGCGGGAGCGTGCTCTCTTCAGTCTCAATCGGCCTAACGACGGTGAAGGTGTGACCTCGCTCCGTGCGGATGACGAACTTGACCGTTTCATCCGCGAGTGGCGGAGCGGCGTTGGCCGAAGCAAAGCCGAAGATCAATGAAACGAGCAGCAAAACGATGGAACGCATATCGCGGAATCTAAAGTTCGACATGCGATTGTCGATCTAGCGCGGGTTGCGACTTTTCCTGACACCACGTCGCGCCGTCAGACCGATTGTCGCAAAATCTGACGCCGTCATCCGTTCATGCAAAAAGAACGGCCGATTGACAACGGCGGCGCGCGAGATGGCGACTTCGGAGCGGTCGGTCAAATCACGTCTCCGAAATTTCGCGCGCGATTTGAAACGTTCCGCCTAACTGCCGGGTCGGCGAAAATCTTGTTGTAAGGATTTTCCCGATGCGACGACACGCTTGTCGTCCGATTGTCGCGCTGCCTGAGCCGTCGATCATAGGTGCGTGATTAAACCTTCTCTTGATTACGGCGCGATGGCGGACGCATCCGATGAATCGCTCATGAAAGCGATCAAGCGTCGCCAACAGCCGGCTCTAAAGGAGTTGTATCAGCGTCACGGGAGCCGGCTTAAATCGGTCATCGGCAATGTCGTGCACGAAGCGGCCGATGCCGACGATGTGTTGCAGGAAATCATGATTCAAATTTGGAAGGAAGCGGAGCGTTACTCGCCCAAAGCCGGCAAGCCGCTGGGATGGGTGGTGACGTTAGCGCGGCGGCGCGCAATCGATCGGGTGCGGCGGCGACAGGCGTACGCTCGGGCGAAGGACCGATTCAGCGAACAACTGGCTGAAATTCCAAACGGTCATCGCAGTTTTTCCGGTAATGCAGAAGTGACACGGGTCGATCTAAAATCGTTCCTCGAGAAGCAACTGCGGCGCCTTCCGGAGTTACAACGTGAGGCCATCCGGTTGTCGTTCTTCTACGGGTTAAGTCATCGCGAGATTGCGACGGTGACGCGCACGCCTTTGGGCACAGTGAAGACCCGGCTCGAACTGGGTCTGCAAAAATTAACTCAGTTGGTCAGACCGCTGCGGCAAAAAATTTAGGGCGCCGGGGCCTCGGCGCATGGCGTTATGGGTCCGGGGCCTCGGCAGGGATTTTTAGATTTGGCGAGGGTCGATGTCGATCTTTCATTCGTTCGTGTTATGTTCACGCATGCAGACGCCTGAAATTACCGCTTATCTCAAAACGACTTGTGGCTGGAGTGCCGGTGTGCGCGCGGTCCTCGCTAAATACAATCTGAAATACGCCGAGAAGGACATCATCCAGAATCCGGCGTTTCGCTGGGAGATGGAAACCAAAAGCGGGCAGCCGCTGTCACCGTGTGTGGAGATTAATGAGAAAATGCTGGCCGATGTGAGCGGCGAAGAGGTCGAAAAATATTTGATCGACAATCACATCGTCGAGTCGAGCGACGCCGAAGCCGGCGTGCCGCTAAATGCGCCGTGTCCGACCGAGCAGCATGAAAGCGCGGTGAAGCTGCGTTTGTAAATTACGACATTTTTGAATTGGTGGGGCGCCGCGTTGTCGGCGCCTTACTTTTCTCTGCGTAAATTCGGGGCTAGATTGTCAGACCTTCGATGAAACTCTTCGGGCGCACGGGAAAGGGCTTTTTCGGCAGCAAATTATTTCGCTACGGCTGGAAGATCACGCTGCTGATTTTGATCGTCGCCGCGGGCTTTTCCGTTTTTGTTTTTTACGCGGGCTGGGCCGCGACGTTCGACATGAAAAAAGTCGGCGAGATGCCGGAGCGAAATACGGTGTTCGATGTCGATGGAAAAATTTACAGCCGTCTCGCCGGCGCGAATCGTCTCCGCGTTTCGCTTAACGAAATTTCGCCGTTCTTTGTCGATGCCTTGCTCGCGCGAGAAGACACGCGCTTCTATCAACATGGCGGAATTGATTGGCGCGGAATTTTGCGCGCGCTCGTGCGCGACGTGTTGAGTCGCTCGGCCAAGGAAGGCGCGAGCAGTATCACGCAGCAGCTGGCGCGCAACAGTCTTCCGCTCGGCGGTCGCACGATCAATCGCAAGATTCTCGAAGCGATGGTGGCGTTGCGTATCGAGGAGAAATTTACCAAGCAGCAAATTCTCGAGCTCTATATTAATCGGATTTATTTCGGCTCCGGTTGTTACGGCGTCGAAACCGCGTCGCAAGCTTACTTCGGCAAGAACGCGTCGAAGTTGAATCTCTCGGAAGCGGCATTGCTCGCCGGTTTGATTCGCAGCCCGAATCGTTTTTCGCCGTTGAAAAATCCCGACGGCGCAGCGGCGCAGCGGGACACGGTGCTAAATCGCATGGTGGAACTGAAAAAAATTTCCGCGGGCGATGCGAATCAGGCAAAGCTGACCAAGGTCAACGCGCATCCGCGAAAATTGCTGCAGATCCAGGAAAACTACGCGATGGACGCAGTGCAGCGGGATCTCAATACCATCCTCACCCAGGACCAGATCGACAACGGCGGCATGTTCATTTACACGACGCTCGATCCCGCGGTGCAAAACGCGGCGCAACAAGCGCTCGAGTCGCAGCTGACCAAGATCGAGCACCAGGGAAATTTTCGGCATCCGCTCAAGGCGAATTATCAATCGCCAGAAAACGGGGAGGATTCTGCGATGCCCTATTTGGAAGGCGCAGTCGTGGCGATCGACAATTCGAGTGGCGGAATTCGCGGGCTAGTCGGTGGCCGAGATTACGCACAAAGCAAATTCAATCGCGCGCTGGCGCCGGCGAATCGACAAGTCGGGTCCGCCTTCAAGCCGTTCGTTTACACGATGGCGTTCACGCAAGGTTTGTTACCGGGCGCCGCCATTAGCGATGGTCCGATTCAGCCCGGCGAAATCGAAGGCGCGGGAAATTGGTCACCTGGAAATTCCGATGGCACCTACGGCGGCACCCAACCGTGTTCATACGGTCTTATTCAGTCGCGTAACACCATGAGCGTCCGCGTCGGTCAATTCGCCGGACTCGACAACGTGCAGAAGATCGCGACGACGCTAAATCTCGGAGACAATATTCCACACGGGCCGGCCATCTACATTGGCTCCTTCGAGACGAATCTGCGCGCGTTGACTTCGGCCTACTCCGTTTTTCCGAACGCCGGCGTGCGCAAACAGGCTTACATGATTGAGCGGATTGACGATCAGGACCACAATCCCATTTACCGCGCCGCGCACATCTCTGTTCCGGCACTCGACGCGAGCGCTTCCTGGATGGCTTCGCAATTGATGGAGGAAGTGATGACGCGCGGAACCGCCGCAAGCGCGCGCTCGTTAGGCTTTAAATTGCCGGCGGCTGGAAAAACAGGGACCACGAACGATTACAAAGACGCCTGGTTTGTTGGTTACACCAGTACGCTGACTTGCGGCGTTTGGGTTGGGTTCGACCAGCCAGTCACCATCATTCCGCACGGTTATGGCGCGGCGCTGGCATTGCCGGTCTGGGTTCAAGTCATGAACAAAGCGGCGACCCATTATCCGCCGCAACCGTTGCAGCCGACCATGCCGATTCAGCGTGCGATGGTCTGTTCGCTTTCCAATCATCTCGCCACCACTGGCTGCCAGTCTGCCAATGCAGCTTACGATGTCGATCTTCCAGTCGATAAAATTCCGGCGGCGCCTTGCGAAATTCACGGTGGCAATCAGATGTTCGCCAATCGTGTGCAAGACTTCGGTCAAAAAGCATCCGCGATTCCGAACAAGCTTTTCAATTCATTCCGCAAATTCTTCGGCGGAAGATAAATTGTAACGCCGCAGTGGTAGCTGCCGCCGTCCCTGGCGGCAGAAAGAATGTTTATCAGCGCCCTCCCAGAGCGAAGAGCTCACTCTCGCCGCGGTAACTTGAATGAACCAAAAGCCTCGGCCGCAAACTTGCCCAGCGTTCGTTCGCTTCCAGGTTTTTTGGATTGCCGGGTTGAATCAAAACGTAGCGCGCATCGGCCGGCAATTCTTCGAGGCGGGTGAGGTAGATGACGGATGCGCGCACATAAAAAAGATACGGCAGGTCCGGGTCGATCGCGTAGAGCCGCGCGTTCGACGGCAATGCGGCATTGATCTGCGCCGCGATCGGTTTTATGCGCTCGTGCCTTTTCAGATAGGTCACCGAGCGCAGTGGAAAAATCACCATTGCTCCGAGAACAACCATCGCGACTAACGAGAAGATTACCTTTCGCGGAACGGCGATGGAAAAATCTTTCAGGGGCAATCGCCATTCGAAAGCGTCATTGCCGAAAGCCACTCCTATCAGCCAGCAAAAAGGCGCGGTTAGCGGTAACACGTACCTCGGCAGCGCACCCGGAATGAGCAGAACAATCACAAATGGAGCGATGCTGCCCCACGCGAGGCCACACGCTACTTGTCGATCTAACGAGTCAACTATTTTGCGCAAGCGAATGAAGGGAACAAGCACCAGCCATGGAAGAAAATAGCCCAGGCCTCGCGGAAAATTCAGCGACCATTCTTCGGACCGACCTTCTTCGCCGTGAAACGCGGTCGCGATTTCGTGCGCCCAAGTTTGCGTCGCCGCAGTGGCATGCAAAGCGCGAAAATATGGAATCGCCCACGCCAAAAAGATTCCCAACATTAATACGATGCCAATGAAGTGCGCCGGATGGGTGAGATCGCGCCACCGCCGAGTTTGCCAAAGCACGCCGCCCATCACGGCGTAAAAAAAGATCACGTGACTCGGTCCTTTCGCCAGCAAGCCGATACCAAGAAACACCCAGGGCACAATGAACGTGAGCCACGGTGATCGCCCCTCCCGCCACCAGACCAACCAGAGAATGAGCGCGAAAGCGAAGATCGACATGTAGATCGCTTCGATCTCGATCATCCGCCCTTTTTCGATCGCGCCGAGATTCGTTAGCCAACAAAGCGCGGCCGCGGTCGAACCAATGTGGCCCAGAGTTGTTCGTGTCATCGCGATCCACGCGAGCGCGACCGCCAACACGAACAGACCAGACGGCAGACGCGCGCTCCATTCGTTGCGCACGCCGGACAATTTAAATGAAGCCGCCACGATCCAATTCACCAACGGCGGCTTTTTCAGATATGGCTTTGCCCCCATGTAGGGCACGAGATAGTTGCCGCTGTCGAGCATCTGCACCGCCGGCATGACGCGATGACCTTCTTCGCTGCGCAATCCGGACGAGCCCACGTTGAGCACGTAAAGCACGGCCCAGATGGCGACGACCAGCAGCGCACTTTGCGCGAGAGAAAAAGCGGGTGAGGGGAATCGAACCCCCGTGTCCAGCTTGGGAAGCTGGCGTTCTACCATTGAACTACACCCGCGAAAGAATTTCCGATTTTCGATTGTCGATCTTGCAATTGCAAGCCGCGAACATTCACCGCCATTTCTGCATCTGTTCGGGAAACGGGCATTGCGCGCAATCAGAATTATCCGGCAAACAAAAGTCTTCGTAGATTTGGAGCAAGCCCTGTTGGTGCGCGACGGTTTTCAAAAATTGTTTCCGGCGCGAGTCGTCACCGAACAATCGCGTCGCGCCGGTCTCGATCCGGCGATTCGTTAGACGCGCGGGCAACTTTGCGTACTCGCTCCAAAGATCGACATCGTCATTCAGCCAGAACGGAAAGAGAACATTCGCGAAAATCTCGGCGATGCGCGATTCGCCGATGAGCGCCATTTCTCTCGCCGAAGTTTCCGCCAGGAGCGTGTAGTGAAACTTCCAGAATGGATGATCGAGTCCATCGAAGAAATGATTTGCCTTGGTTTTGCCTAACGATTTCCGAAACGCCGGCCATTCCTGTGCCAGGATCGACAATGCGGCCAGGCGACGTTGTGGATGGTTCGAGGGACGAGTGCTAGTAATTCGCCAAAGCTTCGCCGGCAAAACGAGCCGCTGCATTTCATCGCGGTGCGGCCACCAACGGTCCCACAAATTCCGCACATAGTCTCTGGTCGATCTTTCATAGACGGCGAGATCGGGCGCTTCCAGAAAGCCGGCTACGCCGAAGAGCAAAGCTTCGATGTCGTTAGGCTTTTGGCGGAGAACTTTTAGTGGAAGCCGCTGCGCGATGAGGGTGAATGGCAATTTGTTTTCTTTGTAACCGAGCGCGGCTGCGATTTCTTGAAAAAGCGTTTCGTCGACACCGTGATTGTCGATCTTAGCGCGAATGCGCGCGGCTTTGCGCTGCAAGCGAAATTGCGCGGCGGAATCGAGCACGCCGTTCACGCGCTCTTCCGGCAAACCGCGCAGCGGCGCCTGACAACGCCCGGGTCGCGCGAGCGGAATGTTTTCGCGAAAGGCATCGGGCAAAGTTGCTGGATCGATCCGAATTTGCGCAACGTTGCGGTTCGATTTCGTCCGCGTGAAAAATTCGCGGTCGCTCTTTTCGATGAACACGTGAAGGACGGTTTCCTCGAACGCCGAATTAGTTGCGTGTCCGTGCGTTTCCCAATTGCGGTCGATGAGATCAATTTCGATGCAGCCGCGTATCGGTTCAGCGCCATTGACGGCGACGGCGACGTCGCGAAAATCCGGGCCGGCTTCGCGATTCCACGTGCCGAATTGCACGATGTCGATCTTGTCGCCGTTGGTGGAAACGAAGTTGCGACCGAAGTCGCCCGCGAACCATCGCGCTTGAAGCTCGAGCTCGTTAGGGATGCGCGGGGAAACGAACAACGCGCGTTCGCGCACGCGCGCTGCCGCGCGCATCTCGGCGTAGCTCTCTGTCATGTGAACCGAAGCTTACCGGCTCGCCGTTCGTTCGAGCGAAGTCTCGACACCGACAGGATCGCGCGGACTTAAATGCTCGCGCAAATAATCGACGATCTGTTCGACATCGGCCGAGCGCGATCGCGGGAAGATAAAAAGATAACGCGGACCTTTTCCGACGGATGGAACGATGATGAGATTTTCGGAAAGAAATTTCGGCTCGTGCGCGATCATCATTCCGTCGAGCTCGATGGTTTGGGCAAAGGCTCGTCCATTTTTCCGCGCGACAAACAAAAGTTTGCGCGGCTCTTCGTTCATCGACACGAGCGCGCCGAAAAGATTTGCCGGAATCCGCCGGCCACGCCCGCTGATGCATGGCACAGCCCAGGCGGTGGTGCCGCCGAGAATATTTTCGCGATTGAAGACGTCGGCGAGTCGCGACGGCACGGTCAGCGGTAATTTCGCGGGCAGATTAAATTCGGCGGGGCCGTTTAGTTTTCGCCAGGCGAGCCAGAGTTTTGCTTTCATCGCGCGCAAAATTTTCGGCGCGAAATAAAAGAAGGCTGCGATGGCGACGGCGAAGATCGACAATGCGATCACCGGATTGTAGTGGATGAGCGCGAGACCGCCGAAGACGGCGGCATCTTCGCCGAGACTCAAAGCGATATTTGAAAACGGTTCGGGCGATGTGTTGGTGGCGAGACGCGTCGCGGATTTAGCAGTGTGACTAATGAGACTCGTGCCGCCGGCGAGTAGCGCGATCAAAACCGTAAGCGACGGATTTGAATGACCGAGCACTTGAATGGCGAGCAGCGCTCCACCGATTGGACGAATGACTGTATGAACGGCGTCCCAGATTGAATCGACCCACGGAATTTTGTCGGCGAAAAATTCGAGGAAATAAAGGACGCCGGCCAGAGTCAGGATCCACGGATTGCCGAGGACATCGAGTGATTGGTAGGCGGGGGAGAGCGCGATCCAATGGTAGTGAATTGCGAGGCCGGTAACGAAGACGGTGAGATAAAGATTGATGCCGGCGAGCGCGGCCAGGCCGAGGGCGACGGCGAGAAGATTCAATCGGTCCACGGGGAAAATATGTGCGCCTGTTAATCAATGTCACGCGTTCATTACACTCCAGTTTTGTCATCCTGAGCGGACGCGAGGGACCTCACATCACGCGCTGCGTGCTCGCGGGATCCGGCGTACTCGGTAAATCGTCGATGTTTTGTGAGGTCCCTCGCCGTCTTCGCGGCTCGGGATGACAGATGCGCGTGGAGAGGTTTGCGTTTGATGTTCGCGCGTGCGGTGGGTAAATGCAGCAATGCTCGACATTCGTCTCATTCGCGAAAAACCGGATTTCGTCCGCGAACGTCTCGCGACACGAGGCGCTGGCGAAGAGGCGAAGATCGACAATGTCATTCAGATCGATGCCGAACGTCGCAAAGTGGAAACGGTTTTGCAGCAGCTCAACGCCGATCGCAACCGGCTAAGCAAAGAGATCGGAGCGAAGCGTTCGCGCAAAGAGCCGAGTGATGAGCTCGAAGCGCAGGTCCGGCACATCGGCGAAGAGATTGTCGATCTTACGCAGCGCGCTAACGAATCGGAGGAGCAGCAGCGAAATCTTCTGCTCGAAATTCCGAATCTGCCGCATGCGCAGGCGCCATTAGGCAAAGACGCGACGGCGAATCCGGTGATTCGAAGTTGGGGGGAGAAGCCGAAACTCGCCGGCAAGGTTCTCGATCACATTGCGCTCGGGACGAAACTGAAATTGTTCGACCTCGAACGCGCGGCAAAACTCAGCGGCAGTGGCTTTATCTGTTTCACCGGTGCGGGCGCGAGGCTGGAGCGCGCGCTCATCCAATTCATGCTCGATCTGCACACACGTGAGCATGGTTACATGGAAATGAGTCCGCCGTTTCTCGTTAGGCGCGATTGTATGGTCGGGACGACGCAGCTGCCGAAGTTCGAAGAAGACATGTACGGCCTGGAGAATGGCGAACTTTTTCTGGCGCCGACGGCGGAAGTGCCGGTGACAAATTTCCACCGCGAAGAAATTTTGGCGATTGTCGATCTTCCAAAAAAGTTTGTCGCCTATACGCCCTGTTTTCGACGCGAGGCCGGTTCGGCGGGGCGTGAAACGCGTGGAATAATTCGCGTGCATCAATTCGATAAAGTTGAGTTGGTCAAAATCACGGCGACGGAGAAATCCTACGAGGAGCACGAAAGCCTAACGAGCGACGCGGAGCGCATCTTGCAATTGCTCGGCCTGCACTATCGCGTGATCGAACTTTGCACGGGTGATCTCGGATTTGGCGCGGCCAAAACTTACGACATCGAAGTTTGGTCGCCGGGACAGGACGCGTACCTGGAAGTTTCGAGCTGTTCGAACTTCGAGGATTATCAGGCGCGCCGGATGAATCTTCGTTACAAGGATGGGGATGGGAAAAACAAATTCTGTCACACGCTGAACGGCTCGGGGCTGGCGTTGCCGCGGTTATTTGCGGCGTTGATCGAAAGTTATCAGCAGCCTAACGGATCGATCTCGTTGCCAGAGAGACTGCGATCTTATTTTGGTGCGGACAAGATCGACATCGTCACCTAGGCGATCGGCTCGGTGAAGAGATCGAGCTGGGAACGGTCTTGCTCGGCAACTTCAGAAGGAAGCGCAAGCTCGAAACCGAGACGTTGCGCGAGACGCTGGCAGGTTTCCGGCGCGAAACCTTCGAAGTGGTTTCCGGAAAACGCCCACACGTTGCGCACTTCGGAAAGATGACGCTCGATTTTGAGCGACCAACTTTCCATCGCGGCCTCGCGTTTCCAGAGAAGTTTGTCGTAGCGATGGAAATGTTTGCCGTCGCTATCGTATTTGGTGGCGTAATCGCCGAGCAAGCGCAGGTAAAGAAAATCAGCGGTGCGCGGAAGGAATTCGAAGGGAGCGAGATTGCGTTCATTCAGCGGACTGGTGTCGGCCCAAACCCAGCAGATGCGATATTTTTCGAGTAATCCGATAAACTGCGGCCGGTGCCAGCCGGGATAACGAAACTCGATGGCGAAGCGAAAATCGCGCGGGAGTTGGCTGAGAAATTTCCGCAGCGCGGGCTTGCCGTCTTTCGGCGTGAACGACGGCGGCAGTTGAATGAGGATCACTTGCAGCTTGGCGGTGAGCGGTTCGATAGCACGGAGAAATTCTGCGAGTTGAGTGGAGCAATCGTGCAGTTTGCAGAGGTGCGTGATTTCGCGTGGAAGTTTGCAGACAAAACGAAATGTGGCCGGTGTCATCTCGACCCAGCGGCGGACGGTTTCTTCCGACGGCGCGCTGTAGAAGGTGGTGTCGACTTCGATCGTCGGAAAATAGCGGGCATAAAATTCCAGCCAACGCGATGGGGGTAATTGTGGCGGATAGAACGGCCCGTGCCATTCATCGAAAGTCCAGGCGCACGTGCCGATGCGGATTTTTTGCTGATCGGTTAGATTCAAAAGAGAGCTAATGGTTAGCTTTTGAGAGAGAAGATGTCGATCTTGCGAGATGTCGATCTAAGGGCGGGCCAGGTGCGGTCAACTTGACGGAGCGGCGAAGTCATTTACCCTGCAAAACCCCATGGTTTTTCCCCTGCGCACCCTTTTTGTCATTATGACCGCTGGCCTCGTCCCGAGCGGTCCGATGGCCGCGTCTGTCATCTTTAAACCAGGCGAAAAAGCCAAGTATGTGGCGCCGGGCGAAGAGGAAATCAGCGGAAACGCCGAGGAGCTTTTCCACGTCGGACAGGAAGCCGAACAAAAGGGGAACATAAAGCGCGCGATCAAGGCTTATCGGACGTTGGTGCGCAAACATTCGCGGGACGCGCTTGCGCCCGGCGCGGGATTTCGCTCGGCGCAATTGATGGAACAGGAGCACGATTTGATGGGTGCGGCGGAAGCGTATCGCTGGATTATGCAGGCGTATCCGACTGACTCGCATTTCGCGGAAGCGGTCGAGGGACAATTTCGGATGGGCGAATTGTATTTGAATGGGAAGAAGGTAAAACTTTTGGGGATCTCGATTGCAAATGCTTTGGACCGGGCGGTCGAGATTTTCGCGGGCATTATTCGGAGTGCGCCTTACGGGAAATACACCGCGCGTGCGCAATTCGACATCGGTCTGGCGCGTGAAAAAGAGGGAGCCAACGATGCGGCCATCCAGGCTTACCAGGCGGTAGTGGATAAATTCCCGAACGATCCCGTCGCGGCCGATGCCCAATATCAAATCGGTTACATTTGGTTTACGGCCGCGCGCCAGGGAACGAAGGACACCGCCGCGATGGAGAAAGCGCGGACTGCGTTTCAGGATTTTTTGTTTCGCTTTCCGCGCAGCGAAAAAGCGGCGCAGGCGCGAGCGAATCTGGATTTGCTGCAGCGCAAAGAGACTTCGACTTCCTTCACGATCGCGAAGTTTTACGACAAACAGAAATATTACCGGGCGGCGGTCATTTATTATAATGAGGTGATTCGGCAGCAGCCGGGCTCGAGCGAGAGCGCGAAGGCCAAAAGACGGATCGATCAATTACGCGCCAAAGTGGGCGAAGCGGCGCTGCAGCCGTTAAAAACCGATCCGGTCCCGGTAAAAAAGAAGAAGGGCGAAGTGCAAACAGCGAAAGGTGGGCCGGCCATGCGCGGTTCGCCTAACGACGTCGCGCCATTGCCGCCACCGGAGACGGATGCGGCCCTGCCTCCGCCGGCATCGCTCATGCCCGACACGACGACGGCGCCGGCGTCGGACACATCGGATGCATCGCCTTCGCCTGATGCTGCCGCTTCTCCGGCGCCGTGAAAAAATTAGCAGTGGCGTGGTTAGTCTGTTCGACGCTGACGGGGTGTCTCGGTTATCACATCGGCCCCGCTAAACCGGCGTATCTAAGCGAAGTCCACACCATCTCGATCCCAACATTCAAAAACGAAACGCTCATTCCGCGTGTCGAGGTGCTGGTCACCAACACCGTGATCAAGCAGATGCAGCAAGACGGGACCTTCAGGATTGGTAACGACGAGAGCGCTGATGCAACTTTGCATGGGGAAATCATAAAGATCAGCCGATCGCCAGCGCGATCGGTCCGCGGGAATGTTCTCGCCACCACTGAGTTCAATCTTACCATGCGCGTGAGATACAAACTGGTCGCGCGTGACGGAAGACAATTGGGGCCTGGCGGTGAAGCGGTCGGCAACACGAGCTTTTTCGTGGGGACCGACGTCACGACCGATGAGCGTCAGGCCCTGCCGCTCGCGACCGAAGAATTAGCCACGCGATTAGTTAGTCAGTTGAGCGAAGGATGGTAACAGCCCATGAAAGGCGAAGAAAAGTTGTGGAGCATCCTCAACGACAAGCTCGACACGTTGCGCGCGGGTAATCGTCTGCCGGAAGCGGTGCGCGTGGCCGAGACGATTCTCGATCTGGCCAAACGCGCGTTTGTTGATGATCAGGCGCGGCTCTCGGTAAGTTTCGAAAAGCTCGGCCAGCTTCTCGACCAAAGCGGAGATCGGGTCGCGGCGAAACCGTATCTTCTTAAAGCGCACAGCAGTTTGGAAAAAGTGCGACCGCCAGACCAACGCGCCCTTTTTCGCTCCGCCCGCCGGCTCGCATATCTTTGTGATAACCTCGGCCAATCCGAGGAAGCGATCAGTTACTACGAAAAAGCGATCGCCTCCGGCACGCAGCTGGACGATCTGCCGTATTCCGATCTCGGCACGATGTTGAATAACATCGCGCTCATCTTTCGGAAATCAGGACGACAAAAAGCGGCCGAGCCATATTACTTGCACGCGCTCCAGATCTACGAAAAACAACTCGGTCCGGAACACTCCGATGTCGCATCGGTCCTGAATAATCTCGGCGTCTTCTACACGAACGAGCGGCGATTTAGCGAAGCGGAAAAAACGCATCTGCGTGCTCTTGGCATTCGCGAGAAGGTCCATCCGCCCACGCATCCCGACATCGCGCAATCAAAATGCAATCTCGCGGTGGTTTACCATTCGCGCGGCGACTACGCCCGCGCGGCCGAGCTTTACCGCGCGTCGCTCAAAAGCTGGGAAGACGCCACCGACAAACCGCCGGAAGATTACGAGATCGTCGCCGCGAACTACGCCGATCTCTTGCGTTCGTTAGGCAAAGCGCGTAAGGCGCATCAGCTCGAAGTGCGCGCGAAGAAGCGGCGGCGCATGTAAGATCGACATCGCGCAAGATCGACAATTACATTTCGGCTTGCGCGCCTCGGCCGCCGACGCAATTTGAATTTCTTCGCTCACGTGGCGGAATGGCAGACGCGTACGGCTCAGAACCGTATGGGGCAACCCGTGGAGGTTCAAGTCCTCTCGTGAGCACCAGCTCGGGCGATTTCGGAGGAACGCCCGCGCCGTCTCGCAAAAGAAAGTAACAATCTTGTTACGAACGCGGGAAAAGAATTGACGCTCTTGTGGCGTTTTTTTATATCTGCATCCATGCCCACTCCTCCATCCTTATTCGGGCTGGCGGCCTTCTTCGCCAGCATCCTCTGTAGTCCCATTGGTCTCTCGCAGTCTCTGCCGGGACCGCAAGTTTCTTCAGCTTCTCCAGCGCCCGCTAAAGCGACCGCGGCGGTCGATTTTGGGAACAGTCGATCGCTGACCACGAAAATTCGTCAAGGTTCATCGCAATTAATCGGATTGCAGCCGAACCAGATCGTAAATGTTTCGCTCAAGGTTTCTCCGAGCAAGGTCGGCCACATTATCACACTTCAACCGCTCGATGGTGGCCGAGTGATCGGGACGACAAGTCAGTGCGTTGTCGGGGCTGATGGAACATTCGGTTTCAAATTTCAAGCGGGCCCCAATCCAGGAGTCTCGCAAATCAGCATCCGCGACGGTTCGGAGGAAATCGGCTTGCCATTCTGGGTTCTCAATACACAGGACGCGCAGAGAAATCCGCCGGTGCTGACTCCCGAAAATTCAAACCTCTGATTATATGCGATTACTTCGTTATTTCAGCGTTGGCGCGGTCATCGCAGCGAGTCTCTATGCCAGAGCAATATTCGCCCAAGCGGGCAACGACAACCCAACTGGTGTCTCGGGCGAATTCAGCGGATCTGTCCACACCGGTTGCAACTATGATCCATACACAACCAACTCCAAACGATCCGTAACGGATCTGGTCGTCGCCGGAGGGGTCGGCGCTTACCCGCTCGCTTTCGTTCGAACTGCCAACAGTCGTTATTATCCAGAGTTGGCCACAGACATGGGCGCCGCTGGCAGTTGGCGGCACTCCCATCAATGGAGCGTCGCCGACAACAGCCAAACGGTGTCGTATGTAACGCCACCGAGCTACACGGTCGATTACCCGGACGGTCGCAGGGTTACCTTTAACGGCAACACCGGCCCGGGCGACCCCTACAGTCGGTCGTCGTCCTTGGGCGTGCATGATCGTCTGCACGTGATTTTGGACAACCCGTCGGCGCCGACATCGGGTAACGCTTATCTTCTCCTTTCGGATGGTACGCAGGTTTGGTTCAGGATCTCTGTTAGTCACTTCGACGAGTCAGACGACCGAGGACATGTCTTCCACATGATCGGTTATCATTACACCCTCCAGGGGATCATCGACCCGTACGGCCAGATGACGACGGTGGTAACTGATACCACCAAAACAACCGTCACCGAACCAGCGGGACGAATGTTGAAGATCTTCTACAAGACCGGCCCTGCGGGAGACAACGTGGTTGATCGAGTGGAAGAATGGCTCTCCTTAACTCAGCAAGGCCGCACTGTTACTTACAATTACTCGGCATATGTGGCGAGCGGGACGACTTATTCGGCGCTGACCAGCGTGTCTTACCCGGACGGTATTACCGCCGCCTATACTTACCAAGCAAACAACACGAGCCCGAGCGGCCGGCCCCTGCTGGCAACGTGCGATGATCCGATGTACGCGGGACCGATGCGAAAAATATCCTACGCATTCGCCACCGGCACCAACCCAGATGGAACGCTCGTAGCCTCTGGACAAATCCTGAGCGAAAAAAGCGGCACGTCGCCGAATCCGACAGTATCAACGCTGACTATCACGGGTACGAACACGCGTAAAGAAACGAGGGCCGATGGAAAATTGCGCACTTTCACCTACGCCACCGGGCTTCTCAGCAGTTGGACGGACTTCCGCGGTATTAGCAGTTCTCTAACGCGCGACGCTAAAGGCTATGTCAATTCCACCACGGACCGCAATGGGAAAACGACAAACCTAACGAATGAGCCGCTGGCAGGCCAGACAACACAAATTACTTCTCCACTGACGCCTAACGACACGCCGACCGGTACCCCGCGCGGCACGGTGAGCTACGTTTATGGTTCCGCTACCTGCCCCGATCCAAACAATCGGGACGGAAATAATCCTTATTACCGCTACAGCGTTACCGACGAAGGCGGACGCACGACAACATTTTTGCGCGATACGAACAAGCGGATCACGCAGATCAACTACCCGGATGGTGGCAGCGAGAGTTTTACCTACAACTCGTTTGGGCAGGTGCTCACGCATCGGCTCCGCACCGGTGGTTTGGAAACAATGACGTATGACAGTCGTGGACTGCTCACCGAATCTCGAGACCCGTATCATCTCGCCAGCGTTGACCCGCAAAACCCTTCCGTTCCAGCGAGCGCCACACCGACTCTGCGATATAAATACGATTCGCTCGATCGCGTTTCTGATGTCACTGACGCGCTCGGTTCCACTCTCGCCGATCCCAATCACAGCACGAGTTACACCTACAATTCACGTGGTCAGGTCCTCGTCGCCACGCTTCCAGTCGATCCAATTGACGGTCAGCGTCATACCATCACAAACATTTACAATCCCGATGGCACACTTCTCAGCACCACTGACCAGCTCGGTCATACGGGCAGTTTCACTTACGATGATTACCGGCGTGTGCGCAGCGTTACTTCGCCCGGCCATAACACGCCCCTAACGGCATTTCTTTTCTACGACACGGCTGGCACAAGCGAAGATTACACGCATACAGATGCGAATGTCACGCACGCGACTTCTCCCGGAGGCAAAAAAATCACGACCGCGTACGACGAAAACTACCGCAAGCTTTATACCATCGTCGCCGACACGACATTGGACGCCGCCAAAACAAGTTACGGGTACGACAACAACGGCAACGTCACTTCGGTGATTTCCCCTAACGAACAACCCGGACAGCAGTTTGCGGGCAAGAGCACGACTTCGGTTTACGACGAGCGGAATCGTCTGATGTCGGTAACGGACGCGCTGAATAACACGACGACATTTAAATATGACGCGGCCGGCCGAAAAGCCAGTGTGACTCGCGCCAATGGACAACTGACCACGTTCGACAGCTATGATGTGATGAACCGTTTGCTCCAACAAACGGAAAAGCAAACGCCTGATCCGGACGCGGTCACCAAATATACGTATTACGCTTCCGGTCTCCTGCGCACCATGCAGGACCCGCGCCTTGTCGCAATCAGCAGCCCTGAAAAATATGCTTACGACTACGATTTGATGGGTCGCAAAACGAAACTTACGTATCCATTGGATGCCGCTGGCGCCAACACCACCGAACTTTGGCATTACGACACGGTCGGTCGAATCGATACGTTCACCAATCGGAACGCAAAGGTGCAAACGTTTGCTTACGATAATTTGCATCGCCAAACTGGTTTCAACTGGAACGACAGTTTAACGCCGAGCGTCACTTTCGGTTACGATGTCGCTTCGCGGATGACGAGCATTGTCAACGCGAACGCCACCATTGGCCGCAACTATTTCAACGACAATTCACTCAACACGGAAACGGCGACATACGCCGACAGTACGGCACGCACCGTGACCTATTCCTACGACGCGGATGGCAATCGCGCGACAATCCAGTACCCGAACGGCGCGTATTCGTTCACGTATAACTACACTGGCCGAAACCAGCTCTGGAAACTGATCAACAATTCCGGCGGCGCGACTGTAACAACGTACGGATACGAACCCGACGGCAATTTGACCTCGCGTGCGCCAGACAATTCCACGAGCAGCACGCTTACTTACGACGCGCTTGACCGAATCACCAACATCTCCCACGCCTTGAATGGCACGACGCGCACCTTCGCTTACGCTTACGATTCCGTCAGCAACCGCAAATGGGCTAAGCGCGATGGCGGCAATGGCGACGTGTTCGGTTATGACCTCAACGATCAATCCACTTCAATCCTGCTGAATGTTGCGAATCCGGACACCACTGCGCCGGGATCACAAACCATCAGCTATGATGCGAATGGCAACCGAACGACTTTCGCTGCCTACGGCCCAAGCGATATCTACACGACAAACAATCTGAACCAGTACAGTGCGCGCAATTCAAACCAGGCATTGTACGACGCAAACGGCAACACGACCACCGGCGTCGATGGCTCGATTTATTCGTACGACGCGCAAAATCGGCTCGTTAGCGCAACCAAAGGCAGCACGATAGAAACGTTTAAGTACGACGGATTGAATCGCCAAGTCAGTCGGTCGATCGGTGCCGGATCGCCGACTTATAATGTGTACGATGGCTGGGAATTAATTGGAGAGTACGCGTCCGGTTCAACTTCGCCGTCCACCGCATATCTGCCGGGCGTCAAGAACCTAACGAGCAATCAGTATTACTACCAAGATGCCAGCGGATCGACATCCCATCTTGCTGCCAGCACCGGCCAATTGCTCGAGTGGTATCGCTACGATCTGCAAGGCACTCCGATTTTCTACAACTCTCTCAACACTCAACTCTCAACCAGTAACTATTCCGTCCGCCGTCTCTTCACCGGCCAGCAATGGTACAGCGAGCTTGGACTCTATGATTTGCGGCACCGATTCTACTCGCCCGATCTCGGTCGATTTGTTCAGGCCGACCCAATTGGATTCAGCGGCGACCCGACGAATTTATATCGGTACTGCGGCAACAATCCTCTCAACGGAAGCGATCCCCTTGGACTTGTAAACTGGGGACTATTTGGCCGAGGCGCATTGAATGTTGGGGTCGGAGTAACAAGTGGCGCTGCATTGTTTTTCGCCGAGGGCGGCAGCGGCGGGCTCGCCACCCCGGCTGTTGTATTCTTTGGAACGTCCGCTGTTTGGAGCGTCACGACAGGCACTTCGCAAGTCGTGGCAGCTTTCGCCGGCACATCTCAGCAACAGCGCGGAGCGGGCGCGATGCCCACGAATATTTCGGGTGCAGTGGCAAAAATGAGCTCACCTAATGTTGGGAAAGCGCTGCAAGCAATTGAGGCAGTATATTCATTGCAAAGCGGAGCTCAGGCACTTATGCAGGGCAACAGTATCCGCGAAGGTTTAGCAGGGTTCGCGGACCTCTATTCGTCTGCTGATGAGATGATCGCGAATGTTGACGCGGCGGCCGTTGAACAGGAACTGGCGGCAGCCGCTAGCACGTTCGAAAATCCTTCCTTGGCTCCAAGTTTTGCGCGAGCCCCGTTTGACAATGTTGGTCTCTCTCTAACTAATTTTGGCGCCAGTGCACCTCTCGGCCTCGGGTTCAGTTTTGGCGGAAGCAGTTTTGGATTCGGCTCAAGCCTCAGCAGTCTCAATTTCACCGGCCCGCCCACATCGGGGGCTGGGTCTGGAGGCTGGCCTTTCGGAGGCGCTTCTTCTGGATGGAGCATAAGCTTTGGTGGTGGCACTCCAGGCGGGGGCTACTCCACTGTAGCACCGACCAGCTACGGTGGTCCTCCGGGCGGCAAAACAGATCCTCCGCCAAAGCAACCTTTCTAATTAGTATGGGCGCGCTGAAGGTAGCCGGCCTGCTTACGATAACCGTGCATTTAGCAGCGAACGATTTTACTTTTATGGGCCTTGTCGCCGCGCTGGCGATTGTGTCCGCACTTTTGTTTTTGACGATAATATTAGTGATCGAACAAGTCATTCTCACTCGCCGCAGCGACGGTGCTGCGAATGACAAGGCGCTGAAAAATCTGCGAAAGTGGACCGTCGCACGGTTCGTTAAGCTCACCGTCCTCGGCGTAATCGTCGGAAGCTCGAGCTATGTAACCGGTTTAATATTCATCGCCTCCGCGATCCACACTACGACTAACGTTTGTTATGATTTCCTTTGCTTACCCTATCACTGCATTCGTTGATGCTGGCCGCCGCTTGTGGGGGCAAAACAGGATCCGCCGCCAAAGCAACCTTACTAATTAGTATGGGCCCGCTGATGGTGTTTGGCCTTATTAACGTATGACTTGCGGTGACTGCGATTTCATTGTGCGTCTTTTTGTTTCGCGGCAGCAACCTGCTTTCAAACTATGAATGACAAGCCAAGACTTCGATTAGTTGTTGAGCAAAGCGTCGCGTACTTAACAGCCGTAACATCGCTGATCGTTGCGGCCGCCGCCGGGAGCTTTAAACTGCCTCGCGTGCAGCTCGCTGCGGGCGCAGTGTTCTTAGTAGCCGTTGGTTTTGGGCTGCGCGCATTGTCGTTATGGAAGGCTTGCGAAGATCATCTCGTCACGCCTGCCGAGACGAAAATCAGATACGCTTTTGGTGTGGCGTATGTTGGTATCGTCGCAGGTTTTTTCCTCCTCATTGCGTTGCTCGCCCAGAATCGAACCGCGTGGATATGGTTCGCAATCGTCTCGTTTGCGCTTTTTTATATTTTGTTAAGGAGCAGACCCCGCGCGACAAGCCAAAGTGGCAGCACGCGCGCAATTGTCGACGAGGATGAACGCGCTTAACGGCCAGTTGTTGTCTCAGAACACGCAGCGAAGTGACGCTATCTGATTCTAGTTAGACCTCATGAAAGCATCCACGCAATACAATCTTCTATATCTCATCGGCGCCATCTTCGGGTATCTCGGCTTGTTTCACAGCACAGTAGGACTACCCGACTGGACGCAGATTCCCTTCGGCCTTGTTTTCGCGACCTGCGCTTGGAGTGTCGTGTGGCTGCAGCGACGCGTCAAGAGAGGCGGCGATCCCAGCTTTGCCCTTGCGACGCCAGCACAGAATCGCCGACATACGTGGCTTCTGCTCATCGTGCTCTTTGTATCCTGTGCCACTTCACCTTTTGTGCTTCCGTACACGGGGATTATTTTGCCTTTCAGCGAGCGGGTCATCATTTCCGCTGTCATCTTCATCGTGTTTGCACCTTTGACCATCGTCGTTCGGCGACGGTGCCAAGAAGACCTAACCAGGCGATACAACTAACCGCTGGCCTTTATTGAATTCACTTTCTTTCCCGCAACTTTCCGTTTTGCCTCCCAACGGAGAAAGGAAAGGGTTCAAATCTAAACCTTTGACATTTGGGAGCGGCCTAACCGGCTCACTGTCGATCTAGTCAGCGGGCATCGGCAGACTTTTCACGAAACGAAACCCGTTACTCGTGTAGCCGTCTCGTTCGTAAAGTTTGTGCGCCTTTTCGCCACTCAATTGTTTCGCGGAGTTGCAGCGGCTCGGGAAAGAGCCCGAGCCCTAGCTTCCTAGCGAGTGGGTACCTATCAGTGGAAAATATGATTCAGGATCCAAGCGACGTATTCTTCGAGAGTACTAGACTTGGTGTCGATGCGGCAAGTTTTCTTGGTCCTCCAGGAATTCTGGTATCAACAGAGTTTTCGATCATCGATGGGACGATAGGTCTCGAAAATTACGGGGTGATGCAGGCGTTGCGAATGGAAGAAGGATTTTGGTTTCAGCCGGGCCCATGAGCGGGCACCTGCAAGGAGGTTTTCCTATGATACGATGATCCGCGCTTACAAATACGTTTTTTACAAACTTTATCGCTTCGAAAGAGCCTTATTCGATCCCGCGCCCGAATATACCGCGCTCGGCTTGATGATACTTGCACAGGGAATGAACATTGGCTTCGTATTAGGGCTTGTAAATTACTACGCGGGAGCGCGCATTGTGCGGCACTTTTCGAAGCTTGAGATTTTCTCCTTTATCGCCCTGTTAGCATTGCCACAATACTGGGTATTAGTGCATCGCGGCCGATTTAAGCAAATTGGCGAGCAGTTTCGAGACGAGACGCGAGGTGGAAGTGTCGTCGGAGGGGCAATTGTTGGGCTATATATCGGGCTCTCATTTATCTTTCTGTTATGGAGCCTGAGGCTTGGCGTTGTACCGTAAGCGGTGGGAATTTGGAATGGTTACGAAAAAAGGAGAAAAGAGAAAAGGGGTCAGAGCTTATTATTGACACTCGCATGCTCCGTTTTCTTTTGCAGCGCATCGACCAAAGCCTGCGCTTCTTCCGTCATCTTGAGCAACTCTGGCCACGGCCGGTGATGATTTTCGCCCGGTAATTTTCGGGTCGCGTCAAAACCCATGTGCGATCCGATGTTCTGTTCGCTCGTCGCGTGATCGAGTGAGTCGCTCGGATTTTTAATGACGGTGGAATCGCGCGCCGGGTCCGTGTTCGCGCACAAACGGAACAACACCTCGCCGTGCAAATGCCCTGCATTGCCCTTGTGGGCAATGCTTTGGGGGCCTCGGACATCCGAGAATGACTCAATTATTTCGTGAAGTTACACTGCTCGGGAAAGAGCCGAGCCTTCGCAGCATCATCGGCACGAGCGATTGCTTCAGCGTTCCGATTCGAAAGCGAGCGCGATGGACTGCTCGCACAGTACCGGCGGGGCGCTCAAAGAACATCGACAAAAGACAGATGACGGCTTCCAATCTCCAGGCAACTTGCTTAACGAAAGATTTTGCGAGTGAAGTTTTGCAAGGCAGCAAAAGCGCGGCGCAGTCATTCCGCGTCAGGATGGACTGATGGCGTTTGTAAATTTCGGGCAGAGCGCGTTCGTACATCATCTTCATATCGATCTTGCGCGAATCGTCAGAACGGATGCTGAGTTGATCCCCGTGAAAGCGCCACGTCGCCAGTTTTTTCGGGATGTGAACGGTCCCGTTCGCGTTGGTGAGATTGAGTAACCAGCCAAAGTCGCCGATCGAACCAACCGTGGTGTCGAAAGGTGCGCCCGCTTTCGCCAGTTCTGTGCGAACGAGCAGTTGCGTCAAAGAAAAGTAAACGCTGCGCAATTCGAAGTGCAGCAGGCAATCGTGAGGGACCGGCCGGTAATTGGTCTTTTCGTTTTGTCTTGGATAACCGCCGCGCACGCTGCCCGCGTCCAGTAATTCCGTGATTCCGCGAGCCGACAAATAATCAGCGAGATCCTTAGCGGAAAGATCGACATCATCGCGATTAATCAATCGCGCATCGCAAGCAGCAATTCCCGCTTGCGGGCAGTGCGCAAACGCTGCCAGCATCGCCTCGAGAAATTCAGGATCGGTCGTGTCGTCACAAGTAGCAACGCTCAGAAATTCGCCGGTCGCGAGTTGCACGCCGCGATTCAGCGCCGCATACACACCTTCGCGGGGGACTTGATGAAGTTGAAATCGCGGATCCGTCGCCGCGATTGATTGGAAAAATTCCCAACTGCCATCGGTCGAACCGCTATCGAGAACGATCGCTTCCCAATTGGAATGTGTTTGGGCCAGGATCGAATCGATTCGGGGTTCGAGAAATTCCCGCGCATTCAAGCACGGCAAGAGCAACGAAACTTTCGCAGCGCTCATGCGCTCGGCCAGCAACGCCGGATCGATTGAAACTCATCGAGCAGTGCGATCAATCCTTTGGCGAAGTCGGCGCCGGTGAATCGACGCGCGCGCTCTTTTCCGCGAACAATCAGCTCGTCGCGTTTCGCTTTGTCGTGATAAACGGCTTTGAGCGCCTGCGCGATTTCGGATTCGTTAGCCGGATTCACGAGAATGGCGGCGTCGCCAAACTGTTCGCCCGCGCCCGGGACATCTGCCGCAATGACCGGGCAACCTAAGGCGAAGGCTTCCAATGGCGGAAAATTCTCCGGACCAAAGAAGCTGGGATAGCAGAGCGCGAAAGCGTTTTGATACAGCGCACGTAAAGTTTCGCGCGAGACATGACCAAGAAAATGGACCTGGTCGTATAGTTGTCGATCCTGCACGAATCTGCGAACATGACCTTCGTTTCCGTGGTCCGATCCGGTGAACACAACGGGAAGCCGCAAATTGTCGTTCTGTTTTAATTCCAAAATGGCGTGCAACAGGCCGATGTGATTTTTGTGGCTCCAAAACTGCGCCGGATAGAAAACGTAATCGCGCGGCAGTTCGTATTGCGCGAGCGCGCTGCGATCGGCCACGATTTCTGCGAGCGCGAATTGCGGTGTCGGATGAGGAAGCTTTCGAATCCGTTCGTTAGCCACGCCATAAAAGGTCGTGACTTCCTCTCGGCCGGCGTCCGTGCCGACGATAACGAAGGCCGCGCGCTTTAAAGTCTGCGCGAAGAAATTCTCACGGCTTTTCCAAACACCGTCCGCGCTCACTTCCGGAAAAAATGGTTGCAACCGGTGCTGCAGATCCAGCACCACCACCAGAAATGGAATATCGACGGTGATGGTCTCGAAACTGGTGTTGAGAAAGAACTCGATCTTTTCGCGCTTCAGTATTTCGCCGATCCATTTTTGCTCCCACGGATAACCACGCGCCCGGCGAGCCAGGCGCGGCCGCGTAAGATCGACATGTTGAAACTGCGGCCACAGCGACTTCGCCTTTGCATTTCGATCAAAGATAACGAACTCATGTTTTGAGCCATCCGCACAATCCAGCACACGTTCGAAAATTTCATGGTCAAAGGTGTGGCCGCCGCCAAGATTTTCGGCCGCGACCGGTGACAGGATACCGACTCTCATTTGCGCGCGACGGCGACGACATGCCAGGTGTCGGCGCTGATTGATTCCTCTTCGTGAAAGCCCGAAAAAAATCTTAGCGGCTCAAGTTTTGTGTCGGAAAGAAATGTGCGCATCTCTGCGATTGAAAAATACCGGTTCGTTTGCGTTTCGCGAAGCGTCGAATAGCTGCCGTCTTTTTTCAGCTCGTGAATGGTGTAATCGACTTTCGCGAGATTGCGTTGTCGATCTAGCGTTGTCTCCGAAAGGCGCAGCACTTCGCCATTCGCCGCGGGCCAGCGGCGAAATCGCTGGGGCGAATATCCGCCTAACATCGCCGCATCGTGCCAGAATTCGAAGATGAAGAGTCCGCCCGGACGCAGGCAATGCCAAACGCCGGCGAACATTTCCGACAGGGCGTCGTTAGTCTGCAAATAGCCGATGGAATCGAACAAGCATATCGCCGCGTCATATTCAGTCGCCGAAGCGGGCAGCGTTCTCATGTCGATCTTAGCGAAGCGAACTTTTGAGTCGCTCTCTCGCGCGCGCTGTTGCGCGACCTGCAACATATCGGGTGAGTAATCGGTCGCCGTGATGTCGTAGCCGAGTTTCTCCAATTCGAAAGCATGGCGGCCCGTTCCGCAGGCCAGCTCCAAAACGGTTCGCGTTTCTCGATCGGAAAATTTTTTGAAACATCGACCTACAAATTCCGCTTCCGCGGGATACGTTTTGTCAGCGTAAAACAGATCGTAGAGCTCCGCATGGCGGCCGACGTAAGAGCTCATGCCGAGAGACGGCGAATGGTTGCGGCGATGTGCTGAATGGTTTCGTCCGTGAGTTTCGGACTGGATGGTAAATAAAATCCGTTAGTCCAGAGCCTCTCCGCGACCGGGCAGGAAACGGGCCGGAAGCCGGGTTGCTTTTGCAGACACGGTTGCAGATTCATTGGGCAAAAGAAGGTGCGTGTGTCGATTCCGGCGTCGCGCAATTGCATGGTAAGTTCGTCGCGCGTTAATTTGAAGGTGTCTTCCACGACTACGCCATACATCCAGTAAACGTGGCGGCCGATTTTGCACGGAGCTGGTAATTGCAATCCACTGATTCCGCCGAGATGCCGGTCATAAGTTTCGGCAACGCGAATTTTTTTCGCGACCACCTTGTCGATCTTGCCGCACTGAACTACGCCCATCGCGGCGGTATATCCGGTCATTCGGAAATTGTACGCGGCCATCTCGTGCCGAAACCGCGGAGTGGTGAAACCCAAATTCCGCAACAGTTTCAATCGTTCGGCCAGTTTCTCGTCATTCGTTAGGATCATTCCGCCTTCGCCGGTGGTAATGACTTTGTTGGCGTAAAAGCTGAAACATCCCATCTCGCCGAAACTGCCGGTCATCCGTCCGCGGCAATCGGCCCCGTGCGATTCCGCGCAATCTTCGATGACAGCGAGTTTATGTTTTTGCGCGATCTCGCACAGGCGGTCCATGTCGATCGGGTGACCGAAAAGATGAACCGGAATGATTGCGCGCGTGCGCGGGGTGATGAGATCCTCGATTAGATCGACATCTAAATTCCAGGTGCGTGCTTCGGAATCGACCGGGACCGGAATGAGATTGTTGTGATAGGCGGCGAGCGCGGTCGCGATGTTGGTCGAAGCGCTGACCAGAATTTCGTCGCCCGTCGGAAGATCGAGAGAGGCGACAGCGAGATGGAGCGCAACCGTGCCGTTGCTGACCGCGATTCCGTATTTGCATCCGCAATAAGCGGCGAAGGCTTCTTCGAATCGCGGAATTGATTCACCGAACGAGCCGGAAATCTCGCCGCGCCGCATCGCCTCGGTGACGGCCGCGATTTCTTCTTCGCCAAAGTCAGGTTCGAAAACGGGGATCATTTTTTCGCAAGATCGACAAGGACCTTATCGTTCTCCGAACCAAGAAACGGGCCTTGTTTGACGCTGATGGCTTGAAAATCCTCGACCACTCGCAGCGCATGCACGCCGTGGATCAAAACGATGGCGTCGCCCGTGCGCAGATTGATTTCGCGCAGGAGGTCGCCTTCGTCATTGTAAAGTTCGATCACGATTTCGCCGCGCTGCATGACGAACATTTGTTGAAGATCGACAACTTCACGCGGGAACGGTTTGTGATAATGCGGCGGTTCGAAGAAGCCGGCTTTGTGCGTGAGCAAGCCGAATTGGAACGATGACTCTGGCGGCGAAAAGAAGCGCGTTTTCTCGACGCGCGCATCAGCGCGAATGATTTCGGCGTATTTGATGCCGTTGAAAGTGATGATTTCCGCGCTCATGCTGGAATGAGCGAATCAAGCCGTGCGAGTTTGTTCTGTCGCAAATCATAAACTTCAAGCGTGGCGATCTCTTGCAAGCGTTCCGGCCCGGTGCGGAAAGTGAGATTGCCTTTTTTATCTCGCGAATCGCGGAACCGTGCATCGACAAAAGCCGTGCCCGCGGAAACGACGGGCAACTTGTCGATCTTATCGTTGCGCACGAAGTAAGCGTTGTTGCCGGCGCTGTTGCAGCCGATGAGCGCGTAGCCTTTTTGATTTGCAAGCGACGTCAACGCTGATAACGAAGCGCCCCAAAATTGTCCGGAGTGGTGCGCGCGATGACGATCGAACTTCGAGTCGTAGGGAATGGTCACGGCGAGATCGGGGCCGAAGATGCTGTTGTATTCCACGATGACGATTATCGGCCTAACGATGTCGATCTTGTCCCAAACCCAATAGTCATTGCCATCGATGTCGATGCTAAGAAGTCCGATCTCTCCGCTAAACCCGGCGTCGCGCAAAAGCTCATCGATATTGTCGCGATCGATAAACGCATGGCGCGCGACGAGGGTGTGACGCCAGTAAATTTCATCGCGCTGAATGTAATGGATGGACTCCCGATTTCCATCCATGACCAGGCCGCGCCAGTTGTTGTTCACGAGCAGAAAGCGCGTGTTTGATTCCCGATAATTCTCGACGCCAAATTCAACGAACGAATCGGGCAGGGGATGGAGACGGTGGATCAGATATTGAATGATGCCGTCGTCGCCAAATTGCGAGAAGACCCTGAACTCCGTTTCGCCGAGAGGCAAAGGCGCTTCGCCAGCGCGAAGATTTTGGATGAGCGGTTGCGCCGCGAGGATTTTCAGCGCATCGAGATCGGCTCTTTGCGCGGCCGCCGACGGCCTAACTACTTTGCGCGGTCACATGAATCGGAGAAGCAGTTTCGCTTTTGTGCCATTTCACATCCGCATAAATTTGGCCGAGCTCGTCGCTGGGAAATCCGTGATAGCCATCGACCGCGCCGACAATCTGAAACGAAAGCGCTTGCTCGCGCGCGTCGTACATCTGCGCATTCGGCGTGTGCAACCAGAGACTAACGAAATAGCGGCCGGGCAATAGCAAGCGCGAAGGAATCAGCGCGCTAATTTCGTGCGTGCCTGGCGATTCAATCGAGATGGCCGGTTTCGCCATCGAGATGGTGGAATAAAAAATGTGGTCGCCTTTGAAATTGAAAACGGAAAAGGAAAGTTGCAGACCGGCGGTCGGCTGACGGACCGTGAATGAAGCTTTCATCAGCACCGGCGTATTAGCGTTGAACGAAGTGGTGGCTTCATCATCAGGGCCGAACAAACCCGCGGACGTGAAACTCGCGTCGCTATTGATCGGTGGAAGATCGACAATCGCATCTTCCTGTTGCCGCGAGCCGAGATAAGCGGCGACCACTTCCGCGGCCGGACCGGTCATCGCGATCTCACCTTTTCTCAGCAAAATGCAACGCGAGCAAAGGTGGCAGATGGCGTCGATGTTATGACTAACGAATATGATGGTGCGCCCTTCCTTGGCCGCGACGTCACTCATTTTCCCGAGACATTTCTTTTGAAACTCGGCATCACCTACCGCGAGCACTTCATCGACGAGCAGAATTTCCGGATCAAGATGCGCGGCCACGGCAAAGGCGAGCCGCACATACATCCCGCTCGAATATCGCTTCACTGGCGTGTCGAGAAATTGCTCGATCTCAGCGAAGGCAACGATCTCGTCGAATTTTTTCCGAATCTCGGCGCGGGTCATTCCGAGAATGGCGCCATTCAGAAAAATATTTTCGCGTCCTGTCAATTCGGGATGAAATCCCGTTCCCACTTCGAGAAGCGCGCCGACGCGGCCGTAAATGTCGGCAAAACCGGATGTCGGCTCGGTGATACGCGTGAGGATTTTCAAGAGGGTGCTCTTGCCTGCGCCATTGCGCCCAATGACGCCCACGACTTCGCCTTGTTTAACCTCGAGCGAAATGTCTCTCAGCGCCCAGAAAATTTCGGAGGTGGCGCGGCCGTTTTGTCCGAATCGCGCCAGCAATCGCCGCGGTAAACCGACCAGATCGTCGCGTAACGTGCGGTATCCGGGAAGCCCGCCGCGCTCGTGTGCGATCCGGAAACACTTGCTCAGGTTTTCAACAGAGATGGCGAGATCGGACATTGGGCAAAAGCAACGCGACGACTAGATGATGTCCGCGAAACCGCGTTCGGCCCGGCGAAAGAAGAAAACGCCGCTGAACAAAATGCCTAACGACATCACAATGGTCGTGCCCAGAACGCTCGCGTTCAGAGCGCTTCGGCCGATAACGGCCCATCGAAAACCTTCGATGAAACCCATCGCCGGATTCAAAGCGAACCAAGTCTGCCACCGCGCCGGGATCATGCTCGTCGCGTAAACGACTGGGCTGGCGTACATCCAGACCTGAAGAAAATAAGGCAGCGCGTTTTGGCAATCGCGATACTTCACGCTGAGCGCCGAAAACCAAAGCGCGACACCGGTCGCCGTGAACGTCATCAGAAGAAGAAAGCCGGGAATGGCGAAGAGCCGCAGGGTCGGTGGGACATGATAGATCGACATGAAAACGGCGAGGACGACGAGCATGACCGCGAAATCAACCAGCGCGCCGAGCGTGTGACTCAACGGAATAAGCAAGCGCGGGAAATAAACTTTAGAAACGAGTTGGGAATTTCGCACCAGACTGTTGCCGGCGCGTTGGAGTGCCTGCGAGAAATAGGTCCAAACCGTTAGGCCGCAAAAAACGAAAAACAGATAGGGCACGCCGTCGCTCGGAAGTTTCGCCACGCGTCCGAAGATGATCGCGAAAATGACGGCGGCGATGAGCGGCTGCAAAACGACCCAGATAATCCCGAGCGCAGTTTGCTTGTAGAGAAGCTTGATATCGCGCTCGACCAGGATCCAAAGAAGATCGCGATAGTTCCAGAGTTCACGAAGGTTGATCGCGGCCCAGCCTTTGGTCGCACGAATGCGCAGTGTAGGATGTCGATCTTGCAACAATGTCCCGCTCGCCGGCGGTTCACCGTCCGCGACTGCGATGGAAGACTCGGCATTCAAGAGGCCAATTCTAAGATAGCGTGACAGGAGCGCAAGGATTGCGGCCGGCCCTTAGACGTGCGCCAGCGCTTCGCAAATTTCCTCGGCGTAATCGCGCCACGTTTTCAATGGCCGATTTTCAATTTCGTCGATGAGGGTTCGGCGCAGCTCGCCATTTGTCGCGAGCGCGATGATGGCATCGCAAATTTTCACCGGATCTCGCACATCGATAAGAACACAGCCACCGCCTTTTGCGGTCTCGGCCATCGCTCCGAAGTCAGCGCAAATACACGGACGGCGATGCCACAAACTTTCGGCGATCGGAAGACCGAACCCTTCGAGGAAGGACGGGTAAATCGTGAAATCGCATTCGCGATATAACTCCAACAACTCCGCATCCGTGAGGCGGCCGTGCCATTTAACGTCAGGATTTTGCGCCATGGCCGCGTTCACAATCGCGACAACGCCGCTCGCCTTTTTGTAGCGAGCACCGACGAGATTTAGCGAAAGCGGAGTTTGCGCGCAGGCGAGATCGAATGCTTGCAGCAACGTCTCGTGATTTTTGCGCGGCTCCAATGTGGAGACGCAAAGGATTTTTGCGGGAACGTGGGTTTCCGATTTTGTCGGCGAACGCGCAGTCCCGAGAAACTCCTCGGCGAGACGACGGACGATAACAGAAGGCGATTGGAGATGACGTTCCTGAACGAAGAAACGAAATTGGTCCGCGACCACATCCGAAGTAGCGACGACAAGATCGACATCGCATAACGCGGTCATGTATTCGGCATGAAACTTTGTGGCCTGGCGCCGAACCAACTCGGGATGCGAAACCGGAATGGCATCGTGAATGATGGCGGCCACGCGCATTCGTTGTTTATGCGCGTGACGGATGACGCGAAGATTCCTCGACCGATAAATAACTTCGGGAAGGATTAGCCATGATCCGGCGGGATCGCGCGGCAACGGCTCGTTAGGCACATAAAGCTCGAGACGCGCGTAGTCGGCGGCTTTGAGTGCGGAAAACCGGTTACGCCACGGCACCCAGCGGACAGCGCGAAGATCGACATCGCCACCGGCCAGACCATGGAGCAAACCGCGCACGACCGACTGGACTCCGGTGCGCGCTTTGGTTTCTGCTGTGTGTGTGGCCGCTACGAAGATCGTCTGCATGCGGCATCAGAAAGAGAGATAATCGTACTTCGGCCGGAAAAGAAGATGTCGATCTTGCGCGGGGAGTTCGAAGCGGCCGGGATATTTTTTCAAATCCTCGCGCAACTTCTCCGCATCCTCGGCGGAACCAATTCCGAAACTCGCCAATCGGTCCAGGCCAGCCTGCCGTCGCACTGCCGGAATGGTGGTGGGTTTGCCTAACAAATCAAAAAGAAATTCCGCGTCGCGCGTCACACGCACGGCGCAGTCGGGTCGCAACGCCTCGGCGACGTAGAGAGAGCGTCGAATTCCACCACCGATTCCGATAGCGAAAGCTAGATAAACCAGCACCACGAACGCCGGCCGCGATTGCAACTGGCGATTCGTTTCGGCCGCTGCAATCGAAAGTGCGGTCATGGCCGCGAGAGTCGGTAGCGCGATCCCGAATGCACGCGCGACGCCGAGCGCGGGAAGGCATAACAATCCGACCAGAATAAACATGCCGGCGAATTGCCAACGGACGTGACGTCGGCTCACTGTGAAAAATAAAACGAGAAGGAGCAGGACGAATCCGATCCAAAGAAATCCAAACGCTTTGTCACCGCCAATCATTTTGTGTCCGCCGGGTAACCATGAAGATTCAATCGCGATGAAAAGCATTCGCAGCGCGGTCGAATTTAGTTTCGGCGAGAGCGCATCGGGAATGAGCGCGTGCCAGAGCCAATAATGAAACGAGACGATGACGGCGATGACGACCGATGCGGTCAGCGCTCTGCGCCATTGTTTCAGCGTGCCTGAAAAGATGAGCCAGATGAGCGGCAGCGTGGCCGGCAAGGTGTACGATTCTTCGCGCGTAAACGCAGCCACCGTCGCGCAGACCAACATCAACAGAAAAAAAACGACGCGCTCTCGTTTCATCCAGAGCACGAAAAAATATGCGGTCAGGACGATGAAGACGTACGCAAAAAGTATGTGGCTCAAACTGAGCCAGAGGACTAACGAAGCGAAAACGCGCGACGAAATGAAGAGGGCGAAGACGGCGCCGATTTGAACGAGGTTGATCCCGAGTTCGAGCAACAGCGTCCCGACTGCGATGAGAAGGCCCCACATCAGGAGGATCATGAAGATGCGATGCAGAACGATGTTCTCGCCGAAAAGCGTGCCTTGGATGTTGAAGACGAGCGGACTAAACGGGCGCAGTCCCGGCGTTTCAACCTGGTCGGGATCGACCACGCCGTGAAATGTGGAAACAAGTTCGGCGGCGGAGTAGGGGCGGATCGAGTGAAGATCGTCCCAATGAAATGGATATCGAAAAGTCGATGCGAACAATGCCGACCAGATCAGCAAGGCGATTCCGCTGATCATTACGACTTTCGTCATGTCGATCTTGCGGCGAATCACTGCACGCGCGGCGTCGGCAGCGGAATGATGTAACGGCCTTTGAACCCACGCGCGGTGAGCTTCGGGATTAATTCGTCGGCGATGTGCCACGATAAGAGCAACGCGTACTCAGGTTGGTCAGAGAAGAGCCGCTCTTCTTCCACGACAGGAATGATTGTTCCCGGAATGTATTTGTCGATCTTGTAGGAGCCTTTGATTTCGAGCACGCAATCGAGAATGCCGTTATCCAAGCCGACGTAGTTAATGAGTGTGCTGGCGCGAGAGGGCGCGCCGATTCCGTAGATACGCTTGCGATCGGCTTTGATGCCTTTGAGCAACGCGAGCAGATCGAGTTTGGAATTCACGACGGCGCGTTTGAATTTTGCGAACGCATCGGCGTTGAGGTCGCGCTTTTCTTCCTGCAAAATCTTTTCGACACTCGGCTGCACACGATGTCGATCTTTGCGCGTAGCGTAAACGCGGATCGATCCGCCATGGGTCGGGATGCGGCGCGCATGAATGATTTCCAGGCCGTGCATTTGTAAAAGATATTTCAGGCTGGTTAACGAGTAGTAACGCAGATGCTCGTGATAAATGGTGTCGTATTGCAGCGTCTCGAGGAGCGAATGCAGATAATGCGATTCGCTAATGAAGATCCCGTCTTCGTCGAGCAACGTCAGAATGCCAGTCATGATATTGTGAATGTCTTCGATGTGCGCGAAGACGTTCGTTGCCGTCACGATTTTCGCCGGGCCTTGCTCGGCGCGCACGCGGGCCGCCACTTCTTTGGTGAAAAACGAAATCAATGAAGGAACGCCGCGCGCGATGGCCAACTTCGCCGCGTTCGTCGGCTCGATACCAAAAACGCGCACGCCGTTTTTCTGAAAATTGCTCAGGAGCGTTCCATCGTTTGCGCCAAGGTCGATGATGAGATCGTTAGGCTGGAGCGGATAGAGCGATTCCACTTCACGCGAAAGCTCCGCGAAATTTTCGCGCAGAATTTTGGTGGTTCCGCTGGTGTAGGGATAGGTCGGCGGAAAAAGAATTGCTGGATCAACAATGAGACCAAGTTGCGCGAGCGCGCAGTTTTTGCAGACGAGAAGTTGAGCGGGATAAGCGGGTTGCTCGCCTAACGACGAACCGATTGCGGGCATCGTGTTGACGGGCGGCAAATAACCGAGAAAGAGAATCGGCTCCAATTCGGAAGAGTCGCAAACCTGGCAACGATCGACCACGATGCGTCCGCCGCTGCCGGCGGCGAGTTTCTTTGGCGTGTTCATGAAGGACGCGTGTGCGCGTTGTTTACATACCACGGAATGGTCGCGGCCAGTCCTTGCTGAATTGAAACGGTGGGAGCGTAACCGAGAGCGCGGATGCGCTTAATGCTCGGACATCGGCGCAATGTGCTGCCGGGTTTTAATTCGCCCGCCTTGATCTCAACGTTGCGCGCGAAATGTCGCGCGATTTCCTGGGCCAGTTGCAAGATCGACATCTCATCTTCGGTGCCGATGTTGTAAATCCCCAAGTGGTCGCCCCGTTCGATCACCTTCATTAGCCCGGCGATGAGGTCGTCGATAAAAACAAATGCGCGCGTTTCGGCGCCGCTTCCTTCGATCGGAAAAACGATCACGCCGTCGGATTGCTGCGAAAGCTCGTGCATGCGCAGAACGAATTGCGGGATGACATGTTCCCAGCCCATGTCGGGGCCGTAGACATTATGCGGACGAAAAATCACGACGCGCTGAAATTTTTTGCGGCCGTAATTAAGCGCGAGCAATTCGCTGATGATCTTGCCGCCGCCGTAAGAGTAACGCGGATTCAATGGATCAGGAATCGAAAGCGCGACCGTTTCGTCCGTCGGAATTACCGGCGGCGTTTGATAAACTTCGGAACTGGATGCGACGAAGAGTTCGCCGACATCGTGGGCGACGCAGGCATCGAGGACGTTGAGCATTCCTTTGACTGCGACTTCGAGGACGAGCTCCGGTTGCGTGTAAAAAAATTCGGTGCCGTTGACCGCCGCGAGATGACAAACGCGATCGACCCCTTGAACCGCACGCAAAACCGTGGCGGCATCGCGCACGTCGCCGCGCATCCACTCGATGTCCGCGGCAACGTCGCGAAGACGCTCGTGTGATCCGCGCGATTCGTCGTCGAGCGCGCAGACGCGATCGCCATTTCTGAGGAGCGCGCGAACGAGCGCGCTGCCGATAAAACCGCCAGCGCCGGTAACGAGATAATGTTTCGCGCTCATCGATTAGATCGACATGTATTAGCGCGAGGCGCGGGGGATTCGCACTTGGACCGTCGTGTTTTTGTTTCGGTTTCGAAGGGACGCGCGCCATCCCCAGAAGAACCAGCGCGAATATTCATAGACCCACGGCCCGAGCCGAAACGACGATGCGCCACCGTAGAGGCGATCGATCGAAATGATCGGCACTTCGCCAAGTCGCATACCGGCATGTTGCGCTTTGATCGACATCTCAAACGCCACCGCCCAACCGACCGGACGACTTTCGAGATTTAGCAACGGAAAAATATCTTTGCGAAACATTTTGATGCCGGTGGTGGCGTCGGTCAGCGGACATCCGGCCAGAAAATGAAAAAGGCGATTGGCGATGAAGGAGAGTATGCCGCCGACTAACGAGCCGCCAAGTCGCCGCCCGCCGTGCGCGTAACGGGTGCAACTGACGAAGTCGCAGCCGTCGCGTAAGAGACTCATCATGTCTTCGATCGCGAGCACGGGCCCGACTTCATCGGCCGCAAAAATCAGAATCATGTCACCGGCGGATGCGGCGACGCCGGCGCGAATCGCGTTAACGACTCCGCGGCCGAGCTTATTTTCCACGCCTCGCAGCTCCGGATAATTTGTGCGAATCTCTTCGACGACCGGAATGCTGTCGTCGTTAGGCGAATCGTAAACGACGAGCACTTCGTGCGGTTCTTCCACGACGGCGCGCAAAATCTTGAGCATGATGCGGAGGTTGATTCCCTCGTTGCGAACCGGCAGCAAGATCGACAACGTGCGGCCGGGGTTCATCTCTGCCGTGGCGGGACTCGGTGCGGAGAGCGCGACGTTGCTCATGCTCCGTAAAATTGGCGGATCAACCAGCAAACGTGATGCACATCCGCATCGCTCATTTGAAACGCCGACGGCAACCAGATCGCATCGCGACCGAGACGCGTAGCGTTAGGGAATGCGTCTTCTGACCGAGCGTAAGGTTTCTGAGTGTGCAGCGGGAACCAGAAGCGCCGGCAGCCCGCGCCATTCCTGGCCAGGAAAAGATCGAGCTCATCGCGACGCTCGACCAGCGCATCGATCCATTGCGGCTGCTCGCCGTTGTCGATCTTGAATGGCAGGACGTGGATGTTTTTCACTTCGGCTAACTCATCCCGGTAAATGCAATACGTTTGCCGAATGCGTTCCAGTCGCGCGGGAAGTTTTTCCAACTGTCCCAAACCCACCGCGGCTTGGAGATTCGTTAACTTAAAATTGAAACCGAGTGTCGGGTGCTCGTCCGCGCCACCAGTGCCTCGCATCGGACGCCCTTGATCTTTCAACGCGCGCAACCGATGAAAAATTTCTTCATCGTCCGTCACAATCACACCGCCCTGGCCGGTAGTGATGGTCTTGTTAGGCGAAAACGAAAAGCAACCCGTCCGGCCGAACGTGCCGAGATATCGATCGTTATGTTTTGAGCAGAGCGCTTCGGCCGCATCCTCCACAACCGCGAGCCGATGCTGATCGCACACGCGCAGAATTTCTTCCATGTCAGCCGCGCGACCGCTCACATGCACGGGCACGACCGCTCTTGTTTTTGAAGTCACGGCCGCTTCCATCGCCGCGACACTCATATTAAGAGTGCTAAGATCGACATCTACTAACACCGGCGTCGCGCCGCACATCGAGACCGCATTCGCCGTGGCAATGAAAGTGAGGTCTGGAACAATCACTTCATCGCCCGCGCCGATTCCCAGACTAACGAGCGAAAGGTAGATCGCTGTCGTCCCACTGGTGACACCGATTCCGTACTTCGCATCAACCAGCTTCGCAATCGCGCGCGCAAACTCATCGGTCACATCGCCATCGTTGATGTAGTTGCTGGCCAGGACCTGCGCGACACGGTCGCGTTCCGATTCGCCGAGCTCCGGTTGCCACCACGCAATCTTGCCGCTCATGATTTTTCTTCGAGACGTTGTCGAATCAATTTCGCCTGCGCGAGGACGCGGTCCCGCGCCCGCGAACCAACGCGGCGAATCGGCGTGCCCGCGTAAACGCTCCACGGCTCGAATTGAAAACGTGGCGGCACAAAACTGAGCGCGCCGATGGTCGTTCCTTCAGGAATCATATTGTCCGGCATAACGACAGCGTTCGCGCCGACACCGGTGTAGTTTTCGAAAATGACATCACCGGCAATCGGGCGGTCGCCAATGTCGCCGACGCCGGGCGGAACAACCACCACGAGGTCGTTAGGGAAATCATTGCTCGTGCACCAAATTCTTACGCCCGCGGAAAGACTGCTGAAATCTCCGAGAGCGAAAAGATGTTCGCGCCCGCCACCGACCGAGCAACCATTCGCGACATGCGCGCAAAAACCGATCTTCACCCGCGCCGAAAAATAGCAGTAGTCATCTATGATGGAGTGCGCGCCGATTTCGAAACAATCCGGGTAACGAATGCGCGCGTTTGGGGAGACGATCGCTTTCATCGCGGTGTGTCTCCATCGCGTGGCGGTAAGACCGACCAAAGATCGACAACGTGTTTTGAGGCGGGCACGCGCAGAGATCGATAGGCATCGTGCGGCACGCCGACGACGACGACTTCGCATTCGCGCACCAGCGTCTCCTTATCTACGAACGTGGGATCAGCTGCGTATTCGTCCGAATAAAAAACCTGCGCGCCGTGAAAGCGCAGCAATTTGCCTAACTTGTACGAAAGCGATTCGCGGATGTCGTCGCTTTCGGCTTTGAAAGCCATGCCGAGAATGCCGACGCGCGTTTTGCCCAGGTCGAAGCGTTCCGTCAGACGCTCGACGATAAAGTTCGGTAAGCCTTCATTAATCGTCATCGCGACCTGGCCGAGGATGAAATTCTGTTTCTGAAAAGCGAAAAGCTGCATCGTGTCCTTCATTAAACACGGCCCAGCCGCAAACCCTGGGCCCGGAATGTTGCCCATGCGCGGATAACCGCGTTTCATTTTTTCCAAAAGATCGACATAATCCAAGCCGGCGGCTTCGACCATCATGTAAAGTTGATTGGTGGCGGCGAATTCGATGTAGCGAAATGCGTTACAAATGAGCTTGGCGAATTCGGCCTCGAGCGGAAGCATCTCCACGACTTCCGGCGCGATCTTGCCGAAAAGATCCCGCGCTTCCGCGACCGCTTCCGGCGACGTGCCGCTGATCAATTGCGGCAGCGTTCGAATTTCTCCGATTCCTTTTCCCTGCACCACGCGCTCCGGACAAAAGGCCAGTCGCGTTTTTTTCCCGCGCCGCCGAAGATGATTGTCGATGTAACTCGTCGTTCCCGGCGGCACGGTCGAGCGCAGAACGATTGTCTGGTCGTCACGAAGATGCGGCATCAAATCATCGAGGCAGCGGGTGAGCGGCGAGAGATTTGGATTGTGGAATTCATCGATGGGCGTCCCAATGGTCAGAACGAGCAGGCGAGCATCCGCGACATTTTTTCCGTCGGCAGAAAAAGCGAGGCGGCCGCTGGCGAGCACCGACTGCAAAAGCGCTTCGCCGCCTTCTTCAAAAAACGGAAGCCGTCCGGCGGCCATCGATTCGAGTGCGCCTTTGTTAAGATCGACAATCAACGTTTTGAAACCGGCATCAGCGAGCACCAACGCTAACGGAACGCCGACGTGTCCCGCTCCGCCGATCACGCAAACGTCGAACTTATCGCCCGGGTTTTTCATTCTAGAGCGCGATGTGGCCCGCAGCGATGGCCATCAGGATGGTGGCGCGATTTAAGGCACTGCAAAACGCGGGCTCGTTCAGGATCAAGTCGCACAGTGATTTGTTATACTCGATGAATTCAACCTCGGGATGCGGTGAAAATTTTTCCGCGGCATCGCGCGTGACGCCCGGAGCAAAAAAACTCCACATGCGATTTCCTAATCTCCCCACGTCGGGGGACAGATCATGCAACGGAATCAATTTCGTGGCGACGAAGCCGGTTTCCTCCAGCAGCTCGCGCTTCGCCGCCTGCGTCGGCGTTTCCCCTTCATCGACATGACCGCCTGGCAATTCCAGCGTCGTCGTTTCCACCGCCGGCCGGAATTGCCGCACCAGCGGAAAAGTTTCGTTAGGCGTGACCGCAAGCACCGTCACGTAATCGCGAGTGCCGATGGAGTAATGCGGCGCGCTGCCGTTCTCGAAAGTTTTCTCGATTAGCTCAAACCATTTCGTTTTGAAAACTGGCGCTCGACTGGAGATGATGGATGCGTCCACGTTGCGTGCACTCTAGTGGACGGAAAACGTCCGGGTCAAAGTCATCCTGCGGAGAACTCGCCGCCGCCGCGTTTTTGCGGCATCTTGGCGAAAGTGTTATTCCTGCTCGCAAGATCGACATGAATGTTTTCATCGATGTGACCGGCTCGTGCAAGTCGGCCCGGAATACCGGCGTGCAACGGGTCACCCGACACATCTTCGCCGCGCTTTCGGAGCAGACATCGGTGACGCCGATTTGCTGGAATCGTCTCGGTAATTTTTATCACCGGCTCGGGCCACGCGAGCGCAAATTCCTTACCTCGCCATTTCGCAACTATCGCTCCGCCGTTGGCCGACCCGAATTTCGCGGCGAGAAATTTTTCGGCGAATTTCGCCGCTATCGCACCGCCCACGTTGTCGATCTTGCCTCGTCGTTAGGCCAGGGCGATGTCCTCCTTGTTCCCGATATTTACTCCGACCAACGCAGCGAACGATTACCGGCCATGATTCGACAGGGTCAGGCGCGCAGCGTCGCCATTTTTCACGATGCCGCCACATTGCGTCTCGGATTGCTTTCCAAAAATGCGGCGGATCGATTTCGGAAATACGCTCGCTCGCTCGCGGCCTTCGATCTGGTCATTTGCATCTCGCAGGAATCGCGCGCCACGCTTCTGCAATTATGGGAGCAAAGCGCGATTGTCGATCTTCCGGAAGTTTGCGTGGAAGAGTGGCCGCTGGAGTTTGACGAGGGCGAACGTGCGGCGGCGCACGGAGATTTTCAGGATGTGATTCTCTGCGTCGGCTCATTCGATGCGCGCAAGAATCATCTCAAACTTTTCGAGGCCGCCACGCGACTTTGGGATTCTGGCCTAAAGCTCGAGTTGCGACTTGTCGGTCGCAGCACGGGCGCGTGGGGTTATCAGGTTGAGCCGCGACTGCGCTGGCTTCAGCTTCGCGGCCGTCCGTTAGTCTGGCTGAAACATGTCGATGATCGCGCGCTTCATCGCGCCTATCGTGAATGCAAATTCACCGTTTATCCTTCGCTCGCCGAAGGATTCGGTTTGCCGATTCTCGAAAGTTTGTGGCACGGGAAACCTTGCCTCTGCGGCCGCAACGGCGCGCTCGGCGAAGTCGCGCGTGGCGGCGGTTGCCTTCTGGTCGATCAAACATCGGTCTCGGCGTTGGCCGAAGGAATGAAACGTTTGCTCACCGATCCCATCGCCTACGAGAAATTGTCCGCCGAAGCGCGGCAAAGAAACTTTCGATCGTGGTCGGATTACACGAGTTCGTTGCGGGAGCATTTGCAAATTCCAGTGAAAACCGAGGCGCTGTCGGGCGCGATCTAGTTTGGACTCTTCCACCTCAGCCCAGCCGCGTGACCCCGCGCACGTGCGTGAAATGTTCGGCTCGATCGCGCAACGATATGACCTCGCAAATCATCTTCTGAGTTGCGGCGCAGATTTTTATTGGCGAAAGCGCGCCGCGCAAATCGTCGCCGGTTGGCGGCCAAATACGATTGTCGATCTTGCCACGGGCACGGGCGATCTGGCGCTGGCGATTCAAAAACAAGTGCCAGGCGCGGAGATTCTCGGTGCGGATTTTTCGGAAGAGATGCTCGCGATCGCGAAACAAAAAGGAGTTCGCCGAACGATCGTCGCCGACGGCATGCAATTGCCGTTCGAAGATGGCGCATTTGATTGCCTAACGATCGGGTTTGGTTTGCGCAACTTTCGGGATTGGACCGGAGCATTGCAAGAGATGCGGCGAGTGCTTCAGCCCGGTGGTCATCTCCTCGTGTTAGAATTTTCGCTGCCGAAGATGTCGATCTTGCGCGGGCTTTATCGCTTCTACCTGCATCGCTGCCTGCCTTTGCTCGGCTCCTTTATCACCCAAGTGAAGGTCGCCTACGATTATCTCGGGCATTCGATCGAACAATTTCCAAACGGCGACGCGATGTGTCGCCTAATCGAATCGGTCGGATTCAGCGACGCCAAAGCCGAACCATTGACGGCTGGCATCGTCACGATTTACACCGCCAGAAAGTAGGAATTATTTCGGCGTGGGCGTGGCGACCGGCGAAGTAACAACGGGCGAACTTGCGGGAAACGATGTCGGCGTTAATTGAATCAACGACAGTTTCAGCGCGTTCAAATCCGGCGAGTTCATCACGAATGTCCCTTCGCGTTCGTCCGCGCGCGCGAACCACATCCGGTCGCCGGCGGGCGCACCGACGATGAGTTTGTGCGAGGTCTTGTCGTCGGGCGATGTCGTGAAGTTGATGACGAGTCGCGGCTTGTCGAAGCCGTGTTGCGGCGCGGTCGGGCCGGTCCAGCGGACAGCGCGCAATTTCGACAATGTATTGAGGAGCGACTGCAAATTCGTTTGGTCAATCGGGCCGTTGCCTTTCAACCACGACCACTGATTTTTGGCGTCGCGGCCTAACGAAATTTCCTGGTCGCTTACGACACTGAGGCGATGGATCTCTTCCGGCTTGAAGTTGAAGATCGACAACTCCTGCCATTGCAACGGATCGACGAAAAGATTGTCGAGCATGGTGCGGCGCACTGCGACGATGAACGGTTCATCGCCGACGCGCGCATATAAATCCTCCTTGTCGATCTTGCCGAAGGCGACGCTGGCAAACGGGCGCTCACCCGCTTTTGTCTCGGCCGTATTTTCAGAAGCGAACGAGCTGAAGGTGATTTGCAGCTGCGGCTTGTCTAACCCGTATCTCGGTAAGTTCGAGGCGACGTCTTCGACAAAGCGCGAGACTTCCTGGTTGCTCATCATGTCGATCAAACGCTTCACCTCGGCCGCGTTCGCGGGCGCATTGTTTCGGCTAACGATGTTCCAACTTTCGTTTTTGCGGGCGAGGACTGTTTTTCCTTTGTCCGGCGCATCGAGCGTGATGCGATCGAGAATCTTTTCGTCGATGCGAACGAGATGTCGGTCCCGAAGATCGTTAGGCTTGGCGTTGAGAACGTCCTCGATTTTCTTCGGCAGGGTGTAAACAAAACTGCGCGGCGAGAAGCGGACGTAAACCTGGTCCTTTTGCTTTTCGGGGGCGGCGCCGATCTGAAGCATCTGACCCTGTTTATCATCCGCGCCAAAGAGAGTGATGGCGCCGCGCGGTTCCGTTAGGCCGTAGGTATGCAGGTCGCCGTGGTCGTCGGCCACGAATTGTTGAATGTGCGCCGTCGTAACCTGCGCGATAAGGTCGCTGATTTTTTGATCGTCCCCGCGCGCGCGTAACGGCTTCAAAATTTCCCAATGGTCGCCTTTCTTTTCCAGCTCCATTTCGCCGACGCCGGTCTTAACGACGACGCGCGCAACTTGCGCGGCATTCAAGTCGGTCAGTTTCTTGTCTCGGAAATCGTCCGCCTTTTTCTCGATCGCCTGCTTGATGGATTGGCTGGCGAGATACGCTTCTTTCGAATTTTCGAAGCGCACATAAATTTTTCCTTCCAGCGCGGCATCTTTGCCGAAGAAGATTTCCGGCGGCGCTCCCGGCCCGCTTAATTTCAAACGCAGCTTCGGTTTGTTCAGGCCGAATTCGTTTAATTTGTTTTTGTCGGACTCAATCTCTTTTGCGCTGATGGTTGCGTCTTTCTGCCAGCTTTCGAGATCGAAGAGCAAATTCGTGATCAGAGAACTGTCGGCTTGATCTTTGATCGGCGCCTGCAGCCGCCACTTATTGTCGATCTTGCGCATGTCGATCTTGTCGTCGCCGTTTTGAATGGTGATGCCGTCAATCTTGTCCTTGGAAAAATTAACGACGTTTTGGGCCTGGCGTTTCGCTTCCTGTGTCGTCGGCGTTTTGACTTCGTAAAATTTAATGTAAAGACCGACGCCGATCGCGAGCACCGCTAGAACCAAAGTCGTGCGCCAGTTCATAATGCTTTCGCCAACTCAAGCGCGCCGTTGCCACCAGACCGCTGTGCCGATGACCGCCGGCACGAGCGGCATGAGCACCAGAAAAATCCAGCGGACGCTGCGCAACGCGTCATCGCTCATCGAGAACGTCAGCATCTTCGGAACTTTCGGCGCGATGCCGATGAGTTGTTCGCGACTGAGCAACCAGTTGATCGCGCCGGAAATAAAATCGAGCGCCTGCTGGTCCTGCGTCAGCGCGTTGTCCTGCACGAATGTCGAGTTCGCGACCACCACCATGCGTGCGGAGTTCACCTGCACGCGCGTGTCTCCGGTCGCGCCTTTCTCGATGGAGGCGCCGATCGCAATTGGAGTGGGCGGCGCATTCTTGGCGTCGTTCTGAAGCTTCGCCTGATCTTGAGAGTTATAATCCGTCTCCGCGAAATAACCTTTCTCCGATTCAATCAACGGCTCGACGCGGATGTTCGCCGCGCGCACACGCTCGCCTTGCAATGACAACGATGAAGTGCCGCCGAAGAAAAGCGCGCGTGCACCCGCGAGACGTTTCGTGATCGGATTGTCGCCGGTGAAATGCGCCTGCACATCGCGCGTCATCGCCATTTCCTGAATGCCGGTGCGGAGGAACGCGGTCAATCGGTCATCGTTCACTTTTACCCCGAGCTCATTTAGAAACGCGGTCAGCTTCGGCGTCTTCGCCGCAGGATCGACAAGCAACAAGATGCGGCCTTGCCGGCCCCAAAAATCGCGCAGCAATTTCATCTCGCGGTCGGACAAATCGTATTGCGGGCCGAGCAACATGATCGTTTTCAAATCCGCCGGCAGCTCTGCTTCATTAAACAGATTCACTTCCTGGAACTTGATGTTTTCGTTTTCAACAAACGTCTTCAACACCGAGATGGGACTACCGGGTTGTTGCTGCTGCAGCGGCGCCGCCGGCGGCGCATTCGCGATGGATGGCTCTTTATGACCCGTGACGTAACCGACGACGTTCTTTTTTCCCTCGACCAAATCCATCATCGCGCTCGTGATCGCCTGTTCGCCTTTGAACGCGGCCACGCGCGGACCTTCGCCAAATTGCGCGCCGCTTTGATCGATCTCCGCCATCTCCGACGCCTTCACCGTTTTATTGCGCCCTTCGTAATCGAGCACGAGCAGGCTCTCATCGCTCACCACTTTGTATTTCTCGAACAATTCTTTCGCGCGCGAAAGATTCCGCTCCGGATCGATGTTCTCGATGTCGATCTTACCCTTGCCGGCATATTGATATTCCGTCAGCAAACTGGCGACGTCGCCGGTGATGGGCGTATTCGGCGAAAAGAAAACGGTCACGCGCATTTTGTTTTTGAGCGTGCTGACGAATCGTTTCGTCTTGTCCGACAACGCGTACTTCTGATCGCGCGAAAGGTCCCAACGTTTGTAATGACTGAAGCCAAGATGGTTCGCGAAGATCGCCAGCAGCAAAATACAAAAGATCTGCACCAGAACATTGAGGCCGATCTGCACCCGGCGAATTTTCTTCGGCGGTGCGGTTTTGTTTTCGTCCGCCATCGTTACAGCCTCCATTTGCGCGATTGAAACGCGAGATGCGTGAGCGCCAGCATCACGATCGTTCCGCTTAGATAAAGGACCATCGGGCGCGTATCGATGATGCCGCGAGAAAGCGTGCCCATTTGTTCGATGGCGGAGAAATAGCCTAACAAATCCCGCGTCGTTCCGCTGACATCGAGCAGGATGAATTGGACGAGGCCGAGGAAAAATAAAAGCGTGATCGCGCAGAATGAAATGACCGCGGCGATGATCTGGTTCTTGGTCAGCACCGAGGCGAGGCAACCGACTGACAAATAAAACATGCCGAGCAAAAGCAGCATTCCGTAAGATCCCCAGTACGCGCCGGGCGAACTGGCCGCTGGTTGATGCGTGATTTTCTGAAAGATGGCGAAGTAAATCAGCGTCGGAATCCAGAGCACGACGTAGAAGACGAGTGCGCCGAAAAATTTCGAGAGGACGACCTGCCAATCACGCACCGGCGCGGTCATGAGCGGTTCAATCGTGCCGAGCTTAAATTCTTCGGAAAAGAGCCGCATCGTGATGAGCGGGAAGATCAAAACGAATGCAAACCAGAAGAAGACAGAATTGAAAAACGCTTCCTGCACCGAGTAACCGATCTGGCGCTGGTTCATGAACGAAATCTGAAAATAGAAATCGACGCCGCTCACGATCAGGAAAAAAATCAGAACGATGTAAGCGATGGGCGAGTAGAAATAACTTTGCACTTCGCGCGCGAGCAGGGTGTAGAACTTTCGCATAACTAAAATTGTTCTGTCATCCCGAGCCGCAAAGACGGCGAGGGACCTCGCAATCGATCGTTGATCACACGAAGAACGCTCGGGTGACGTGCGGAGTCTGCGGGAGATGGTTCGCTCCGCTCACCATGACAAGCGCGCAAGATCGACATGTTAATCATGTTGGGTCTGAGTGCGTGATCTCGACAAAGGCGTCCTCGAGCGTGGCGCGGCGCTGACTTAATTCGCGCAACGTCCATCGCCGGTCCGTCGCCAGTCTGAAAATTTCTTCGCGCACATCGGCGCCCGATTCCACGCGAAGCGAAAATATTTTCCAGTCACCTTCCGCATCTGCCGTCACATCGCGCACGCCGGAAATCTTCTTCAACTCTTCCGCGCCATTATCGCTTCCGACTCTCGCTTCGACAGTCACGCCGCCGGCCTGCCGGATTTGCCCTAACAAATTCTCCGGCGTGTCGCAGGCTTCGATACGCCCCTTGTGAATGATGATGACCCGGCTGCATGTCATTTCCACTTCCGGCAAAATGTGGGTCGAAAGCAAAATGGTGTGTTGCTTGCCGATGTTCCTGATCAACTCGCGCACCTGCCGAATCTGATTCGGATCGAGACCGATCGTCGGTTCATCGAGAATAAGCAGATCGGGTTCGGCCACGAGCGCATCGGCCAGGCCGACACGTTGCCGAAATCCTTTCGACAGCGTGCCGATTAATTTCTTCTCGACCTCTTTCAATCCGCAAAGTTCTTCGACATCGCCGACGCGTTCGGTGATGCGGCGATGCGCCACGCCTTTAAGCGCGGCGCGATAATTCAGATACTCGGTCACGCGCATGTCACTATAGAGCGGCACGTTCTCGGGCATGTAACCGAGATGCGCGCGCGCTTGAAGCGATTGCTCGAAAATATCGAACCCGGCGATGGACGCGCGCCCGGAAGTCGGCGGCAGAAAACTCGCAAGAATGCGCATGGTCGTCGTTTTGCCGGCGCCGTTAGGCCCGAGAAATCCCATGATCTCGCCCTTGCCGACTTCGAAGCTCAAGTCCTTAATCGCGGTGTGGCCGGCGTATCGCTTCGTTAAATTTTCAACTTTGATCATTCGAAATTATTTCTTCAGACAATCGAAACGCCGCGGCGTTTCGATTTTTTTCTCATCGTGCCGCCAGCGTCACACTCTCGATCCGTTGACCGCCGCCGCCGACGCGCATCACACCAACCGAGAAATCGACACTCGTTCCGCTGCTCGCGCGACTGAGCAGACCTTCCACCTGTTTGACCGAATTCACATCGTATTTTCCGATGCGATAAATCACGAGGCCGCGCTCGATCCCGGCCTGCTCCGCCGGACCGTCCGGTTCCACTCCGCTAACGAGCACGCCGTGGCCTGGCGTGTATCCGAGCGCGTCCGTTAGTTCCTGAGTTAAATCCTGCAACTGCATTCCGAACAATCGCTCGGCGTTCGATGTCGATCTTGCCGGTTGTACTTGTCGATCTTGCGGTTTCTTTTGCGCGGTCTTGCGAAATTCAGCGACAGTATCGCGCACCATGTCGGCCGGAATGGCGAAACCGAGTCCTTGTGTCGGCACACCTTGCGGAGTGAATGCCATCTTCGCTGAGGCGACACCGACAAGTCGTCCCGAAAGATCGATCATGGGCCCGCCGCTGTTTCCCGGATTAATCGCCGCATCGGTCTGAATTAAATTTTTGTATTCGATGTTGTCGATGGTGATGTCGCGCCGCATCGCGCTCAAAACTCCGCGGCTGATCGAGCTGCCGTAGCCGACCGCATTCCCGACCACGATGACAGTTTGGCCGAGCAAACTCGGCGAAACGCTATTGAGATCGATGAAAGGAAAATCTGTTTTCCCGTCGACCTTGATGAAGGCGAGGTCCTTCTTCTCATCGCCGGTGATGTAATGGGCGTTGTAAGTTTTCTCGTCGTTGGTGACGACTTGGATTTTTAAATCCGCCGCGCGCTCGACCACGTGCTGGTTCGTCACGATATATCCCGTAGGATCGACAATGAAACCTGAGCCGAGGCTTTGCAGCGTCTGGCGAATTTCGCGCGGACGGCTGCGATAGTTGCCGAAGAATTGCGAATAAAATTCATCGAATGGATCGCGCACTGTCCGCCTAACGACGCGCTCGGTGTTGATGTTAACGACCGCGGGCAAAACTTTCGCGACCGCGAGCACTGACGGTTCTTCCGCCGGGTTGGCCTGCCCAAATAACGATGTCGATCTTGCGAGCAAGAGCAGCATCGCGAGAAGTCGTAGGCGCATTTGCGGTGCAAGTAACGAAGCACGCGACGCACTGTCAACTTGCCCGCGACGACTGTAGAGGCAGCCGTGTCGGCTGCGGGTTTTGATGATTGCGCGCGACACGCGCGCCACTACAGCACTTGCTGCGCGACGTATCGATTGCACATTAGATCGACATGGGAACTTCCATCTCGACGCGCGCAAATCTCGATTTGATCGAGGAAAATTATCAGCGTTGGCAGAAGGACCCGCGCGCGGTCGATCCGAGCTGGTCGGCCTTTTTCGAAGGATTCGAACTGGGAAATTTGCCGCTGAAAAATGGCGCGGCCCCGAAACAGCGCGAGAATCCGCTGCAGACGCGGATCGACGGTTTGGTTTACGCGTATCGCACGCTTGGCCACACCATCGCGCGGGTAAATCCGCTGGCGGAGAAGCGGCCGGAGAATCCGTTGCTCACGCTGCGCGAGCTCGGATTCAGCGAGAAGGATCTCGATCTTCGCGTGTCGTCAAAATTTTTCGCGGACAATCGCGAAATGAAACTGCGCGAGATGATCGCGCTAATGGAAAAAATTTACGCGGGCTCGATCGGCGCGGAGTTTCAGCATATCCAGAACACGCGCATTCGGAATTGGGTGCGGCATCGGCTGGAGTCGCGGCCGGAAAAAAGTGCGACATCGCGCAATGTGCAGATCGCGCTTTTGCGCGCTCTGCTCGAAGCGGAGTCGTTCGAGATTTTTCTGCACACGCGTTACGTCGGGCAAAAACGCTTTTCGTTGCAAGGCGCGGAATCGCTCATGGTGATTCTCGACACCATCCTGCAGAAATCTCCGAGCGTGGGCGTAGAGGAAATTTGCATGGGCATGACGCACCGCGGTCGGCTCAATGTGCTCGCGAATTTTTTGCGTAAATCGCTCAAGGTTATCTTCACCGAGTTCACCGAGAATTATATTCCGGAGTTGGTCGCGGGCGACGGCGACGTGAAATATCATCTCGGTTACAAGACGGTGCGGAAACTTTCGTCGGGCGCGCAAGTGGAGATTCGCCTCTCGGCCAATCCGAGTCATCTCGAAGCGGTCGATCCGATCGTGGAAGGGACGGCGCGGGCGCGGCAACGCATTCGCGGCGACACGGAACATCGACATAAAGTTTTGCCGTTACTCATTCACGGCGATGCGGCGTTCGCGGGGCAGGGGATCGTCGCCGAAACGCTGAACATGTCGCAACTGCACGGTTACGGAACCGGCGGCACCGTGCACGTCGTGGTCAATAATCAGATTGGTTTCACCACGTTGCCGGAAGATGCGCGCTCGTCCATGTACGCGACGGACATCGCCAAGATGATCGAGGTTCCGATTTTCCATGTGAACGGCGACGATCCACTCGCGGTCATGTTCGTTAGTCAACTGGCGCTCGATTTTCGCCAGGAATTTGGACGCGACGTTGTCATCGACATGTATTGCTATCGCCGTTACGGGCATAACGAAGGCGACGAGCCGGCCTTCACGCAGCCGCACCTTTACGCGAAGATCGACAAGCAACCTTCGACGGCGCAGCGCTACAAAGCCGAACTGCTCGAGGCCGGCACGCTTACGCTGGACGACGCGGCTTCACTCGAAATCGAATTCGATCTGCGGCTCGACATGACGCAAGACGAAGTCAAAGCGCTGGAGAAAAAGAAAGCGAGCGATCAGGCGAAATTCAAAGAATCGACCGCCGTCTTTCAGCCGGAATACACCAGCTCACCGGTTTCAACAGCGATCAGCGAGAAGACACTGAAGACGATTGTCGATGCGCTCACGCGTGTGCCGGAAGGTTTCAACATTCAGCCGAAGATCAAACGCATCGTGGTCGATCATCGGCGAAAAGTTTTCGAAAACGGCGGGCCGTATGAGTGGCATTACGCGGAGCTGCTCGCGTTCGGTTCGCTCATGCTCGAGGGAATTCCGGTTCGATTGTCGGGGCAGGACAGTTCGCGCGGAACTTTCAGCACGCGACACTCGATTCTTTACGATGCGAAAACGGGCGCGCCGTATGTGCCGCTCATGCACATGGCCGAGAAACAAGAACGCATTTGCATTTATAACAGCCTGCTTTCGGAAGCAGCCGTGCTCGGATTCGATTATGGCTACTCGTTAGACTACCCCAAGATGCTTTGTCTGTGGGAAGCGCAGTTCGGTGATTTTGCGAATGGCGCGCAGACCATCATCGATCAATTCATCGTCTCGGCGGAATCGAAATGGCAACGGCCGAGCGGGATCGTGTTGCTTCTGCCGCACGGTTACGAGGGCCAGGGACCGGAGCATTCCAGCGCGCGACTCGCACGCTTTCTGCAAGCGTGCGCCGAAGACAACATCCAGGTCTGCAACGTCACGACGGCGGCGCAATATTTCCACGTGCTGCGCCGGCAGATGAAACGCGATTTCATCAAGCCTCTTATTATTATGACGCCGAAAAGTTTGTTGCGGGCGGAGTTTGCTTCGTCGCCGGCGGAAGATTTCCTGAACGGGCGCTTCGAAGAAATTTTGCCGGCGCCGAAAGTTGGATCGGCCAAGACGACCAAGCGCGTCATCTTTTGCTCGGGCAAAGTTTACTACGATCTGCTCAAGCACCGCGACGAGCGCAAGATCGACAACGCGGCCATCATTCGCGTCGAACAACTCTACCCGCTGGCCGAAACGAAACTGAAAGCGTTGCTAAAACCATTTCCAAGCACGGCGAAAATCGTTTGGTGCCAGGAAGAATCGCAAAACATGGGCGCGTGGACATTCATGGAGCCGCGCCTGCGCAAATTGTGCAAACGCGAAGTCGCTTACGCGGGGCGCGACGCGAGCGCCAGTCCGGCGGTCGGCTCGCTCGCGCGGCATAAAAGCGAGCAAGCCGCGCTCATCGCGGAAGCGTTCTCTATATAGCGCGAAGCGGTCTGGGGAGCACAGGCTGCCAGCCTGTTGTTTTCGGCAGCCTGCCGAAAACTTTCTTGAGTAATCGTTTCATCAAGCGCGTCGTCGTCGTCTCTCGTGTCGCCGGCAGGCTGCCGGCGATTGCAGGCTGGCAGCCAGCGCTCCCCAGAAAAGATTTGCGCGCGAGCGCATCGATGAAGCTTAAGTTTCGTTTTGACGAAATGTGGATCGACCGCGACCCTCGAATTAGGAATGAGCATCGAAGTAAAAATCCCGGCGGTCGGCGAATCGATTTCCAGCGGAGTCGTTTCGGTCTGGCACAAAAAGTCGGGCGAATTTGTGAACGCGGGGGATGCGCTCTTCACTTTGGAGACGGATAAGGTTTCGACCGAGATCGTGGCGGAGAAAGCGGGCGTGCTGGAGACGAACGTTCCGGAGGGTCAGGAAGTGAAGATCGGCGAAGTGGTGGCAACGATCGATGATTCCAAATCAGCCCCCGCGGAGAAATCATCTGTAGCCGCGGTCGCTGACCGCGGGCCGCAGCCAACGGCAGCGGCTACAGCGCAATCGCCGGCGGTTCGACGGATTGTCGATGAAGAAAAACTCGAGACCGAAAAGATTTCCGGAAGTGGAAAGGGCGGACGCCTAACGAAGGGCGATGTGCTCGCGGCGGTCAACGCGCCCGAAGAGAAGATCGACAAGGTACAAGATCGAGCCGCCTCCGCTGAGCCACGGCGTGCCGAGCAATCACAAGACGGTCGCGTCACGCGGAAGAAAATGTCGCCGCTCCGGCGGAAGATCGCAGCGCAGTTGGTCATGGCGCAGCACAACGCCGCGATTCTCACCACCTTCAACGAATGCGATATGAGCGCCGTGCAAAAACTGCGCGCCGATTCACAAGACGCATTCACGAAAAAGAACGGACTCAAACTCGGCTTCATGTCGTTCTTCATCAAGGCGACGGTGGAAGGATTGAAAGCGGTGCCGTCGATCAACGGCCGCATCGAGGACGACGATTTCATCCAGAATAATTTTTTCGACATCGGAGTCGCAGTTGGGACAGAGCGCGGGCTCATCGTTCCAATCGTGCGCGATGCCGATAAAAAATCTTTCGCCGATCTCGAGCGCGATATCGCTGATTACGCGGTCAAGGCGCGTGAAGGCAAAATGAAGATCGAGGATCTGACCGGCGGAACGTTCACCATTTCGAACGGCGGCGTGTACGGCTCTCTATTAAGTACACCGATTTTGAATCCGCCTCAGAGCGGCATTCTCGGCATGCATAAAATCATGCCGCGGCCGATCGCGATTGAGGGCAAGATCGACATCCGTCCGATGATGTATCTGGCATTGAGCTATGATCATCGCGCGGTTGATGGGAAAGAAGCGGTCACGTTTTTGGTGAAAGTGAAAGAGTGCATCGAAGACCCGAAGAAGATGCAGCTCGATTTTTGAGATGGATAAGTTTGATGTCGTCATCATCGGTTCGGGGCCGGGCGGATATGTCGCGGCCATTCGCGCGGGTCAGCTCGGATTGAAGACGGCGATTGTTGAAAAGGACAAAGAGCTCGGAGGGACTTGTCTCAACATCGGATGCATTCCGAGTAAGGCGCTGCTGACTTCGAGCGATCATTTTGTGTTCGCGCAAAAGGAGGCGGTGAAGCACGGGATCGTGATCGACAATGTCCATGTCGATCTTACGAAGATGCTGCAGCGGAAGGACAAGGTGGTGAAGACGCTGACCGGCGGTGTGCGCGCGTTGATGAAGACGAACAAGGTGACGACGTTCGAAGGGCTCGGCACGATCACGGCGGCGGGAAAAGTTTCGGTGAAATCTTCGGCTGGCGAAACGCAGGAGATCGAAACCAAGAACATCGTCATCGCGACGGGCAGCGTGCCGGTTGAGTTGCCGTTTGCGAAGTTCAACGGGCAAACAATTGTTAGCAGCACGGAAGCACTTTGTTTTACGGAAGCGCCCGCGAAACTTCTCGTCATCGGCGCGGGCGCGATTGGATTGGAACTTGGTTCGGTTTGGGCGCGGCTCGGATCGGAAGTAACGGTGCTGGAGTTTTTGCCGCGGATCGCGATCGGATTCGATCTTGAGCTGTCGAATCTTTTGCAGCGTTCGCTCACCGCGCAAGGAATGAAGTTTCATCTCGAAACCAAAGTGACCGCGGTGAAGATCGACAATGGACGCGCGACGGCGACGGCGACAAAAGGGAAGGAGGAACTGAAATTTGAGGCGGACAAAGTTTTGGTTTCGGTCGGGCGCAAACCGTTCTCGGACGGAGTCGGCGCGGAGAAGGCGGGCGTTGAACTCGATGAAAAGAAGCGCGTTAAGATCGACAATCACTTTCGCACAAACGTGGAAGGGATTTACGCGATCGGCGATGTGGTGGCGGGACCGATGCTCGCGCACAAAGCGGAGGAGGAGGGGATCGCGTGCGTGGAGATTCTCGCCGGCAAATCCGGCCACGTGAATTACGACGTGATTCCGGGAATCATTTACACGAATCCGGAATTGGCGGGCGTTGGCCTAACGGAAGAGCAGGCGAAGGAAAAACAAATCGATTATCGCGTCGGCAAATTTCCGTTTCGGGCAAATGGCCGCGCATTGGCGAATGAAGATGTCGATGGAATGGTCAAATTCGTGGCGGACGCGAAGACGGACCGAATTCTCGGCGCGCACATTTTGCAACACGGCGCGTCGGAGTTGATCGCGGAAGCGGCATCGGTGATGGAATTTGGCGGAAGCTCGGAAGATCTCGGGCGGACGTGTCATTCCCATCCAACGTTAAGCGAAGCGGTGAAGGAAGCGGCATTGGCGGTGGAGAAGCGCGCGCTTCACATCGTAAACCGGTAGTTTGCCCAACCATACCGTCGCGCCTGACAATCGACCCACCGTGCCCGTTCAAAAAAAGTTAATTTTTTTACTTGGCAGCCCATAGGGTTTGTGGCAAATGCTCGATCCAACGATGAACACAAATACGAGAAACCATATTTCGGCACGATCCTTTATGCTAGTAGGCGCCCTTTTTGGCGCCCTTCTGTTCGCTTGCGCGGCGAGAACGCAGGCGGGGGTGGAAAGAGTTGATAAAAACGTGGCAGTAGCGCCGGCGCCCGAACCTTTTAATTGGACCGGTTTTTACATCGGCGGAAATTTGGGTGGGATTTTGTCCCATTATGACACGGACAGTTCCGACGTGTTTGTCGACGTTGAGCAACAGCGTCGCTTTTTTGAAGGAACCACTGACGCTCGCACCGGGGACACTCTCGCCACGTTCACGCTTCCGCGTCGTGGAGAAAAAGACGGGGCGCCTATCGGCGGCGGGCAGGTCGGATTTAATTTCCAAGCTGGCCATTTCGTTTTTGGTATCGAGGGAGACTTCGATCGCACATCGACCACGGTCATCAACGATTTCAGGGACACGGCTACGACTACGTTCACATTTAACGGTACGGATACGACTGCCATTACTGACTTCAATTCGATCCGAACCATGCAAACGAATTGGGTTGGCTCGCTACGTGGGCGGGTGGGATACGCGACCGGCCGTCTTCTATTTTACGGAACGGGTGGCATCACCTGGGCGGACGTGAATGTCTGGGCGAACGAGTCGGCCAGCACCAATTTTTTTGTTCCGCCGCCGGGTACGATTGCGCCTGCAATTCGGTCTCCGCAGATTACCAGGACTGCACCAGTAGGTCCGCCGGGGACAGTATTCATTCTTAATCAAACCAACTCCCGTATCTCCAGGGAGGACGACACGCGGGCCGGCTGGACGGCCGGGGGAGGTGTCGAGTTGGCCGTGTCCGACACGGTCAGCTTCGGGTTGGAATATCGGCACAACGATTTTGGCGATGGGAATTTTGATTCCGGAAACCGAAACCGCAGAAATGGCTTCGCCAACGGAATCGGCGGCCCTGGCCCAATCTTCGCTCGTTCCAGCAATGTAAGTTTGGATAGCGACCAGGTTACTTTCAGAATGAACATTCTCCTGTCGCACATGTTCGGTCATCATAGCTACGCTTCGACCGGTGAAGGGGACAAATGGGCAGCCGCCGACGGGAATATGGACGTCGCTTACCACAGGGCGACGGATGGCAAAGAGAGAATGTCGGCCAAGGATCAACCCATGATGGTGAAACAGGAGGAGCCATTCAGTTGGACCGGCTTCTACTTGGGCGGCAACGTTGGCGGTGCCTGGACCGATTACGACTTCGGCTCTTACAATACCGATGTCGATCTTGGCGCGCAGGGAAACGAAGCTGTCGGCTTCACTTCATATGATACGGGCGTTGATGTCCTCAGATTCGGAACGCCGGGCTTTGACAGCCAATCTGATCATTCACTCACCGCGGGTGGACAACTCGGGTACCAGTATCAATTCGGCCATTTCGTGGCCGGCGTGGAAGGCGATTTCAATGGTCAATCGGGAGGCGTGAGGACGCACTTTGCGGCCCCAACACAATTCTCATCAATCACTTCTACTGGTCAAGGCTCCGATCTCGACACCGAAACGAACTTTCTTACCACGCGCGACGTAGAATCGACCTGGACTGGATCAGCGCGGGGTCGACTGGGATACGCCAACGGACGTGTGCTGCTTTATGTGACTGGCGGCGTCGCCTTCACCGATCTCAGAGTACGGTCAAGGGATATCGCTGTGACAGATTTTTTCCTTACCGGCGTCGATCGTGCCGATCCTACCGCGTTCGTTGCCACAGTCAAAGACATCAGCGCATCGGACGATCAGGAGATACTGACCGGTTGGACCGGCGGTGGTGGTGCCGAATGGGCCATGACCAACATCGTCAGCGTGGGTCTGGATTATCGGCATAACGGTTTCGGCGACCAAACATTTCGTTTTGCAGGTCGTCGCGGACCGCTCACCACCGGATCAACGCGCGTCGATCTGGATAGCGATCAAGTCACTCTCCGAGTCAACTTTCTGCTGGGGCGGGTTCACGGTCCGTAAGGGATTGTCGATCTAACGCAGAAATATTTCGCAAATTACGTCGGCATCTCGTTAGGGATGCCGACGTTTTGCGTACGTCTAAATTTAATGCTTGGCGGCCTTCGGATTTTCTGGCAAAGCCTGTCCCGCTATGAAATGCCTTAACCGATTTATATTTTCGCTGTGCGCCGCAATCAGCGTCGCCGCCATCGTCATCACCAGTTTGGCCACGGCCACCGCCGGGACTGAACGAATGGAAAAAAATGTCGCGGTCGCTCCGGCTGAGTCCTTCGATTGGAGTGGCTTTTATATGGGCGGCAATATCGGCGGGATCTTAAGCAACTACGAATTCGGTGAGTTCACCGATACCGTGAATTTGATCCAGCAGTTCGAAGGATCCAGCGGCACCGATTCCATCACACCTGTCCCGGAATCTGACGGCGGGTTCGAAGGGCTCGCCGATTTTCATCCTCCATTGCACCATGCCGAAAGGCGGGGCGCACCGATCGGGGGCGGCCAAATCGGTTTCAACAAACAATGGGGTCATCTCGTGTTCGGAGTGGAAGGGGATTTCGATCGCACCTCCAGTCGCGGTGCGGCGAAGTTCAAAGACTCAGATTCAGATTTTCTGGGTAACAGTTCTATTCTCGGGAACACGGACGTAACTGTTTCGCGCCTGACCCAGTTAGATTGGACTTCTTCAGCGCGGCTTCGTCTTGGCTGGGCTTGGAATCGCTTCCTTTTTTACGCCACCGGTGGCGCCACCTGGGGCGGTGTAACCGCCTGGGCCAACGACAGCGCGCGCACAGAATTTTTCCGCCTTCCTGAAGTAGCCGTATCTCAACAGCAACCTTTTACGCCATTCCTCGGCTCGGATACGGCCACCAATAGTTCGCGCGATGACGATGTCCTCTTCGGGTGGACCGCCGGCGCCGGTGCCGAGATTGCGGTATCGGACACAGTCAGTTTAGCTCTCGAATATCGGCACTCGGATTTCGGCGACACCACGTTTCATTTTTCCCCACACGGCGGACCGATTTTTCCAGGATCGACAAACGTGAGTCTGGACAGTGATCAGGTCACGTTCCGGATGAACGTTCTCCTTTGTCATCTCTTCGGCCGCGAACATTACGCCAGCACTACCGCCAACAACGAAAATATCGCCATCGGCTATACGCGCGCCGAAAAATTATCCGCTAAGGACAAGAACATTGCCGTGGCGCCGCCGGAAGAGCCGTTCACGTGGACCGGTTTCTATTTCGGCGCCAACGTCGGCGGCATGTGGAATAATTTCGACTTCGACCGTTTTAATAGCGATGTCGATGTTGCCCAGCAATTGGCCCAGTCTGGTATCTTAACGCAGTTCGTTAGCGATAGCCCCGCGAGAGTAGCAAGAGGCCCGTCGGTTTTGACGTTTACCACACCAGGACAAGACGGTGGCTCTTCCGATTCCGTGACCGGGGGAGGGCAGCTCGGCTATAACCAACAATTCGGCCATTTCCTTATCGGCATTGAGGGAGACCTCGGTGGGACTTCTACGTCGAGCCGCACCGCTGAATTCTCCAGTACCCAAGGCACTAACTTCTTTTCCGGCGGGTTCTCCGCGGAATCCACCCTTACCACGAGGCGCGACGCCACGGTTAACTGGACCGGTTCCGGTCGGGGCCGGCTCGGTTGGGCTGATGGCCGCTTGCTGCTCTACCTTACCGGTGGCGTGGCCTTCGCCGATGTCTCTGTCTTTTCGCGTGACAGTGCCAACACCGATTTCTTTGTGGCGAACGCCATTAGCGCTACCGAAGTCGCTCAGGCACAAGTCATCGGTCGCTTTGTCGGTTCAACTTCGAACCTGAGCCGGTCGCAGAGCGATGATGTATTGGTCGGTTGGACCGCCGGCGGAGGTGCCGAGTGGGCCATGAATCAGATCGTTAGTCTGGGACTGGAATATCGCCACAATGATTTTGGAGATAGTAGCTTTCACATCGGGTCGCGCGGGCCGATTACGTCCGCTGCCACCAACGCCAGTCTCGAAGGCGATCAGGTCACATTCCGCGTCAACTTCCTTCTCGGGAACGTGCATTCTCGTTAGGCGAAAGCGGCCAGACCTTTCTGTTAGATCGACATCTGGCAGGAGAGATTCAGCGCGACGTGATAAAGTGGTCGGTTGCAAACGACCGCCGCCATTCTGTTGCGCAAACGGAAATTCAGCGACACCAGTCTGATTATCTCCTGGTGCACTGAATCGCTCGGTTGCATTCAAACCATCGCCAAAGGCGCGCGTCGCAGCAAAAGCACGTTCGCCGGCAAACTGGATTTGTTTTTCGAAACCGAAATTCAAATCGCGCCCAGTCGAAAATCGAATCTCCACACGCTCACTGAAGTCGCGCTCAGAAGTCCCTTTGCCGGAATCCGGCGGACATATGCGCGCACCCAGACCGCCGCTTATTTCGTCGAACTGATCGAGCTTTGCACCGAGCGCGACCACCACGAACCGGAGCTATTCGCGTTACTCCGCCGCGCTTTCACTTACCTGGACGGGAACAATCCGAATTTGCGCGCGGTCACTCATTTCGAGACCGAGCTTGCGCGCATCGCCGGGGTGCAGGGCCGCAAGATCGACAATAGCGATCCGGCATTTGCGCTCGGAAATTTGTTCGGAAAGTTACCGTTATCGCGCGCGCCCCTGTTGAAAACATTGCTTTAATGAACTCCACCTCACGACTTCTCCTTTTCATCGCCTTATTGTCTTTGGCGGTTCCGCCGATGGTCGCCGGCGAAACTTATAAGATCGACAACGCGCATTCCGTCATCGCTTTCAAGGTTCATCAATTCGTTAGTGTCACAAACGGCAAGTTCAAAGAATTCTCCGGCATCATCGAAGTCGATCGCGACCATCCGGAAAAATCTTCCGTCTCCGCGAAAATTCGCGTGGAGAGCATCGACACGGGAATTCGCAAACGCGACGACCATTTGCGCAGCGCCGAATTTTTCGATGTCGCCAAGTATCCCGAAATCACATTTCGGAGCCGCAGCATCAAACAAACGGGAGCGCAGAGTGGCGACATCAGCGGCGATTTCACCATGCATGGCGTGACTCGGCCCATCGTCTTGCGCGTCAAACTAACGAGTCCGGTCGAAGGCCAGCGCTCGCGTTGGGAAGTCACCACCGATCCGTTAAAGCGACGTGACTTTAATTTGATGTTCGGCTCGACCGCCGAAGCGATGTCGGGAATTGCCCAGGACGTTACTGTCAAGATCGACATCGAAGCGGCAAAGGTGCCCTAACGAGAGTGCCCGGGAGCTGGTTACCCTTTCAATCCGGTCAGCGTTACCCCTTGCAGAAAGTAGCGTTGCGCGAAAAAGAAAATTGCGATTACCGGCAGCGTCATCAGCAACGACCCGGCCATGAGCATGCCGATGCCCGCGCTCGTGCCCGGCTGCAGCGATTGAATTTGGAATGCGTAGAGTCCGAACGAGAGCGGATAAAGACGTTGATCGCTCAGATAAATCAGCGGCGTCATGAACTCGTTCCAAGTCGCGAGAAACGTGAAGATCGCGATCACCGCCAGCGTCGGTTTCACCAGCGGCAGCATAATGTGCCAGTAAATACGCAGGAACCCGCAGCCGTCGAGCCGGGCCGCGTCTTCGAGATCGCGCGGAACGCCTTTGAGAAATTGATGCAGGATAAAAACGCTAAACGCGTTTGCGAAAAAGCTCATCACCCAGAGCGGCTGCAAAGTGTTGTACCAACCGAGCTTTTGGAAAATCAAAAACTGCGGGATCATCGTCACTTGCGGCGGAATCATCATCGTGGCGAGCAAAAGCGCGAAACAGATCGTTCGTCCCGGCCACTGCAATCGCGCGAAAGCGTAAGCGACTAACGAGCAGCTCAACAGCGTCCCGACAAGATTCAGGATAACGAGAAACAAACTGGTCGCGACATAACGCCAGAATGGAATGTAATCGAGCGTCAGGCGATAGTTGCGCAGAATCTTCGCGCACCACGCTTGCAGAAGATTTCGCCGCGAAATTTCCAGCGTGATCTTGATTTCGTTAGGCCCGCTTACGAACTGCCGGCCGTTGTCGATCTTGCGCAGCAATGTCCACGTCCGGATTTTATCCGGGCGATCGTCCGGCCCGCGCTCCTGCCAGGTATCGACCATCCAATTGAAATCCGCATCGTCGCTCGCGCGTTCCGCGCGAAACTTCGCGCCACCTTTTTCCACGACGAGGTTGATGGCGTGCCAGGCATCGTCGTTGCGCAGATACAATTGAATGCGATGCAGACGCGCGATCGGGAAAGTGGTTGTGAATGTTTGGCTGAGGGTGGCCACATCGCCGCGCGAAAAATCGTAATGCAGTTCCGAATACGATTCCGATGTCGATCTAACCGGCGTTAGTTGCGCACTGGCTGCCCCGCCGATTTGCCAGGCAGGATCGAATTGATTTTCCTCCAAGTCGTACGATCGAACGCGCAATCGTCCGAGGCAAAACGAGCGCCGCAATTTCTCTGCAAGATCGACAATCAAGTCTGGCGAAATGGCGGCGACAATATCAGTCTGGAATTCTTCACTCGATTTCTTCCACGTTTCGCCCGGAATCGTCGTGAGCAGCCGCGCATAAATTCCGCGCGCCATTTCTTGGCGCATCGCATCGACGTCCACATCCTTCGGCCAGACATAACTTGTCGATCTTAACTGCGTCTCGATGATGCTCAGTGATTCGTTCAGGCGCGGCCCGCTCACATCCGCGAAGAGGCGATTGTCGATGTAGGGCGAACGCAACTGTGGCCGCGGTGCTTGCGGCAGGATGTGGGGATGTTCGGCAAACAGCTCGCGCTCGAGTTTAGCCGAAGTGGAAATCATCCAGATGAATGGCCAGGTGAAGACTAACGAGCCGCCGATTAGGACAAGGTAAATCAGCAAACGCTTCATCTTACTCCTCGTAGTGCACCCAGCGTTTCGACAAGCGCAGTTGCAGCAGTGTCAGCGCGAACACCGCCAGAAAAAGAATCCAGCCCAGCGCGGCCGCGTATCCCATTTGCAGGAATCGAAACGCGCTATTGAAGAGGTGATACGCGTAAAACAAGGTCGAATCGACCGGCCCGCCCTGCGTCACGATGAAGGCTTGCGTGAAAATTTGCAGCGTGGCGATGAGGCCGATGATGAGATTGAAAAAAATATACGGCGTCAGCAGCGGCAGCGTGATGTGGCGAAATTGTTGCCACGTCCCCGCGCCGTCGAGTGCGGCCGCTTCATAATAACTGGCGCTGATTCCTTTCAGCCCAGCCAGCCAGATGATCATTCCGCCGCCGGCGCTCCACAGTCCCATCAAAATCAGCGCCGGTTTGCTCGTGTGTTCATCTTGTAGCCAGTTAGGCCCGTGAATTCCGAATGCGGCGAGCACGCTATTCAGCAAACCGACGTTCGGATTGAAAATCCAAATCCAGAGAATGCTCGACGCCACCGCCGGAACGATCGACGGCAGAAAGAAAAATGTCCGCCACACTGGCACGGCGCGCACTTCCAGATTGAGCAGAAGCGCAATGGCGAGACTCAACGCCATGCCTAACGGAATCCCGATCATCATGAACGCCGTGTTTGCGATCGATTTCCAAAAAAGCGCGTCTTCGGTGAACATCCATCGATAATTGGCGAAGCCGACGAATCGCGCGGGATTCAAAACGTCGTAATCGCAAAAACTGATGACGATCGAGAAAAGAATCGGGCCGCCGGTAAAAATGATGAAGCCGATGATCCACGGCGACGCTGCGATCCAGCCGCCGCTCCATTGCCAACGCTGGCTCAGGGTTCGTCGCCTTTTTCCCCAGGCTAAGATCGACAGGCAGGCGACGACAAGAAGCCCCAGGTAGATCGACAAGAAGTATTTCCACGGCACGAGCGGTCCGCGCGGCGGACGCAACACGCGGTCCAGTTGCTTCTGCACCACTTGTTCGCTGCGTTCGAGCGCAGCGCGCGCAGACATTTTGTGAAAGGTCGCGTTCTCGGTCGCGCGCCGTTGTTCGTTGAAGAGAAGCTGACCGACAGGTGTGACCGGACGGATGGGCGAATTCTCCAGCAAGTCGTTCAACAATTTTGCGCCATCGCGCACCTTCGGTTGAATGGCCGGATTGCTCGCGATGTAATGTTCGAAGAGCCATTCGTTAATGCGCCGGTTCGAATTTTGCGTCGGCACATAAACGCGCCCAATGCTTTCCAGTCGCGCGCGTTCGCTGTCGCCGATGATTTCGATGGCGCGCTGGCTGCAAAGAAAACGCAGAAGTTCCCACGCGCCTTCTTTGTTGTGCGCCGTGGACGGAATGGCGAAACACCAGCCGCTCACCCAACTGAATCCGGCGCGGCCTTTCGCAATCTCGCTTGCCGGCAGCGGCGGCACGGCCACGCCGTAATTTAGATCGCGCCCGAACTGCGCCAGACTCTCGGGAAAACTCCAGTAGCCGTCGATCTTCATTGCCACTCTGCCTTGCACAAACGGATCCAGTTCTCCCGGTTGTTTGCTGCTTTCAAACACCGAAACTTTTTCCGCGCCACCTAACGAATCATAAACCCGCGTCATCCATTCCAGCGCCTGCACCACCGGCGGCGAACTCAGCGTGCAACGCCGCCGGTCCGCGCTCATGAACTGGCCGCCGTTCATCCAGCTGTAAAGGTAAAGCCAGGCGTTTCCGAAGTTCGGCGCGAAGCCAAGTCGCGTGATGCGACCGCGCGCATCGTGCTCCGTTAACTTCACCGCCATTTCGCCGAGCTCGTCCCAATTTTTCGGCGGGCGCGCTTCTCCGTTAAGATCGACATATTCCCCGCGCTTCAACAGATCCTTGTTGTAAAACAATGCGCGATCGTCCACGTCGGCCGGCACCGCGAAGATGCCGCGATCGCGCGTGATCGGGTTCTCGTAGACCACTTCTTCCCAGCACGAGCGGTAGTAATTTTCCGCGCGAATCGCGTCGTCGGTGATGCGAGTGGCGTCGCGCGCAATAAAATCATCCAGTTTCGTAAACGCGCCGCGCGCCGCCCATTCGCTGATGGCGTAGCGATCGAACCGAATTAGATCCGGCGGCATCCCGCCGGCAACGCTGACCAGAAATCGCGTCGGATCCGCCGTTTGGTCGCGCGACGCGTTTTGTCCGGTGACGATGCGATAAATCGGATGCGACGGGTCGCGCGCGTGCGCCGCGCGACTTTCCGATTCGAAAACGCGAAATGCGTCCGCCACCGCCGCCGCTTCGACGCCGCTCTGCCCAAGATACGAAATCTCGACCACACCGGGTTCGTTAGGGGCGATAGCGCGATTGGGCGAAAGAAACCAAAGCGCGACGCCGAGCGCCACCGCCAACGCGAGAAATTTCCAGGCTCTCAAATTGCGTTGTCGATCTTGCGCGGGCTTTCGCACGTGGCGCAAGGTTTTTGTCTAAAGGCAGCAGATGCGATATAGCTTTGGACATGCTTGTGCTCGCTTGGATCGGTAGCGCCTGTTGGATCGTTTGCTTCTGGTGGATGCATCGCATTTCGTCGCGGCAGGATGCGATGTTGAAAGAGTTGCACGAAGTGATTCAACGCATTGAGCAACTCTCGAAAGCCGAGCACGATCTCATCAAGGAAGTGCATCCGAAGGTCGCCGAAATAAAAGAGCACGTTGAAACTGTCGCGGAAGCCGTCTCGCCCGATGCCTCTCACGCGAAGCGGTAAGCCGTCCGATTCGATCGAGATAACGCCGTTAGGCGATTCCGCACTCATCATTCGTTTCCGTGACAATGCGGATGTGCTGAGCGCGATGCGCGCACTCGAGCGCGCGCAGATTCCCGGTGTCATCGAGCTCGCGCCGGCGCACGGAACCATTGGGCTCTTTTACGATCCTGAAGTCATTGCTGGTAAAATTGAACCGGCACGTGTTGTGGGATCGTTAGGCGAAAAGATTCGCGCCGCGCTTTCACAGCGGCATCGCCGCGACCAAGTCGAAGTGCGCTCGATCGACGTTCCTGTTTGTTTCGACGCTGAGTTCGCGGTCGATCTTGCCGAGGTGTCGGCGCGTGCACAGCTATCGGCAAATGAAGTTGTCGATCTTTACTGCGCTGCCGAATATCGCGTTGCCTTCCTTGGATTCACTCCTGGTTTTGCTTACCTGACCGGTTTGCCCGAGAAATTAGCAACGCCACGTCGTGCGATTCCGCGCACGGAAATTCCGGTTGGTTCCGTCGCCATCGGTGGAGATCAAACCGGAGCCTACCCGGTCGCATCGCCCGGCGGATGGAATGTGATTGGTCGCACCCCATTGCGACTTTTCGATCCGAACAAAAACCCGCCCGCGACTTTGTGCGCCGGAGATCGTGTGCGTTTTCATCAAATCACACGCGACGACTTCGAAAAGGAGAAACAATAAGATGTACGGCGCGGTGTTCTTTTTTTTGCTGTCATCCCGAGCGGAGCGAGGGACCTCACATCGAAGCTTTGCGTATTCTCGGGCCAGTGAAGACCAAACAGACTGCGCGAGATCCTTCACTTCGTTCAGGATGACACAGCAATGAATGCGACTGTCGTCCGAGCGGGATTTCAAACCACGATCCAGGATCTCGGCCGCATCGGTTCGCGACAGTTTGGAGTGAGCCTCGGCGGCGCGCTCGATGTGCACGCATTGCGCGTGGGAAATCTTTTGGTTGGCAACGACGAAGCCGCAGCCGGTTTGGAAATCACGATGGGCGGTTGTCGAATTCGTTTTCAAGATGAACGCGTCATCGCGTGGTGCGGTGGGGAATTCGATGTCGATCTTCCGGCGGGTCATGCGGTGCTGATGCGCGCAGGCGATGAAATTAATTTCGGTCAGCCCAAAGTTGGATGTCGATCTTGGCTGGCCATTTCCGGTGGCGTCGATGTGCCACTTGTGCTTGGCAGTCGTTCCACTGACTTGCGCGCGAACTTCGGGGGACTCGATGGACGGGCTTTACGCGATGGCGATGAACTCTCGTTACGAGCAGCGCCGTCTTCCACCAGCAACGAAAAGATTTCCTCGTGGAGCGCTATGGCCGAGTGGACGCAGACCGCGAAAGCCGAACCAGTCTTGCGCGTTGTTCGCGGCGCGGCTTGGGGACTCTTTCAAAATCCGGCGGCGCTTTTGCGCGATACGTTTTCTGTTACACCGGATTCAAATCGAATGGGTGCGCGCCTGGAAGGACCGAAGCTGCAGCGAGATGACGATGTCGATCTTACATCGGAGGCGGTCGCGCCCGGGACGATTCAAGTGCCGCCGAATGGGCAACCGATCGTGTTGCTCGGAGATTGCCAAACGGTCGGCGGTTATCCAAAAATTGCCCACGTGATTACGGTCGATCTTCCGGTGGCGGCGCAACTACGCGCCGGTGATAGCGTCCAATTTCGGGAGGTCTCATTGGAAAATGCGCACCGGCTTTTGCTAAAACGCGAGCGCGATCTCCAACAATTCCGCGTCGGAATCAGTCTGCGCCGCCCATGAGTTTCGTTGTCGATCTTAACTCCGACCTGGGCGAAGGCGCGGGATTCGATCCTGAACTTCTCGATCTGGTCACGTCAGCCAATATCGCGTGCGGTTTTCACGCGGGCGATCCGAACTCCATTCTGCAATCGATCACCGATGCGGGAGCGCGAAATGTTTCGGTGGGAGCGCATCCAAGTCTGGATGATCGGGAAAATTTCGGACGACTGGAGGGGAAGATCGAGCTCATCGATGTCTTTGCCCAGGTCGCGTATCAGTTAGGCGCATTCAGCACCCTCGCGACCGCGGCGACGCTCCGGGTTAATCACGTGAAGCCGCACGGTGCTCTATATAATATGGCGGCGCGAGACACGGGCTTATCCGAGGCGATCGTGCGCGCGATTCTGGTGGTCGATCCCTATTTAATCTTGTACGCGCCCGGCAATAGCGCGCTCGAGCGGGCGGCGGAATCGGAGCAACTGCGCATCGTGCGTGAAGTTTTCGCGGACCGAAATTATCTGGCCGACGGTTCGCTCGTGTCGCGCGAGCGCGCTGATGCTTTGCTGAGCGATCCGGAGGAGGCGGCGAGGCGTGTCGTCAGAATGTTGCGCGAAGGGAAGGTGAAATCGGTCGAGGGCACCGATGTCGATGTCCGCGCGGAGACAATTTGCGTCCATGGCGATACGCCGGGCGCGGTCGAATTCGTGCGCACGCTGCGCGCCGAACTCGAGCTTCAAGGTGTGACGATCCGTGCGCCGGAAAGTTCGCTGTGAGCAAGATCGACAACAACACCAGCGGACGACTCATTCCGAAACTTAGCTCGCTGGACGCGAGCATGATCGTGATCGGCTCGATGATCGGGTCGGGTATCTTTATCACGTCGGCGGAATCCGCGCGCTTGATCGGCGCGCCGGGCTGGCTGCTGCTGGCATGGGCCGTCGCCGGTTTGATGACAATCACCGGCGCGCTTTGCTGCGCCGAGCTGGCCACGATGATGCCGCGCGCAGGTGGGGTCTACGTTTTCTTGCGCGAAGCTTACGGGCCTTCACTCGGTTTTTTGTTTGGGTGGACGCTGTTTCTTGTCGTGCAAACGGGGACAATCGCAGCGGTCGCCATCGCCTTCGCCAGGTTTCTCGGCGTGTTCGTTCCGGGAGTTGCTTCGGACAATTATTTGGTCGCGCCTGTTTCGTTAGGCAGCGGATATGCCATCAGTTTGTCGATGGAGCAACTTGTCGCGATTGCGCTGATCGCCTTGCTGACATGGACAAACACCCGCGGGCTCGAAATCGGGAAGCTGGTCCAAAATAGTTTTACGTTCGCGAAGACTGCGGCGCTGACGGCGGTCGTCCTTATTGGCTTGTCGTTAGGCTGGAGCGCGACCAGCGCCGCCCGTACATCGACATGGTGGGACTCCTGGGCGAACGGCTGGAGCCCGCAAATGGCGCAGCCGGGGTTCGCGGTTGCCGGCGGCTTCGCGCTCGCGCTTTTGTTTGGCAAAGCAATGGTGGGCCCGCTCTTCGCCCAAACCGCCTGGACGAATGTGACCTTCGTGGGCAGCGAAGTGCACGACCCTAGCCGCAATCTTTCGCGCGCGCTGCTCTGGGGTTGCGGCATCGTGGTGATCTTGTACGTGCTTGCGAACGTGGCCTATGTCGCAGTCTTGCCATTCGCGGCGATTCAGCACGCTCCGCAAAATCGCGTCGCGGTCGCCATGATGAACGCAATTTTTGGCCAGGCCGGCGGAATGGCAATGGCCGGCGCCATCATGATTTCTACCTTCGGTTGCGACAATGGGCTCATCCTCGCCGGCGCGCGTGTCTACTACGCCATGGCGCAGGACGGCTTGTTCTTTCGGAAAATCGCGACGACGAATGCTTACCACGTTCCGTCCGCGGCACTGTTCGCTCAAGGAATCTGGACGGCGTTGCTGACGCTTCCGCGCACGGTGACTCCGGGTCCGACTGGTGCTCCCAGCTACGGGAATATTTACACGCAGCTGCTCGAGTACATTGTTTCCGCTGATTTGCTTTTTTATATTTTGCTCGTGGGAGCGGTGATGGTTCTACGGCGTACGCATCCCGAAGCCGATAGGCCGTATCGCACGTGGGGTTACCCGCTGGTCCCCATGATATCGATCTTTCTCGCGTTGTTGTTGATTGTCGATCTTGCGTGGCTTGCGCCAGCTACCTCGGGAATCGGAATCCTCATCGTGTTGACTGGGGTACCGGTCTACTTGCTTTGGCGCGGCCGAGCCAAGGCAGCTTGATTCGGCAGACGGTTCTCTACCGAAAATTTTTGCTAGGCGGAGCTGAATTTTGACCCTCTTCTGCATCCACCGTCCCTGTTTATTCCGATTAAATGTTGACAGGCGAACCGTTTTTCTATTTAACCGTCTGCTACCTGAGGGTTCTAAGCATGATCAAAAAACTACTTTTTGCAGGAATTGTTGTGATTGCCGCTTCTTTGACTCAAGCGAAGGCGGACATTATCCCCACTTTTACAGGTACATCGACCCAAGGTGGGCAAAACACCATTTGGAGCTACACCGTCAACATCACGGCGGAACAGAACGCGACCGCGGGGGATTTCTTCACGATTTATGATTTCGGTGCTTTTATCCCCGGATCCAACATGCAGCCGGCCGACTGGACGTTTTCCTCCTCGCTAGTGGGAATCACTCCGGCTCAGACGAATCCCTTCGATAATCCGGCCATTGCCAATCTCACTTGGACCTACAATGGGCCGACCATTGCTGGTACGACGTCCGCCGGGCAGAATATCGGCCCTTTCCAAGTTTCCACCGCTGGATTCCAACCGGAGGTTGCTCCTGGCTTGCGCAATTCGCAGTTTGCGGCGCAGGGAACGCTCGCGACCGGTCCGAATGCTGGAAGCAAAGTGGATAACGTCGGCCAGATTTCAGTGCCGGCCGCAATTCCTGAGCCTTCAACTTTGGCGCTCATCGCCGGAGCCGGCGGTTTGGGAGTTATCGGACGCGCGCTCGCTCGCCGTCGCCGTTTGTAATTCGGCGCGCGCTCCGAAGTTCAGGATCGCGATGTCGATCTTGCGGAATTGGCCGCGAGATATTCTGCAATCGCAGCCGTAAAAGGCTCGGCGAAATCGCGGCGTTTTTGTTGACCGACGCCGGGAACTTTGCCGAACTCGCTCGCCGTCGTCGGGAAACTGCGCGCCATTTCGCGGAGCGACACATCAGAAAAAATCACGTAGGCCGGAACATCACGTTCGTCCGCCAGCTTTCGACGGAGGACACGCAGCCGATCGAAGAGGATCTCGTCGCATTCGATTTGGCCTGCTCGTTTTTTTGTTCGCCGGCGCGGCTCGCTCTCTGCCGGCGTGGTCAAAGTGATGGCGCTGCGTTCGCGCAATGCCGTCCAACCCGCTTCAGTCAGTTGCAACGTCGCGAATTTCCCTGGTGCCGCCGCGATCAATCCAAGTCGTAAAAGTTCCCGCCCGATTGCTTGCCAGGCGCCCCGTTTCATATCGCTTCCGATTCCGTAGGTCGAAAGTTGATCGTGCCCCCGCTGCCGAATCGCCTCCGTCTCCGCGCCGGCCAGTACATCGACAATGTGATTCAGCCCGAAGCCGAATCCTTGCTTCGCGTAAACCCGCTGCACGCACGACAGAAACTTTTGCGCATGCACCGTTCCATCAAACGTCTCGCGAGGATTCAGACAATTATCGCAGCCCTCGCACGTCGGCTCTGCGAATTCTTCCCCGAAATAACGCAGCAACGTCGCCCGCCGACATTCCCGCGTCTCGGCGTAAGTCATCATCGCACGCAATTGCTCATGTGCGATGCGCTGCTCGGCGTCGCTTTTCTCCTCGATAAAACGCCGTTGCTTCATCACATCGCTCGCACTGAACAACAGCACGCAATCGCTCGGCAAACCATCGCGCCCCGCCCGGCCCGTTTCCTGGTAATAACTCTCCACATTCTTCGGCAGGTCGTGATGAATAACGAAACGCACATTCGGTTTATTGATTCCCATTCCGAACGCGATCGTTGCCGTGATGATGCGCACGTCGTCGCGCAAAAAAGCTTCCTGGTGCTTCGAGCGGTCTGCGCCTTCGAGTCCGGCGTGATACGGCTTCGCGCTAATGCCGTCTTCGCTTAACTTCTTCGTTAGGCCATCGGCCGTTTTTCGGCTCGCGCAATAGACGATGCCGCTCTCTTCTGGCCGCGCCCGCACATAAGCGAGCAGTTGATCGTAAGCCGACGTTTTTGGCACGACGGTGTAGGTCAGATTCGGTCGATTGAAACTCGCGACGTAACAACACGGCTCGCGCAGTTTCAATTGTTTGACGATGTCAGCGCGGACTCGCTCCGTCGCCGTTGCCGTCAACGCCATGATCGGCACATCCGGCAAATGCCTCCGCAACTTCGCCAGTTGCCGATACTCCGGCCGAAAATCGTGGCCCCATTCGCTGATGCAATGCGCTTCGTCGATCGCCAGCTGCGTGATATTCCAATTCAGCGCGCTTTCGAGAAACGTGTCCAGCATCAGTCGTTCCGGCGCCACATAGAGCATTCGGTATTGGCCCCGATTCAAACCGCGAAATCGCTCAGATGCTTCCTGTCGATCTAACGACGAATTTAGAAACGTCGCCGCGATTCCGCTCGCCCGTAGCGCATCCACCTGGTCCTTCATTAGCGCGATCAACGGCGAAACCACAATCGTTAAGCCATCGCGCAGCAACGCTGGCAATTGAAAACAGAGCGACTTCCCGCCACCCGTCGGCATCAACGCAAAAACATCGCGACCAGCGAGTGCGTCGCGAACAATCTCCTCCTGCAGCGGCCGAAACTCATCGTAACCGAAGTGTTTCTTTAAGGCGCCGCCCAGATCCATCTGAGCCATTACGCGCGACGTTCCTTGATCGACAATAAAATGTCGGCCACCACTTCGCCCTTGGGTTTCGCGCCCAGATTGCCTTTTCCGTGGATGCGAACGGAAACGGCGTCCGCTTCCATGTCGCGTTTTCCGATGACCAACATCGTGTGCACTTTCATTTGCTCGGCCCGCAGAATCTTCCCGTTAATTTTGTCGGACCCAAGATCGACATCGGAACGCACGAAGTTTGCGCGCAGTTCGTTGTCGATCTTGCGCGCATAATCGATCAGCTCCGGTTCGTCGCCGATGGTGAGAATGCGCACCTGCTCCGGCGCGAGCCAAAGCGGAAAGTTTCCGGCGTAATGCTCGATCAGAAACCCGATGAAGCGTTCGTGTGTTCCAAGCGGCGCGCGATGAATACAAAGCGGCGTCTTCTCGGTGTTATCGCGATCTTTGTAAACGAGATTAAATCGGCGCGGCTGCGCGAAATCGACCTGGTTGGTCGCGATGGAGAATTCGCGCCCGATCGCGCTCCAGGCCTGCACGTCGATCTTCGGTCCGTAAAACGCGGCTTCGTTAGGCACTTCGACGAAATTAATTCCGGAATTCTTGAGCACGTTGCGCGTCATCTCCTCGGTTTGTTTCCAGAGCTCCGGTTCATCGACAAACTTCTGTCCGAGTTTAGATGGATCGTGCGTCGAGAAGCGCATCAGATATTTCTCGATCCCGAAGAGCTTGAAATATTTCAAATACATCTCGTTGACGGCATTGAACTCCGCCTCGAACTGCTCCGGTGTCATGTAAATGTGCGCGTCGTTCATTTGCATCGAGCGCACGCGCATTAGTCCGAACAACTCGCCGCTCTGCTCATAGCGATAACACGTACCGTACTCCGCGAAGCGCAACGGCAGATCGCGATAACTCCTCGGCACCGCGGCAAACAACTTGTGATGATGCGGACAATTCATCGCCTTGAGATAGTAGCGATCAAAATGCTCCGAGGGTAGGGCGCGCGTCTCGCGCGCCGCGTCGGATGTCTCGTCCGACGCTTCTGTGCTCCGCGGGACACGGAGCACCGCGGGCGAGACGCCCGCGCTACCCGCTCCTTCGTGTAAACTCATCGGCGGGAACATCGAGTCGGCGTAGTACGGAAGGTGACCACTTTTCTTGTATAGGCTTTCGCGGGCGATGTGCGGTGAGCGCACGCGTTGATACCCAGCGACAAACTCGGTCTCTTTGGCAAGCTTCTCTAACTCTTCAATCATCGCGGCGCCGCGCGGTAACCACAGGGGAAGTCCGGGTCCGACATCGTCGTCGATGATGTAAATTTCCAATTCCTTGCCGAGCTTGCGATGGTCGCGCTTCTTCGCTTCCTCGAGCATGGCGAAGTATTCGTCGAGCTGCGTCTTGTTCTTAAAGGCGGTGCCGTAGATTCGCTGGAGCTGCGGATTCTTTTCGTCGCCTTTGTAGTAGGCGCTCGCGACGTGAGTCAGCTTGAACGCGCCAATGTTTCCCGTGCGCATGACGTGCGGCCCCGCGCAAAGATCGACAAAGTCGCCGTTGCGATAGAGCGAGATCGTTTCGCCTTCGGGAATGTTTTCGATGATATCGATCTTGAATTTGCTCAGCTGCTCGCGATCGCCTAACGAAGCCAGTCGCCCTTTCTTTCCCATCTCGAGCGCTTCATCCCGCGAAACTTCCATGCGCTCGAACGGATGGTTCCCCTTAATCTCCTTCTTCATCTCGGCTTCGATTTTCTCGAAATCCTCGGGCGAAATGCGGTGCGCAAGATCGACATCGTAGTAAAAACCGTTTTCGACTGGCGGCCCGGCCGCGAATTGCGCCTCCGGCCAGATTTTCAAAATCGCTGTCGCCAGCACATGCGCGGCCGAATGGCGGAGACGTTCGATCTCCGTCATCTGCGCGCGTTGCTCGGGAGTTTTGCGTTCGTCAGCCATGAGGCGGTGAAATTAACCACGAAGGTCACGAAGGACACGAAGAATTTCTGTGGCCGACCTCGCGGCCGCGCGCGAACATGCTTGCAGGAGCGATCTGTCATGCGCGGAATGAACGAGGAACGCGTGCGTGCGGCCGTACGCAAAGTGCCGCGCGAAGAATTTGTCCCCGAAGAATTCCGCGCCGCGAGTTACGCTGACCGGCCGCTTCCGATCGGCTACGCGCGAACCATCTCACAACCGTTCCTCGTCGCGTTCATGACCGAAGAGTTGCAATTGCAACCGACCGATCGCTTTTGGAAATCGGCACCGGCTCCGGTTATCAAGCGGCGATTTTGGCTGAGCTCGTCGCCGAAGTTTACTCGATCGAGATTATCGAACCGTTAGGCTATTCTGCCGAAGCGACCTTGCAGCGACTAGGTTATAAAAACGTGCAGGTCAAAATCTGCGACGGCTACAACGGCTGGCTCGAGCACGCGCCCTTCGACGCGGCATTAGTCCGTTCCCCGTCGCAGAGCCGAAACGTCGATCTGGTCTTTCTCCCGCTTAGAGTGTTCCTTCAACGAAATGAGCGCGGCGGCGTTGAGGTAGCGCACATGGGAATCGTTAACTTCTGTCTGTTTGGTCGAACCAATCAGGTCAGAGAAACGTTTGCCGTTCATGATGGTAAACACATCGAGCGGAAAATCTTCAATGATTCGGACCGCGCCCTCAGTGTCGTCGAAGTCCGTCACCTGAAGTTCGCGCGCTTCGCCGCGACCAAACCCGGATAGCGTTTCCAATAAGCGCCCAATATTTTCCGGCGAATTTTCGATAAGAATGTCAACGTCTTCCGTGGTTCGCACAAATCCATTCAGCGCGACGGCAATGCCACCGACAACGATGAATTGAACTTCAGCGCGCGCGAGGCTTTCCAACAATTTTTCGTACGGCGTGTCCATGATCGTCTGCTTCTCGCGGCACAATCTTGGCCACAAACTGATTCAGCCGATAGATTTCGTCCCACACATCGCCGGGTTTTTTTTCGCCGACGATCTTTTTGATTTTTTCACTCTGCTCGGAATCGCGCATCGAATCTCTATTTGATCGTCGCCAGCTTTTTCAAATCGACGCGCTTGACCCACTCCTGCAAATCCTTCGGATCGAGATTCGTTAGTTCGATTTGCACGAAATAGCGCTTCGCCACCATCACCCAAAGCGTCGCGTGCTTGCTGTCTTTCTCGTACGCTTCGAAACCCGGATTGCCTTCGATGGTCACCGATTTGCTGTAACCTTCGCCGCTTTCGCTATTCAAATCCCAAGCCGCCGTCGTCGCGATGACGTAATCCGGATTTGAAATGGAATCGAGAATACTGATGGCCGCATTCGGCGCGTCATTGCCTTCGCCTTTGCGATAATCGCGATGCGCATTTGTTAGTTTGAAACCGCCGACATCGCTCGTCGATCCTTCCGGTTTATCCGCCGTCCAGCCTGCGGGCGCATCCGGCAGAAGCGGGAGCAACTTCGAAAAATCAACCACGTCGGGCGCATCGGGCGGCGGCGGCGCCTGCGCATTCAATGGCGGCGGCAAAACCCCGAGCGCGAGTGCTGCGATAACCCCAAGAAAATAAAGATACGTTTTCATCTCAAAACGACGGTACTCGATTGACTTTGCCTCGTCGCTTTGTCAAGGAGCGATTCGTGCAAGATCGACATCTTCATCTCGCGGTCCTCATCGGCGTCGTCGCCGTGGCTGTGCGTTTGATGTCGATCAATCAACCATTCGTCGACCAATGGAGCTGGCGGCAAAGCGACGTCGCGGCGATCGCGCGCAACTTTTCCGAAAACGGATTTCAGTTCACGCATCCGCAAATCGATTGGGCCGGAAGTGAAGCCGGATATGTCGGCACCGAGTTTCCGATTTTGCCATATCTCGCCGCGCTTTGTTACAAATTGGTGGGCGTCCACGAATGGATTG
>JBBROO010000006.1:0-87575 GCA_038229295.1 Chthoniobacterales bacterium | reverse complement strand
CTCGACGTCTTCCTTCTTCACGCCGCGCAATAGCACACCGACGTTGTCGCCGGCGCGCGCTTCATCGAGAAGCTTGCGGAACATTTCGATATCGGTCGCCGTTGTCTTGGCCGTCGCTTTGATGCCGACGATCTCGACATCTTCCATTTTCTTGAGGATGCCGCGCTCGACACGACCGGTCGCAACCGTGCCGCGACCTTCAATATTGAACACGTCTTCGACCGGCATGAGGAATGGCTGATCGATCGGACGTTCCGGCACGGGGATGTAATCATCAATCGCGGCGACGAGCGCCATGATTTGTTTTTCCTGTTCAGCGTCGCCGTTCAGCGCCTTGAGCGCGCTGCCTTTGACGATCGGGATTTTGTCGCCCGGAAATTCGTATTGCGTGAGAAGATCGCGCACTTCCATCTCCACAAGATCGAGAAGCTCGGGATCGTCCACCATGTCGACCTTGTTCAGGAAAACAACGATCGACGGCACGCCGACCTGACGCGCGAGCAAAATGTGCTCACGAGTTTGCGGCATCGGACCGTCCGCTGCGCTAACGACCAGAATCGCGCCATCCATTTGCGCCGCACCCGTGATCATGTTCTTCACGTAATCGGCGTGGCCGGGGCAATCGACGTGCGCGTAATGGCGCTTGTCGCTTGAATATTCCACGTGCGCGGTATTGATCGTAATGCCGCGCTCTTTTTCTTCGGGCGCGTTGTCGATCGAATCATAAGCACGCGCCTCGGCGAAACCTTTCTTCGCCAGCACGCTGGTGATGGCGGCTGTCAAAGTAGTTTTACCGTGGTCGACGTGACCGATTGTGCCGACGTTCAAGTGCGGCTTGTCGCGTTTGAATGATTCCTTGGCCATATCAATTCTCCTGTCTCGTTAACTAAACTGCGTCTGTTAAATTTTTCCTGCGTTCCAATTTCCGATTCACGAACACTGGAGCCCATGACCGGGATTGAACCGGTGACCTCGTCCTTACCAAGGACGTGCTCTACCAACTGAGCTACATGGGCCGGTCTGCCTCCCGCGTGTAGAACTAAAAATCCCAGAGCCGGTCAAACCGCAATTTGAACGACCATGGGACCAACTCGTTCTCGCAAAAAGCGTCCGAAAGCTAACAGCCCGCCTTTGCCTGTCAAAGGAATTTCTCGTGCGATGTCGATCTTGCGTTATCGAATCCGACCGCTGCTGATTTCTTCCGGTTTCCCTCGCGTAACCAATCGCACCACCGCCGCGATAATTCCGATCACGACCACCGCGAGAATGATATTCAACGGCGTGAACAGTGTCGACTTTTCCACCTCCTGTGGCGTGGCGGTGGGCGGCGGCGCATTTTTCGCCGCGAGCATGCTGCGCGCGTATTGCATGCGCTGGATCGTGTCGTAGTCGTCCGGCTTTAGTTTGATCGCCGCTTCATAATCCGCGATCGCTTTCTCATAATCCGTCTTCGCCGCGTAAGTCGCGCCGCGTCGGACTAACGACTCCACGTCGTTCGGATTTTTCGTGATCAACAACGTGTAATCCGCCGCTGCCGCATCGTACTGCTTTAAATTTCGATTCGCCCATGCGCGGCGATCGTAGCTCTGGGGATCGTCCGGCTTCTTCTGGATTGCGATGCCGAACTCCGCCACCGCCTTGTCCCATTGCGTCAATCCGATGTAAGCAAAACCGCGAAATTTGTATCCAAACGCCTCGTCCGGCTTTAACTCCACCGTTTTGTTCGCGTCATCGAGCGCGCCTTGGAAATCATTTTGCATCAAGCGCGTTTGGCTCCGCTCCATGTATCCGAAATAATCTTTCGGCGCGATTTCGATCGCCTTCGTAAAATCGGCCAGCGCTTCCGCAAATTTTCCCGCTGCTCGATACGAAGTGCCGCGGTTACTGTAATTGCGCGGATCCTTCGGGTCTGCTTCGATCGCTTTGGTGAACTCAGCGACCGCTGCGTCATACTGCTTCTGTTGCGCCAGCTCGACTCCTTTCGCCGTGTGGTCGCCGCCACCACCGCCATGCTTCCTGGCCTGCGCCGGCGCCGTCAACCCGGCCACGCAAAGCGCGATGATAATTGTTCTTCCGATTTGCTGCTTGGTCATGCTCATCTGTTGTCCTCCGAAAGATTACTTTTCTGCGCGATTAAACGTTCGTTAGCGAGCAAATTAAATTCAAGTCCATGCCGCAATCCAATTTCAACACCGCGATTGTCGATCTTGCGCCGCCGCGAGCGAGCCTTTCCCGCGGTTACAGCGCCATCCTCGCCACTGTCCTCATTTGGTCGATGCCGTCGCTCTTCCAATTCTATTTGAATCGCTATTACGACCCGTGGTCGCAAAACTTCTATCGTTACGCCGTCGCCTGTCTCGCCATCGCGCCACTCGTCTTGTATCGCGCAAGTCGCGGCGGACCCAAGATCGACATGCACGCCGTCGCCATTTGTCTCGTGCCCTGCATTCCAAATGTCATCCATCAAATCGCACAGGTGATGGCGCTTTTTTATATTGGCCCCGGCGTTTACGCCATCTTCACTCGTTCATCCGTCATCTTCACCGCGCTCCTCGCGCTCATTTTTTTTCCCGAAGAACGCCACGTCATCCGCCAATGGCAGTTCCAAATCGGCACCTTGTTAGGCCTTATCGGCACCTTCGGCGTAATGTGGTTTCAACCCGGCGGGCAAGATCGACATATCGCTTTGCCCGGAATACTCATCGCCTTCACCGCCACCTTTTGCTGGGCGCTCTACAGTATTCTCGTGAAACGTCCCTCGGCCGAGCTCGGCTCCATCCGCAGCTTCGGCATCATCAGCTTCATCACTTCCTCACTGCTCCTCCCTCTCACTTTCGCTTTCGGCAAGATCGACACGCCGCTCCACGCCGGCGCGCACGTGAATTTGATTCTCGTCATCTCCGCCGTCGTCTGCATCACCATGGCGCATGTTTTGTATTACGTCGGCATCCAGCAAATCGGCGTCGCCCTCGCCCAAACCCTCCAACTCCTCTGTCCCGCCGGCGCGCTCGCCTTGTCCGCCTGGATTTTCCACGAACGCCTAACGAGCGCCCAAATTTGGAGCGCCGCCGTGTTACTTCTCGGCGCCTTTCTCGCCATGCGCACCAAGCCCGCCCTCGCCGTTGCATCCGCAGAAAATCTCTAGCGCATCAACGCAGTTGAAGCGTATGCGGCACTTGCGAGCCGTGCATCAAAAGACGATGTAACTCCGACCTAAAGAGAGAAATGAGAAACTCGCAGACGATGAAGAGCAGTTTGACCTGTGGGTTCATCGCGGCCGCTCTGTTAGCATCCAACTTTCTTCGAGCCGATATACTTTCGATTAAGAATCTGGTTCCCGATAGTTTTGGTGAGTCCAAACAGCCGCAGGTAACCGTGACGCCCGCTGGAATCATCATTGTCGTTTTCGCGAGCGGTCATTCGATTTATTCGGTGCAATCCGCAGATGAAGGCAAAAGTTTCTCAACGCCGACGAAAATCGCGGAACTAAATGGCTTGAAGGCGGGCATGCGGCGCGGGCCAAGGATCGCCGCTACCGACAAACGGATCGTGGTCGCCGCACCCGACACAGAATTTGTTTCGTTTGTTTCCGAAGACATGGGCAAGACCTGGTCTCCGGCTAGCACCGTTAACGACACTCCCGGCGCGGCGTCCGAGGGATTGCAAAATATCACCGCTATGCCCGACGGCAGCTTTTACGCGGTCTGGCTCGATTCGCGAAATGGGGGCACCCAGATCGAGGGATCGAGGCTGGAGGTCGGGGCGAAAAGCTGGAGCAAAAATTTGAAGATTTACGATTCGCCCGACAAAACCGTTTGTGAATGCTGTCATCCATCGGTCGCTTCCGATGGCAAAAACAAGCTCGTGGTGATGTGGCGCAACTGGCTCGGAGGCAATCGCGATTTCTATATCGCGGAGAGCACAGATCGCGGAGATCATTTTTCGCCGGCAATCAAAATGGGCACACATAGCTGGCCGCTGCGGGCATGCCCGATGGACGGCGGCGCAGTTATCGCATCGGACGCCGGAACTTTTGCGATCTGGCGGCGGCAAAATGAAATCATGCTCACCACGCCCAATTCTCCGGAGACGAAAATTGGAGAAGGCGCCCAGCCCGTCCTGGCCCGCATCAACGGACGAGTTTTGTCGGCATGGCAAAATGGCTCAAGCCTTCTTATTAAAAACGATTTGGAGAACGGAGACGTGCAACGCCTTCCCGGAGGCTATCCCTCGTTGGTCGCATCGTCCGACGGCAAACACGCCTATCTTGTTTGGGAAGGCACTGAAGGAAATCACATCACTCCCAGGTTTACGGTCCTGCGCTAGACCCGCCGCAGAAAATCTCTAGCGCATCAGCGCGATCAACTTTTACACTGCCAGCGCGATGAATGTGAAAACGTATCTCAAATCGCGACAGCAAATGGTCGATCGCGCGCTAGATCGACATCTTCCGAAAGAGAGCACCAAGCCGACGACAATTCACAAGGCGATGCGCTACAGCTTGTTCGCCGGCGGGAAACGTCTCCGCCCGATTCTTTGTCTCGCTGCCGCCGAAGCCTGCAGCGGTAAGATCGACAATGCGATGTCGCTCGCTTGCGCCATGGAATGCATCCACACCTACTCGTTAGTCCACGACGATCTTCCGAGCATGGACAACGACGACTTCCGCCGCGGCCGCGCCACGTGTCATAAAGTTTTCGGCGACGGCATCGCCGTCCTCGCGGGTGACGCGCTCCTCACTGTCGCTTTCGAAATCGTTTCCTACGCGAAGCCAACTTCCCGCTACAACATGTCGATCTTGCTTCGTGAAATCGCCGTAGCTTCCGGCAGCCGAAAGCTCATCGCCGGTCAAGTCGCCGATCTCGAAGCAGAAGGAAAAAAAACCACGCGCGATGGATTGCGCTACATCCACGAAAACAAAACCGCCGCCATCCTGACGACCTCGGTCCGACTCGGCGCCATGAGCGCGAACGCGAACCCGAAACAACTCGCCGCGATCACAAAATTCGGACGCGCGCTCGGATTAGCGTTTCAAGTCATCGACGACATTCTCGACGTGACGCAAACGAGCGAGAAACTCGGCAAGAGCGCCGGCAAAGATATCGCCGCGCAAAAGGCGACGTATCCGGCCGTGATTGGACTGGAAGCGTCGCGTATGGAAGCGCGGCGCCTAACGAAGCAGGCGCACGCAGCGTTGTCGATCTTCGGCACGAAGGCCGAAGCATTGCACGCGCTCGCGAACTATCTTCTCGAACGCGAGTACTGATCTTTCTGGGGAGCACAGGCTGCCAGCCTGTTGCTTTCGGCCGCCGTGCCGAAAGTCCCTCGTTTAAGATGTCGTCGGCAAGCTGCCGACGACCGCAGGCTGGCAGCCTGCGCTCCCCAGAATATTCAAATCACGCGAGTGCGAGATTGGGGTCGATCTCTTCGCTCACGCGCGACTCGAACCCATTCTGAAATCGCAGCGACGCCGCAAACGCGATCATGGCCGCGCTATCGGTGCACAACAGCGGCTGCGCTGTTTTGAATTTCAATTTGGCTTTCGCGCAGGCCTCGGCCAATTGCCGCCGCAATTCCTGGTTGCAACTCACGCCGCCACTGACCGTGACAAGATCGACATCGCACTTTCGCGCGGCCGCGATCGTCTTGCGCACCAAAACATCGACAATCGCTTGCTGGAACGACGCGCAGAGATCACTCAACACTTTGTCATCCCGAGCGGATGCGAGGGACCTCTCACAGGATGATTGATCACCCATGGACCCTTGATGATCCAAGCTCCGACTGCGAGGTCCCTCATCGTCTCTGCGATTCGGGATGACAACGTTTTGGGTGATGCCTATTTTCGGTAGCGAATAGCGCACCGCCGTTTTCAATCCGCTGAAGCTGAAGTTTTCCGAGTCGAGCATCGAGCGCGGCAGATCGAAACGCTTCGCATCGCCACCGCGCGCACGTTTTTCAATTTCCGGGCCGCCGGGATAACCGAGGCCTAACAACTTCGCCACTTTGTCGAACGCTTCGCCGGCGGCATCGTCGACGGTGCGTCCGATGATTTCGTAATCGCCCACGCCGCGCACAAAGATCGACATGGTGTGACCGCCGCTAACAATGAGCGAAACATTCGGACGAATTTCCGATTCGCTGAAAAATGGTGAGAGCAAATGGCCTTCGAGATGATTGATGGCGAGGTACGGTTTGCCGAAACCGATAGCCAAACCTTTTGCGATCGATGCGCCGATCATCAACGAACTTGCGAGCCCGGGACCGGACGTCGCCGCGAACGCATCCACATCCACCATGTCGATCTTAGCGTCACGTATCGCCGTCTCGATCAAGCGCGGCGCGTGCACGAGATGATTTCGCGAAGCTACCTCGGGGACGACGCCGCCATATTTTTCGTGCTCGGCGATCTGCGAAGCGACTTCACTGGCGATTAACTCCGAGCCGCGCAAAATCGCGACCGCGGTTTCGTCACACGAAGTTTCGAGCGCGAGAATCGTCGCCATCACAACACGCGTGTCATCCCGAACAGAGTGAGGGACCTCACATCAGCTGCTCGGTTACGCTCGTTAGGCTGCGTGATCTTCAAGTCGATGAGAGGTCCCTCACCGTCTTCGCGGCTCGGGATGACAAACGCTATTGTTTCTTGACCGCTTCCGGCTTAGCCCCGTTCTGCTGCGCGTAAATCATCACGCCTTTGAGCGCGTCGATGGCTCGAAGCATTTGCGGATCTTTCGTTTTGATGAGCTCCTTCTCGTCCTGCGGCTTCGCGGTTTCGCCGCCGCTGCGTGAGGCGAAAAGCAAACGCTCCTGTTCCGCACTCATCGGCACGCGAATATTTGGCGAAACACCGTTGCCGTGAATGACCTGCTTGCTCGGCGTATAATATTTCGCGGTCGTAAATCGCAAGGCCGAGCCGTCCGGCAATTGCAAAACGTTTTGCACCGAACCTTTCCCAAATGTGGTTTCGCCCACGAGAATCGCGCGCTTTAAATCCTTGAGCGCGCCGGCCACGATCTCGGCGCCGCTCGCGCTGCCTTCATTAATGAGCAGCGACATCGGAAAATGCGGCCGCTCTTTCATCACCGTCGAAGTGGTGTATTCGCGCTGTTGCGACGAGGTGCGTCCCTGCGTCGAAACGACTTTCGTGTTCGGCGGCAGAAACTGCGAGCAGACATCGACCGCGCTATTGAGCAAGCCGCCGGGATTATTCCGAAGATCGACAATCAACGCCTGCATGCCTTGCTTTTGCAATTCATCGAGCGCCTTCGACAATTCGTCCGCCGTTGGTTCGTTGAACTGGATCAATCGGATGTAACCGATTTTGAATTGGCCGCTCAATTCCGGGTCGAGCAAGCGCGCGCCTTTCACGCTTTGCACTTTTATCTCCACCCGCTCGAGCGTGTAATCCTTGATCTCTTTGGTCGACGGCCGCATCAAAGTCAGCGTCACCTTTTGTCCGGGCGCGCCGCGCAAAAGATTCATCGCGTCCTGCAATTCCATTTTGTCGGTGGCGGTGTTGTTGATTTTCAAAATCTGATCGCCGGAGAGAATTCCCGCCTTGGCCGCGGGCGTGTCTTCCATGGGCGAAACGACGGTGGGCAATCCATTTTTCATCGAGACTTCGATGCCGAGACCGTTGAAGCGACTGCGGGTGTCGTCCTGCATGTCCCGAAAATCGTTCGGGTCCATGTACTGACTGTGCGGATCGAGCGACGAAAGCATTCCCTTCATGGCCGAGGTAATGAGCTCGTGGTAACTCGTCTTGTTTCCATCGACGTAATCCTGCCGGAGCAATTGCACCGCTTTGGCGAAGATCGAGATCTGCGAGTAACCGCTGTCTTCCTCTTCGTTAGGCGCAGCCGAAGCGCGCTGGAAATGAACGCCGAGAACCAGCGTGAAGATCGACAAGCACAGAAATGTGCTCAGGATAAGGCGGCGTTTCATTTTTCGTGACTATCTCAAAACGGCTGCGAACATCGCTCAATCGGAAATTTTTGGCAACGCGCAATGCGTCGGCTAAGATTGGCGGCAACGCCGTTCGTCTTTCGAAAAATGAAGATGTCGATCTTATCGCTGAGTGGGCTCTGTCTCGCCGCTACTTTAGCAACCGCCGTGCAAACGCCGGATGTCGAATATGAGTCCGTCGCCGAGGAATACATTAAGGGATATCTGGCCGCGCGCCCGCTCCTCGCCACCTCGCTCGGCTTCCACGAATTCGATGGCAAGATCAGCGATTACAGCCGGCTCTCGCTCGATGCGGAACTTTCGCGGCTCCGCCGCTTCGACGATCGCCTGAGCAAATTCGATTTGGCGAAACTAAGCCAGCGGCAGTCGATCGATCTGCGCATTCTGCAAGCGTCGATTAAGAAAGAAATTTTCCAGCGGGTCGACATGTCGATCTTCGAACGCGACCCGATGGTTTACGCGCGCGCGGCCGACGTGAATGTTTACATCAAACGAAATTTCGCCGCGTTGGAAGATCGCGTGCACAGCATCGTGCTGATCGAATCGCAGGTGCCGAACATTGTCATCGCGGCGAAAACAAATCTCGATCCAGTTTTGGCGAAGCCGTATGTCGAGCTTGCGATTCAAATTGCGAAAGGTTCGGCCGATTTCTTGCGAAAAAATCTGGTCGAGGCGGTCAAGGATTTGAAAGACGACCGCATTAAAGCGGAGTTCACGGAGTCGAATCGAAAAGCGGCGGGGGCTCTGACAGAGTATGCGGGTTGGCTGGAACGCGAGCGTTTGCCGAATGCGACGGCCGATTTCGCACTCGGCGACGAAAAATATCATCGCATGCTGGCCGAGACCGAATATGTCGATCTTGCGCCGGATAAAATTCTCGAGCTCGGCCTAACGAAATTAAAAGAAGAACAGGATGCATTCGCCGAGGCCGCCAAAACGATCGACCCGGACAAACCGGCGATTGAAGTTTTTAAACAAATCCAAAGCGAACACCCGACGCCGGAGAGTTTAATTTCTGATGTGGCGAAGAACCTGGAGCAAATCCGCAAATACGTTTCGACAAAAAAGTTAGTCACGATTCCGTCGGAAGTGCGCGCGCAGGTAAAAGAGACGCCGCAATATCGCCGCGCCACGTCGTTCGCATCGATGGATACGCCAGGCGCTTTCGAGAAACGCGCGACGGAGGCATATTATTATGTCACGCCGACGGAGGCGGATTGGCCGGAGAAGCAGAAGGACGAATGGCTGACTTCGTTTAATTATTATACCTCGGACATCGTTTCGATCCATGAAGCGTATCCCGGACATTACGTCCAGTTCTTGCGCTTGAACGCGTCGCCCGCGAGCAAGGTGGAAAAGATTTTCGGCAGCTACGCCTTCATCGAAGGTTGGGCGCATTATTGCGAGAAAATGATGATCGACGAAGGTTACGGCAGTACGCCGAACCCGACACCGACTCCCACTTCAAAGACAAAACCAGCTGCGAGCGCGAGCCCTAGCCCGACTCCGAGTCCGACCGCGACCGTCAGCCCGACGCCTAACGAAGATCCGATTAAGCGCGCGGCGAAATATCGGATCGCCCAAGCCGATGAATCGCTGCTCCGTCTTTGTCGTTTGTGTGTGTCGATCAAATTGCACACTCAGAAAATGTCGATCGAGGAAGCGACGAAGTTCTTCCAAGACAATTGCTACTACGAAGAAAAGCCGGCGCACTCGGAAGCGTTGCGCGGCACGTTCGACCCCGGTTATCTCAATTACACCCTGGGCAAATGGCAGATTTTAAAACTGCGCGACGATTACAAAGCGCAACAAGGCGACGAATATTCGCTGCAAAAATTTCACAATGAACTGCTCAATCACGGCATGCCGCCCATTCGTTTACTCCGCGAGCTGATGCTCAAAGACAAGAGCAAGTGGGACGCAGTGCTCTGACGTTCGATTGTCGATCTTACGCTTGTCGATCTAATCCTCGAGGTCCGGCTCGGGGATCAAATCCTTCAGCAAAACATTCGCGTCGGCCGGCGGCAGTTCTTCCACCTTGCGCAATTTTTTCTCGATCGTGCGCGATTTGCGCGCGGCGTCTTCCATCGTGCTCGAAGCTTGATCGAGTTTCTTTTTCACGCCGTCGAGCAAATCGCCAAATTTTCCGAACTCCGCTTTGATGCTGCTGAGCAATTGCCAGACTTCGCTCGACCGCTTTTGAATCGTTAGGGAGCGAAATCCCATTTGCAGACTGTTGAGCAACGCCGCCAGCGTAGTCGGGCCGGCGATCATGACGCGACATTCCCGCTGGATCACTTCGAACAATCCGCGTCGGCGCACCATCTCGGCGTAAAGTCCTTCGGTTGGCAAAAACATGATCCCGAAGTCCGTCGTCTTCGGCGGGCGAATATATTTTGCGCAAATCTCCTTGGCCGAATCGCGCAAACGATTGCTCAACATTTTCGCCGCGACTTCCGCCGCTTCGACGTCGCCCTTTTCCTGCGCTTCGACCAGACGTTGATAATCTTCGGTTGGAAACTTCGCGTCGATCGGCAGCCAGACGACTTCGCCGTTGCCATTTCCTTTTCCCGGTAACTTGATCGCGAAATCCACCACCTCGGCGGTCGCATCGTTCACACGAACTCGGCGTTCGTATTGGTCTGTCGTGAGAATTTGATCGAGCAACTTCTCCAACTGGATTTCGCCCCAGTGACCGCGTGTTGTCACATTGCTGAGCACGCGTTTCAAATCGCCCACGCCCATGGCCAGCGTTTTCATTTCGCCCGAAACCTCGAAGACGCGCGCGAGTCCGTCGCTGACGTGCTTGAACGCTTCGCCCAATCTTTTCTCGAGCGTGCCTTGAAGTTTTTCATCCACCGTCGCGCGCACTTTCTCGAGTTGTTTCGAATTATCGTCCTGCAATTGCCGCAGGCGAAGATCGACAATCGATCGGAGACTCTCCAGACGTTGCTCGTTAGACTCAGTCAGCTTTCCGGTTTGCGTCGCGAAGGTGTCGGTGAAACCCATCAGCGCCGCGCGCAATTCTTCACGCTGCACTTTGGCCGCGTTCGCATTTTCCTGCCGACCACGCGCCATCTCTTCGCGGAGCATGCGCTCTTCGCGCTCCTGCACCCCGCCGAGGATCTCGATCTTTTCCAGCAAGACCCCTTCCGCTTGTTGGCGCGGACGCGTCAAAAGAAAAACGATGGCCGCGAGTAATCCGCCGGCGGCAAAACCGACGAGGAGGGAAATCGTCGGAGTCATTACTCGCTGAATAAACGATGTCGCGGGAAATTCAAGCTGCTGAAGTTAAAAGCGCGTTATCACATGCGCTCCGAAGTCGTGCTTCGCTTAATCAATGAGCTGTGACCTTGGCTGGCGTTAATCGCCGCAAACTAGTCACTCAAGGTAGCCCTGTGCCAGAACGCGACTTAACGAGCGAAATATCCCCCGAGTTGATCCCGCCGTCTACCGTCACGTCCTGACGAAAATTCGCATCGGTAAGAGACGCGCCGGACTGTGCTTTTGTCTGAGCGATGTCGCCGGAATTGACGGTTTTGTCCCCCGTCGTATCGCCACTGAGCAGATTCATACTCACCGCGGCGCTCGGCAGAACCTGCGCGAAACTATCGGTCACGTTGCTAAGACTAACGGTGATTTTTTGCACGTCGGCCACGCCCGTTAGATTCACAGTCATGGTGTTGTTGACGAACGTCGGAATTCCCGAGACGCTTCCGACACCGGCGGTCAACGTCGCGCTCCCGCTCACGACATCGTTGGAAAAGGTGAACATTATCGCGTGATTGCCGCCGCTGCTGCGGCATTCCACCCCAACTGGAGTGGTCAGCGGAAGAGGAAGGTCGAACGGCCCGAGCGCGCCATGCATCTTCCGCGAAAATGCGCCGGTGAGCTGGAGCGGCAGAGGCCCCGTTAGAAAACCGCTCAGCGTCACCGCGTTCTGGCCCGCATAAGTGACGAGAAAATTACCCGAGCCGTCCGACGTGGAAATGCGTCCGCCGCTCGGGGCATTCGCAAATGCGCCGGTCAGGGGACGATCGGAACTGATAATCGCGAAGGTGTTACTATTGTTCACGACGAAGCCATTGAGGATCGCGACGGCGAGCGTTCCGCCGAGGATCGTGCCGGTGTCAATCGGCCGCGTAATCTGATCGATGCGATCGAACTCGGTGCCGGCTGTAAGGCCCGCGATCTCAATCTCCAGCTTCGCAGTTTTGGTAAACGTGAGATCGCCATTGATCGTCACCAGACCTGGCGAAGCACCCGGGGCAAAGATGCCCTTATCGACTAGGTCGGCGAAAAGCGTTCCGCGTGCACCAAACCTCGTCCCGGCGGCGAGGTCGATCCGTTCCGCGGTCATCTTGAACGTTTCGAATCCCGTCGTCGCGCCCTCCATCCGAATTTCGCCTCCAGCCTGCGTTAACACGCCGCCCACATCGAGGCTGCCCATTCCTTTCAGCCTGATGAAACCGTAATTGGTGAGATTTCCAGTCACCGTCAAACGGGCAGGATTATCTAGACCGTTTACGTCGATGTCGCCGCCCGCGCGATTCAAAAGGTTTCCGCTGATCGTGGCCTTGGTTTGGGTCCCTGGAAAAGGTGAGTATTTGTTATCTAGAAAGATGCCGCCGTTGAAGTTTGTGATGTCGTTGTCGAAGTCGCCCGTCACGCGAAAGTCGCCGCCGGCGCTGACGTAGACGGCACCCAGGCCACTATTCAAAAATGTGCCATTTACCGTTAGGCGGTTAGTCGGCGTGGCTAACTCATCGTAAACATAAATATCCCCCGTGTTCGTGAAATTCCCGGGGAAAGTCATAACCACGGCGCTGCCGGCGTATAATTGATTATTGCTCGCGGCGAGATTGCGGAAGGCATTCTGGCCCGTGTCCTGATCGACGATTGCAGCGTCGGCCCCATCGATGAGCACGAACGCGTTGTTCGTGATGACGTTAGCGCCCCGAAACTGAATTCTCGTCGGCAAATTGGAAGCGGTGCCGTCGTTGTCGTAGACGGAGTAGTAACCAGTGAGGGTGCCGTTGGAGAAGTTGGCCAGCGTTCCCAGACGGAAGTTGGTACCACTTGTGATATCGACGCCTGTTTCCCAATTAGGCTGTGTTTTATTGATGGTGGTTGTCCCTTGAACGAAAAGATTGCGGGCGCTTGACCCCCGGTAGTCGTCGTCTTCCAATAACGCATAGCCCGTCAAGGTGAGGTTGCCGATAGTCGTATCGACATCGAGATGGACTATCGGGTGCGCTGCGCTCTCGATGAAGACGTTGCCGTCAGTGGCCGGAACGTTGGGATTCCAATTTCCTGCGGTCGTCCATTTGTCGTCGCCGGTCGCCCCGGTCCAACTTTGCGCGAGCGCGCTTGCGCCGCTCATCGCCAGGATCGTCGCGCCAACGGCGAAGGCTGACATTCGTCTCATCGTAATAGCGGTCATTGATTTCATAGGGGTGGTTTTCTTAATTTTAAGCGGGGTTGGTCGCACGACGCAGCTTGGCGTCACTGGGTAATGCGAAAAACCCGGCGAAAGCGGGCCAAACTCTTTTCGAGACTTCCGGATTTCACCGGTTTTTCCTGGATGGCTTGAAGCGAAATGCCTTGTCTTTGAATTTCCCTACTTCCTGCCGATTCGGTATCATCCCTCCGAAACCGTTGCCGACATCGCCATGATCTCACCCCCCCCAGCTCGAGAAAACGTCACTCGCGTTCTTCTCCAATGGAGCAAGGGCGATCAGGAAGCCGCCGCCCGTTTAATGCCCCTGGTCTATGATGAACTGCGTGGGCTCGCGAGACGCTATCTTCAGAACGAACGGAAAGATCACACCCTTCAAGCCACCGGCCTGGTGCACGAAGCTTATCTCCGACTTGTCGATCAAACCGCGACGACGTGGCGGGACCGCGCGCACTTTTTTGCGGTCGCGGCCGGCGTTATGCGACGCGTGCTCGTTGATTATGCCCGCGCCCATCGCGCCGCCAAACGCGGTGGCGCGCTCGAGAAAATCGAATTCGACGAAGCCGTCGCGCTTACGCCCGAGCGCCATGTCGATCTTGTCGCGCTCGATGATGCCTTGAAAGATCTCGGCGCGTTCGATTCGCGGCAAAGTCAGATCGTCGAGCTGCGGTTCTTCGGCGGCCTCACCGTCGAGGAAGTCGCTGAAGTGCTGGAAATTTCACCGCGAACCGTAAAGCGCGAATGGAGACTGGCTCGCGCCTGGCTGCGCCGCGAAATCGTAAAGGGAGAAACCAATGCCGTTAACGAATGAACATTGGCAGCGGGTGAAAGAAATCTTCGACGCAGTTGTCGATCTTCCGCCTCAGGAGCGCGCCGCGACCCTCGAAAAAAACTGCGCCGACGATACAACCGTCCGGCGCGAAGTAGAATCCCTCCTCCAATCTGATGCGCAATCCGACGGTTTTATCGAGAACGGCATCGCCGAAGTACCGCGCGATTTATTAGATCGACATGATGACGACTCCGCCATCGGCCGGCAGTTCGGCGCCTACAAAATCATCCGCGAAATTGGACGCGGCGGTTTGGGCACGGTCTACCTCGCCGCTCGCGCGGATGAACAATATCAAAAGCAGGTCGCCATCAAGCTCGTGCGGCGGGGCCTCGACACCGACGACATTTTGCGCCGCTTTCGAAACGAACGGCAAATCCTCGCGCAGCTCGACCATCCCAACATCGCCCGGTTGATCGACGGCGGCACGACCGACGAAGGTCTGCCCTATTTCGTCATGGAGTTCATTGAGGGCGAACCGATCCTCTCTTACTGCGACACGCACAATCTCTCGACGACGGAGCGATTGAAACTTTTTCGCAAGGTCTGCGCCGCCGTCACCTACGCGCACCAACACGCCGTCATCCATCGCGATCTCAAACCGTCGAACATTCTCGTGACCGCCGAAGGCGAATCGAAGCTGCTCGATTTCGGCATCGCCAAACTTCTCAGCGCCGACGACGCCTTGTTCACGGTCACCATGCCGGCGTTACGCGTGATGACGCCGGAATACGCCAGCCCCGAGCAGATCAAAGGCGGCAACATCACGACGACGAGCGATGTTTATTCGTTAGGCGTGCTGCTCTTCGAATTACTGACGGGCGAGCGACCCTATCGTCTTAAGACTCGAACGCCGGACGAAATCGCGCACGCCATTACCGAACAGGAACCGACGCGGCCCAGCACGGCGATTGCAAGATCGACATCTACTCCTCTGCGCAATCTGAAATCATTGCGCGGCGATCTCGACAACATCGTGCTCATGGCGATGCGCAAAGAACCAGCGCGTCGCTACGCATCCGTCGGCCAATTTTCCGAGGACATCCGCCGTCACCTCGAAGGACTGCCAGTGCTCGCCCGCAAAGACACGGTTGCTTATCGCGCCTCCAAGTTCATCAAGCGCCACCGCCTCGGGGTAGCCGCGGCCCTTCTGGTTTTGCTCAGTCTGCTTGGCGGGATCGTCGCGACTCTCAGGCAGGCGCGAACGGCCCAACGCGAGAGGGTGAAGGCGGAAGCGATCAGCGGTTTCTTGCAGGGAATGCTGAATGCCTCCAGCCCAGACAGCAGTTTGCACGCGCGCGATCTGAAAGTGAAAGACGTTTTGGACGAAGCGTCCAAGCGACTCGCGACCGAAGATTTGTCCGGTCAGCCCGGCGTCAAAGCGGAGTTACAACGAATCATCGGAACAACTTATTTTTCGCTCGGGCAATACGATTTGGCAGAGCGAAATCTGACGGCTGCCCTGGAAGCGCAAACCAGGATTTATGGCGAAGACAGCGCCGAAACACTAATGACGCTCGTGCCCCTGGCCACGCTTTGGGGCGGAGCAAAGGGCGAGTACGCGAAAGCGGATAAGGTCTACCGGCAAAAACTTTCACCTCTGCGCGCCGCGCAGAAGAAAGGAACCATCAGCGCCGACTATTTGATCACGGCCTTAAATGGCTTTGCGATCCTGCGGCGGGCGCAGGGTGACTCAAAACAAGCCGAGATGCTTCTACGGGAGGAATTGACATTCACTGCGCAAGTTTCACCGGCCTCAAAAAACGATCTCGGCGTCGCCGAAGCAGTTCTGGCCCTGATCCTGGCCGATCAAGGGAAATTTGATGAAGCTGTTGCGATCGTTCGCAAAAAGATCGCGGCCATTCCCCAGACGAAGGGCGAGACGCCCGAGCTTTGCGCCATCCTCACCGGTTTCGGCAGTTTTCTGATGGAAAAGGGCGATCTCGCGGAGGCAGAAAAGAATTTGCGCGAGGCCGAAACAGTTTATCGGAAGCTCTACGATCGCTCGAACATGCAGTTGGGAGACAATCTTCGGTTACAAGCGCAGGCGTTCTACTTGCAGCAGCAATACGCGGAAGCCGAAGCCAGGATCAATGAGACTCTGGAAATTTATCGATCCGCCACCAGCCCCCAATACATCAACTACGCCACGGCTTTGGTCGTGCAGGGTTTGATTTACAGCCAAACCGGTCGGCCGACGGAAGCGGAAAAACTCTTGCGTGAAGCCGTGCAACTTCGCGCGACCAATATGCCGGAGACGCATTTCTTGCGCGCGACAGCCAACGGCGCGCTGGGCGAGTTTCTGACCGCGCAAAAGCGTTTTCCAGAAGCCGAACCATTGTTGCTAGCCAGCTACGAAAGTCTGAGGAAGTCGCAGGCCACGAACAGTCCCCGAACGAAACTCGCCCTTGAGCGTCTCGCCAGCCTTTATCAAGCCTGGAACAAACCCGAAAAGGCCACGCCTTACCGCGCGTCGCTAGAAGCGAACGCGAAATCCGGCGTAAGCGGCCCGGCCGAGCCTGGGAAATCCGAACACTTCTGAATAATGTTCGTTCGTTAGGTTGTCGATCCGTCCGAAGATCGACATGTGCTTGTTGATCTCGTACTCGGCCGCGAAATTTACGAAGTTGTAATCCTCGATGTCGAAATTCGGGCCGAAGAAATTCCGGTTTAGTTCCTCGCGCGCATTCACCCATTTCGCCGAAAGCGTCGTGCGCAATTTCTTGCACCAGAGATACGATGCCGAAACATAAACCTCATTGCGCGGCCGTCGCGGTAACCGCGATCCTTCTGGCGCGCCGACATCGGCCGACGAAGTTTTCTCCGCGTCCAGATACGTGTAGCTCGCACTCAAGGTAAGATCGACAATCGGGGTCGCGCGCAATTCCGTTTCGATTCCCTGCGTCCGCGCCGCGCCCAGGTTCAGCGTTTCAAAAAGCCCGTTAAAGCCGATCAGATTCGTTAGGTCGTTGTGGAAATACGTCGCACCGACCGCCACGCGCTTGTCCCATAAGCGTTGCTCGACGCCTGCATCCCAGCCGAGTCCTTCCTCCGGCTTAAGTGGATCTATGTTGAAGCGAAAAATTTTGTCCTGACTACTCGGCGGACTGAATCCGGTCGCGACGCTTGCGTGCAACGTCGTATCCGTCTTGTCGATCTTGTAACTGCCGGCAAAGCGATACGTCCAGATGTCGCCGAATTGATTGAAGTGATTGTAGCGTCCGCCCGCGACCAAAATGAAATTGTTGTAATCAACTGTCGCTTCCAAAAATCCCGCGGCCTGCTTTGTGTGATCGCTCACGAAATCCGGTCCAAATATTTTCGGAAAGAAAGGGCGTTCCTGACCTGCATTCGTGGCCGTATAAAAAAAGCCTGACGTAATCGTCAGCCACGAAGTCGGGCGCAAATCGTTTTGATAATCGATCGTCGTGCGCTCGAACAAGGCGCGCGTCGGTCCGACAAATCCGTCCTGGTTCGGATCGTTCAGTTGCCGCTCGTGGTCGTAGCTAAAAATAAATTTGTGTTCCCACCAATCGAACGCGCGAAGATCGACATGTGGCGCGATGAGCCATTTCTCGGTCAGAAAATTGTCGACCGGACGCGGCGTGAAGATCGAGTTCGGATTTCCGGTGTCGCTGTTCGAATACATGAACAACGTGCTCAATCGAAGCTGGTCGTTAGGCGACCAACCGACATTGGCGATGCCGGCGCTGTTTCGATATTGATTGTTCGGACGCGCGTTATCGCCGTCGAGACGGCTCGCGCCGATCGAGTAATCGAACTTGCCTGCCAAGCCGTAGCTTCGCGAAGGCTGGTCGATCTTGCCGTCGCTTTGGAGCGATTCGCGAAACGTGCCGTACGATCCGCCTTCTGCGCTTAGGGTGAATCCCGAAGTTCCATCGCCCTGCTTGGTAAAAAGCTGGATGACTCCGGCGAGAGCGCGCGGTCCATACACCGTGCTCTGCGGACCACGCACGACTTCGATGCGATCGAGATTGTCAGTCGTTAGGTTGGCGAAATCGAACGCGCCTTGCAGTCCCTGATTAATCGGCACGCCATCGAGCAAGACTTGCGTGTGCTCACTGCGCAATCCGCGCGTGAACACGGAAGTCAATTGTCCGGGCGTTCCCGTTTGCACGACGGTCAATCCCGGAACTTCGCGCAGCGCATCGCTGACGCGCTCGATTTGTTTTAGATCGACATCTTGCGAATTAATTTCGCTAACGCTCGACGGCGATTGATCGAGCGGAATATCGGTGCGCGTGGCTGAGACGACGACGGCTTCGGCTTGGGCCGCTTTATCTTCATCCGTCGATGTCGATCTTACCGCGTCTTGCGCGCGCAGCGCAGATGTCGCGCTAACTAAAACGAATACAACAAAACATAATGGGCGATTTCGCATAACAAGTTACCTCCAACTCCGAGAGTCGGACTTGTTTGCTCCGCCGAGACGGGGCGCATCGCCCAGCTCTCATTCTTCTTTTTGCGAAGAAGTTTTTCCGCGCCGGCCCGCACACGCGGCGGCACGAATGAGGTGGACCGGGCAAATATTCTGGCTCCTGGCTTTTGGAGCAGTTGAGAGTTTTTAGTTGAGTGTTGAGAGAAAAGAAAAGCCGTTCGGCCCCGCTCAACTCTCAACCCTCAACTCTCAACTAACTCCGCCTTCTTCCCGCCTTCACCGATCGCCTTAGCGATCGATTGGCTCTTGGGAAGTCGTATCCAGTTACAGCAGCGCAACTGCTCCGGGTTTACACCGGATTTCTTGCGCCGATCCACTGCATTAAGCTCGCAAAGAACTAAGATCGACAAGTAGCGGCTTGCGCTTCTGCGCTCAAGATTTATTTATGAATCAAGGTTGGTGTAGCGGCGGCTGTCCCCAGCCGCAGAAGTTTTTTGTTTCTGCGCGTGAGGACACGCGCCGCTACACCAGCATTTCAACGTGGCCTCACCTAACTCATCTCCAAATTTCGTCGTCACCGGTGGCGCTGGGTTCATCGGCTCAAACTTGACGCTGACGTTGCAGGAAAAATTTCCGGAAGCGCGCCTCACTGTGATCGACGATTTCCGCTCGGGCGATTTTAAGAATCTGGCGGGATACAAAGGCGATTTCGTCGCGGAAGATTTGGCGAAGCTCGATTGGCGAGAACAATTCGGCGACGAAAAGTTCGACGCCATTTTCCATCTCGCCTCGATCACCGATACGACGAATCACGACCAGTTCGAGCAAGTGCACGACAACGTCGAAAGTTTTCGGCGCATTCTGAAATTCGCGCGGCCGACGAAAACGAGAATTGTTTTCGCGTCTTCCGCTTCCACTTACGGCGCGGCCAAAGAGGCCAGCGTCGAAACGAACGGCGCGGCGCCTGCGAACATCTACGCGTTTTCCAAAGCGATCATGGATAACATCGCGTTGCGCGAAGCGAAGCTTTCGCCGGATTGGATCATGATCGGACTGCGTTACTTCAACGTTTACGGTCCGCGCGAGGCGCACAAAGGCGTGCCCGCGAGCATGGTTTATCATTTGTCGAAACAGATCAAAACCGGACAGCGCCCGCGCATTTTTAAACATGGCGAGCAACAGCGCGATTTTGTTTACGTGAAAGACATCGTCGCGGGCAGCCTGCTCGCGCTCGAAGCGAAAAAGAGCGGAATTTACAATCTCGGCAGCGGTCAGGCGCGCTCGTTCAATGAACTTGTCGATCTTCTGAACAAATCGTTAGGCACAAAATTTGAGCCCGATTACATCGACAATCCGCACGCGCATTATCAGAACTTCACCCAGGCCGATTTGACCAGCGTGCAAAACGGACTCGGCTACACGCCGCGTTTTCCGCTGGAAGAGGGCGTGCGCGATTACATGCAATGGTTGTATCCCGCCTGACCAGCTCGCCTAACCGATGAAAGCCAAGCGGCGGTCGAACCACCCAGACTCGGTCAACGTCGCGCTCGCCGCAAAAAAAGGGCCGGTGTCGAAATTCATCGCGAAGAATTATCGCCACTTCAATGCCGCCGCGCTGCTCGACGCGGCGAAGGGCTACGAGGCGCATCTCGCCGTCGGCGGCAAAATGTTAATGACCATCGCTGGAGCGATGTCGACCGCCGAGCTCGGCATCTCGCTCGCCGAAATGATCCGTCGCGATAAGGTTCACGTGATCGTCTGCACCGGAGCGAACTTGGAAGAGGATATTTTCAACCTCGTCGCGCACGATCACTACGAACGCGTGCCGCATTATCGGCAACTCACGCCGGACGATGAACGGCAATTGCTAGATCGACATATGAATCGCGTGACCGACACGTGCATCCCGGAGATGGAAGCGATGCGGCGGATCGAGAAGGCCGTGCTCGAAGAATGGATTGCGGCCGATCGTGCGGGCGAGCGTTATTTCCCGCACGAGTTCATGTATAAAATTCTTCGCCGCGGGAAGCTGAAGAAGAGCTACCAGATCGACCCGAAGAATTCATGGATGGTGGCGGCATGCGAAAAAAATCTGCCGATCATCGTGCCGGGCTGGGAGGATGCGACGCTCGGCAACATGTTTGCCGCTGCGAGTATCCGCGGTGACGTCAAAAACGTGCACACCGTCCGCACCGGCATTGAGTACATGACGTGGCTCGCGGATTACTACACGAACAACGCGAAACGGCTGCGCAATCGAGAGGGTTCAATCGGGTTTTTCCAAATCGGCGGGGGCATCGCAGGCGATTTCCCCATTTGCGTCGTACCGATGCTGCATCAGGATCTCGAGCGCACCGGCGTGCCGCTGTGGGGTTATTTCTGCCAGATCAGCGATTCGACCACCAGCTTCGGCAGTTACTCCGGCGCTGTGCCTAACGAGAAAATTACGTGGGGCAAGCTCGCGGCCTCGACCCCGAAGTTCGTGATCGAAAGCGACGCGACGATCTGCGCACCGTTAATCTTCGCGTGGGTGCTCGGGCAATAAGCCGGGCAGCGTTAACCTTCCCAATAAAACTTCGTCGGACGATTAATTTCCGGCGGAAGACTTTTGTGCACCGGGCAATTGAGCGCCGTTTGCTCGAGCACTTCGCGATGCGGCGAATTTTCGGGCAACGGAATATGAACCTCCGACGGTAGCGCAACGATGCGGCGCGGCGCGTCTTTCGACATTTCTTTCTGCACGGACACTTTCATTCCGCGAAGATCGACACCGAGCTCGTCGGCTTTAATCCCCATCGTCGTGCTAATACACGTGCCCAGCGCCGTCGCGACGAGATCGGTCGGCGAAAACGCTTCGCCTTTGCCTTTGTTATCCGCCGGCGCGTCCGTCGCGATTTGCGATTGCGACGGCCCATGCGTCGCGTCGCAATGAAGATCGCCCGTATATTTGATGTCGACTTTGACCATGAGGAATTATGCGGCGCGTTGAATCACTTCGCAATCGTCGCTGACTCTTGAATTTTATCCGCGTGCAGCGCGAACTCATCCCGAAACACGCGCGTAAGATCGACATCGTGCAAGATAATCAAATCCGAATCGTGTTTCTTCGTGTCGTCGTTCTGCCAGCCTTCATTCCACCAACAAAATCCGATGATGCCCGGCCAGCGATTCGAAAACAAATCTTCCAGCGCCGACTTCGCCCACGAGGCCGCATCGACATGCCGATTATGCAGATCGCAGCCGAACTCGGCGATAATCATCGGTTTGTTCGGCGCCAGCTTCGTTAGGCGCGGATACGCCTCCCGCATTTTGAAGCGAAAACTTTCCGCGCCATCACTCGTTTGCGGCGTGGTCGGACCATAAGCACTGAGCGCGACCCAATCGCAATAATCTTCGCCCGGGAAATAATTTTCGAATGCGTTCCATTTGCGCTCCGGCTCGTCGAGCCAATTCACATGCCAGACCAAGGTCAGATTATCCGCGCCCTCGGCCCGCATAAGATCGACAATGTGTCGGTAGGCCGCCAAGTATTGCTTCGGCCCCTCGCTCACGCCGCCATTCCATTTTCCATTCCAGCCAAACCAATTTCCGTTAGGCTCCGTTCCCCACTCGATCAACATCGCCGAACCGAACGCCTTCGCGTCGCGCGCCCACGCGCGAAGATCGACATCGAAATCTCCCGCGATGATTTTCTGAAGGGTGAACTTCTTCTCGGGGTGTTTCTGGTCGACATCGGAACGCAGCATCAAGCGCAGGTACGGAATCTTTCCGAGATCGCGAATCCATCCGCACATTTCCGCGGGGAATTTTCGCGATTCAAACCAGTTGTCGGAAAAATAAATCCACGCTGCTTTTTTTCCGACCGCTTGTTCGTAACGCGCCACATCCGCCGGCGTCACGTCGTGTTCGCTCGGGTCGTGGGTGTCGGTGCCGACACCGCCCCAATAACATCCGTGATAAAGTTTTCCCGGTGGCGGCGGAGCGATTGTCGATCCAGCGTGCGCCGTCGAGATGACGAGGAGTCCGAGCAAAGATCGAAATGCGACGTTCACGGTGTGGCGGAACAATGCGACGGTCATAGACCGCCGCTACAAATAAAATCCGGCAACTAAGAATCCAAGCGCCCACTCATGCATCGTAAGCCGCTTACGATGCATAAGGAAATGACGCACAGCATGTGTGCGAGCTGCTCTTTGGCCACAAAAAGAAAGGCGCCGCAATGCGGCGCCTTTCAAGATGTCGATCTTGCGTGAGATCAGCTCGCTTTTGCAGCGTCGCGCAGACCCTTGATGCGATCGTGCGCGCTTTTTACTTCGCTGTATTGACGCGAAATGATATCGCGGACGGGCGATGAGAGATCTTGGCCTTCCATCGCTTCCTTGTATTCCTTAATCGCGGAATCTTCGCCGCGTTCGCACTCCGCCAAAATGGCGTGATCATCGCCGCTGGTGAGCGCCGATTTCAAATCGATCCAAGTGCGATGCATCGCACCGGCGACGCTGCTGCTGTCCTCGGGATTCGATTCCCCGAGTTGTTGCGCCTGCGATTGCAATTCACCGGCAAATTTCGCGCGCTGGAGCGAGAACTCGCTGAAAAGCGACTTGAGATTGGAATCTTTGACGGCCTCAGCTGCTTGCTTGAAGCCTTCCTGCCCGTCTTTCAATGTTTCAATCAGACCATTAATCGTCGAAACGATTTCTTTTTGTTGTGCCATATTAAATGAATCGCGCGCGGAGGCGGTTTTGCGTCCCCTAAAACGCGCGAGCACGCGCAGCCGGTTGCGACACGACGGTTTCGAAATTAACTTGAGGCATGCACAAGAATGTTACGGGAAAAGATTTGACCAAAGAAGCGCCGCGCAGTCCGCGCATTCGGGTCGGGGGTTACGCCATTCTCGGACGCACCATCGACAAATGTCGCGCGCTCGTGGCCGGAGACATCGGCGAATATCATTTTGATTGCCCGCTCGATAACATGCTCTTCGGATTCAAAAACGTGAAGGGACCTGATTTCAAAGCGCAAATCGAAAACGGCGCGAGCGATCAGCAGATGGCGGAATGGCTCGACCAAAGCGGCGATAAAAAAACCGCGGACGAAGTGAAGCACTGGAGCGACGAAGTCGAAGCGGGGAATCCGTATAACGATCCGGAGCGGCGCGATTGGTTTGTCGAGCAAACGAAACCGCTCGGGCTCGATCCAGCGACGACGACGTTGTTCGATTGGCTGGAAGCGGACGACAAAGCGAGTTACGCCAGCGCGGCCTAACGGCGCCAATATAGATGTCGATCTTGCAACGATCGGACGTAAGACCGATCGACCGTCGAATAACGTTCTAAGATTGTCGCATGGCCATTTCGCTCAAACCGCAGCATCTCAATCGCTACCGCCAAATCGCGTGGCTGCTGGTGAAATATGGTCGTTCCGATTTGGCAAAGCAGACCGGGCTCGAGGAAACCCTCGAGGCCGAGCAGCGCGTCACGCCGAAAGAAGCGGCCAAAGCCGAAGAGCTGGCGAGCGATCTGGAAAAACTCGGGCCGACGTTTGTAAAACTCGGCCAATTGCTCTCCACGCGGGTCGAGTTGATGCCGCGGGCATATCTCGAAGCGCTCGCGCGATTACAGGACAAGGTGGAGCCTTTCGGTTTCGATGAAGTCGAACAAATCGTTTCGGGCGAACTCGGGGTGCGAATATCGAAAGCGTTTGCCGAATTCGAGGCGAAGCCGACCGCGTCGGCTTCGTTAGGCCAGGTTCACATCGCGCGATTGCGTGATGGCCGCGCGGTGGCCGTGAAAGTGCAGCGACCGAATATTCGCGAAGCGGTCGTGGACGATCTCGATGCGCTGGGAGAGATCGCGGAGTTTCTGGATCAGCATACAGAGTTCGGGAAGCGCTACGAGTTTTGTCAGATGCTCGACCAGTTCCGCAAAAGTTTACTGCGCGAGCTTGATTATCGTGCCGAAGCGCAGAATCTCAGCGCGTTTCGAGACCAGCTGAAAAATTTCGAGCGCATCATCGTGCCGGTGCCGATCACCGATTACTGCACGTCGCGCGTGCTCACGATGGAATATGTGCCGGGCAAAAAAGTCACGGACATGAGTCCGCTCGCGCGCATGGACTTCGACGGCGCCGCTTTGGCCGAGGAACTTTTCCGCGCTTATCTCGAACAAATTTTGGTGCACGGATTTTTCCACGCCGATCCGCATCCCGGTAACGTTTTTCTCACGCCGGATTTCCGCGTCGCGCTTCTCGATCTTGGAATGGTCGGCCGGATCATGCCGCGGTTGCAGGAGGATTTGTTGCAGTTGTTGCTCGCCATTTCGGAAGGCCACGGCGAAGAGGCGGCGCAGATCGCGATCAAGATCGGCGAACGAAAAGATGACTTTGACGAGAAAGCTTTCACGCGACGCCTTTCGGAAATCGTAGCGGTGCAGAAAACCGCCACGGTCGAGCAAATGCAGGTCGGCCGGATTGTTTTGGAAGTGACGCAGGCGGCGGGCGAATGCGGCGTTCGCGTTCCGCCGGAGTTGACCATGCTCGGGAAAACGTTGCTCAACCTCGATCAAGTCGGGCGGACGCTCGAGCCGGAGTTTGATCCGAACGCGTCGATCCGCCGCAATGCCGCGCAGATCATGCAGCAGCGCTTGATGAAAAGTTTGTCGCCCGGAAATCTTTTTAGTGGCGTGCTCGAGCTGAAGGATTTGCTGCAACGATTACCGGCGCGCATGAACAAATTTATCGATGCGCTTGCCAATAACGAATTCAAGATTTCGGTCGATGCGATCGACGAACACAAATTGATGGTCGGTTTTCAAAAGGTCGCGAACCGAATCACCGTCGGACTGATTGTCGCGTCGCTCATTGTCGGCGCGGCGTTGCTCATGCGCGTCGAAACGACGTTTCGCATCTGGGGTTATCCGGGACTGGCGATTCTCTTCTTTCTCGCGGCCGCCGGCGCCGGAATCGTTTTGCTCGTCAACATCCTGTTCTACGACAAGTCGGACAAGGAGTAGATGTCGATCTAACGAACGCCAGTCCGCTCGGACCGATCTTACGGCTCGATCGGCGGAAGGATATTCTCCGTTTCGCCGGTGTCGATGCCGTGGCGCAAACGGCTGTGGCGAACGCTGTAGAGAAAATAGATTAGAAGTCCGAGTGCGAGCCAAACGAAGAAGCGAATCCAAGTCAACACCGGCAGGCTCAGCATTAGCGCCATGCACATGAGCACGCCGAGAATCGGAAACAGCGGCACCATCGGCACTCGAAAAGGCCGATGCCGCGTTGGATCGGTGCGTCGCAATAAAATCACGCCGATGCAGACGAGACTGAAGGCAAACAGTGTTCCGATGTTCGTTAGGTCAGCGAGCGATCCGATATCGGTCAACATCGCGACACCCCCGACAACCACGCCCGTCCAAATCGTCGTGATCCACGGCGTGCGATAGCGCGAGTGAAGACGCGCGAAATATTGCGGGAGCAAACCGTCCCGCGCCATCGCCATGAAAATGCGCGGTTGTCCGAGTTGAAAGACGAGCAGGACAGATGTCATTCCGGCCAGTGCTCCGGCGCTGACCAGCGCCTGCGCCCACGGTTTTGACGCGAATGCAGTTGCGACTGCGGCCGAGTCGCCCAGGTAAACGGTGTACGTTTTAATTCCGGTAAGCACGCCCGACATCAACACGTAAAGCAGTGTGCAAATGACCAGACTCGCGATCATTCCGATCGGCATATCGCGTTGCGGGTTCTTCGTTTCCTCGGCCGTAGTCGAGACAGCGTCGAAACCAATGAACGCGAAGAAGACAATCGCGGCCCCGCTCATCACTCCGGAAAATCCGTTAGGCATGAATGGATGCCAGTTCGTCGGATGGACCATGAACGCGCCGAACGAAATGAAGAAAATGACGACCGCGACCTTGATGATGACGATCGTCGTGTTCGTGCGCGCGCTTTCGCGAATGCCGTAAACCAAAAGCGTCGTCACCGCGGCCGCGATAAGAAACGCGGGCAGATTGATGGCGATGCTGTGCCCGGCAATTACCGGCAAAGTTGTCGAAGAAAAATCCTGGAGCGCTTCGCCGCCCTTGGCAATGACATCAACCGCCGTTTTGTGATCGGTCACGGTCCAAAGTGGAAACCGCAGTCCGAAAAGACTGCCGCAAAGTTTCACAAAATAACCCGACCAACCGACAGCCACAGCCATGTTCCCAACCGCGTATTCCAGGATTAAATCCCAGCCAATGATCCACGCCACCAACTCTCCCAGCGTTGCGTACGAATAGGTGTAAGCCGAACCCGACACCGGAATCATCGAGGCCAGTTCGGCATAGCAAAGAGCCGCGAAACCGCACGCGACCGCCGCCACCACGAAAGAAAAAATGACGGCCGGTCCAGCGCCCGGTCGACCGAGAAGCAACTCCGAATGCGTCATCCATGACTGAATGAAGTTCAATACCGGCGTCGCCAGCTTCGACGTCACCGCCTCGACACGCTCGCCTGCGGCCGCGGTGCCGGTGAGCGCGAAAATTCCCGTGCCGATGATCGCGCCAATCCCGAGCGCGGTAAGATCCAGCGCCGAGAGCGAACGCTTCATCAGCCGGTCCGGATGCTCAGACTCGCGTATGAGCAGCTCCGGGCTTTTGGTTTTGAATAGTTGCGAAGCCATTTTGTTATCCGTTAGGCATTCGAATCAGGAACGCGCGTTCGGACGGATCGTGGCATCGCGCCCGCGTCGCGGTCAATCCTAAGTTTCGATGTCGATCTTGCCGCGCTGGCCTGCATTTAGCTCCCAAGATCGACATGTTCGATCTCGACCCGGCCAATCTCATCGCCGGTCTTATCTTCGGCTCCATCGGCTTCGTCGCGTTTATCTACGGCAAACGAATGAATCTTTGGAAACCGATGTTCTGCGGCATCGCGCTGATGGTTTATCCCTATTTCGTCGCTGACACCCTCGCGCTCTTTGCTATCGGCGGAATCGGCACGGGCGCGCTCTTCTTTCTGCGGTAGACGCGCTTGCGATCATTCCATAAGCTCGGCGCCCGATGGCCGACGAACCGGAGCAAATCATTTTCGGCGACACCGCCATTTCCGCCACCGAAGGCGGGCCGGGCGATCGCCGATTCTTCCGCCGGAAAGATCGACAATCACCGCCGTTGACGCATTGCGAAAATTGCGGCGCGCTATTGCATGGACATTGGTGCGTGCAATGCGGCCAACCGGCCATCGATTACCGCCGCTCGTTTCGTCACGTCAGTCTCGATGTGCTCGATTCCTTCCTGAATTGGGATTCGAAATTTTTCTCTACCATCGGGTTGCTCGTCGCAAAGCCGTGGCGCCTAACGAACGAATTCGTGCGCGGCCGGCGCGTTCGCTATTTGCATCCGCTGCGTCTGTATTTGCTGGCCAGTGTCTTGTTTTTCTTTGCCGTCAACTATTGGAGCAAAGGAATTCATATCAATCCAAGCGAGCCCTCGCATAAGGATCGCGCTGAAATCGAAACCGAGCTGAAAAAGGAAAATCTGCCACCGGAAGCGCGCGAAAAACTCCAGCGGGTCCTGAAAGACATGGCCACGCCAGCGCCGTCCGCTTCACCGCAAGCCGGGCCGCCTTCACCGCCGCCGGAAAAAGCAGAGCCGGCCATAGGCGCTCACGAGACAAAACAAACCACCCCGTTCGGGCGTTGGGTCGAAGGGCGCGCGCAGGAAAAGATGGGCGAGCACGGGACTAAGATGGGCCTCTTTATCAAAACGCTCATCAGCAACATGCCCTACATGATGTTCTGCTGCATTCCGCTGTTCGCCTTTGTCCTGAAAATTTTGTATTTGCGGCGGCGCATCTTTTACATCGATCACCTCATCTACGCGCTCCACATCCATAGCTTCGTTTACGGGATTGCTTTATGCCAAACCCGGCGTGCTCTCCGGCTGGATTATCGGACTTCTCTGGCTCGGCTTTACCGCACAAATCTTCTTGTCAATCCGCCGCGTCTATCGCCAAAGCTGGTTCGTGAGCATCTTCAAATTCCTCGTCGGCGGACTCGCTTACCTTTTTGTCTTATGCCTCGCCCTGGCCGCGACGTTTATCATCACGATCCTCTTACCGTAGTCGTTAGGCCCCGATTAACTCCTTCGCCCGCGCGATCAACATGTCGATCTTGTCCACGTCTGGACCTGATCCTTGCGCATTCTCCGGACGCCCGCCGCCTTTGCCGCCAACCATCGGCGCCAGCTCTTGAATCAACTTGTTCGCCTGAATTTTCGAAGCCGATTGCTTCGGTACCGTCGCGATCATCGCAACGCGTCCATTGGCCGCGCCCGCTAAAAAAACCGGCCCGTCAATTTTCGTTTTTAGCGCATCCGCAATCGCTTGCAGCAATTTGCCATCCGCTTCCGCAACTTCGGCCACACACGAACCTTTCTCGACGTGCGCCGTCGCCAGCTCACTCGCGATCGTCGCCGCGCGACTACGCAATCCGGCATCAGCCGTCTTCGCGTTTTGTTTTTCCCACTCCCGCACATCGGCATCCAGCTTCTCCAGGAACGCGGCGCGCGCGTCGATCCGGCCAAGCATCGTCGCCGTCTCCTCCCCCTTCTCGAACGCAGGCACCGCGGTGATGTCAGATTTCTTCCGTTTCAAACTCTCAAACTTTTCATCCTGTCGCGCCGCCTCTTGTTCCGCCCAAGTTCTCGCCGCATCGCCGGCGACCGCTTCAATCCGCCGGATACCAGCAGCGATCGCCTCCTCGCGCACAATCCGAAACGCTCCAATCTCACTTGTCGATCTTACATGCGTCCCACCGCAGAGCTCCATCGAGTAGCCATCGAGCTCGTTAGGCTTTCCGCCGATCTGCACGACGCGCACCACATCGCCGTATTTGTCGCCAAAGAATTGCTGAATGTCAGAACGCTTCTTCGCTTCCGCGTACGGAATCTCCGTCCACGAAACCGCCGCAGCCTCGCGCACTTTCTCATTCACCAATTTTTCCACGCCGCGCTTCTGCTCCGTCGTCAGCGCAGCGCTCGAAAAATCAAACGTCAACTTCTCCGGTCCGACATAACTTCCCTTCTGCGCCGCATCATGACTAACGACTTCATGCAGCGCCCAATGCAATAAATGCGTGACCGTGTGATGCCGCTCGATCGCGCGGCGTCGCTCGATGTCGATCTTAACTGTGACATGGTCGCCAACCGCCGGCGCATCCGCTCCCGCGATCACATGCACAAAGCTCGCGCCGGACTTTTGCGTGTTCGCGATTTTCCATTGGCGATTTTCGCGCACGAGTTCGCCGGTATCGCCCACTTGTCCGCCCATCTCGGCATAACAAACCGAGTTGTTCAAAATCACGCCACGCTTGTCCGCAAGATCGACAATCGCCTCCACGTCCGCACCGGTGTGATCATGTTCGTATCCCAAGAAATTCGTCGGCGCTTTACCATCGACCTTCGAAACCTCGATCACCGATTTCTTTTGGGCCGCCCGTGCGCGCGCGCGTTGCTCGTCCATCAGTTTATTGAAGCCCTCGACATCAACCGTTAATCCGCGCTCGCGCGCCATGAGCTCAGTCAGATCGAGCGGAAAGCCGTAGGTATCGTAAAGCTCAAACGCAATTTTGCCGGGAAAGATCGCATTATCGAAACGTTCAATGCCGAGAACGTGTGCATTCATCGCACGGTCAAAGAACTCGATCCCAAAATCCAAGGTGTTGCCAAAGCTTTCCTCTTCCCGGTGGATCGAATCGCGAATGAGTTGCTCTTTTTTTCGCAACTCAGGAAAAACATCTGCCATCGCTTGGATGAGTACATCGACAAGCTTGAAGATGAACGGCTCATGAAAGCTCAGCGTGCGGCCATAACGCACGGCGCGCCGAAGAATGCGCCGCAGGACGTAACCGCGTCCTTCGTTTGAGGGAATGATTCCGTCGGCGATGGCGAAGCTGAGCGTGCGGATGTGATCGGCGATTACGCGGAACGCGATGTCGATTTGAATTTGGGTAGAGCGGTCGTCTCGGCCGCTTTGCTGCGTGTCTCGCGCAGCATCTTCCGCCGGCGAGACACCGGCGGACGCGCTCGAGACGAGCGCGCTACCCGGAAGGGTCGATCCATATTTCTTGCCGCTGAGTTTTTCGAGCTCGTCGAAGATCGGACGAAAAATGTCCGTTTCGTAGTTCGAGATGGTGCCGGAGAAATCGGTGAAATTTTTTGTGCCTTGGATGATCGCGGTGGCGCGCTCGAAACCCATTCCGGTATCGACATGACGTTGCGGGAGTGGACTGAACGAGCCGTCGGGATTCGCGTTGAATTGAATGAAAACGAGATTCCAAATCTCGATGCAGCGTGGATCGTCTTGGTTGACTAACGAGCCGCGGGTGTCGCCATCCGGCGTAAGATCGACATGTAACTCTGAGCACGGACCGCACGGGCCGGTCTCGCCCATCATCCAGAAATTGTCTTTCTTGTTTCCGTTTACGATGTGGATCTTCGGGTCAAGATCGACATCTTGGAACAAACCCGCCCAGTGATCGTGCGCTTCCTGGTCGAACTCGCTCGGCTCGTTAGGCCCGGGTTTGTAAACGGTCGCGTAAAGTCGGTGCGGCGGAAGCTTCCAGCGCTCGACCACGAGTTCCCACGCCCACTCGATCGCTTCCTTCTTGAAATAATCGCCGAAGCTCCAATTGCCGAGCATTTCGAAGAACGTGTGGTGATACGTGTCGAGGCCGACGTCTTCGAGGTCGTTATGCTTGCCACCGGCGCGAATGCATTTCTGCGTGTCGGCCACGCGCGGCGGCTTCCATGTCGCTTTTTGCTGACCGAGGAAAACGGGGACGAACTGGTTCATGCCGGCGTTGGTGAAAAGGAGATTCGGCGAATCCGGCAGAAGCGATGACGACGGCACGATGCTGTGCTGTTTCTCGCGAAAGAAATCGAGAAACGATTGACGAATTTCGGCCGAGGTCATGATGTCGATCTAATGAAGCAAGGTGCGGGAGACGCCGCTGATTTCCAAATGGAAATCGATGCCGGCGCTATCTGCGCGCAGTCGTCGTCGAAACGGCGTCGACCGTTTTTTGCGCATCGAGCAATTGGCGGTCGATCTGTTCCGCTTCGTAAAAACGCTTTTGCGCTTTCAAGCTGTCGCGCAGACCGACAAGAGCGCGCGCGTAACGCGGCGTTTTTTCCAGTGCGCTACGGAAGACTTTTTCGGCCGCGTCCGCTTTTCCCTGCTCGAGCAATACGCGCCCGAGAACCGGCCGCACCGGCGGATACCAACTCGGCGGTTCGCTATAATTAAGAGCGTCCTCCGCCTCCACCGCGTGCTGCAACGCATCCACCACTTCGCCGCCGACATTACCGCCAATGCCGCCCGCATGTTTAATGGCAGCGGCCAAAAAATTTTCCTGGACGTGCCGAATGCTTTCAATCGAGTTCAAGGGATCGAACGTTGCGTCGTGCGGAAGTTTTCCAAGGCCCGCGGCAAATTCTTTTGATTCTCGTTCCGCCTGATCCGTTTTGCCGAGAGCTGCGAGCGCGACTCCGCAGGCGAAATGCCAATTCGCAGTCGTATAGATCAGCACTGGATCGGGAATCGGCGTTTTCACGATATCGTCCCAGCGTTCGAATGAGATCAGCACCCACAGCGGTGTCGGGAGAAATCCTTCTAACATCGGCATCTCCTTCACATGCGGCTGCACATTGGCTACGAGCTTGTCCGCCGCGCGTTTTGCTTCGGCAAAATCTCCCTTCATGCAATTCGCGTAGGCGAGAAAACTTAAATTGTGACTGAAATACATGACGGGATACACGCCCTGCTCATGCGTCGCGCTGAGAAATTTCTGATCCGCCGCAACGGCGCGGACATTGGATTGCACCGAAGCGGCGTGCTCGCCCACGCGCGAGTATATATGCGCCGGCATGTGCACGAGATGGCCCGCGGCGGGCGCAAGTTTTTCCAAACGCGCCGCGCTGGCGAGACCTCGCTCCGGATGAGGCGACGCTTCGATGGCGTGAATGTAGTAATGATTCGCGCCGAGATGATTTGGTTCGCGCTGCAAAACCGATTCGAGCATGGCTAAAATCTCCTCCGTGCCTTCGTTAGGCCGGCCATCGCGCATCCAGAGTTGCCAGGGATGCAAATTCATCAAGCTCTCGGCATAGAGCGTCGCGGCGTCGAGATCGTCCGGGTATTCGTGCACCAGTTTCGCCATCGCGTCGCGGTAATCGACATCGAGTTGATGCAAGTCCGCTTTCGGATCCTTCGAATAACGAAACGCGAGCGCGTTGATATAAGCGCGCTCCGCTTGTGAAGTTTTTTCCTGCAACGAAAGCGCGCGCTGCACGGCTTCGTAAGCGGTTTTTTCTCGCTCAAGATCGACAGGCAGATTGTAGTTAGGCCCGAGCGTCAATGCGATCCCCCACCACGCCATTGCCAATTTCGGATCGAGCTCGGCGGCGCGCTGGAACGAACGCCTCGCTTCGTCGTGATTGAATCCGTAAACAAGTTTCAATCCCTGATCGAAAAACTGCTGCGCCTCGTGATTGGCGGTCGAGACCGGATGATGGACTTCGCCCAAACCCGACATGAGTTGCGGGCCAGATGCGTTTCTCGTTTTCGCGGTCGCGCCTGAAACAATTGCCAGCGAAAGGACAAGACAACGAATCAACATGTCGATCTTGCGTTGCGCGAACCTTAATCTTTTTCTTCGTCCAGCTTTGCCTTCACTGCCGCCTCGATCTCTTCGTAAAGAGCCCGGTCGTTCTTCAAAGCTTCCTTGCCGGCATCGCGCCCCTGCGCCAGTTGCGTCCCTTTGTAATTCAACCACGAGCCGCGCTTTTCGATGATTTGTTTTTCCAGTGCAAGATCGAGAAGCGCACCGGTCGAAGAAATTCCTTCGTTATACATGATGTCGAACTCCGCTTCGGTGAACGGCGGCGCCACTTTGTTCTTCACGATCTTAACGCGGGTGCGATTTCCGGTGACGACGCCGTCGGTTTGTTTAATCGCCCCGATGCGACGGATATCGACCCGAACGCTCGCATAAAATTTTAACGCCTTCCCGCCGGGCGTCGTTTCCGGATTGCCAAACATGACGCCGATCTTTTCGCGGATCTGGTTTGTGAAAATGCAACACGTCCGCGCTTTCGAGATAAGCGAAGTGAGTTTACGCAACGCCGCGCTCATCAAGCGCGCTTGCGCACCGACGGTGACATCGCCGATTTCGCCTTCGAGTTCCGCTTTCGTGACCAGCGCCGCGACTGAATCAAGCACGATGACATCGAGCGCATTCGAGCGGACTAAGGTCTCGCAAATGCGCAACGCTTCTTCGCCCGAGCTCGGCTGCGACACGAGTAGATCATCAAGATTGACACCCAACTTTTTCGCGTACGCCGGATCGAGTGCGTGCTCGACGTCGATGAACGCCGCGAGACCACCGCGCTTTTGCGCCTGCGCGATCACCGTCAATGTGAGTGTCGTTTTGCCGGATGACTCCGGACCAAAAACTTCGACGACGCGGCCGCGCGGAAATCCGCCCACGCCGAGCGCGCGATCGATCAAAATATTTCCCGTCGGTATGACATCGATGTCGACGATTTTCTCGTCCCCGAGACGCATAATCGCGCCGTCCCCGTAATCCTTCGCAATTTGCTGGATGGCTAGCTCGAGGTTCTTGTCACGCGCCGCGTTGACTTTGTTTTCTGCAGGTTTCGCTTCGGTCTTGGTCGCCATAAATGGAATCCTTTAGGTAAAGGCCGCTAGCGCCATTCGCCAAGCAAAAAGCAAAAAAGCCGCGAACCTTTCGATCCGCGGCCTTTTGGAATTCAAGATGTCGATCTTACGAGACGGCAATCTTGCGCGGCTTGACCTGCTCCGCTTTCGGTAGAGTCAGCGTCACGATGCCCTGATCAATCTTCGCACTGATCTTGTTTGCTTCGATCGACGGATCGAGTTCAAACGCGCGTCGGAAATTCTCGCGGCGAGATTCCCGATGAATGAGCGTGCCGTCGATCGATGGCAACGAACGCCGGCCAGTCAACGTCAACTCATTGTTCTCGACCGAAATTTCGAGACCTTCCTTATTCACGCCCGGCATTTCCACCTGCAACGTGTAGCCGTCATTATGAGCGACGGCCACGCCGTCAATTCCGGAGTTTGATAACGAATTAAGCTTATAAAATTTGATTCCTTTCTGAAATGGTTGTTTCGAATTCCTTAGCTGCCATGATGCCAGCGCGACATCGACCAGTGGTGTGAATTCGGAGACGATTGAAAATCAATAATTTATAACGCAGTTCCCGGTTTCGACGAAGAGCCGGCGCTGTGTTGATTTGACGCACGTTCGTTGTCGATCCAACAAAAGTCGGTGACAGAGTTGCACAAAGAGGACGAACGCTTCATGCGAGTCGCATTGCGCGAAGCCGCGAAAGGTTCGGGTAAGACGAGTCCGAATCCGTCGGTCGGCGCCGTCATCGTGCTCAACGGAAAAATTATTGCACGAACGCATCATCGCAAAAGCGGTTTGCCGCACGCAGAAGCCGAAGCCCTCGCGCAGGTGCCGGCGCGCCTCCGCGCAAGATCGACAATGTATGTCACGCTCGAACCGTGCTCGACCGCCGGGCGCACCGGCGCATGCACGGAAAACATTATCGCTGCCGGAATTAAGAGCGTCGTCATCGGCGCGCTCGATCCAAATCCGCGTCATAACGGCCGGGGTGTTTCTCTTCTGCGAAAGGCCGGCGTGGACGTGCGTGTCGGAATTTTGGGAGACGAATCCTCAGCGATGAATGAAGCATTCAATAAATGGATCGTAACGGGACGACCATTTGTTATCGCCAAATGCGGAATGAGTCTCGATGGACGATTGACGCAACCGCCGGGCGAATCACCCTGGATCACGAGCGCGTCCTCGCGTGCTGATGCGCGCGCGTTGCGCGCGCACGTTGACGCGGTTCTGGTCGGCGCAGAAACACTTCGCGCCGATGATCCGCGACTCACCGTGCGCGGCGCGAAGGATGCGCCGCAGCCCTGGCGCGTGATTCTTACGCGCTCGGGAAAACTTCCGAGCGATGCGCGCGTGTTTCGCGATCGCTTTCGCGAGCGGACTTTGGTCTATCGAAAAAAATCGCTCGAAGATGTACTTGTCGATCTTGGGGCAAAAAATATCACCAGCGTTTTGATCGAGGGCGGTGGCGATGTGCTCGGGCAGGCTCTCGACGCGCGCTTGATCGACAAGGTGCAAATTTATCTTGGCGCCGTGGCGACGGGCGGTCCTGTCGTGGCTTTTCCGGGACGCGGCGCTGCTACCACTGCCGCGGCCTTGAAACTAGATCGCGTCACTTATCACAAGATCGACAACGACATTTGCGCGACTGGTTATCGGTCGTGAACCTACGGAGTTGGCTTCGGGGGAGTTGCGGTCTGCTCGCCGCGCCGTTTCCGCAGGAAAGCGCCTAACTGTTTCTCGAGGGATTCCCGCATTCACGCAGAGTGCAAGAAATTTCATTCCGGATGTGGAATGATTCAGCCGGCAATCACCAAATCTTACCGCCCAGGTGTGTAACCAATTGCTTCATTCCAATTGACGAACGGAATTACGTAATTCCGATAATCGATTGTCGAACCCCAGTTGCCGGGAACACGTTGAGTTCCCCAACCGTGATAGTAGCGGCCGTCCTTTTCAAAAGCATTCGGCGAAAGGTTAAGCACATAACCAACTTTCGGCGCTAGAAAAAACGAGGCGGCAGCGACAATCCTGCCATTTTGATCCAGGAATATCAGCTGATATGTCGCGCCAATAAAGGCCTGTTTTTTTTGAAGCTTGGGCGTACCGAGAATAATCTTAAGTTTTTCTAAGCGATAAGGGTCCTTAATAATCTCCAATACTTTAATCTCCCACTCTTTTTTGCTTACTATGGTGCTTAGCTCTTCGGAGCTGCCGATTGCCTTGGTCTCTTCGTTGCTTGCCCAAGTGCCTACTATCGCACTGCGGATCTTCTTGACTGTTGCACGCGGCAGCGGGTTTGAGACACTGTCAGACTCAACAGAAGGAGCGGCTATTACTGACGCCGCCATTCCAGAAAAATACGCCACGGCAAACGAAGAGAGCACGGCAGCTAGCAAATTTCGTCTTATCGTACCGATTCGCATTTAATGTAAAGCGTTCGACCGCACATCGAAAAATCGACCCTTGCAGCGAGTGCATCCTTAACCCAATTCCAGTCGCATCTGATTTTTACAATAGCCTCCTTACAACAGCGGTTGTCCTTGCAAACTTTCTTTGCAACCGCATTAGCCGCACTCTGAATATCTCTGGTACTATTTGCAGAATTGTATCCCTCGGGATCATTATTACACCTTGGACACCCGACCCCTGGCGTAAATCCCTGACGCCGGTTAAGATCATCGCCGCCACATGTGAGGTAAAAACAGGGCGCCGGATTCGACTGCTGTTGTCGCCCCGAAGAGTCGCTGCCAGCACCAGTAGGAGACGATACGTTATGTCCCATAAATACGTCACCGTTACAGGCTAATCCGAAAGGGTCTGTCCGCCGCGTAGGGTTATCAAAAACATATTCATTACAGATTCAAGCCGCCTTCTTCGCCAATCGGGTCCCGGCTAAGCCATCGTCCAAGCGTCGGGCTGTATGCACGGTAAAGCGCGAGATTCAGCCCGCTTGGTGCGTGATGCCAATGCCCGGTAAACGCGAAGTCACATTCGAGGTCGCCCCTGATCTTTGTCCGGTTGCCGTAGGGATCGTATTCGTACTGCGCGTGCACCACGCCATTGAAGTCAACCATCTCGCGGATGCTGCCGAGATGATCGCGAGTAAAGTAATAATTGATTCCGTTGATCTGCTCGCCCTCGGCAAAGAAACGTTTGGTGACATTTGCTCCGGTGCTGTCGCGCTCTTCCGCAATCGTGTTGCCGCTCCAGAGATAATACTGCTTGCTCACCGGTATCCACCAAATGTTCGGATCGATTGCTGGATTGCCGGTGGTTTGTTTTTCGACAATTTGGATGCGCCGGCTTAAGCCATCATAACTGAATTCTGAACGCGTCGTTAGAAGGGAAGTCGTATTGGGCACCTTCGGCGGCTGGGGTGGCTGCGGATACTGCGGCGGCGGCACGGCGGGCGGAGGATTGGGCGTTGGCAAAGGGCTAGGAGCAGGTGCTGTCTTCTGAATTGCCACGAGTCGATTAGCCGCATCCCATTCATAGCTGGTGACGCCGTCGGAAGTAAGATTGCCATTGCGATCGTAGGTGTAACCGGGATCGGTGATCTCGTTCACTTCGTCAAACGAGTGCATCACGGTACCTTGCTGGTCGGTCTTGCGGTTGCCCGCCAGATCGTACTCGTAATTAAAATTTCCCGGCGGCGTAACAGTTTGCGGGGGGGGCGGGGTGGCGGGAGGCGGTGGACTCGGAATTGGGACGGTCGCGCTTGCCGCACTCTTGAGTTGGTCAACGAGATCAGCCGAATATGTGCCCGTTAATGCGGGCCCTGTCCCAATCTGTTTGGCCCAAGTTTGGATTTGCCCTTCAGAATCATAGGTGTAATCAAACTTGGAAAGATTCGCCAGATTGGGATCGAGATTTTGCACAGTTTGCAAACGCCGGTCATTGGAATTGCCGAAGTAGCCATAGTTGGTGGTGAGCGAGGGCGCCTCGCTGTTCTGGACCGTCACCGTCTGTAACCGCGGAGTAACGCCATCGTAGGTGCGCGTCGCGAACCCAAACCCGCTGTGCGATGTCGCGGTTAGGCGACCGAGCGCGTCGTAGTCTGCCGTCGATTCATTAGACACGCCGTTGATCTTCTGATTGGTCGTGCGACCGAGCTTGTCATAGGCATATGTAATGATGTCGCTGTCGAACGGCCCATCGACGGTGTGAAGTTGGCCGGCGCCAAGCGTCCCAGCCGAAGTTACGGGATAATATTCGTAAGTTGTCGTGTCCGTGCCGGTGGCCATTGTCGCCATTCGATTATAATAAGGGTCGGACGTGAATGTAACGTCGGGTGTGGAAGAAATGGCCTGGCCCGAGGTGGTCCGGTAAGTAATCTGTTTCACATTGTCGTCGGCAAAGTAGGAATAATTCGTGACCTGCTGGAGAGCATCCGTCGCCGACTTTAGCCGGCTGGTTGCCCCGGCCGTGTTCGGTGCAGTTTGCCCTTCGTAGAGAAAATCGACGACGGTTTGCTTGGGCGTGGCATAGCCAAAAAATTTTTCATAGAGCCGGCTTTGCACATCGTAGACGAAGACGGTACGGTGTAGAAGCGGATCGGTGATGCTCTCCAGCAAGCCACAGTTGCACCAACCGTATTGCGTTGTCCGATCGATGATCTGCGGTGTGTCTTCTACTCGCTCGGTGAGCGAATCCATATGGCGGTTCTTATCATAGTGTCTCGTTGTCACGCGCCCACGACGATCGTAGCTGTGCGTAAGATCGAGTGTCATACCACGAGCGGGGTCGACATAATCAAAATCTTGATGAGTGCTGTCGGGATAAGAGATTTGCGTTAAGCGATCAATGTCGTCGTACCGATACTCAACGACATAGTGGTCCGGCTCATTGATAATGCATGCGATGCGCGGCGGAGCGTTGGCACCGAGAAAGCTGTGTCGTAGACGAAGCGCCTTTGAGCTGAGACGCCGTTGATCGCGGGACTTGTGATTAACCGCAAATATCCAACCGGTTGCCCTGCGCTGCCATTCCCGTACGAGTACGTTGTGGTCTCATTCCTTGCATTGGTAACGCTTTGAATCTGTCCGTCGGCTTCATAAGCGTAGGTCGTCGTTTGACGAGCCGCGTCGATGTATTTATGCGGACAGTGGGGCGGCGCCGTCGGGTCGTCATACACATATTCGGCAATTCTGTCGGCGAACTGAGTGGCATCGTATGGATCGGTGGTTACGCCTGCTGGATTTCGTTGATACACGGCGAGCAGATCAATGACGTTACTGTCATAAACGTAGCTCGTGACGCGACCAACTGGATCAGTCGCGCTCAGTACTTTTCCGACGGCGTTGTATGTGTACTGCGATGCCGCGGTACTGCCGTCGTCCAGAATGCGGCTGCTCTTGTTAGGCTTGGCGATCGAGCCGAGCAAGATTGGATCTGACTGACCGGCGTAGGAATGCCAAACGCGGCTCTCGAGTGGTTTCTTCTCACTGGATTTAACGCCGGAGACTTTGCCGCTAGGCGTCAGCAACCAGCGCGTCACCTGCGCTTTCGAGTAATCACCGGGACCGTCTTCCATCGCCTTCTTGTTCCAGTAAAACGTGCTGCCGAAACGCAGCCGGCTGTTGTCCGCTCCAGCAGGCGCGGCAGACTCGCTGTTCGCGATTTGGGTAAGGTAGTTGTTGTACTCGACTCGCTCCTTACCGAGGAGCGGGTCGGTTGCTTCGAGCCAGCGCCGGTTGTTGCCATCCTCGCCGCGCGCAAAAGTCGTCGGGCCGTAAGGCGTCGTCATCTTGTTGATGAAATCTGAACCCGACTCGTACTCGAACGCCGACCTTATGCCGACCGGATCGGTAACGCTCTTGAGCTTACCATCGGCATAATATTCAAAGAGCGCCGACCGATTAAACGGATCGATAACCTTTGTGATTCTCAGCGGGTCAGCCGACGAGCCGTATTCGAGTGTGATCGAGTAGTTCAGCGAATCCTTGATCGAGGTGATCTTCAGACCGCTATAATTTAGCGTCGTGGTGTTGTTGAACGGGTCGACCACGCTGCTCAGAAATACATGGCGCGGATGCGAATTGGCGCCGTCGCTTATGGTGAAGACTTCCTTCGAACCATCAGGGAATCGTTTCTCATACCCGCTCGCTGTTTGAACTAACACGGCGAGCGTTTGTTTCTCTGGGTCGTAGCTTTGAGTGGCGGAGTTGAAATTCGCGTATTTTTCGGTGCCGCCGCCGCGTGCATACACCGTCACGTCAGCGGATGCGTTGTTCGGGTCGTCTATAACGTACGAGAGCCAGTTGAATGTCCATTTCGGGCCGAAGTTCGAGAACGGAAATGGCGCTGGCTGATTAACCTCGCGGTGGTTGTAAGTGAGCGTAAACTCGGTTGCTGGTCCGCGCGGCGAGTTGTATTTGATGGGCGTGTCGGTGATGTGCAGATTCGCAAGCATTAGTTGAACTGAATACTGCGCCATCGGCTGAGTTTTCGAGCAGCTGGGGCAATCGGTACTCTCTTCGCATGCTTTCGTGTAATCCGGGTCCGGCGGCGCGCCGCTCACATTAAGATCGACAACGAACTGGCGTATGCCCTGATCCGGCGGACACGTGGAAGGACAATTCGGGAAGCTCGAACCGGTTATTGTTTGAAACACCATCAGCGCGCCGCCGCTGGTCTGGTAATGGACTCCAGTGTTCCGCTCGCTAGTTTCGAGATTAGTCTGCGCGTCCTTCGCGACCTGGCCGTCAACAGCAGGTTGATAATTCTCGAAGTAAATGGCGTCGCCATCTCCGGCAACGGTTCCGGAGCCATTGGCTGGAACGGAAAAATCGACAACAATGTTTCCATTCGACGTAATCCGGTAAATGCCCTGCGGCAGGTCCGAATAATTGACGCGATAGGTGACCTGTCCCTTCCAGTTCTCGCACAGCCCTGTTGGATTAAGATTATAGCAGCTTCCATGGGTCGTACTCGAGGCGACGATGATGGTTGTTGCTTTAGCGGCGACAATTGCCGCGAAGTAGAATGCGACCACGCTAAGTCGCAAAGCAAATCGCCGAAAGTATTTTTCGTTCATGGGCAGCCTGCAACTGTTTGTCGTAGCTTGTAACGCTCGGCTGCCCCGTAGCCGTAAGGCGAGCGAATCTGACTAACGAGTTAAATGGTTTGCATTCATATTCGGAAACGCGCGCGTGTTCGGTCGCTTCATCGACAAACTTATCCTGAGAAACTTATCGGTGCTGGCTGCCGACGAAATTAAATCTCCGCAACCGAACGCGAGCAGTTGAGTTGAATCAGATGTAGGAACAACTCAAGGAGGTGAAGAAGGTGAAGAAGTTTTTATTAATTGCTATTGCAGTGGCCGGTTTGACGATCGCGGCAGCGCCGAGTTCTAAAGCTGGTGTGTCTATCGGAATCGGATTCGGCGGGCCGGGGGGTTATTACCCCTATTCGGGCTGCGGCTACGGCTATGGGTCTGGATACGGGTATCCTTACTATGGTTACAGCCCGGTTCGGGTCGTTTATCGTCCGTACTATTGGTATCACGGCCGACGTGTTTATCGCGTCCGCCACCGTCATTGGTAAAACCCCAGGAGAGATTTTAGCGGGCTGGCGAGAGACAGGGAAAGCGGGACTCGTCAGCTCGCGTCTCTTTTAAGATCGACAATCGCGACGCCGCGGGAAATTTCTAACCGCCGCCCTTAATTGCCGGGCTTGTTCGAACCGGAAGGCGAGGCGCTGGCCGGCGGAAGCGAAGGACGCGGTTGGAATTCGTTCCGCAATCGCTCTTTTAATTCCGGCAACTGTTGCTCGCGCTTGGCTTCAATTTCGCGACGCAACGATTGTTCGATGCGTCGTCGCTCTTGCAAGTAGCGCTCTTCGAATTGTTCCCGCGCACCGTTGTCGAGACGGAGTCCGGAATCGCGCATAATGGTTTCGGCTTCGTTTCTCATACGCTCTCGCAAGACACGATCGCGCTGACGCAGAGCGTCGCGCTGCTGCGGATCCATCTGCAGCCAGCGCTCGGCGTTTCGCCTGAATGTTTGCTGTTCTTCCGGCGAAAGACGGAGAACGCGTTCCGGGCCGTGGCGAAATTGCTTACTGCGCTGCTGGAAATTTTGCCCGCGCGAATGGTGACCTTTCCGTGGATCCTGCGCAAAAACGCTTCCGGTTCCGAAGATCGACAACGCGACGAGCGCGCTTACAAAGATGAAGTGTCGTCCCACAGGTTGTTTTCCTCCGAGGCTAACAAATCATCCAGGTCAGTGACCACTTCGTAGTCCTGCGGATCGATTTTGGCGATAGGATCGGAGTCAAGGTTGCCTGCTTGTTCAATCGGCGTTGACTGCTGCAGCCACATCACACCGGCCATGACCACTGCCGCCGCGCCCGCGAGGGGAACTAATCTGCGCGGCGCGATCCAGGAATGCATCGCGGCTCTCCACCGCGGTTGCTTTCGGATTTCGCGCAAAACGTTTCGGGCAAAAAAAGGAGAGACCTGTGGTGTGCCGGCCCGGTCTAAAAGATCCCACAATTGCTCGTCGTCGTTACGCTCCATAACTCTCCGGAAAATTAAACTAACTCAGAGGTAGAAAGTTGCGCGCCAGTCAAGATCGACATCTACGCCTCGGCCGCTTCCAAGAAACCCTCCAGCTGCCGAATGCGAGTCGGGTGGCGCATCTTCCGCAAAGCCTTCGCCTCGATCTGGCGGATCCGCTCTCGCGTCACGCGAAATTGCCGGCCCACCTCCTCGAGCGTGCGACTGTAGCCATCGACCAAACCAAACCGCTGCTCGAGCACCTGGCGCTCGCGCTCGGTCAAGGTGTCGAGGACGTCTTTGATCTTCTCCTTCAACAACACGATCGCGGTCATGTCGCTCGGATTTTCCGCGCCCTTGTCTTCGATAAAATCGCCGAAGTTCGTTTCCTCACTTTCGCCCACGGGCGATTGCAACGAGATCGGCTGTTGCGCCATTTTCAACACCGCCCGCACACGATCGACCGGCAACAAAATTTCCTCGGCCACTTCTTCCGGAGTCGGCTCGCGTCCGTATTCCTGCACGAGCTGCTTCTGCACCCGCATCAATTTGTTGATCGTCTCGATCATGTGCACGGGAATGCGAATCGTACGCGCCTGGTCGGCGATTGACCGCGTGATCGCCTGGCGGATCCACCACGTCGCGTAGGTGGAAAATTTATAGCCGCGGCGATACTCGAACTTCTCCACCGCCTTCATCAAACCCATGTTTCCTTCCTGGATAAGATCGAGAAAGGAAAGTCCGCGGTTGGTATATTTTTTGGCGATTGAAATCACGAGGCGCAAATTCGCTTCCACCATTTCGGTTTTGGCGCGGAGCGCTTTGCGCAACCAGGCCTTGAGCTCAGCGTATTGCGCCACGTAGTCCTCTAACGACAACCAAAGACTCTTCTCCAGTTCGCGCGCCTTCGTCAGGGCCGGACCATTGCGTCCCCGGCGCTTCTCCATTTCCGCCCGCACGCTTTCCAGAACGGCGTATTGGTCGTCGGCCAACTGCACGAACTCTTCCGTGACCTTTTGCTTGAAATAAAACTTCGGGTAATGCCTTTGCAGCGTGACGACCGATTTCTGGAACGCCTTCAGCTTTTTTGTTTCTCGCTTGGAATCTTTGCTGAGGAGATGCGCGTATTGTTGCGTGATCGACGCACTGAGCTTGTCCACCTGTTTGCACAGCCGCGGCAACATCTTCATATAACGTTCCCGGCTCTCGATTTTCTTATCGAGAATCACGCGGTCGAAGCGTTCCCGACCTTCCGTTAACTTTTCGGCAAGATCGAGATGGGCGCGCGCGATGAATCCGAAGCGATTGATCTGCTTTTGCACCATCAACTCCGCTTCCTCGATGCGCTTGGAAATCTCCACCTCTTGCTCCCGCGTCAAGAGCGGCACCTGCCCCATCTGCTTCAGATACATCCGCACCGGATCATCCAGAATGTCCAACTTCGCCTCAGGCTTTTCCTCCTCCTCCTCTTCCGCATCCTTCTTCCCGTCTTTGAAGCGGTCCACTTCCGACGCCTCGATGATGTCGATCTCCATCTTGCGCAACCGCACCAAAATCGCGTCCAGATCGTCCGCATTTGTCACGCTGTCGGGCAGCGCTTCATTCAAATCGTCGAACGTGAGATAGCCCTGCTCCTTCGCCAGCTTGATGAGCTCGCGAATGCGGGCCTGCACATCCGCTTCGCCGGTTAAGAGAGAAATGACGCCGGCGACCGGCTTGGCCGCGGGCCGGCCAGAAGTTTTGCCCTTCTTGATCGACACAATGGATTTTGCTTTTGCGAGGCCGGGACGAGTCACTTTTACTTTCAGAGTTCGTTTCGCCGCGCCGCGATGAACTCGTTTCAACTTCGCGCGGATTCCCGGCGAATGTCGGTTACGGTTCTTTGCTTTCGAAGGCCGGGCCAAAATTGCTTGGGTAAGGATTGACTGGACGTTCGATTCGGCCCGCAAGATCGACAACTAAATGTCGACGGTGGGTGCCGGCGAAAACTCGGAAAGTTCGCGGAGCTGTTCTGTGAGGTCAAGGACTTGTTTCTGCAGATTTACCTCGTCGCCCGTGCTCAACTGCGGAAGTTTCATTCGACTCTCCGCCACCTGCAGTTGCCGCCGTAGCGTCGCCTGCTGCAATCCGCGCCACCATTGCTGCACCACCACGCCCGGGTTCGCCGGCAACTTTTGCAAAAGCCAACCCGACACCAATGCCTCCTCTCCCGCGCTCAACGTCGACATGAACACATTCAGCGACGCGCTTTCGCTCGGTCGCAAATCGCTCTCCAAAATCTGGCCTAACAATTTCGCATCCGGCGTTTGCGCCAACAGCTCTCGCCAATTTTGCTCCCGCAGAAAATCGCGCGCTTCCTCGTCGCGCAATGCGAGCAGGCAAAGCATGGCCACGTCATGTGGCGGAGCGACCGCGACTTCGCGCGTGTTCTTTGGGTCACGTTGCGACCAATCGCGCGTTGGCTTGGGAATCAACTTCTCGAAATCCGACCGCGACACGCCCAGACGCGCACTCGCTTTGCTGATGACTTCGCCGCGCATCATCGGGTCGTGCACGCGCGACACCGTCTGCGCAAGCTGGCGTGCGATGTCGATCTTAGCGCCCATCGACTCGAGATTTGTGGACGCGACTTGATGTTCGATCCAGTAATCGAAAAAATCGCGCGCCGACGCGACACGTTTCTCGAAATCTTCTTTCCCTTTTGCCCTAACGAGCGAATCGGGGTCCTCGCCGGCAGGCATCTCCGCGACGCGCACGATCAAATCGTTTTGCAAAAGCGCTTCCAGCGAACGCTCGGACGCTTTTTGCCCGGCGCTGTCCGCATCGAAGCAAAGCACAACTTCACTGACGAATCTCTTCAGCACCCGCGCCTGATTTTCGGTAAACGCCGTCCCCTGCGGCGCGACCACATTCAGAATGCCGGCTTCGAAGAGCGTAATGAGATCGAGCTGCCCTTCGCAAATGATCGCGCTATTCGCATCGATGAGCGTGCGCTTGGTCTTGTGCAATCCGAAAAGCACACTGCCTTTGCGAAAGAGCGGCGTCTCCGGCGAGTTGATGTACTTCGCGGCCTCGGCCTCTTTTTGTAAAACGCGTCCGCTGAACGCGACCACTTCGCCGACGTCGTTGCAAATCGGGAACATGATTCGGCCGCGGAAGCGATCGTAGACTTCGCCCTCGGGTTTCTCCTCATCGCGCGGCTTGACCAAACCGCTCTGCAAGATTTGCCGGCGCTCGTATCCATTCTTCAGCGCCCATTTCAAAAACGCATCCCACTCTTCCGGCGCGTAACCGATCTGCCAATTCTTGGCGATGCGATTGTCGATCTTGCGTTCCTTCAGATAATCGCGCGCCGTTTTCGCGAAATCTTTCTTCAACAAATTTTCGTGAAACCATTCCGCCGCTTCGGCGTGCAACTGCAGCAACGTCCGCCGCGTTTCATGCTGTCGATCTTCGCTCGCACTCCCGCCGCGCTCCTCGACGATGGGGATTCCGACACGCGCCGCGAGTTTCCGCACCGCCGCAGGAAAATCGATATGTTCGTAATCCATGACGAAGCGAAAAACACTGCCGCCGACGCCGCAGCCAAAGCAGTGAAATGTTTGCCGCTGCGGATTGACGTGGAACGACGGCGTTTTTTCCTGATGAAACGGACAGAGCGCTTTGAAACTCGAGCCCGCCCGTTTTACCGGAAAATACGCGCCGATTACTTCGACGATGTCGTTGGCCGCAGCCACTTGCTCGATGGTTTGTGATGGAATTGCCACAGGCTGATGGCAAACTTACGCAAGCCGAGCCGAGTCGAAACCATGAAAACGTTATTGTCGATCTTAGCGGCGGGATTTTTGATCGCGCCAGTCGGCGCGCACGCCCGCGACATCATTCACAAAGGCGACGTGGTCGTGATCGAACTGCACGGCGAGATCGCGCCTTCGCTTTTTTTATTTTTGCGGCGCGCTCAGAAAACAGCGGAGAGCAGCGGCGCGTCGGCGATTATTTTCGACATTAATACTTACGGCGGCCGGCTCGACACCGCCGAAGAAATGACCGGCGTTCTCAATCACGCCACTGTCCCGACATTCAGCTTTATCAACTCCAACGCGGGCTCAGCCGGAGCCATCGTCGCGCTCGCGACCCAGCATATTTATATGGCGCCGGTGAGCGCGATTGGCGCGGCCGCGCCCGTTCTCTCGACCGGCGAAGATCTTCCGCTGACGCAACGCGAGAAAACGATTTCGTATTGGTCGGCGCTCATTCGCGGCTCGGCCACGAAGAACGGACACAATCCCGATGTCGGCGAAGCGTTCATGAACAAGGAGAAGGAAGTGAAGATCGGCGACCGAATGATTCATCCGAAAGGCACTTTGCTGACCTTGAACGCGCAGGAAGCGACCGAGAAAATCAACGGCAAACCGCTTCTGGCCGATGGCATCGCGGATTCGATTGTCGATCTTACGCACAAGGCCGCGTTGAAAGGTAATGTCGTGGCAATCGAGCCGACTGGGTTCGAGCGACTCGCATTTTGGATCACAGCGCTCGCGCCGTTGCTTTTGTTAGGCGGAATCATCGGCGCATATCTGGAATTCAAAATCCCAGGCGCGAGTTTACCCGGAATTATCGCCGCGATCTGCTTCGCGCTTTTCTTCCTCGGTCACTACTTCGCCGGACTCGCCGGTTGGGAAGTGGTCGCGCTTTTCGTTCTCGGAGTCGTCTTCGTTCTCGTGGAGATTCTTTTCTTTGCGCATTCCACCATTATTTTCGGAGTGGTCGGACTGTTCCTCATGGTGGCGGCGTTGCTCTGGGCGATGATCGATCGCTATCCCGGTGAAACGATTTTTCCGACCGGCCCGGTGCTGGCCGTTCCACTGATGAATCTTTTGCTGGCGATGATCGCCGCCGCCATCGCTATCGCGATTCTCGCGCGCTATTTACCGCGCACGAGGTTCTATCGGCGCTTCGCTTTAATGACGACAAATCCGTTAGGCACATCGCTTGCCGGTGCGCAGAGAGAATTCGCGACCGCAGTCCCAATCTCAGCGGGAATGACTGGCACTGCGATGTCGATCTTGCGGCCGAGCGGCAAGGGGCGTTTCGCGGATCACATTGTCGATGTCATCACACAGGGCGAATTCATCGCGCCGGAAACGCCGATCACCGTCGTGCAAACCGACGGTATGCGCGTGGTCGTGAAAGCGAGCGCGTGATGTTTGGCATTCACGGTTTCTTTCTGTTCGTCGTCAGCGGAGTGTTGCTGAATCTGGCGCCCGGTCCGGACACCGCTTACATTTGGGGCCGTAGTATGGCGCAGGGTCGCAGCGCTGGAGTTGCTTGAGCTCACGGTGTAAAAGATGGTGGCGCCTGAGGTTGTCGTGCTCATTGAAATCCGACTTGAACCGATCACGAGACTGACTGTCGATAGTAAGCTCTGACCCCTTTCTTCCTGTCTTCCTTGAGAGGCAGCGCCGTTCTGGACTTCGATTGGCCGATAGTGAGCTTTGCCCCCTGATCTCCATCCACATTGAGATCGTCGTAATGGCGGCGAAATAGCGGCGTACGGATCCCAATTAAAGGGTGAGTTTGGCTGCAGTTTCTGCAGCTGCTCATATCTCAGCATAGGACTACTGCGGATCGTGTCCCGCTACGGTGTCGAGTTTACTCACAGCCGAATTACGCGGATCAAGCTGCCCCGTTACCGGAGCGTATCGACCGTCGGGTTCTCGGATCAAAAAAAACAAAAAATTCGTTGGCTCTTTTCGATCGAACGCGACAAATAATGGGGGGTCTACGAGAGCGACTCCGGGTGGAACTTCAAGTGTGTAGTGATGAAGAGTAAATGTTGTTATCGATTTATCTCCCTTTAAAACCAAAAGCGTAGCGAGCTTCGTGTTCACCCCAACGGCCTTTATGTCGTCACCCGGTATCGGCGCCCCAGGTGGGGAATCCAGTTCCTCAAGGGCCTTGCGTTCTTTGGTTTCCTCGCTCGAAACGGGCTTTGCGATAACCACCAGCTCGGCTTTCTCGAACATTTGCGTATAGGACCAAGGTTCCAGCAAACGGGCCGGAACTGGTTGTATTATCAACCAAAACGCTGTCAGCGTTATCAATGTCCTGGAAGTGTTCTGCATTTCGGTTTCACGAATAATCAATAGCCAAAGCCGGCTGAATAAGTGTTATGAAGATCATATGGGAGAAGAAAGGGGGTCGTATCTAAACATTCAATATTTGGCATAGTCAACGCAACTTATCCGCCGGCGACGACACGAATGAATTCAATTCGGTCGCCCTCGGCGAGCGAACGCTCCAGCCACTCATGTCGATGCAACGCCAGACCGTTGTGCTCGATCAAAATCGACGACGGCGGCAATTGATAACGCTCGACTAACTCCGCGATATTGCTGGCGCCGCGCGTCTCGGCGGGCTCGCCATTGAGTGAAACATTCATACCTCTGCGAGAGCTTGGTCCCAGTCTTTCCATACCGGATCAAAACCACGGTCGCGCAAAACGGCGGCTATTTCCGCTGGTGTGCGTTCGTCGCTTATCTCGAACTGTCCTGTGGCCAATCGGTCTTCACCGTCTTGAAATTCCGGCGCGACAATTTTCCCACGCAAAGTGCGATGTAGATTTTCGCTGCCTTGTCGCGTGTAGCCGCCGGGCTCGGTGTGACTGCCCGCACTCATCATGGTCACGCCTAACGATACCAGCGCGTCGCGCAGCCCGGCATGCTCACGCGTGCTCAGAACGATGCCGACTTGCGGGAAACAAATTCGCAAGGCGCAGATCACTTGCGCCAGTTCGCGATCGCTAAACAAGATTTGCGGTTGAAAACCGCCCGCCGCGGGACGGATTCGCGGAAGGCTGACGCTGATCTGCGCCTGCCAGCAATGTTTGAACAAATATTCGAGATGAGCTGCGAGGGCGATGGCATCCTGCCGCCAATCGGCCAATCCGAAAAGCGCGCCGATACCAAGTCGGCGAAACCCGGCCTCGTAGCCGCGCTCGGCACAATCGAGCCGCCAATTAAAATCACGTTTGGGTCCCGCGGTGTGAAGATCGACATAGACACTGCGATCGTATGTTTCCTGATACACGACGAGACCGTCCGCGCCTGCGTCGACGATCGGCCGGTAATCTTCGGTTTCCATCGGCCCGACTTCGATGGAGATAGAGGAAAAATCTGCAGCCAGCGCACGCACACACTGCGCGAGATAATCGCGCCCGGAATATTTCGGGTGTTCGCCCGCGACCAAAAGGATTTGGCGGAAACCGGCGAGCGAGAGATGGCGCGCTTCGGCCACGACTTCATCGACGTCGAGGGTGACGCGGAGAATGGGATTATCGCGCGAGAAGCCGCAATAGCGGCAGTTGTTGATGCATTCATTGGAAAGGTAAAGCGGCGCGAACAATCGCATGGTGCGGCCAAAATTCTGCAAGGTGAGCGCGCGCGACATCTGCGCCATCTCGTCAAATTCGCGGTCCGATTTGGGTGCAATTAAATTTTCGAATCGCCGAATGAGCGGTGATTTTGCCATTGGCAATGCGTCCAGATTTTCCGCGAAAGACATCGTTCCGTAATTTCCATTGGCGGGGAGCAATCGCAAACGAAGGAATACGAAGCGGGCGAGTGGTTGTCGATCTTATCATCCGCCGCTAAAATCCTGCGCATGAAAAACACGAGCCGCAGTATTTCCATCTCTCCGGCATCGCAAAGGAACGGCGGGCTCGCGGCGGACTTGAAATGGCAATGGCTGTATGCGCTGTTGTTGTTCGCGGTGACGCTAGTGGCTTACGCCCCGGCCTGGAACGGGAAGCCGATCATGGACGACATGCGACACTTAACGTCGCCGAGCCATCGCTCGCTCGCTGGCCTGGGCCTTCTCTGGACCCATCCGAACACGACGCAGCAATATCACCCGCTGGTGGACACGTTCTTCTGGGTGGAAAACAAACTCTGGGGCCAGTCGATGCTCGGTCATCACATCGCCAATATCGCGGTGCACGCATGCGCGGCGCTGTTGTTGTGGAAGATCCTGGAAAGATTAGCGGTACCAGGGAGTTGGTTCGCAGCCGCCATCTTTGCTTTACATCCGGTGCAGGTGGAGTCGGTCGCATTTCTGGTTGAACTAAAAAACACGCTTTCGGCCGTGTTCTTTTTCGGGTGCATCCTTATTTATTTGCGCTTCGACCAAAAGCGAGCGCGAAAGGATTATGTTCTCGTTCTTGGTCTGTTTCTTCTCGGGCTCCTGGCCAAAACGGTGGTGGCTCTGTTCCCAGTGACCATGATCCTGCTGTTCTGGTGGAAGCGGCAGCGCGTGCAATGGAAACGGGACGTTATTCCGCTGCTTCCTTTTGTGATCCTCGGAGCAGCGTCGGCGGTCGCGACCGGATGGATGGAGCGCGAATTCAGCGGGGCCAAGGGAGAGGGCTTCGATTTTTCGAAGATCGACAGGGTACTCATCGCCGGACGGGGCTTCCTTTTCTATCTGGGAAAAATCTTTTGGCCTAACGATCTCATGTTGATCTATCCGCGCTGGAACGTGAGTGAGACGGTCTGGTGGCAATATTTGTTTCCGGCGGCGACCCTAATTTTGCTGGCGACGGCATGGATCTTACGAAAGCGCTGGCCGTGGTTTTTGGCAGGTTTGATCTTCTTTACCGTGACGATGATACCGACACTCGGCTTTTTTAATCTGCGCCTGTTTCGATTCCAGTTTGTGGCCGATCATTTTCAATACCTGCCCATGATCGGGATCGTAACACCCGTCGCGGCCGGCGCGGCAATTTTGTTGAATCGATGGGGCGATGGAAATCGGATATTCGGCCACGGACTTTCCATCGCGATCCTCGGCACATTGACGGTGTTGACATGGCGGCAGAGCGCAATGTTTCAAGATGCCGAAACCTGCTACCGCACGGTCATTGAACGCAATCCCAACGCTTGGGCAGCGCAGAATAATTATGGAGACATCCTTCTGCGAAAGGGACGCACCGAAGAAGCGATCACTCATTTCGCAAAAGTTTTGCAGATTAATCCGAAGGATTCAGGAGCTCTTAAAGGGGCTCACCTAAATCTCGGCACCGCTTTTTTGCAGAAGCGGATGGTGGACATCGCGATCGAGCATTTCGAGCGCGCCTTGCAACTGCAGCCCGACTACAAAACTTACAACAGTCTGGGGAGCGCCTACCACCGGAAGAATCGGCTGCCGGAGGCGATTGCCTACTACGAGAAAGCGATCACTCTCGAGCCGTTGGCAGCGTCTCCTACGAACAATCTCGCCTGGATTCTCGCAACCTGCTCGGACGCGTCTCTTCGTGATGGAGCGAGAGCAGTGCAGTTGGCGCAGCGGGCCGAGCGGCTTTCCGGAGGCCGGGACCCCTTGATTATTCACACTCTGGCGGCAGCCCATGCGGAGACCGGGGGCTTTACCGAGGCAATTCAGGCGGCACAGCGAGCAATGCGAATCGCCGAGGATCAAGGTAACAGCGGCTTGTCAGCGGAGATTGAGAGAGAAATCGATCTTTACAAAAGCGGCTTACCCTATCGCGAACGACCTGAATAAACCGGCCTCGTTAGGCACTCCGCCCGCCCACGTCTACGACAAAACAAAACGGCGGCACCCGTTTTTCCGGATGCCGCCGTTGTAAATTGAAGAGCTAGATTAGTAGGACAAGGTAATACCGCTACGCACCATGCCGAAATCCTGATTGTCGGAATCTTGGCCGCCGATGAAGTTCCAGGCGAAGTCACCCATCACGCCGATGTGCCGCGTGATACGAATTTCGATACCGGCACCAATCTGTCCATCGACACGGGTATGATTATCCGGCACGAACCTGTCGTAGAACTTTTCGGTGGCGGCGTCCCCGGATTGTTGTCGACGCGGGTGTTCGTTGAAGAAATGATCATAACCGCCCCCGCCGCCGAGAGCTCCGAAACCACCCCAGACATAGGGCGCAAAACGCGAACAACCGATTGGAAAACGGAAGGTCGCCGTTCCCAATCCAGCCCCAACCGCATTTCGAGCCGCAAGAACGAAACCTTCGGCACCGAGGCCAAAATATTTGTTAAAGAAGAACTTCACGTCTGCACCACCGCCCCACGTATTGTCTTTGCCAGTCAAGCGATCTCGGCTGGTGTGACCGGTGTTAATGGTCTCGGTCTCTCCGAAAATGTCAGGACGGCCGGTGTTGGCTGAATCGAAAATATCCGTATCCAGTGTATCGTAGTTGCCCGTATTGGCGGAGAACACATACGTGCCCCAGATATTCAGATCCCATTCGTGAGCGCGATACCACTCACATGCCGGTGGTGCCGGCTGCAAAACTTCTTTTTCTCTTCCGGAATACCTTTCCGTCCCGGCGTAGGCCAGGGCAAAAAAGGCGCACAAAATGGTCAAGGTTAAGGTGAATCTCTTCATAAGGTTGGGTTTTTACCGATGTATACAGGTATCGTCAACAACTAATTAGGAAAAAAATGGCGCCGGTTAGGCCCTCAGATCCCTCGAGAAATCGAAGCCAGGCTTTCGGCAAATGTTGATTGTCGATCTTACGGCTTTAATTCTGCGCCCGAGTTCGCATCGGTAATGACAAATTTTTCGTGATGAAAAGCGGGATCGCCGCGGAACATTAACCGACCGGCATAGCGCCGCTCGAGTTCAACCAAAAGCTCTTCATCTTCTTCTTTCAATCTTTTCAGCACGTCCGGATTAAGGATCACCCGGATTTCATGGACGCTGTCCTGATATTTCCGCATGACGGTGTTAAGCGTGCGATGCAATTCCACGCTTGTGGTCATCGACGTCTTGACAACACCGCGCCCGCTGCAGTACGGGCAGTTTTCGTAAATGGTGTCGCTGAGACTTTCCTGCGCGCGCTGCCGGGTCATCTCCATCAAGCCCAGCTGCGAGATCGGCAGCACATGCGTCTTGGCTTTATCACGCCGCAACCGCTCCTTCATCAAGCTGTAAACGAGCTGCTGGTCTTTGCGGCTCTTCATGTCGATGAAATCGCCAATGATTAATCCGCCCACGTTTCGCAGTCGCAGCTGTCGTGCGATTTCATCGGCCGCTTCCAGGTTCGTTTGCAAAATCGTCTTCTCGACGTCGCGCCCGCCTTTGTTGCGGCCGGTATTTACGTCGATGGCCACGAGCGCTTCGGTTTCATCGATGACAATGTAGCCCCCGCAGCGCAGCCAAACCTGTCGATGGAATGCGTCGTCGATTTGTTTTTGCACTCCAAACGCTTCGAAGACCGGCGCCGCGCCGTCGTAAAACTTGATCCGGTTTCGCGCACGCCGCGAGATTTCTCCCACCATATCGCTCATTCGATCGACCGATGCTTGATCGTCACAAAGCACTTCGTCGATTTCTTCGGTCAGAAAATCCCGCACTGTTCGCTCCACCAAACCAGGCTCTTCGAAAACGCGCGACGGTGCCGGTTGCGAGTTTATGTTCTGCTCAACCTTCGTCCATTGATCGAGAAGGAAGCGCAAATCGCGGACGAAATATCGTGCGCGTTGTCCTTCACCGACCGTGCGAATGATGACGCCGATGCCGTCCGGAATATCCAGCTCGCGCAAAATTTTTCGCAGGCGATCCCGCTCTTTCGGATCCTCGATCTTGCGCGAGACGCCGCTGCGATCGCTGAACGGCATCAAGACGAGATAACGACCGGCAAAACTTAAATTCGTCGTCACCCGCGGCCCTTTTGTTCCGATCGGACCCTTCGTCACCTGCACGATGACTTCCGAGCCGACCGGATAAATGCTCGGGATATCTTTCGCCGTGATCCGTTTCTTTTGCTTCCGTCCCGGCCGATCGATTTCTTCGATGCCGCTGTCGAGCGCGGCGGGGATCGCGTCCCAAAAATGCAGGAACGCATTTTTCTCGAAGCCGATGTCGACGAACATCGCCTTCAATCCCATCTCGATATTCTTGACCCGTCCTTTGAAAACACTGCCGACGATATTGCGCGAGCTCTCCCGCTCGACGCTGTATTCCTCAAGTCGCCCATTCTCGAGCAACGCCACGCGGCGCTCGAGTTTTTCCACACTGACAATGATCTTGTTGCCGGTCTTGCGTGAGGTGATGCCTAAAATCTTTCGTACCTTGTCTAACATAAATCTGAAATGGTTGTGCGATCTGCGCGCGAACGAATGTGCAAACAGGATTCATTGCTCGTTAGATCGACATGTTAACTAAAATCGGCGCCGGGCCGGCGGCGGAGCCGGCGCGGGAGCTTGTCTGGGTTTATTTCCAAAGAGTCTTTCGAAAAAGTTTGGTTTACGTTGAACCACATTGGAAACGGGTTGGGCGCGCGGCGCGCGTGTCTTGCGTGCCACCTGGCCTTGCGTATCAGCTTCCGGTTCGACATCCGGGGATGAATTATCGCTGGCCAATTGTACGGCCGCGCTCTGGCTGCTATCGGCGCCTTCTTCGTCGTCGCTGCCGACGTTACTTCCAGCGTAGCTCACTGACTTGATCAATTGGAGTGGATTAGGGTGATGCGCGGGTGCGAGCCACGCGACCTGCATATCGAACTTTCCTTCGTCCTGCGCGAGCGTGCGTTCGAGAATGCGGGTGGCGATGGGTCCCGCGACTTCGCCGCCGTGTCCGGACGCGCCCTGCACCATCACGGCGACGACATATTTCGGATGATCAAACGGCGCGAAGCACGCGAACCACGCCACGTTCTCCTCGTGGCCGCGATCGGTCGCCTGCGCCGTGCCGGTTTTCCCAGCCACGACCACATCTTTCAAACGCGCTCTGCCGCCGGTTCCTCCCTCTTCGTTGACCACTTTCCACAAACCGCGCCTAACGAGTTCCATGTCTTGCGGTGAAACTTCGCGGCGAAGATCGGCACGCATGCGCGGCGCGAAGCTGACCGGTTTGTTTTGTTCGTCGGCCACCGGCGTACCGTCCTGATTAAGTACCTTGTCGATCAAACGCGGGTAATAAACTGTGCCGCCATTGGCTGCGGCGACATACGCCATGGCCAACTGCAAAGGCGAAACAAGCGTGTAGCCCTGGCCGATGGAAACATTCGCCGTTTGCGCTGTCGACCAGCGTTCCTGCGGATGATGAATTTGCATCCACTCCGGGCCAGGCATGTTGCCGGTTTGTTCACCAGACAATTGCAGGCCGGAGCCTTCGCCGATTCCCAGCATTTTGCCAATAGTGGTAATCGACTGAATGCCAGCAGCGTTTCCGTACTGATAGAAAAACGAGTCGCATGAAACTTTGATCGCATCGGCCAGACCGATGGTGCCATGCGTGTAATGTTTTTCGGCGACCCAGCATCGGAAAAAGTGATCGCCATAACTCACCCCGCCATTGCAGCTGTATTTAGCACCGGCGAGATTTTTCGATCCGCGCAATCCGGCGAACGAGGTGATGAGCTTAAAGGTCGAGCCTGGCGGCAGTGCGCTGAGCGCGCGATTGACTAACGGATCGCCCTCGTCCTTGCGCAGCGCCTCCCAATCTTTCTTCTTAATGCTGGGAATAAATGTGTTTGGGTCGAACGACGGCACCGAGGTCATGGCCAAAATGTTGCCGTTGTTTGGATCGACAACGACTGCGCCGGCGCGGCTGACCGCGCGCATCGCTTCCTCTGCGATCGCCTGAATGCGCGCGTCCAGTGTCAGGAAAACATTCGCGCCCTGCTTCGGCGCATCTTCTTTCAATACGCCATCGATCACGCCTTTGGCATTTCGCCGGAGATAACGCACACCCGGTTTGCCGCGCAGAAATTCATCCATCGATTTCTCGACGTTCGATTTCCCTTCCACGTCTCCTTGATAAAACGTGAACTTCTTTGCCTCTTCCTTGTTCGTGTCGTCCGGCGCGCCGACATAGCCTAACAGGTGCGATGCGAGCGCGCCGTAAACGTAGGACCGCACCGGCTTGATCGCGATATCGACGCCGGGAAGTCCGACATCGTGCTCGGAAAATTTCGCCATCGTCGGGAAATCAATGTCCTTGATGTAAGAGAACGGCACCTCCGTGTCGTTGCGGAAGTGGCGTTGCAACTGGCCGGCGTTGTAATCCCGCGCAAGATCGAGATCGTCCAATCGCGGCACCACGCCGTCATTCACGATCTTAATAATGTCGGGAACTTTTTGGTCCTTCGGCATCCCGCTGATGATGGTGCGGTATTCCGCCAGCGGCGGCTGGCCGTAGCGCTCGCGATATCCCTTCACCATCTCCGGCAAATAAAAATCCACTTCGTAGCTGGCGCGGTTTTGCACCAGCGTCATTCCGTTGCGGTCTTTGATTTCACCGCGCACGGAGGGGATGCGCACCGTCGCTTGCGAGCTCCCGCGAATCTGCGCCGTCCATTCCGCACCATGCGCCACCTGGATCCACCAGAGCCGCAACCCGAGCGCGGCCAAGCCTAACAACATTAGCAGCCCGAGAAATTGAATCCGCAAACGCGGGTTAAGTTTGCGCCGGTTCATTCGAAGCGATCTCTTCCCGGCAAATTCGGATACGTCGCCTGCGCGATCCAATGCAAAATGTAGAAGACGATGGGCGAAATCAGAATCGCGATCAGCCCCGGCGCGCCGATTTGCCACCACACCTCACGCGGAAACGTGAACGTCCCGCGCCGAAACGTGATCATGAAATATTGCGCCAAAATAATTGCCGACGTGCAAACACCAGCCATCACACAATGCACTTCCCAGCGTCCGCGAACGAAAAGCGGCCTCAGCCCTTGCATGATACCGGCCAGCACAGCGTAGAGAAGTATTGACCATCCGAGTGAAATTTCAACTCGGGGGCCGATCACTTGCACCGTCAACGTGTCGAGCAGAATACCGGCGTAAAATGCGAGCGCGAGCATGAATGGAAATGGCAGCACCATCGCGCCGTAAAAGACAATCAGCGGCACCAGATAAATATGTGCGTTGTAGAGCCAGGGCAGCGCCGGAATGAAAAACTCCGCGATTTGCGCGACGAAAATCAGCACCAGCAGAATGGCAAAGAAAATCATTTTCGCCCCGTCACCACGAACACGTCCTCCAAGTGTGAAAGATCGACAGCGGGCGTCAGCTGCGCTTGTCCGTCTAACTCGCGCGTGCGAAAACTTTTCACCGCGCCAATCAGTAATCCCGACGGAAAAACTCCGCCCACCCCTGACGTAAACGATTTTTGCCCCGGCTGCAGGTTCGCCTGCTTCGACAGAAAATTCAGGTTCAACATCGGCGTTAATCCGCCGGTCACGCGCTCACCCGAGACGATCCCCTGCTCGCGCGTTCCTTCGACCGAAGCGGCCACTTTGCAATTCTCGTCCGACACTAACAGGACGATCGAAATATTCTCGCTCACCGTCGTCGTCTTCCCGACTAATCCTTCGTCCGTCACCACCGGCATATCGCCTTCGATTTTGTCTTCCTTCCCGCGATTGATCGTCACCGTGTGCCACCACGTCGACGAATCCCGCGCAATAATTTCCGCCGGCACCAATTTGAAAACCGAACGCTCGCGATAATTCAGCGCGTGGCGCAATCGATTCACTTCATGTTCGACATCGCGCAAGGCCTGATTCGTTGCTTTGAGCTGCCGGTTTTCAGTTTGCAACGCGTTGTTGTCGCGCTCGAGTTCTTCGAGCGACTTTAATCCCGTCCGCACTTGCGTGATTTGTTTCTGGATTCCTGACCCGCTCGTTAGGAAAGGCGAGAGCAACTGATAAACTTGTCCTTGCACGCCGCGCGTTTTGTCCGGCCCGAGATTGAACAGCAGTCCCAGAATGGCGCCGAGGACCAGCAGCGCGATGATGCTGGATCGTTTCATCGCATCCCTCGACGTTTGCTTGTCGATCTTACGGCAGGCGCGCCGGCCCTACCGGAATCAGCGCCACTGGCGATCTGCTGAAGCCACTTGACGCAAAAATTTAAGTTCATTGAGGCATTTGCCCGTTCCTTCCGCCACCGCACTCAGCGGATCTTCCGCAACATGGACAGGCAAACCAGTCTCCTCGCTCAAAAGTTTATCGAAGCCGCGCAACAACGCGCCGCCGCCCGCCAACACCAATCCGCGATCGACCAGGTCAGCCGAAAGTTCCGGCGGACAACGCTCCAGCGTGATGCGCACCGAATCCACGATGGTCGAGATCGGCTCGAGCAACGCCTCGCGCACTTCCTGCGAAGTGATCATCAATGTCTTCGGCAATCCCGCGACCAGATCGCGGCCTTTCACCTCCACGCTCGTTTCCTTCTCGCTCGGATAAGCCGACCCGATTTTAATTTTAATCTCTTCCGCCGTGCGCTCGCCCACCATCAGGTTGTAAGCGCGCTTCATGTATTGCACGATCGCTTCATCAAGCTCGTCGCCCGCCACCCGCACGCTGCGGCTGAACACAATTCCGGAAAGCGAAATCAACGCCACCTCAGTCGTGCCGCCGCCGATGTCGATGATCATGTTGCCGGCCGGATCTTGCACCGGAAGTCCGACGCCGATCGCCGCCGCCATCGGCTCTTCTATTAAGTACACTTCACGCGCGCCCGCGTGCGTCGCTGATTCGCGGACTGCGCGCTTCTCCACTTCCGTAATTCCCGATGGAACCGCTATGACGACCCGCGGCCGCGCACGCACGCGACGATTGTGAACTTTGGAAATAAAATGCCGCAACATCGCTTCGGTCACTTCGAAGTCCGCGATGACTCCATCTTTCAACGGACGCACCGCGACAATGTTCGCCGGCGTGCGGCCGAGCATGCGCTTCGCTTCATCGCCGACCGCGAGAACTTTGTTCGTCCCCGCTTGCACCGCCACGACCGACGGCTCGCGTAACACGATGCCCTGGTCTTTTACGTAAACGAGCGTGTTGGCTGTGCCGAGATCAATCCCGATGTCGCTCGATAGGAAGCCGAAGAGTCCGTTGAACATGAAATTAGATTTCCTTCAGGCGTCGGCGCGCATGCGATTGTCGATCTTGCGCGACCCGGCTGAAACGCCCGTAACATGAAACACGCCCTCGCATCGTCAAGCTCTTAATATATGAGCGGCTGCGCCGGAATGCCGAAGCCCGAATGACGAATGACGAACAAGCGACATCTGAATTGAGCGTTGAACGTTGAGCGTTGAGCGTTGAACGTTTGCTGCCATGCCGAAAACAATCGTCGCCCCGTCCATTCTCGCCGCCGACTTTTCGAAGTTGGCGGAAGAAGTTCGCAAAGTGGAAACCGCCGGCGCCGATTGGATCCATTGCGACATCATGGACGGCCATTTCGTCGACAACATTTCTTTCGGCCCGGCGATTGTCGATCTTGTCCGTGGCCTAACGAAGCTGCCACTCGATGTCCACTTGATGATCGAACATGCGGATCATTACGTCCCGCGTTTCGTGAAAGCCGGCGCGAACTCGATCACCGTCCACGTTGAATCCGAATCGAAACACGATGTCCCCCAAACCCTGCAACAAATCCGCGACGCGAAATGTCGTGTCGGCCTGGCGCTGAATCCTGGAACGCCCTTCGAGTCGGTCGAACCGTTCCTCGACAAGATCGACATGTTACTCGTCATGACCGTCCATCCCGGATTCGGCGGTCAACCATTCCGCGCCGATCAAATGCAAAAACTGAAACGCGCGAAATCGCTCAACGCCAAGATCGACATCGAAGTCGACGGCGGCATCAACACCGAAACCGCGCGCGTCTCAATCGAAAGCGGCGCGAACGTTCTCGTCGCCGGCACGTCGATCTTCCACACGGAAAATTACGCCGAAGCGATCCGCGAACTGCGCGGCGCGTAGCTAATATTGCCTTGTCATCCCGAGCCGCGCAGACGGCGAGGGACCTCTCCGACGAAGTTTCGGTCACACAAATAACGAGCGTGAATCAAACAATCTTGCGCGAGATCCTTCACTCCGTTCAGGATGACAGCGCGCGCGTTGGACAACACCTACTACGTTTACATGATGACGAATCGAAGCCGCGTCGTTTTGTATACCGGCGTCACGAACAGTCTGGAGCGCCGGTTATGGTTTCACACCAACACTTCGAAGCGCAGTTTCACCAACCGCTACAAAGTCGATCGTCTCGTTTATTACGAGAGCTTTGAGGACGTGCGCGACGCCATCTCGCGCGAAAAAGAAATCAAAGGTTGGCGGCGGGAAAAGAAAAATGATCTTGTGCGGACGCTTAACCCTACGTGGGAGGATTTGGGTAAACGGTACATCCTCCCTGAATAGGTGAGGTCCCTCGCCGTCTGCGCGGCTCGGGATGACAACCGTCTTGGCTGCGACAATCGCGGCGAGTGATTGTCGATCTTACGAAACTGCGGCCGCGTCCGCGTCGACTGCGGGCTGCTCTACGCGCGTTGTTTCCGCCATCACTTCATCCGTCTGGGTGACGCGCACGACTTCTTCGATGGTCGTTTTGCCTTCGGCCACGCGACGCCAGCCATCCTGCCGCAATGTTTCCATGCCTTCAGCAACGGCGCATTGCTTCAGCTCGCCGCCATCTTTTTTTTGCATGATCATTTTTCGCAACGGCTCGGTCACAACACAGATCTCGTAGATGGCCATGCGTCCTTGATAGCCGGTTTGGCGGCAATGCTCGCAACCTTTGCCGCGGAGAAATTTCGTGCCGTGCTCTCCCACCGGAAACGCGATCTCGGTCAGATATTCGCGCGGATATTCCACCTTCTCGGCGCACTCGGTGCAAATCGTGCGCACGAGTCGTTGCGCGATAAATGCTTTCACGACCGACGAGAGCAAAAACGGTTCGACGTCCATGTCGAGCAATCGCGTGATGCCGCCGACCGCGTCGTTCGTGTGCAGCGTGCTGAAGACGAGGTGACCGGTCATGGCCGCGCGAATGGAAATGTCGGCCGTCTCCGTGTCGCGAATTTCTCCGACCATGACGACGTTTGGGTCCTGCCGCAAAATGTGACGCAAACCTTTCGCGAACGTCAGATCGATTTCCGGTTTCACATCGATCTGCGAAACGCCGGGCAATCGATATTCCACCGGCTCCTCGATCGTGATGATGCGGCGCTGCACCGAGTTGATGCTGCTGAGGAAACAATAGAGCGATGTCGATTTTCCGCAGCCAGTCGGGCCGGTCAGCAAAATAATTCCGTTAGGCTGCGCCAACAAATGACGAATGATGTCTTCCTGCCGCGCGCTAAGATCGAGACGCTCGAATCCGAATTGCTGATTCCCGCGCGCGAGCAATCGCAGACTGATCGATTCGCCATTCACTGTCGGGATGGTCGAGACGCGCACGTCGATTTCCTGATTATGCGCGTGCAAATTCATGCGGCCATCCTGCGGCAGACGGCGCTCGGCGATGTCCATGTGTGACATCACTTTCAAGCGCGAGATGATGGCCGATTGCAACACGCGCAATTGCGGCGGCACCGCGACTTCGTGCAGAATTCCGTCGATGCGGTAACGAATGCGCAAATCGTTCTCGAGTGGCTCCACGTGAATATCGGTTGCGCGTTCGACAATCGCTTCGCGAATAATCTGGTTAACGAATTTCACGACTGACGCTTCGGGATCGTCCGCGTTCAGGTCGGTGCTGATCTCCGTGTCCTGCAAAACTTCGAAGGCGCGATTCGTCTTCAGGATCTCGTCGAACGTCTCCGCGCCCACGCCGTAAAGCGTTTTCATCGCGCGCAGAACTTGCGCGCGCGGCACCAGCACCCACTCGGCTGGCTTCTTCAAAAGCTGCGAAGCCAATTGCCGGCCGGTTGAATTGAACAGATCGTAAGTCGCGAGCACAACCGACTTCTCTTTCACTTCGATCGGCAGAATGTGATGCTGAAACACAAAACGGCTGGGCAAGATCGACAATGTCTCCCGGTCGATCTTCTTCGGGTCGAGCGATTGCACGGGTACTTTGAAGAAATTCCCGATCGCGCCGAGAAATTTGTTCTCATCCACTTTTCCGGAATCGAGAACCTGGCCGACCCACGAGCCTCCATTCAAATTCGAAGCGAGCGATTTCGCTTCATCGGGCGAATCGACTCCGCCCGCGATTAAAAGATCGACAATCGACTGACTGACCGGCGCGCTCATGGTGCTTGTTAGGGCAAGTGCAGTGCCCGCCGCACGGGAATCGTCAACGTGCCGGTCACACGCATCGAATAATTTTTCTGAAGTTGCGCGATCGCGTCGCTGACTTCGGCGGAATAAATGCCGTCGATCTCGCCGCAGTAATAACCGAGCCGGCGGAGGTCGCGCTGTAACGCGCCGACATAAGCGGGCTGCCTGGTCAGATCATTCTTTCCCTCCAACCAATACAGCGGGCGCCAGGGCAAACGCCTGTCGAAATCCGTGGAGTAAAGCGCCTTGCTTTGGTGAAGCAATCCCCACTCATCGCGCGGCGCGAGCGGGTCGGTGGAATGAAAGAATGGGTTATCGCTCGCGCGCGCGGCGACTTGGCCAAATGCAAACATGAGCACCGCTAAGATCGACATCTTCATCGTGACGGTATTCATGGTTAATAATCTTTCGACGCCGGCAGATCGGGCGGCGGCAATTGTTTATCTTCACCAGCCGGTTTCGGACAATCCGGACAATCATCCTGTTCCAATTCGGCCCCGAAGTGCATTCGATCCTCGTTCTTCACCCGCAGCCGATAGTTGTCGAGTTGGGTGAGTGTAACCTCGGGCCGCATGAGAATAATCAATTCGGTCCGATCTTTGATTTTGCTCGTGGTCCGAAAGAGAGTTCCAATCACGGGAATACGATCGAGAATCGGAATGCCGGAATAATCTTTGCGCTTGCTGTCGGTGATGAGCCCGCCGAGGACAATGGTGGCTCCATTCGGCGCCGACACATTCGTGCGAATATAGCGGGTCGCGATGGTGGGAACCGTATTGCCGTCGATCACCTGACTGCCCGCGAGACTGTCGAGCTTCTGTAAAATGTCGAGCGACACTTCCTTGTCCGAGTTGATGAGTGGCACGACCTCGAGTTGGAGCGCGACTTTCTTAAATTGAATATTCGATTGCTGGCCGATGTTTGTGCCGGTGGTCGAGTTCGCACTAACGACCGACGAAAGTGTGCTGACTGGAACCGGAATCTCTGTGCCCGAGGCAATGATTGCTTTCTTGTTGTTGCTCGTAAAAACCATCGGACGCGAAATCACTTTGAAATTTCCCGTCGCGTTAAGCATGTGCACGATCGCGGACAGATAGTTTCCTGCGGCCACGTAAACGTTGGTGCCGCCGGCGACCTGCTGAATAATCTGAGCGAAGTTGATCAGGTTTGATGGCTGGAGTACGCCCGGAACGGTCGTCGTCGTCGTGATCCTGCCGTCCGGAAGATTCAAGGGGTCTGGCCTCCTCGTCGTTATCGTCTGCGGAGTTCCCGTCGGAATCGCCACGCCTGTATTCCGTGAAGTCGCCACCATTTTGTCTTTGTATTTCAAAAAGTAATCGACGCCGAACTCCTCGTCGTTGTGGAGCGTGAGCTCGCCGATCACTGTGCTCAGCGCGACTTGCGGCGATTTGACGTCCATCTCGTCGAGAATTTTTTGCACTTTCACGACGATCTCGCGATTGCCGAGCATGATGATCGTGTTCGCGCGTTGGTCGGCGATGATCTTGGCGTTGCCGACCGTGACTGCCTTCGGCGTCGTGTCGGTCGCGGTCGTCGATAATTCTTCGGAGACATTCAGATTGCTGTCGCTGCCTCCACTGCCGCTGGAAAGTCCGCCGCTGTATGGATTGTTCTGCGTGCCGCCCCGATTTTGTCGATTTTGCTGCTGTTGTTGTTGAGGGTTGGCCGGATTGCCGGGCAGCGCCCCTTCCGCGCCGCCTTGTGCTCCCGGCTCGGTCAACGCTTGCACCAACACCGGCAACACATCGCCCGCCGAAATATATTTCAGTGGCCGCGTCACTGGTTTGGCGAATTCCACATTGGCATCGAACTCCGCGATTAACTTGCGCACGAACGGCATGTTGATCGGGCGCGTCACAACATGGATGCGGTTTGTGCGCACATCGGGCGTGAGTTTGATTTTGCCGACGACGACCGATTCTTCCGATAGGGCGGTCAACCCCGCGATGTCGCTCTCGACATTCACTTGCTGCGGGACAGGATTCGGCGCTGGCCGCACGCCGCGCACACTGCCGGGCACTGCCGGTTGATTGCCATTCTGCTGTTTTCCTTTTTCGAAAATATCGCCCAGCATGTCCACCACTTTGCTCGCGTCAGCCCGCTCGAGCTTAATGAACTCGCTCACCACTTCGGCCGGCGGGACATCCACCTGCTCGATGATGTGAACGAGCGCGCGGATGACGCTGGAATTTTCCGTTACCAAAATCGCCGACGCCTTCGGCAACGGCAACGCCGACGTGTAGGGCTGCTGCGGTTGCAAATATTGCTGCAGAATTTGCTGCAGTTCCTGCGGGTCGGCATAGCGCAATTTGAAGAGATAACTGATGACATGATCGCCATCCGGGATTTGCGATTCGTCCGAAATAATCGGCACCCCGCTCATACGCGGATTTTTTCCGGTGCCGATGACTTTCACGATGCCGTTGCCCGCCGGCACGAGCGAAAAGCCGTTCATTAACAAATTGATCTCGATGATCTTGATCGCTTCCTCGCGCGGAACATCTTTGCTAATGAAGATGTTGACCTTGCCCTGGACGAAATTGTCCCTAACTAATTTCGATCCGGTCAGTTGCTCGTATAATCGCAGGACATCATCGACATCGCTGTTCGGAAATTGCAACCGCACCAGATTGGGAGCACCGGGCGGCGGGGACGTTGTCGACGCGGATTGAGGTGGCAGATTCGGCGTTGGAACTGGCGGAGGCGGCGTCGCGATCGCGAGCGGCATTGGCGTGGAAGCGCTGGCGACCGCGGCCGGCCCCGAAGCGGGCGCGTCATCATCGTCATCCTTGTTTGCGGGCGTCGGCGTGGCCGTGGCGCGGGGTGGGGCCACCGGCCGGACCTGCGCAAACGCGCCGCACGTGACCGCACACAGGACCACCGCTACAAAAAAAAGTCTCAGCACAGCCGTATTTACGTATTCATAATAGCACGGTCAACCCGCTTCACCTATAGGAAACACCCAGCGCCCGCGCGCAGGCTGGACGCTTTCGCTTGTCCACTGCTAATAGAAGAGCCGGCCAGAGCGGCGTGCGATGAAACTCGTTATCCAAATCCCCTGCTTCAATGAAGAGGCGACTCTTGCCGCGACGTTGCACGATCTTCCCCGCGCGCTCGACAAGATCGACATCATCGAACGCCTCGTCATCAACGACGGCAGCACCGATCGCACCCTGGATGTCGCCCGTGAACACGGAGTTGAGCACGTGGTAAATTTTCCACAGCATCAAGGGCTCGCTCGCGCTTTTGCCGCCGGCATCGAAGCCAGTCTCGTCGCTGACGCCGACATCATCGTAAACACCGATGCCGATAATCAGTACTGCGGCGCCGACATTGCCAAACTCATTCAGCCGATCCTCGATGGCAAAGCCGACATCGTCATCGGCGCGCGCTCGATCGCCGAAACCGAACATTTCTCGAGCACAAAAAAAATCCTCCAACGACTTGGCAGCTGGGTCGTCCGCGTCGCCAGCAATACCGAAATTGTCGATGCCCCGAGCGGCTTCCGCGCCTTCACCCGCGCCGCCGCCATTCGCCTCAATGTTTTTTCGAGTTACACCTACACGCTCGAAACCATCATCCAGGCCGGCCAAAAAAACATGGCCATCATTTCCGTGCCAATCCGCACCAATCCGCAATCGCGCCCGTCGCGTCTCATGAAGAGCATGTCGATGTACGTGGCGCGTTCGCTCAGTGCCATCGTCCGTATTTTCATGAGCTACAGCCCGCTCCGATTTTTCCTCGCGCTCAGCGCGCTGCCGCTCGTCTTCGGATTCGTCCTGAGCGTGCGTTGGCTCGTTCTTTATTTTGGCGGGACTAATCGCGCGCACGTCCCGAGTCTGGTCGCCGCCGCCGTTCTACTGCTCGCGGGAATTCAACTGATCATCGTCGGCCTTGTCGCCGATCTCCTTTCCGTAAATCGGAAATTGCTTGAGGACATTCAGCTGCGGATGCGTCGCCTCGAATTCAACAAGCGGGACCGCGACCGCATCTCATGAGTTCGGAATTGTTCGCTCGCGCGGCGCTTAACGAAATCCCGAAGCTACTCACGCTGCAGGACCGGAATCCGCACAGCCCGACCTACGGCTGCTTCGATCGCAACTACTGGCATTACAAAGTCGCCGATTTCCCTTCCGGGATGTCGCAGGAATTCGTTTGGCCGCTTGCCCTGGCCGTCGATGTCGATCTTGCGGACAACATTTTCTTCGGCCGCGATTCTGTGCGCGAATGCGTGCGCGCTGGAATTCTATTCGCCGCGCGCAGCAGCCACGCCGATGGATCGTGCGACGATTATTTCCCTAACGAACGCGCGCTCGGCGCCGCGGCCTTCTCCTTGCTCGCGTGCGCCGAAGCCTACGCCCTCATCAAAATGGAATCCGACGAAGCGCTGGAATTTTTCGCGCGCCGCGCCAATTGGCTGGCCTCACGAAAAGAACCAGGCCGCTTGAGCAACCATCACGCGCTCGCCGCGCTGTGCTGCGATGTCGTCGGACGTTTATGCAAGATCGACAAGTTGATGCGCGCGCGCGACGAACGCATCGCCGAACTGCTTTCCTGGCAAACGAGCGAAGGCTGGTTTCCCGAATACGAAGGTTTCGATCCCGGCTACGACACGCTCACGCTCTCCTGTCTCGCGCGCCTTCATCAGATCGCGCCGAGCACGCAATTAGAAAACGGGATCCGTCGCTCCGTCTCGTTGTTGTCGAACTTCGTTCATCCCGACGGCTCTTTCGGCGGCGAGTACGGCAGCCGAAACACTTACAATTTTTTCCCGCACGGCTTCGAGCTCGCCGGGCATTGGTTACCCGAAGCCCTCGCGGTGAACGATCGCTTTCTCGTCGGACTTCGCGAGGGTCGCGCGCCTTGTTACAGCGACGATCGCATCATCGGTCATCACGCCTGGAATTATTTGCTCGCAGCTCGCGACTATATATATGAGCGCCCCGTTCCGGCTCCCCGTGCACACTCGCGCGTCGAGTTACCACAGGCCGGCATCGTCATCGACCGCCGCCAACCAACTCAGCTTTACGTCTCCCTGAACAAAGGCGGCGTCTTCAAATTATTCCGCGATGACCAACTCACTCTTTCCGACACCGGAATTTCCCTGCGGCTGCGCGACGGCAAAACCGCCGTCTCTCATTTGATCGACAACTATGAAAGCGAAGTGCAACCGGGTCGCCTGCTCGTTAGGGGCCAAATGGGCTGGGCAAAACAAAAACAAATGACGCCGTCGAAATTGATTCTCCTGCGCGTGCTAAATCTCACCATCGGCCGCATCGCACCAAATTTTCTCCGCGCGCTTTTGCAACGCGTGCTCATCACCGGCAAAAACACCGCGCCCTTTCGTTTCGAACGAAAACTCGAGTGGATCGAAAACGAGTGGCACATCAACGATCGCGTTGACGCGGAAACTTGGCGCGACGTGGCCAGCGCCACCGTCGGTCCCGATCAGACTTCAATTTACGTGGCGATGAGCCGCACCTTTCAGCGCGGGCAATTGCAGCCGTGGCTTGACCTAACGAATCGCGTTCGCGCGCTCAAAGAGGGCGAGCCGCTCATCGTGCAAAGGCGCGCGTGATTCGAAAACTCATCACCGTCGCGATCAGTCTGCTCATTCTCGCCGCCATCTATTATAAGATCGACATCCACCGGCTCGCGGCCGTTTTTGCCAACGCTGAGCCGCGTTACCTGTTCGTTAGTCTGGCCATGGTCGTTCCGCTCACGTTGCTGACAGCCTGGCGTCTCGAAATTCTCGCGCCGCCCGCGGCGAACATCGGTTTCATCGAAGCCAATCGCCTCATCCTCGTCGCCAGCACACTTAACATGATTTTGCCATCGAAGATGGGCGACATCGCCAAAGCGTATTTCATGAAAAACGAAAACGCGCGCGGCGCGCTCACTTTCTCGCTCGTCATTTTCGAAAAAGCGGCCGACATGCTCTCGCTTCTTTTTTGGTGTGCGCTCGGACTGTTATTCTATCCGCGCAAAGATGCGCTCTTCTACGCGTTGGCGTTCGCAATCATCGCCGGACTCATTTCAGGAATCGCGTTGCTCGCATCGCGGCATCTCGCCGACGTTGTTTTCAAGATCGACAAGTTGAAAACGCTCCAAGTCGATTGGAAGGAGATGCAGACTTTTTTTTGGTCGGATCGACAGCGCGTCCTCGTCGTGTCCGCCATGTCGATCTTCATTTGGTTCGTTCATCTGTTGCAAATTTGGCTTTTCATTCTCGCGCTGCGCGGTTCGGCGCCGTTCATCGTGAGCATTGCGCTCGCGCCGCTCGCCCTTCTCGCGGGATTATTGCCGCTCACGTTTGCTGGAATCGGAACGCGGGATGCCGCTTTGATTTTTCTTTTCCAGCCGTATTTCGCCGCGCCCATCGCCGCCGCGCTCGGACTTCTCTGCACCGCGCGTTACATCATTCCCGGCGTCGCCGGTCTTCCATTATTGCATCGCTACCTGGCCCGGCTTGGAAACCGAAATGGATAAGATCGACAATCGCCAGCACGAACGTCGCTGGCTCTTCGCCGCGATGGCGGTCGCCTGTTTCTACAGTGTCCTCGCGCTGCATCAGGCTTTTCGTTTGCCGAATCTCGTCGCGGACGACGCCCGCCAGCACGTTTTCTGGATGCAACGCTTCGTCGACCCCGCATTGTTCCCTAACGATCTCATCGCCGATTATTTTCAAGCCGTCGCGCCCGCCGGTTACAAATTCTTCTACTGGATCTTCGCCAAAGTCGGCATCGAGCCACTGCTGCTCTCGAAAATTCTTCCGACGGCAATCGGAATCCTGACCGCGTATCTCGCTTTCAAATTATTCGTGCAATGGATGTCGGACGCGCGCGGCGCTTTTTTCGCGAGCGTTCTTTTGGGTCAGCTCATCTGGCTGAAGGACGACGTCAGCTCGGCGACACCGCGCGCTTTTGTTTACCCGCTCTTTCTCGCCTTCATGCTTCTTCTTCTGCGACGATCTTTCATCGCGTGCCTGTTGGTTCTCGCGCTCGAAGGTCTGATCTACCCGCAGGCTGCTTTTGTTTCCGCCGGAATTCTCTGCGCGCGTTTACTGGTAATGAAAGATCGACATCTGCATTTGTCGCGCAACCGGCGCGATTACGTCATCGCTTTCGCCGGCGTGATTACAGTAGCCGCGGTATTGCTTCCATTTGCATCCGCGATTTCAAAATACGGACCGGTCATCACCCGCGAATCCGCGCGCGCGTTGCCGGAATTTCTGCGCCACGGCCGTTCGCAATTTTTCACCAACAACAACTTCAGCTTTTGGTTTCTCGACGCGCGCAGCGGGCTCCTGCCCAACGCCATTCCGGCACACATCCTCGCCCTCGCCCTCGGTGGATCGTGGTTATTATTTTGTTCGGCGAAAATTTCTTCCCTCGAAAGAACATTACTCTTTGGACAAATCGCCGCGGCGGCAATCTCGATGTGGAGCGCCGCGCATCTGTTTCTCTTCCGCCTGCATCTACCGGCGCGCTATTCGCAATGGGTCTTCCGGATTTTGCTCGCGATGATCGCCGCCATCGCGCTCATCGCGATTTGGGATTTCGTTAGGCGCTGGCGACGGTTCGCATGGGTGGCCCAGTGCTTCATTGTCGCCGCGGTCATCATTGCTCCAAATCTGATGGGAACATTTCCAGCCAATTACTACCTCCAGCCGAAGTCGCCGTCACTTTACCAATTTCTGCGCACGCGGCCAACATCGAGCGTGATCGCGACATTAAAAGATGAGGCCGACATGATTCCGACGATGGCGCACCGCTCCGTGCTCGTGAGCGCAGAATATGCGGTCCCATATCATCAGGGTTTTTACCGAACTTTTCGCGAGCGCGGTCAGGCGCTGTTGCGCGCATTCAAGACATCGCGGCCGGAGGAACTGCGCGACTTCATCGAGAAGTACCATGTCGATCTTATCATCGTCGGTCACGGTTCGGCGCGAGCCGCTGAAGACATGCGCTGGTATCGCGAAATCGCCGTCGGCGATCCGCCGAGCGCACACTCGGCTTTGTCCGACCTTGTCGAGCAAACCAAAATTTGGGAGAACGAGAACAACATCGTCCTGGATGCGCGCGTCATCGCCCAGGCGATCCCACATGATTAAATCTTTCATCGTCACCTGCGGATTGCTTTTCGGAATGGCAGCACAATTGCGCGCCGCGCCTAACGACGACATCCGCGCCGTGATGGAAGCGCAACAAGAGGCATGGAACCGCGGCGACATTGATGCCTTCATGAATGGCTATTGGCGTTCGACTGAAACGGTTTTTGTTTCCGGCGATGAAGTCACGCGCGGCTGGCAAACCGTGCTTGATCGCTACAAAGCGAAATATTCCGATCGCGAGAAAATGGGAACGCTGACATTTTCCGATCTCGAGATTCGCCCGCTTGGTGACGATGTCGCGGTCGCGCTTGGACGTTGGGAATTAAAACGCAAGATCGACAATCCGCACGGGCGTTTCACGCTCGTCTTTCGTAAAACGCCGGAAGGTTGGCGCATTGTGCACGATCACACGAGCGCGGCGGACAAATAGCTCAGGAAGGCAGGAAAGCAGGAAAGCAGGAAACCGATTACGAAACTGTTCCTGCTTTCCTGCGTTCCTTAGAGATTCGGAGCGCCGCGAGAAGCTTCTCGTGAATGCCGTCGAAGCCGCCGTTACTAAACACGGTCACGACGTCGTTAGGCTTTAACAGCGGCACGATTCGATCAACAATCGCGTTCGCATCTTTTTCGTAGAAGGCCGGGCGTCCGTTGCTGGCGATGGCTTTGACCACCGCTTCGGGCTTTAGCCGATCGTTCTCCAGAAGTTGATTCAGCCTAGCCACTTGAGAAATGAAAACGCCATCGGCCAGTTTGAAGGCGTCCGGCAGTTCCTGCTGAAAAATCGCGCGCCGCGTTGTGTTCGAGCGCGGTTCGAAAATCGCCCAGAGCCGATGCCCGGGAAAACGGTGACGCAATGCTTCCAACGTCTGCGCGATCGCGGTGGGATGATGCCCGAAGTCGTCGATGACTTTCACGCCGCGCGCTTCCCCGCGCACTTCCTGCCGGCGCGCGATGCCGGAAAAAGTTTTCAGCGCGTTGTCGATCTTGCCCTGAGGTACGCGATAAAATTGCGCCGCCGTGATGGCCATGGCCGCATTGCGCACATTGAATTCGCCGACGAGCGGGATGTGAAATGTTTTATCGCCGAGCGTGAAGGTCGAGCCTTCGCCATCGTAGGCGACGTCGCGGATGCGTTGCGCGCAATTCTTCGAGAAGCCGACCTCGACCATCTGCGCCAGACAATTCTTTGCCACGTCCACGCAATTCGCATCGTCGCCATTGAGCAACACCATGCCGTTTTGCGGAACGATGTTGAGCAAACGGCGGAAGCTCAGTTTGATTTCGTCGAGGTCCTTGAAGATGTCGGCGTGATCGAACTCGATGTTGTTTACGATGAGAAGCTCGGGCAGGTAATGGACAAACTTCGAACGCTTGTCGAAAAACGCGGTGTCGTACTCGTCGCCTTCGATGACGAAATATTTCGAATCGTTGAGGCGCGCGCCTTGTCCGAGATTTTTCGGAATGCCGCCAATGAGGTAACCGGGTTTGTGTCCCGCCTTTTCCATGATCCAGGCAAGCAACGCGGTCGTCGTTGTTTTTCCGTGCGTGCCGGTGACGACGAGATTGTGACGGCCGCGCAGGAAATGATTTCGCAAAACTTCGGGCAGCGACACGTAAAAGAGTTTGCGATTGAGCACCGCTTCGACTTCGGGATTGCCGCGCTTCATCGCGTTGCCGATGACGACGACAAGATCGACATCGTCTGGAATATTTTCCGCGCGATAGCCGGCGTGCAACGCGATGCCGCGCTCTTCTAGGAAGATCGACATCGGCGGATAAATGTCTTCATCCGAGCCGGTGATTTTGAATCCGCGCTCGCTTAACGCGGCCGCGACCGAGCCCATGGCCGAACCGCAAATCCCAAGGAAATGGAATTTTTTTGGCGCGCTCTTCACGCGAGTTCTCTACGCCGCGTTAATGAGTTTGGCTACTGAGAAGGATTCTCGCACTAAGTCCACAACGGACACAAAGGTCGCGGGCGTAAATTATTCTTTGTGGCCTTTGTGGCCGTCGTGCGAGACATCTGAGAAATCATTTCTTCTTAAACACTTCGACCGCGTTCCAGGCTTCGTCCGGTGGCTGCTGCTCGTACTCGAGCGCGCGTTCGAGATACATCTTGGCCAGGAAATCGTCCGGATAAAATTCGAGGAAGCGGGAGAACAAGATTTTCGCCTGGGTGAAATCGCGATCGCGAAATTTCAGAATGCCTTCTTCGTACGACTCGACCCATTTCAATAACTCAAGATCGACATCTTCATTGCGCGCGCCGAGGAGTGTGAACGTTTCGACCGGCAGTGATTTTCCTTTCACCTGCACGCGCGCGACCGAGCGCAGGTAAAATTCATCCCGCACTAATTCGCTCACGGTCGGGCCGACCAGAATATCGACTCCGTAAACTCGCGTGAGCGCTTCGAGTCGGGAAGCGAGATTGACCGTATCGCCGATGACTGTCGGATCCATGCGCTCGTGCGAGCCAATATTTCCGACGATGACTTCGCCCTGATTAATGCCGATCCCCATCCCGAGCCCCATCCGACCTTCCGTTTTCCAGCCGTCATTTAATTTCTGCAGCTCGCGCCGCATATCGAGCGCGGTACGCACGGCATTCTTCGCATCTTGCGCCACGCCGAAACTGCGCACGTTTCCCCAAACGCACATGATGGCGTCGCCAATAAATTTATTGAGCGTGCCGCCATTTTTGAAAACGACTGCCGTCATCCTCGTTAGGTATTCGTTCAACTGCTTAACGAGCGCTTCCGGATCGGCCTTCTCCGCCAGCGTGGTGAAACCAACCAGATCGGAAAACAACATCGTCGCGGGAACGCGCACGCCGAGGAGCGAATGATAATAACTGTCCGGGTTCTCGAGAATTTCTTTGACCAGATTCTTCGATACGTAGCGCTCGAGCGTGCGACGCGTGCGCAATTTTTCCATGATCTCGAGCGTGTATTCGAAAGCCAAACCGAACAGCCCGCTAATCAGGAACGCCGTCATGGTCGGCACCACCAGGACCAGCGCGCCCCATCCATCGTAAACAATCCGGACCAGCGCGAGGAAAACGAGGCAAACCCCCAACAGTGTGATCAAGCACACGAGCGGCCGGCGCACGACCGCGAGAAGAACGAACGCAAAAATGCCGGCGGCGATAACCGTCGCGAATTTCACCGAAAGCGAAGTGTCGTACAAAAATTCGTGCGCCAAGGCCGCGGCGAGCGCGTGCAAATGCAAAACCGGACCCGCCGTTTCCGGTCCGAGCGGCGTGTCGAAAACGTCGTGCGCGATTTGCGCCGACGATCCGACGATCACGACCTTGTCCTTAAAGAACGCGCCGTCTTGATAATTAGCGTGCCAGAATTTGTCGTCGAAAACCTGATAGAGCGGAACCGGGTTGTAAGCTTCTCGCGCACTGAAACGAATGACGCGCACTTTCAAATCGCGCGGCACGTCCGCACCACGTCCCATCTTTTCCAACGCGCGCGCGCTTAATGCGACGTACGCGACCTCGCCCGGATTCGGAGGCAGGTTCGCCAATTCCATATCGGTGATGGTGTAGCGCACCGAGCGGATTTTGTTGTCGAGGAAATCGGGGAACAGCACGACATACCCGACGCGATCGTCCATCATCTGTGGCGGGTCGATCAACGATTTGACCGGCGGAACATTCTGCGCGACGCCGCTGCCCTGCGCGCGCGCCGAAAAATCGAAGTTCGCACCGATGACCACCTTGTCGCGGTAACGGTCCAACGCCGCCCGCAGGGACGGATCGCCCTCGCTTTCGGAACTAAAAATAACGTCGAACATGACCACTCGCGCGCCTGCCGCCATCAGGCGATCGAGGAGGAGCGCCCAGACTTCGCGCGACCACGGAAATGGTTTCGCGGTCATGAGCTGAAACGCGCGGTTGTGCTCCAACTCTTCCGGTAATAACGGCGGCAACTGCAAACTGCTCTGGTCGATCCCAAGGAAAACAAAATCGGACCGCGTCGGCGTCTTGCGCCCCTCTTTGCGCAGCAAATCCTCGACATATTGTTCGCCGCGCCAGACGTGCGAAACGAACGGCACATCGGGCAGGTAATACAGCACCACCACCAGCGCCGTCACGACAATGCAAATGCCGGCGAGGATCCAGAGACGATGGCGATTCAGCCAATGCATCGAGGCATATTACGATCCCAGCTATCAGCGGCCAATTCGAAAGTTGTAACCGCCGCCCGTCACCGATGGCAGAATTTATTTGTCATTTATAATGACTCACCTAACTTCTCCGCCTTCGGCGCCGACGCCGGATCGTCTTCGCACCTACGGAATTAATTCCGTGAATCAGCGAGTGAGGTCGCGAAGATCGACATACTAAAACAACAACAACTCGCTGAACGAGGAGCCGGGAAGCAATTCGCGGCCTAACAAAATGCCAAGAGCCACCAACGCCCCGGCCAGCCGGGAACGACGCAAACGCGTCGTCAAAGCAGCTAAAGGTTATCGCGGTCGCCGCTCCAAACTTTTTCGCTACGCCAAAGACGCGACCATGAAGGCGAAGTATTGGTCGTATCGCGACCGCAAAACAAAAAAGCGCACCTTCCGCTATCTCTGGATCCAGCGTCTCAACGCCGCCGCGCGCGCGCAGGGACTCACTTACAGTCGATTTGCCGAAGGCCTGAAAGCCGCCGGCATCGGGCTCGATCGCAAAATTCTCGCCGACATCGCCGTCACCGACGAGGCCGCGTTCAAATCGATTGTCGATCAAGTAAAGAGCGCGCTCGAAGACAAATCGAAGTCGTCGAAAAAGAAAGCGGCGTAAGTCGCGCAAGATCGACATCGTCGTCTTGTGAAATTCGACGTTGAGCGTTGAACGTTGAGCGTTGAACGTTTGCGGTCAATGACTCACCCACTCGAACAGCTTCGCGAAGAAGCCTTGCGCGAGATCGCATCGGCTTCCGACGACAAATCGCTCGAAGCCGCACGCGTAAAATATCTCGGCCGCAGCGGCAGTGTCTCGATGTGGGGCGAGCAGATGAAAACGCTCGGCAAAGACGAAAAGCCGATCGTCGGGAAATTGTTGAACGAAGTTCGCAACGCTGTTACCGCTGCGATCGAAGCCCGCGGCGAAAGTTTTCGTTCCCAAAAAGAAACCGAATCGCTCGCTAAGATCGACATCTCACTGCCGGGCACGCCTAACGAACCCGGCTCGTTGCATCCCCTCACCCAAATGCTCGAGCGCTCGATCCAAATTTTTCGCCGCATGGGATTCGCGCTCGCCGACGGCCCCGATGTGGAAGACGAGTGGCATTGCTTCGACGCGCTCAACACCCCGGCCGATCACCCGGCGCGCAATGAGCAGGACACATTTTATTTACCGGACGGCCGTTTGCTGCGCACGCACACATCGACCGTGCAGATCCGCGCCATGCAAGCCGCGCCGCCGCCGATTCGCGTCATCGCGCCCGGCGCCGCCTATCGGCGCGACGAAGTCGATGCGACGCACAGCGCGCAGTTTCATCAGATCGAAGGTCTCTATGTCGATCTAAACGTCAGCGTCGCCGATCTCAAAGGCACGCTCGAATTTCTCATGCGCGAACTTTTCGGTTCGGAAACAGCGGTGCGCTTTCGTCCGCATTATTTTCCCTTCACCGAGCCAAGCTTCGAGGTCGATGTGAAATCCAAAGCGCTCAAGGGCGGCGAACGTTGGATCGAAGTGTGCGGTTGCGGAATGGTGCATCCGGCCGTGTTCGAAGAAGTGAACAAAGCGCGCGGCGATGCGGCTTACGATCCCGAAAAATGGAGCGGCTTCGCTTTCGGGCTCGGCATGGATCGGCTCGCCATGATCTTGTTCGACATTCCCGACATTCGTTTCTTCGCGCAAAACGATCTGCGCTTTTTGAGACAATTCGCATGACGACCTACCCAAAAACTAATAACGCGTGTCATCCCGAGGCGCGCAGACGCCGAGGGACCTCACAACTTCACGACCGAGCACGCAAATCACATCGAGCGTTATTTGAAGATCGATCTGCTTTTGCGAGGTCCCTCGCTCCGCTCGGGATGACAACGCATTAAGAATGAAATTCTCCGTTAACTGGCTGCGCGAGTTTGTCGATCTTCCGGACAAGATCGACAACCTGGCCGAGCTGCTCACGCTCGCCGGCGTCGAGATCGAAGGAATCGAAGAACGCGGGGCGAAGATCGACAAGGTGGTCGTCGCGCAAATCACCGCATCATCGCAGCATCCGAACGCAGATCGTCTCACTGTTTGCGAAGTGAATGACGGCAGCGGCACGAAACGACAGATCGTTTGCGGTGCGAAGAACTACAAAGTCGGCGACAAAGTTCCGCTGGCGTCGCCCGGCGCGAAATTGCCTAACGGTTTGGAAATCAAGAAAAGCAAACTGCGCGGCGTCGAAAGCGAAGGAATGCTTTGCAGCGCAATCGAGCTCGGACTTGGCGAAGATGCCAGCGGGCTTTTGATTTTGTCGCCCGAGGCAAAGATCGGCGCGCCGATTGTCGATCTTTTCCCGGCCGACACGATTCTCGATGTCGAGATCACGCCGAATCGCGGGGATTTGTTGAGCCATTTTGGATTGGCGCGTGAGATCGCCGCGCTTACGGAAAAGAAAATCAAAACGAATCTGCCGCCAGAGACGGCGGCAGCTACAACGCCAAATGTAAAGATCAACGCGACGCGCGAGTGTCCGTTTTTCTCTTTGCGCAAGATCGACAATGTGGAAGTGGGGCCGAGTCCGGATTGGTTACGCGCGAAAATCGAAAGCGTTGGGATTCGTTCGATCAACAACATCGTGGACATCTCGAATTTCGTGATGCTCGATCTCGGTCAACCGACGCACGCTTTCGACGCGGACAAATTGAAAGGCGGGATCAATGTGCGGCTCGCGCAAGACGGAGAAACATTTCTCGCGCTCGATGGCAAAACCTATTCGCTCAAGCCGGACAATCTCGTCATCGCCGACAACGAACGCGCGGTCGGAATCGGCGGCGTGATGGGCGGCGAAGAAACTGGCGTAAGCGAATCGACAAAATGTGTGTTGCTCGAAGCGGCCTACTTTTCGCCTGCGAGCATTCGCCGAACTGCGCGCACTTTGAATCTTCCGAGCGACGCGAGTTATCGCTTCGAGCGGGGTGTCGACCCGGGAATGATTTTGCGTGCGTCGGAGCGCGCGACGGAATTGATGCGCGAGATTGCCGGCGGAATTCCGGCGAAAGAAATTTCCATCGCGGGCGAATTGCCGGCGAACCCGGCGGACGTTTCGCTCGCTTACGAAAAATGCGATCGGCTTCTCGGAATTTCAGTCGAACCGAAACGCGTGGATGAAATCCTCACCGGATTTGGTTTGAGCAAAAACAAAAGATCGACATGGAGCATTCCGAGTTATCGCCGCGATCTGCAACGCGATGTCGATCTTATCGAGGAGGTGGTGCGTGCGCACGGCGTGCAAAATATTTCCGGAACAGATCGCAGCCGCTTCACACTATCGAGCGAGGCCGATCGCGAACACGATTTGGAATCGGCTTTGCGTGATCGGCTCGTTGCGCATGGACTCTCCGAAGCGCGCACGTCAAAATTGATCCCAAAAAGCGCGGCCGCTTTCAGCGACAACGCCGTCGAGTTGCGCAATCCTTTGAGCGAAGATCACGTCGCGCTGCGACCGAGTTTGATCAGCGGCCTGGTCGAAGTGCTTGGTCGAAATGTTCGCGCCGGCGCCGAGAAGGTGGCGATCTTCGAACTCGGCCGCGCATTCATTCCTCCGTCGGCCAAAGAAGAACGGCATCTCGCGATTCTGCTTTGGGGCAATTCATCCGCGCAATTTGATTGGCGATCGCAGAATGGCCGGCGTCTCGATCTCTTCGACCTGAAAGGCGCGTTGGATCGCGTGGTGCCAAATCTGTCGCTGCGCCAAGCGAATTTCCCGGAGCTAGCGCTTGCAGCAGAAGTTTTTTCCGGCGATCGGACGATCGGTTTTGCCGGACAACTTTCGTCAACGAAAGCAAACGTAACCGGCGCGACTCTCGTCGCGGAAGTTCATGTCGATCTTATTTTAAACACGCAAAGTGCCGCGACGAAATTTAGCGAGCTCGAGCGTTTTCCGGCGGTGACGCGCGATGTCGCGATGATTGTTCCCGAAAAAATCACGCACGCGGAGATCGCGCGCGTGATTGAAAACCCGCGCGAAGCATTGCTCGAAAGCGTGGCGTTGTTCGATTTATTCAGCGGCGGCGAAGTTCGTGACGGCCACAAGTCGCTCGCATATCGATTGACTTACAGAGACAGAACTCGCACACTGACGAACGAGGAAGTGAGCGCGGCGCACGCGAAAATTCGCGAGCGGTTGCGGCACGAAATCGGCGCAGAATTGCGCGAGTAGTTCTTTGAAAAGCGAGAGTCGTTGCTTGAGCGTTGCGCAGGAAACCAGTGCTTTCCGACAACGCTCAATTAACGATTCTCAAAATTTACCCTGCGATGTTCGAGATACAGGTGGCATGCCCGAACCGATAGTTAATTAAGCAAGGAGGCTCAGTTGCGCTGATGATGACATGCCTTCGTTGGAAGTCAGATTCTTCGTGACGGTCATCCGCCCTTTACCAAAGGGACGGGTCCTCCGCCTAACGGCACCTGCGGGGTAAAATTTTACGAATGCCCGAGTCGATATTCGATTCGGGCATTTTTCTTTGGGAACGATTTGAAATTCCCGCGCTAAGATCGACAATCCCCGCCAATGCGCGCACTCCTCGCTCTCGAAGACGGAAGATATTTCGAGGGCGAATCTTTCGGCGCAACGTCGACCAGTGTCGGCGAAATTTGTTTTAACACTTCGATGACCGGTTACCAGGAAGTGCTAACCGATCCGTCGTATCGCGGACAGATCGTGACCATGACGTATCCATTGATCGGAAATTACGGGACGAATGCGCTCGATCAGGAAAGCGGCTCGCCGCACGTTCGCGGATTCGTCATTGAGGAACTGAGCGAAGCGCCGAGCAACTGGCGCTCGGAAATGTCGCTCGAAGAGTATTTGCAAAAGTCGAACATCCCCGGTGTGCAGGGAATCGACACGCGCGCGCTGACGCGGCATCTGCGCACCCGCGGCGCGATGAAAGCTTGCCTAACGACGGAGCAAATCTCGCCGGAAGAGGCAACGCAACGCGCCGTAAAAGGCGAAGGCGTTATCGGGATGGATTACGTCCGCGAAGTTTCGACACCGGAAGTTTACCAATGGGATCCGAACGATGAACTGAGCAAGCCGTGGTCGACCGCTAATGGAAATGGCGGGCATCTTCCGCCGGTTCGCTTTCGTATTGCCGCCTATGACTACGGAATGAAGCAAAATATTTTGCGGCTACTTCGACAGAAAGGTTTTGCTGTCACAGTTGTCCCGGCCGCCACAAAAGCGGAAGAAGTTCTCGCGCTAAATCCGGACGGCGTTTTTTTGTCGAATGGCCCGGGCGACCCGGCCGCACTTTCCTATGCCCATGAAGCGGTGCGCGGATTGATGGGACGGAAGCCGATCTTCGGGATTTGTCTCGGTCATCAGGTTCTCGGCTTCGCTTTCGGAGGATCGACATTCAAACTTAAGTTCGGCCACCGCGGCGCGAACCAGCCGGTGAAAGATTTGCGCAGCGGCAAGGTTGCCATCACTTCACAAAATCACGGATTCGCGGTGGACCCCGATTCGCTGCCTAACGAAGTCGAAGTCACGCATATCAATTTGAACGACGGCACAGTTGAAGGGATGCGCCACAAAGAGTTGCCGATCTTCAGCGTGCAATATCATCCCGAAGCTGCGCCTGGTCCGCACGACGCCTCGTATTTCTTTTCGCAGTTCGCCGATTTGATCGAGAAGGGACATTGACCATGCGATGAATCGGCAGAGATTCGTCACATGTTTACATCCACTTCGAATCGGCCCACTATTTTCAAGGTTGCAGTCGCGACCACATTCATCGTTGCCCTAACGACCGCTCCGCTTGCGCTCGCCCATGACGAGCACAGCGAGCACGGCAAAGATAAACTCGACACCGGCGCTTCCAAAGAAGTGACCGGCGAAGTTGTCGACCTAATGTGCTACGTCGATCACAACGCGACGGGCGACAAACACGCCGCTTGCGCGAGCAAATGCATCAAGGGCGGCGGACCGGTCGGCATCGTCGAGAACGGGAAAGCCTATCTCGTCGTCGGCGAGCATAAGCCGATCAACGATCAACTCGCCGAATTCGCCGGCAAAACGGTCACGCTCAAAGGCAAACTCGCCGAACGCGACGGCATGGCGATGCTGGAGAACGCCGAGATCGTTAAGAAATAGTTCCGAGCAATTTCAAACGGCGCGCAAGATCGACATCTACTCTTGCGCGCCGCTTTGCCTACGGAGCGTGAGGACCTCCCGCAGCATACCCACGCTGTCGCGCGCGAAATTTACTTTGCTTCCTTCGACGTGATTCCAGCGCACCGGGATTTCGCGCAGATGCAATCCGGCGCGGTGCGCGAGATAAATCAGCTCCACGTCGAAGGCAAAACCATCGATGCGCGCGGCTTCGATAATGGGTCGGCAAACCTCCAGGCGAAATGCTTTGAAGCCGCATTGCGTATCCCAAAAAGGCAGGCCGGAACTTAGCCTAACGAGCAAATTGAAAACGCGACCGCCTTGTTCGCGTCGCCACGGTTGATGTCGGCCAATCAATTTGCGATCGAGCGCCCGCGAACCGAAGGCAAGATCGACATCTTCATTTGCGATCGGCTCGATGATCTTTGGAATTTCTTCCAGCGGCGTCGCCAGATCGGCGTCGAAAAATAATCCGATCGGCTTTTGCGCAGCGAGTAATCCTTGTCGAACGGCCGCGCCTTTGCCGCAGTTCGGAAAATTCTCGAGCAGATGCGTCTCGATGTCGGCGTTGTCTAAAACACGACGTGCGATTGTCGATGTTTCATCGGTCGAGCCGTCATTGACGACGATGAGTTCGCTTTGCGGTGAGACGTTCGCCAAATATTCGAGCGTTAATCGCAGCGAATCGCCGATGCGCGTGGCTTCGTTGAAAGCGGGAATGACGACTGAGAACGGCGCCAACATGATCGACGAAAGGTGTAGAGGCGCGTGTCCTCACGCGCAACTCATCAGATTTTGCGGCTGAGACAGCCGCCCCTACAACTACTTGTAAATCTCGACCACGAACCTGCCGTCCGCGCCGATTTGTCCGCGATACATTCCAGATGTGTTGAAAGGCAACGCCATGTTTCCGTTTTTATCGATTGCGATCAATCCGCCGGTGCCGCCGAGCTTCGCGACTTTGTCGAGCGTGATCTGCGCGGCGTCGGCTAACGACTTTTCTCGATATTCCATCAACGCGGAGATGTCATGCGCGACGGTCGCGCGAATAAAATATTCGCCGTCGCCTGTGGCCGAAACCGCGCAGGTCGCATTGTTCGCGTAGGTGCCGGCGCCGATGATGGGCGAATCGCCGATGCGTCCCGGAAGTTTATTGGTGTTGCCGCCCGTCGAAGTCGCGACCGCGAGGTTTCCCTGTTGATCGAGCGCGACGGCGCCGACGGTTCCATGTCGATCTTGATCGGTGATGATGAATTTCTTTCCGCCGCTGCCGCCGCCTTTTTCGGCTTCCTTCATTCTTTGCAGCGCATCGAAACGTTCCTGTGAGAAAAAATATTTTTCGTCCACGAGCTCCACGCCGTGCTCCTTCGCGAAATTCTCCGCGCCCTCTCCATCCATCATCACGTGTTTTGATTTTTCCATGACGAGACGCGCGAGACTGATGGGGTTCTTGACGTGCTTCAAACTCGCGACCGCGCCAGCCTGCAAAGTTTTTCCATCCATGATGGCGGCATCCATCTCGATCTTTCCCGCGCTGGTGAACACCGCGCCTTTGCCGGCATTGAAATGCGCATCGTCCTCCATCACACGCACGGCAGCTTCAACCGCATCGAGACTTGACCCGCCGCGTTTCAAAATTTCGTAACCGGCTTTGAGCGAACGCTCGAGCCCGGCCCGATATTCCTTTTCGCGCTCCGGCGTCAGTTTGCCGCGCTCGATCGTGCCGGCGCCGCCGTGAATGACGAGACCGAATTTGTTTTGCTCCGTGCTCATAACCTTTGTCAGCGGCGCGATGATCAACGCGATCGCGATCCACGATTTAAACGCCACCGCGTTTCTTCGCCTCGTTCGAAGAGAATGGCAAGATCGACATGGCGCAAGATCGACATCTACTGCAAAATCTCCTGACCATGGCGAATAACGAGAACAGCGAGACCTTGTCCGGGAATCCGGTCGTGGTCGTGCAAGGCATCGGTCACCTCGGCCGAAGTTTTCTGCGCGAAGTCGGCGCCATGTTTTGGTTCATTGTTCACACGTTCGATGAAACGATCGATCGCATCCGCAGCGGCCGTGTGCCCTTTCGCGCGGAGAGTTTTTTCCGTCACACCGAACGCGCCGGCGTGGAGTCCGTTCCGCTGGTCGGACTGGTTTCATTTTTTCTCGGCCTAACGATGGCGCTATTGACCGGGTATCAATTGCAACGTTTCGGCACCGAGCGTCTCGTCCCCGGCCTCGTCGCCATCGCTTTCACCCGCGAACTCGGTCCGCTCATTACCGGCATCATGCTGGCCGCGCGAGTCGGGGCGGCGTTCACGGCCGAGCTCGGCACGATGAAAGTTTCCGAAGAAGTCGAGGCGATCGAAGCGATGGGCATCGGCCCGTTGCGCTTTCTGGTCGCGCCGCGCATGCTCGCGCTTTTTTTTCTGATGCCGTGCCTCTCCACCGTCTCGAATATCGCTGCCATCTTTGCGACCGGATTAATTTCGCACGCATATTTCAGCATCGCGTTCGTCTATTTTCTCGATCTTGTGCGCGAAGCCCTGCTCATTCGCGACATCGTCACCGGCGTGCTGAAAAGTTTGATGTTTGGTCTGCTCATCGGCGGGATCGCATGCTACCGCGGTCTCGCGGTGAAAGGCGGTGCGGCCGGCGTCGGTTCATCGACCACGTCCAGCGTCGTCACCGCGATCACGACCGTGATCGGTTTCGACACGGTCTACAACATTGTTTACACCGTCTTTTTTCCGACATGAGCGCGCCTCCTCCGAACGTGGTGGAACTGCGCGATGTCGAAATGCAGTTCGAAGAAAAAAAAGTTCTCGATGGCGTTTCGCTGGAAGTGCGGCCACTCGATCGCCTCGTCGTCATGGGCCAAAGCGGCAGCGGCAAAAGCACCATCCTACGTCTCATTCTCGGAATTCTTTATCCGAGCGCGGGCGAAGTCTTCTTTCAACAATTCGAAATCACGCGATTGCGCCGGCGCAAATTGCAACAAGTGCGGCGACAGATCGGAATGGTTTACCAATACTCCGCGTTGCTCAGCTCGCGCAATGTTCGCGACAACGTCGCGCTGCCGTTGGAAGAATTGACCGAAAAATCCCAGGACGAGATCGACCAGATCGTGGATGAAAAACTGGCGCTGGTCGGTTTGCCCGAATCGAAAGAGCAGATGCCGTCGGAATTAAGCGGCGGCATGCGCAAGCGCGTGAGCCTGGCCCGCGCGCTCGTGCTCGATCCGGAATTAATTTTGTTCGACGAACCGACGGCGGGCCTCGATCCCGTCATCAAATCGGTCATCGATGAATTAATCATCAGCCTAACGGAGAAATCCAAAGTCACTTCCATTATCGTCACGCATGAGATGGAAAGCGCCTTTCGCATCGGCACACGAATGGCTATGTTATATCAGGGTAAAATTATTGAAGATGGAGAGCCTGAACAATTCCGACAGTCGACCAACCCGGTGGTCGCTCAATTCTTGAGCGGCAGCACCGAAGGCCCCATTCTGGAAGGAAGCCAAGATGCAATTGCGACGAAATGAAATTCTGACCGGCCTGCTCGTCGTGGGCACGGTCGTCGTTGTCGTCGCCGTGCTCATTCTTTTGGGCGCGCCCGGATTGTTTAAACCGTTAGTGACTTATCGGGTTTATTTCGACAACGCATCCGGAATCAAACTCGGCGCCCCTGTTCTCCTCGCGGGCCGCAAGATTGGACAGGTGCAAAAATTGTATTCGCCCGTTTCGCGCGAAGAAGACCAGCGCGCGCAGGAAGCGGCCGCCACCATTCGCCCTCCGGATGCGACCGCCACGCCGACGCCGGCCGATGGCAAACCGAAATTTGAAGTCCGCATCGATGTCCAGGTGGACAAAAGCGCCCTTGTTTATCGCGACGCGCTTACGCGCATGATCTCGCTGGGTTTGTTAGGCGAAATGGCGATCGACATCACGCAGGGAACCGAAACGTCCGGCCGCGCGCATGACGGAGAAATGTTCGCGGGCCAACGCACTCCCGATTTCGCCGAGGCCGCTGCCAAAATGCTCGACATCATTCAACCGGTCGCGACTGAAGCAACCAAGACGATGAAAGAACTGGAGGACACCGCGCAAAACCTGAGCAAGATCACCGATGAAGACTCGGAGTTGAATCAAGCACTGGGACGCTTCAAAACCTTCGGCGACCACCTTGTCGATCTTACCGAACCGGACGGGCCGCTCTCTAATTCGCTCAAGAACATCGAGAAGATCAGCAGCAGCCTGACCGAAAACGACAACATCAAAGTGACGCTGCAAAACTTTCGCGATTCGTCCGAGAAATTGAAATCGACCATGCGCGATCTCGAGCCGGTCGGTCGCAACATCACCGAGCTGAGCGAGACCGTGAAAGCGCAACCGTGGCGGCTCATCTGGCCGAGCTCGAAAAAATCTCCGGAGAAAGCGCCTTCGCCGAGCGAAGCCACCATCACCGTGCGTAAGAGCACGAAAGCGAAACCGACGCCTTCGAGCGGTGGTCGTTAGGCCGCTTTCTTCGCCAGGCGCGCCTGTAGGAATTTCAAAACGACCGGCTCGGTCGAACGAAGATCGACATCTGCATTCTCGAGTGCTTCCTCCGTCTTCTCCTTCAGGCCCTCGATCGCGTTCTTGCTCAGATACGATTCAAACACCGCGGGATGCACATAACATTTTCGGCAGATCGCCGGCGTGTTCCCAAGAATCTTTGAGACCGCGGCCACCGCATTCTTAATGTTCGATTTCGCCTGCTGCTTCGTTTCAAAATCGCCGGCGGCATGGAGCGCGATCGCCGCCAGCACCGTTCCCGCCCATGTCCTAAAATCTTTGGCCGTGAAATCTTCGCCCGTGATTTCCTTGAGGTAGGCGTTCACATCTTGCGATGTGATGTTACCGACCTCGCCCTCGTCATCGACGTACTGAAACAATTCCTGGCCGGGCAAATCCTGCAGCTTGGAAATGGTTTTGGCGATGCGCCGGTCGGTCACGTCGACTTCGTGATTAATCCCGCTCTTGCCCCGAAAACGAAAGCGCAGTTTCGATCCCTTCACATCGACATGTCGATCTTGCATCGTCGTTAGGCCAAACGATTTGTTTTCGCGCGCGTATTCCTCATTGCCGACACGAATGAAAGTGCGCTCGAGTAATTGCACGATGGTCGCCAGCACTTTGTTTCGGGGCAGCCCGGGGAGCTTGAGGTCTTTCTCCACCCGTCTCCGAATTTTCGGCAACGCTTCACCGAAGAGAGCCATCTTTTCGTATTTGTTCTCATCGCGCGCGTCCCGCCAGCGTTCATGATAGCGATATTGCTTTCGCCGGCGCGCGTCGCAGCCGGTCGCCTGAATGTGGCCGTTCGGCGAAGGACAAATCCAAACCTTGGTGTAGGCCGGCGGAACGGCGAGACGGTTGATTCGCAACACCCGCTGCTCATCGCGAATCGGTTTTCCGTCGGTGTCGAAATACTCAAAGCCGTCGCTTTTCGCTTTGCGCGTGTAACCGGGCTGACTGTCGCTGACGTAGCGCAAGCCCGCGTCCTCCGCGACCTCGACCGGATCGGTCGTGGTTTTAAGATTGGCGATCTTCTTTTTCCCTTGCCGACCTTTTTTTTCCATTGCAGGCACCTAATTAAATCGCACATGGCGTCATCACAAGCTGTGCGCTGTCATCCTGAACGGAGTGAAGGACCTCACATTCGCAGCTTAGAGCACGCTGGAGTCGTTGAACGCTCAATCATTCTGTGAGAGGTCCCTCGCCTCCGCTTGGGATGACAAACCGCGCGGACGCGCACGGTTAGGAACCGTAACTCTTGGTGAATTTTTTCTTCGACTCAGTTTCGGTCGAAGCAATCGGCGGCGTCTCCGCTGGAGTACTTGTCGATCTTTCCGGCGGCGTCGGCTGCTCTTCCGTCGGCGGCGCGGTTTGTCCGCCACCTTTCGCGACATGCTCCGAAACTTCTACAAATGCCATTTGCAGATTCGAAATCGCATTGCGCAGCACGGTCGATTCCTCGTTCGTCAAATTCCCGCGCGTCTTTTCCTGGATCATGGCGAGTTGATCGATAAACATTTTCGCCAGCTCGAGATTCACTTCGCCTTCGCCCGTTTTCGGATTCGGAATTTGTCCGAGAAAGAGCGCGGCGTTCTGCGCCTGCATCATGACGAACTCGACGAAGCGCTGCGACATCTCGCCCGATTG